>NZ_FCOK02000118.1 GCF_001544555.2 Caballeronia udeis | reverse complement strand
TCAACTCGTCGTTACGCTCCTGGAGCCTTATTTGCAGCCAGATAATTATTAAACCTATTTACGGGATGTTGTACTAGTTCGTGCATGAGGCGGTGCGGGAACAACGGCGAGCACTGACCGTACTGCAAACATGGCCCGGTCAGGGGTTTTCACATCGAAAACTCGAGGCATTGTTGACGTTGCCACGGCCCAGGTACTTCGGATAACCAGGGTACCGGCACAGCGGCCGGGTCCGGCCGTTGGTCGCGCTGGCTATATCGGTTCCCAGCAGCGTCTCCGGCGCAATGTTCATGGTGACCCACCGGTCGAGCGCACCCAGCTCGTCCCACGCCGGAATGAACACACCGTTGCCGTGCTGGAATCCCGGCACCATGTAAAGCCGCATGAACGAATCGACAATACTCTGCCCGTACTTCGCCACCAGCGACTGATAGAAAGCGATGGTCTGGTTCGGGCTGATGACTTCGTCGGCAAGACCGTGCATGGTGATCAGCTTCCCGCCATGCGCCAGGAATTCCGATATGTCAGGGTTCATCGCCCCGACCGTCGCCGACAAATCAACCATGCGGGATTTGTAGACTCCCGGACGATCGACGTCGAAGCCAAGCGTATTGAAGCGCGGGTCATGCGTGACGAAGTACTTCATATAGCTGGCGCCCTGCGTGAACAGATAACCATCGGCATCGAAGGTCAGGGGCTGGGTGAGGACCGGTGAATTTCCGAGCCCCAGTCCGCTGGAAAAATCCACGCCCTGGAACACGTTATAGCCGTAGTATTTCGTGACCCCGTAGGCAAGTTCATATGGCAGCGTAAAACCATCGCGCAGAATTTCCAGCGTCGCCAGTTGCGCCTCCGACAAACAACTGTCCCGCAACGAAGGCCGTTGCCCACTCGCGCATCGCAGTTGCTCGATGATCTGCGGTTCGTGTTTGCGGCACGCTTCCACGTTCGAGACGATGCCGTCGACTACGCCATCCAGCCCGTCGCATTCGTGAAGCACGGTCCCGAACACGCGCTTTTGCTGGACCGGCCCGAGGGCGCCGCCAGGCGTTCCATAAGCCGCCTGCCCTACTTTCACGCCCATCAGGCGCACGCCCGAAAAGTTGATGGCCGGTGCGTTGGCGATCACGCCGTCGTAGTCGTCGGGATAGCGTTCGATCACCGTGAATGCTTCGCGCCCACCCGTCGAGCCGCCGGCGAAGTAGGTTTGCTCGGGCTTGCGGCCATAGCCCATCATGATCAGCGCGAGCGCGACGTCGTGGGTTTTCTTGAGATGACCGTAGCCGAAGTTGACCACGGCTTCGTCGTTCATCGCGAAATCGGCGCGGCCGGAGTTGCCTACGTGGCCGGAATCCGAACCGAAGGTCGCGTAGCCGGTGGACAGCGGCGAAGCGTAAGGCGCGAAGGCCGCGGGCTCGGTGCCGCTCACGATCGAGCCGTTGTAACCGCCTCCGCCCATCTGCAACGCGCGGCCGTTCCAGAGTGCGGGCAAATTGACCTCGAAACGGATATCGGGCGTGGTGTCCAGCACCGCCTTGATCACGCCGACCACCCTGCAATACTCGCCGTTGCGATTTTTCGGCGCGGCGGCGGCTACCACCGACGCGCTCAGGATAGTGGCGCCGCGAGTAGGCAAGCCGATCACCGAGGCCGGCACCGACTGGCCTTCCAGTTCGTCGCAATGCTTCACGACGTACGCAGCGGCGCTTGCGCGAGTGCTGCACGCAAACACTGCCGTGAACACCAACAGCGCACGCAGGAGAAGGGTTGTAGCTTGGGGCATCGCCTAAAGGGTGGATTGCTGCGGTGCCTGGCTGCAATCAGTTGTTGCGCCAGGGTTGAAGCGGAAAGCCGGCAGCGTTTTTCGCCGCACAATATATAAGAAGCCTCTGATTGATAGAAATCCGATTGTCAGAATTCGTTGTGTTTGCACAACCGGCCCGCCGTTCGATTGATCTGATGAATACCGCCACACCCGCGCCAGCCCTTGGCGCACGGGTCGTGCCCTGACCAACAGGCGATCATTTGGTCACTCACCCGGCCATTCGCCTCGCAGGTCGCTGTTCTGCAAAATTTCCAGCAACGTCTCCGCAGGGCGGCTCAAATGTTTCGCCCCTAAAGCGATGAATTCAACCTGCGGCAATTCCGGCAGAGCCGCGCGATTTACCGGTGGCGATAGCCCTCTTCCCGCCAGGAAATGGGACCTCACGGTGAGTCCCAGTCCGCCACGAGCAGCCGCGATGCACCCCGCATACGAACTGCTCGTGCAGACCACCTGCCAGCGCGCGCCGACAGCAGCCAGCGAGTCGAGCACCACGGCGCGCGTCACGCTCGGTTCCGCTACCAGGATCAGCGGCAGCGGCTGATCGAGGTCCACCTCGGTGCCGGTCAGCCCAAGCCATTCGAGCTGTCCGGAAAACAGCGGAATACCGCGCGCATCGCCAATGCGCCGCTTGCCGATCAGCAGATCGATCGACCCTGCGTCCAGGTGCTCGTAAAGCCGTCCCGTCATGCCGATGGTAATTTCCAGTTCAACATCCGGATGTGTCCGGCGAAAGGCCGCGAGTACGCTTGGCAGCGGGCCGAGCGCGACGTCGTCGGAGGACCCCAGGCGCACGCGGCCCCGCAGACGCGGCGAGCGGAATTGCATCTCGGCGTGGGTCATCGCCTCCAGGATCATGCGGGCGTGAACCAGCATGGCTTCGCCGTCGGCGGTGAGCGAAAGCGAATGGGTATCGCGCACGAGCAGCCGGCGCCCGACGTGTTCCTCCAGCCGCCGGATGTGTTCGCTCACGCTGGATTGCGTCAGCTTGAGCTGGCGTCCGGCGTCGGTGAAACTATGCGACGCGGCCACCGTCGCGAACGTGTTCAGCCAGACTGGATTGAGCATGACTTATTGTGATCGAATTTTCCGATGATAGTCAATGCGGCCAGCGGGGTTCCCGATTGCCAGTTGACGTCTTAAAATCGTCACATCGCGTGAGCCTTGCGCGACATTGTTCCTGCTGCAATAGATGACTTCAAAAAACTCACATACGGCGCTCCTGTGGATCGTGGCCGTCGGCTTTTTCATGCAGGCCCTCGACACGACCATCGTGAACACGGCCCTGCCCTCCATGGCGCGCAGCCTGCACGCGCAGCCACTTGCGATGCAGCCTATTGTGGTCGCCTACACGCTGACCATGGCGCTCCTCACGCCCGCGTCGGGCTGGCTCGCCGACCGTTTCGGCACCCGGCGCGTGTACTTCGTCGCCATCCTGTTGTTCGTGATCGGCTCGCTGTGCTGCGCCAACGCGCAATCGTTGAATCAACTCATTGTGGCGCGCGTGATTCAGGGCATCGGCGGTTCCATGCTGCTGCCTATTGGCCGGCTGGCCGTGCTGCGCAGCGTGACGGGCGAAGCGTATGTCTCCGCGCTGGCGGTCATTTCAATTGCGGGCCAGGTCGGGCCGATCATCGGACCGACGCTCGGCGGCTGGTTCGTCGAATCGTTTACATGGCACTGGATTTTCCTGATCAACGTGCCCATTGGCGCAGTGGGTTTGTTCGCCGTGCATCGTTTTCTTCCCAACGATGCCATTGCCGAGGCCGCGCCCTTCGACTTTTTCGGCTGCGGGTTGCTGTCGCTCTGCATGGTCGCGTTTTCGATGGCGCTCGACAGCCCCGCGCATACGCACAAGTTGCTGGTGTCGGGCGGACTGTTCGCGCTCTCCGCAATCGCGGCACTCGCTTACATTCCGTATGCCAGACGCCGGCGTGATCCGCTTTTCAAGCTGTCCTTGTTCAGCGAGCCGAACTTCAGCGTGGGCTTGATCGGCAACCTGCTGTGCCGGATCGGATCGAGTGCGGTGCCGTTTCTGCTGCCGCTGCTGATGCAACTGCAGCTCGGTTATACGCCGCTGCATTCGGGTCTGATGATGTTGCCCGCCGCGTTCGCCGGCACCGTTGCGAAGGGCTGGATCTCGCCGCTCGTGAAGCGTTATGGCTACGACAATTTCCTGCTGTGGAACACCATTCTTGTCGGGGCATCGATAGTCGGCTTCGCTTCGTTCTCGGTGAGCACGCCGCTCGCGATCGAGATTGCGATCCTCGCTGTATTCGGCGCGTGCAATTCCATGCAGTTCGCGGCGATGAACAGCGTCACGCTCAAGGGTCTGTCCATCAAGGACGCCGGCAGCGGCAACAGCCTCTTTTCGATGGTGCAGATGCTGGCAATTGGCCTGGGGGTATCGATTGGCGGCGGCCTGGTGTCGGTGTTCTCAGCGAGCCTCGGCTCGGCGGCGCTTGCGTTCCGGATCGCCTTTGTGTGCGTGGGAGTGGTGACGCTGGCTTCGGCCATTGTGTTCCGTTTCCTCGATGCCGTGCCCCCGCGCCCGGCGCCGCAGGCCGTGACCTCGTAGCATTCGTAGCGTCTGTAGTTCGTATCATCCGGCAGCGCAAATGCAGGCTCGGGCCTGAACGTTTAAGCTGGCAGGACATTCAACACGCCCCAGGAGCTCGCCATGCAGTACCGCAGATTTGGCCGTACCGGCCTGAACGTTTCGCGTTTGTGCCTCGGCACGATGACCTTCGGCTTGCAGACCGAAGAGAGCGTGTCGCGCAGCATCATGGATCGTGCTGCTGAAGCCGGTGTCAATTTCATCGATACCGCCGACGTCTATCCGCTCGGCAGCACGGAAGGCGTGGCCGGGCGCACCGAGGAGATCGTCGGGCGCTGGCTGAAGGAAACACCCGCACGGCGCAGTCAGTTCATCCTGGCGACGAAGGCGGTCGGCAAGATGGGACCGTCGCCGTGGGATCAGGGCGCCTCGCGCAAGCATTTGCTGGACGCTATCGATGCGTCGCTCAAGCGCCTCAATACCGATTACGTCGACCTGTACCAACTGCATTCCGACGACCTCACTACGCCGCTCGACGAAACCCTGGAAGCACTCGATACCATCGTGCGCCAGGGCAAGGCGCGTTACGTGGGGGTATCGAATTTTCTCGCGTACCGGCTGGCCACTGCGCTGGGCCGTTCCGATTTCCTGCGCGTCGCGCGTTTCGTTTCCGTCCAGCCGCGTTACAACCTGCTATTCAGGCAGATCGAGCGCGAGTTGCTGCCGCTTGCCACGGACGAGCATCTGGCCGTGATCCCGTATAACCCGCTCGCGGGCGGTTTGCTGACGGGCAAGCATAAGCACGATGCCACTCCGTCGGAAGGTCGGTTTACGGCGGCCGTGGGCAAGGCGGGGGCGATGTATCACCAGCGCTACTGGCATGAGCGCGAGTTTGAAACCATCGAAAAGCTGAAGCAGATCGTGGGCGCAACCGGTGAGTCGTTGACGAAGACATCGGTGGCGTGGGTCCTGGCGAACCCGGCGGTGACGTCGGCGATTATCGGGGCAAGCCGGCCCGATCAGCTCTCGGATACGCTGGCCGCCGTCGATCTTGCACTCGATGCCGAACTTAAAGCGCAGTTGGACGACGCGACGCTGGAATATCGTTGGGGCGATGCCGCGCGATAAGTCATTCGTTGTTCGGGCCTTCGGCGCGAGTGAAAGGTCTAGTACCTTGTAATGTCCCGCGACTCCAGCACCCGCGACGGGGCGCGTTCGCGGGCCACGGCGATCATTGCCCGCCCTAGCTGGCTGGTCGTCGTAATGGCGTTCGGGAACGCGCGCCGCAACACGGGAAGCAAGGGCCGCCCGAGCGAAATCACCATCTGATACACGGCCGTCTTCGAGCGAATGCCGTCCATTGGCTGGATCATCCCGGGACGATACATATACGCGGCCTTGAACGGCATGCGCAGCAGCGCGTTTTCGGTGCGGCCTTTCACGCGCGCCCACATGCTGCGTCCGCGCTCGCTTGTATCGGTTCCCGCTCCCGTCACGTACGAGAACGTCATGTCCGGATTAAGACGGGACAAAGTCCGGCCGACCGCGAACGTCAGATCGTAAGTGAGGTGCGTGTAGTCCGCCTCGCTCATCCTGAACGACGACACGCCCAGGCAGAAAAAGCACGCATCGAAGCCGGTGAGTTCTGCCTCGATCGGCGTGAGATCGAACAGATCCTTATGCACGATTTCGGTGAGCTTCGGGTACTGCTGCCCCGTCGCATTGCGCCCCACAGTCACCACTCGTTCGATATCCTTATCAAGCAGGCATTCGCGCAGCACACCCTGCCCGACCATTCCCGTCGCACCAAAAATAAGTATTTTCATGATTTTTCAGGCCACGATGCGCCCGTCAGTTTCACCGATACATCCCACAGTTTAGCGGCAACCGCCGTGTCCTTCGCCTGGGGGAAAATGCGTGCCTCGGCGGGCGCGCCGATCAACTCCTGGAAACCCTTCGGGCCGTAATAAGCCGCGCTCCGTGCATCCGGCGAGGTCGCTGCCAACAGCGTGGGCAATGCGCCTTCGGCCGCGCTATGGCTCAGGAACGGCATCATCGCGCGGCTGAGCATCGACAATACGCCCGAAGTACCCGGCCCGTTCGCGATGAGATCCGTCCGCGCAAAACCCGGATGCGCCGCGTTGCTCATGAGGCCCCAGCCGTTTGCGTCGCTGCGGCGTTGCAGTTCCAGCGCGAACATCAGCATGGCGAGCTTCGACTGCTCGTACGCCGGCCATGCTTTATAAGCCCGCTCACCTTGCAGATTATCGAACGCAATCTTCCCTCGCCGATGCGCAATGCTGCTCAGGTTCACCACCCGAGGCGCGGCGCTCTTTTGCAACAGCGGCAGCAACTGGGCAGTCAGCGCGAAGTGGCCGAGATAGTTGGTGCCGAACTGCCGCTCGAAGCCATCGGCGGTTGTTTCATGCTTGGGCAACATCATCACGCCGGCGTTGTTCACGAGCAGATCGATCGGAGCGCCCTCTTCAAGCAGACGCTGCGTGGTGCTCGAAATGGACGCGAGGCTGGCAAGATCAATGTGCTCGAAACGAATCCGGGCAGCGGGTACTTCGCGGCGAATACGTTCGAGCGCGGTTCGCCCTTTCGCCTCGCTACGCCCGGTGAGAATCACTTCGGCGCCGGCCCGCGCCAGTTCGAGCGATGTTTCATAACCCAATCCACCGGTCGCTCCGGTCACCAGCGCGCGTTTGTCCGATTGCGGGGGGATATCGGCTGTGGTCCATGTATTCATATGCTCGTCCTCCAGTGTATTTTTGCGTGAGTAATCAGTCATTAAACCGTCGAATTGAGCTGGCAATAAAACGTCGCCCGCCTGGTCGACCTGTGAATCAACTATCCGTATTGCGGGAGATGCCGTTCCAGAACACGTTGAACCCAATCGTCCGATACTGACCCGCCTCCGCCGGATAAGCGGTCATGAAGGCCATTGTGGTTTCAGCCATTGATTTCATGGTTGCTGCAATAAATGCGCACGGATAGGCATGCAGGACACCCGTGTCGATACTGTGCTGTGCAAGCGCTTCAATCTCGGCAAAGGGTTCATAACCGACCGCCTTTGACTCTTCGCTGACCGTATCCGCCACCGACAACTGGTCGAGTACATTCAGCCGCTGCGGATTCGCGACGCCCCAATCAACAAACGCGCCCCACAGATATTCCAACCGGTCACGTGCGGGTCCCGTCCGGGGAAACCGGGTCATGAGTGCATCGGCGACATCGAGCTTGATGGCCCGATAAAGCGCGTTCACCAGTTCGTCCTTCGTGCGGAAGTAAGTGAACAGGGTCCCTTCCGCCACCCCCGCCTGCTTCGATATAGCCGATGTGGGCGCGGCAGCGAGCCCGCGCTGGGCGAAAACCTGTTCTGCGGCAAGCAGCAGCGCGTTGTGTTTGTCGTCGCTTTTGGGTCGAGCCATCGTGCGTGATCGAATCGATTAATGAGTAGATACTCAATTATACCTATTTTATTTTTGAGATACCGGCAAAACGATGGCGGGACGAGGGTTTCCAAATGCGAAATAAACCTTACAAAGCCATGCTTCATGGACCAAAACTTGCACGTGCTAGCATCCGGCAATTGCATCGGTAAGGGTGACCAGGCGTTGAAGCTCGCCCTCGTCACACCTGGACTCCGCCTCACATCAGGGATCTCATGAATAACCGTACGGTTCACCAGAACTTCTTCCACCTCTTGCTCTTTGTTGTCACGGTCGCGCTCTGCTGGATCTTGCTGCCGTTCTTCGGCGCGATCTTCTGGGGCACAATCCTTGCGATCCTGTTCCAGCCGCTGCAGCGCTACCTCGCGGCTAAATTCGGCAAGCGGCGCAATCTGGCGGCGTTCGCCACGCTGGGCCTGACGATCGTGATCGTGATCCTGCCGCTCAGCTTCGTTGCTGCCACGCTCGTCCAGGAAATCAGCCTTGCGTACGCCCAGATCAAGGCTGGCCAGCCCAATTTCACAACCTACTTCCAGCAAGCCATTCACGTACTGCCGAACTCGGTGCAGGCGCTGCTTGGCCGCTTTGGCCTGACCGATATCCCGAGCATTCAGCAACGGCTGACCAACGGCGCCGCCGCGATCAGCCAGTTCGTGGCCTCGCAGGCGTTGAGCATTGGCCAGAACACGTTCCAGTTCGTGATCAGCTTCGGCGTGATGATGTACCTCGTGTTTTTCCTGCTGCGCGACGGCGGTGAAATTGGCCGGCGCATTCGCCGCGCGCTGCCACTGGACGACGAGCCCAAGCAACACCTGATCGCCAAGTTCACGACTGTCGTCCGGGCGACCGTGAAGGGCAATATCGCGGTGGCGGCCGTCCAGGGTTTCCTCGGCGGCATGATCTTCATGCTGCTGGGCATCCAGGGTTCGCTGCTGTGGGGCGTGCTGATGGCGTTCCTGTCGCTGCTGCCGGCTATTGGCGCCGCGCTGGTCTGGGCGCCGGCAGCAGCCTATTTCCTGATCACCGGTGACATCTGGCGCGGCGTGATCCTGATCGTGTTCTGCGTGGTGGTGATCGGCATGGTGGACAACGTGCTGCGCCCTATCCTGGTGGGCAAGGACACGAAAATGCCTGACTGGGTGGTGCTGATTTCCACGCTGGGCGGAATGGGATTGTTCGGGATCAACGGCTTCGTGATTGGACCGCTGATCGCCGCGCTGTTCATGGCGAGCTGGGATCTGTTCACGCAAAACGAAGAAGCCAGGAGGATCGATAAGGTCTAGAGTTTCGGCGCTCGATAAAAAACCGGCTCGCTGAGTTAATCAGCGAGCCGGCTTTTTTATGCCTCAACGAGCGATAACGAATAATTCAGCAAACTCACCCAGTGAACTCAGCGTTTCTCCGCCCCGGTGTATTTGCAGTCGAAGCGCTTTCTCACCGTGCCATTTTCATCAACGCTTTCAAGATACACGTCGAATTGCCACAGCCGCGCCATGTGCTTGAGCACTTCTTCGCTGTCATTGGTCAAGTGACGGTTATCGGTCATGAAATGGCGTAGCGTCAGGCTGCGATCGCCGCGTGTATTTACCGAATACACCTGGATATTCGGCTCGCGATGATGCATGTCGTACTGCCGCGACAAAGCCTGGCGCACATACCGGTATCCGCTTTCGTCGTGAATGGCGGACACTTCCAGCGAGTCGCGCATATCGTCGTCGAGAATGGAGAACAGGCGCATTTCGCGAATCAGATGTGGCGATAAATACTGCGCAATAAAACTCTCGTCCTTGAAGTTGCGCATGGCGTAATGCAGCGCTTCAAGCCAGTCACTGCCGGCAAGCTCCGGAAACCATTCGCGATCCTCATCCGTCGGGTGTTCGCAGATGCGGCGAATATCGCTCATCATGGAAAATCCGAGGGCATACGGGTTGATGCCGCTGTAATACTGCTTGGTAACGGGCGGCTGATACACCACGTTGCTGTGCGAATGCAGGAATTCCATCATGAAACCGTCTTCCAGACGGCCTTCCGCATAAAGCGTATTGAGCAGCGTGTAATGCCAGAACGTGGCCCACCCTTCGTTCATGACCTGCGTTTGCCGCTGCGGATAAAAATACTGGCCGACCTTGCGGACGATGCGAATAACCTCGCGCTCCCACGGCTCAAGCAGCGGAGCATTTTTCTCCGCAAAATACAGCAGGTTTTCCTGCGGTTCCGGCGGATATCGGCTTTCAATTTCCTCGGTCGTCGTCGCTTTCTTATTCGGCAGCGTGCGCCAAAGTTCATTCACTTGCGACTGCAAATACGCTTCGCGTTCGCGCCGTGCGGCCATTTCCTTCGCCAGCGACAATTTCTGCGGCCGCTTATACCGGTCCACGCCATAGTTCATCAGTGCGTGGCACGAGTCGAGCAGTTCCTCCACCCGGTCAATGCCGTGCCGCTCCTCGCATTCTGCGATGTAATTCTTCGCATAAACAAGGTAATCGACAATGGCGTGCGCGTCCGTCCACAGCCGGAACAGGTAGTTGCCCTTGAAAAACGAGTTGTGCCCGTACGCCGCGTGCGCGATGACGAGCGCCTGCATCGTCATCGTGTTTTCTTCCATCAGGTACGCAATGCACGGATTCGAGTTGATGACGATCTCGTACGCAAGGCCCATCTGGCCGCGCCTGTAGCTCTTCTCGGTGGACAGGAAGTGCTTGCCGAACGACCAGTGCCGGTAGTTCACCGGCATGCCGACCGACGCGTACGCGTCCATCATCTGCTCGGCGCTGATGAGTTCCAGCTGGATCGGATAGACGTCGAGCCCATACCGCTGCGCGACACGGGAAATCTCGGTGTCGTATTCCTCGATCAGCTCGAAAGTCCAATCCGATGGACACGGCAACGGCCTTTTTTCTGCCACGTTCATGGTGTCTCCTTCCGACGCCGCGCTTTTGCGGGGCCCCCTGGCCTTTTGTGGCGCGCTGTCTTGTGCTGTCAGTTCTTCGCCGGGTTTGAGGTGATACCCACGTGCTTCGTTGTTCAGATGCCGTGTTGTCATGCAGCCGCCTGTTGTTTCTCGAACAATTCGCGAAAGACCGGATAAATATCCGCAGCCGATTCAACTTTCTTCATCGCGAGTTCAGGCGCGCCTTGCGCCAGACGAGCATATTCCACCCAGAGATTCTGCTCTTCGGGCGCTACTTGAATGTAGGCAAAATATCGCACTTTCGGAAGAATGTCCTCTGAGAGCAGCTTGCGGCACTTGGGTGAATCGTCTGTCCAGTTGTCGCCGTCGGACGCTTGTGCACCGTAGATATTCCATTCAGTAGGCGAATACCGTTCGTCCATGATCTTCTTCATCAACTCAAGCGCGCTGGATACCACCGTACCGCCGCTTTCGGTCGAATGGAAGAAGGTTTCTTCATCCACTTCTTCGGCGCGCGTGTGATGCCGGATGAACACGACTTCGATCTTTTCGTAGTTCCTGTTCAGGAACAGGTACAAAAGAATGAAGAAACGCTTCGAGAGATCCTTGCGTTGCTCGTCCATGGAACCGGACACGTCCATCAGACAAAACATCACCGCCTTGCTCGATGGCGTAGGTTGTTTGATCCGGTTGACGTACCGCAAGTCGAATGGGTCGATGAAAGGAATTCGCGTAATGCGCCCTTTCATGATCACGATATCGGCTTCCAGCCGCGCAATTTCCTCTGCGTCGTCGTTCTCCAGTTGAAGCACTTCCAACTGCCGCTCCATCTCGTGCAACTGGCGCGATAAAGGCGACCCCAGCGCGATCCGCCGCCCGAGCGCACTGCGCAGCGACCGGACGACATCGATATTGTTCGGCGTTCCTTCAGCCGAAAACCCGGCCCGCACGTTCTTCCACGTGGGCACGGCAAGCAACTGGGTTTTGACGAGGCGCGGCAACTCGAGGTCGTCGAAGAAGTACTGCATGAACTCTTCGCGCGACAGCTCGAACACGAAGTCGTCCTGCCCTTCGCCTTCGTTGCTCGCGGTCTTGCCGCCGCCACCACCGCCGCCATTCGGGCGCGCTATCTTGTCGCCCCGGATGTAGTCGGCGTTACCCGGATGCACGAGCTCACGCTTTCCGCCAGGGCCATGCCGGAACGACGGTTCGGCGATGTCCTTCTTGGGAATCGTGATGCTTTGCGTGCTCTGGATGTCTTTGATGCTGCGGTCTCGAACGGCGTCCGACACCGCACGGCGAATATAGTTTTTGACACGACGCAAAAAGCGTTCGCGGTTGGCAATGCTCTTGTTCTTACCGGCTAACCTGCGGTCGATGATTTGATGCAGCACATCCAGTCTCCCGCGTAATTGGCGAGGAAGCGAAGCGCTGGCGGCCTGAACCGCACTGCGGCGCAAGGCCGCAAGGCACTCGCCAAGATGTTCGCGTTTCCGCTGGCACCAACGGCCAGCATCACGCGAACCATAAGTCTGAACTACTCAAAACTGACAACACAACTACGATTCAATCACGTTTTTCCGGGCTTCGCTGAGAACTCGTTCATCTCCCTGTGGAAAATGCCCAAATGCAGACCAAAAAGCAGATCAAAAATTGCCGTTGTGCAAGGTCACACGAAGGCCACACGACGGCCGCATAAAGCCTGCATTACGACGATTTGCGTACCCGGAGATACCAGTCGCAGAGCAGGCGCACTTGCTTCGGCGTGTAGCCCTTCGCGACCATCCGGTTCACAAAGTCCTCGTGCTTGCGCTGTTCTTCCGCCGAACCTTTAGCGTTGAACGAGATCACCGGCAGTAGTTCCTCGGTATTCGAGAACATCTTCTTCTCGATCACCACCCGAAGTTTCTCGTAGCTGATCCACGCCGGATTCTTGCCGCCGTTCGCCGCCCGCGCCCGCAGCACGAAATTCACGATCTCGTTGCGGAAGTCCTTCGGGTTGCTGATGCCGGCCGGCTTCTCGATCTTCTCCAGTTCCGCATTCAGCGACGCCCGGTCGAAACTCTCGCCGGTATCGTGATCGCGGAATTCCTGGTCCTGGATCCAGAAATCGGCATACGTCACATAGCGGTCGAAAATGTTTTGCCCGTACTCCGAATACGACTCCAGATACGCGGTCTGAATTTCCTTGCCGATGAACTCGGCATACCGCGACGCCAGCACGTCCTTGATGAACGACAGGTACTTCTGTTCGGTTTCCGGTGGGAATTGCTCGCGTTCGATCTGCTGTTCCAGCACGTACATCAGGTGCACCGGATTGGCCGCAATTTCAGTGGAGTCGAAGTTGAATACCCGCGACAGGATCTTGAACGCGAACCGCGTAGAGACGCCGGTCATGCCTTCGTCGACGCCCGCAAAGTCGCGATACTCCTGGAACGACTTGGCCTTGGGGTCCGTGTCCTTCAGGTTGTCCCCGTCATAGACCTGCATCTTCGAAAAGAGGCTGGAGTTCTCCGGTTCATGAAGGCGGGTCAGCACCGCCATCTGCGCCATCATCTTGAGCGTGCCGGGAGCGCATACTGCTTCGGCCAGCGAAGAATTACGCAGCAGCTTCTCGTAGATCTTCATCTCTTCGCTATAGCGCAGGCAGTACGGCACCTTCACCACGAAGATACGATCGAGCAGTGCTTCGTTGTTCTTGTTATTGCGGAACGTCTTCCATTCCGACTCGTTCGAGTGAGCGAGGATCACGCCGTCGAACGGGATCGCACCGAAACCTTCCGTGCCCTTGAAGTTGCCTTCCTGGGTAGCGGTGAGCAGCGGGTGCAGCACCTTGATCGGGGCCTTGAACATTTCGACGAACTCAAGCAAGCCCTGGTTCGCAAGACACAATCCACCGGAGTAGCTGTAGGCGTCAGCGTCGTCCTGCGAATAGGTTTCGAGCTTGCGGATGTCGACCTTGCCGACCAGTGACGAGATGTCCTGATTGTTCTCATCGCCCGGTTCGGTCTTGGCTATGCCGATCTGGCGAAGGATGGAGGGATAACGGCGAACGATGCGGAACTTGCGGATGTCGCCATTGAATTCGTGAAGGCGCTTCACTGCCCACGGGCTCAGGATGAGCTTGAGATAGCGGCGCGGAATGCCGTATTGCTCTTCAAGGATAGGACCGTCTTCGTCATAGTCGAACAAGCCCAAAGGAGACTCGTTGACGGGCGAACCCTTGATTGCATAGAAAGGAACACGCTCGGCCAGCTGCTTCAGACGTTCGGCAATGGATGACTTGCCGCCGCCCACAGGTCCGAGCAGATACAGGATCTGCTTCTTCTCTTCCAGCCCCTGGGCTGCATGCCGGAAGTACGACACCACCTGCTCGATCACTTCCTCCATTCCATAGAACTCACGGAATGCCGGATACACCTTGATCACCTTGTTTGCAAACACACGCGATAAACGCGGGTCGGTGCGCGTGTCGACTGACTCCGGTTCCCCGATAGCCGCCAACATCCGTTCGCCCGCAGTTGCATACGTTGCAGGATCGTCTTTGCAGAGCGCGAGATACTCTTCGAGCGAGAATTCCTCCTCGCGGGTCTTTTCGAAGCGGGTCGCGAAACTGCTGTAGATATCCATGCTACCTCCTCGCCGAAGTCAGAAAGCAATGCGTGCGCGGCGCGCCTAATCAGAACAACATCGCTTCAGTTCATCCTAAACCTATTCGAATTTTTTTTCATGCAAATGCGTTGTTGATTTGCTTCGAAGTATTCCTAGCTTGGTGGAATATTTTCGTTCACCTACAATCATCATCCCGACTCGCGAAACGTTTTCCGCATTGGCTGCATAGCCTTGCTGTACAAGCCCCGGACCCATGCGACATGCTGGCAGCCAAATACCCCGGCTGCTGCTGCCGGCGGTCCAGCATTGCCCGCGGTTATACATTGAGCGTTTATGTCGCTCATATGCCGCGTGTACCCTGTCCCCATGTTGCGCCTATGCCGAGTTGTCCCTGTGTTGTCCTCCGCTCATCCACATGCTCATCCACATGTTATCCACCGGTTATCCCACAGCAGTTATGTCATATACGCTTCGCAGCACTGGAACGATGCAAGAGCTGGTGCGTTTTTTTTGACATCGACTCTTCAGTGTCATTGAACTGCTGGCGCTCAACCGCCGTGTCTCTCTTACTAAACGATACGCACCGGCATCCGTTGACCGCTTATACCCGCTAAGTGGAGATGGATTTAAAAGGTAAAAAAGGCACTCTGACGAGTGCCTTTTTTTGATGTAACCGGCGCGCATGAATGGTTTTTGCGCCGCTGTCACCGTGCGCCGAAATGCCGCGAAAATGTCATTCCAGCGTCAGTTCGATCTCACCTACGCGGTCAATCCGACCGCTGACCACGCTTGGGCCCTCGACCCGCCGTGCACCCGTGTAGGAGCCGGTGGTGATGGTCCAGAACGGCTGGACCGTGTGACCGTGAGCGCTGCAATGATTGACGAACCACACCAGCAGTTCGCGAGGATCTCCTGCCGGATTACCGGTGCTGGGCGGCACGATCGAGACGCCGTCGACGGACAGTTCGAGCAGCGGTGAAAGGAAATCGAAGTTCGGGGCGATCACATCGTACGGCTCCATCTTGCCAACGACCAGCGCGCCATTGTTTTGCGAATCGGCAAGTTGTGCCAGCGTTGCCAGGTTCGGCCATTGTGCGAAGCGGCTATCGACCACCTCCAGCGCCACGCCCATGCCGCCCAGCGCCGCGAACACTTCGCTGCGGCTGTAAGGTTCGCTACGGGGCGGCAATGCATACGAAAAACGAAACGCGATCTCCAGTTCGATCAGCACGCGAAAAAATGACGCGTGCGCAATCCGCGCGGGCGATGTGTGGACAAGTTCCGCATCGATAGGCGCCGTGTTCGCCGGCGCGCCGGGCGCACGTGCACCGACCTTCCAGGCGCCGATCCGCGCGCCGGAGAGGGTCAGAACTTCGTGCTGGATGGCGTAAGCCGCTGCGTCGTCGGCAGGGATATCGACTGACTCGAGGTCTTCTATCAGCGTGCGCTGGCGGCGAGCCTGAACGAGTTGCGCGGCAAGGGTGGATACGGTCATGGCGAGCGTCCTGTGGTGGGCATCGAAAACGCGTTCTAATCCCGTGAAGGATGAACGAAGTGCGCTCAGTGTACGGGGAAGTTGTCCTGGATCGCGAGTTCGGGTCTGGACAATGGGGGTTCTGAGGCAGCGATTGCCCGGCGGTTCTTGTGTTGACCGGACGCAGGGCTCAAGGCCAAGGCCGCGAGCGAATCGGACCCTTAGAATCGAGCCCTCAAATGGGACCCTCATTGCGTGCTCAGAAAGTGGGAAGCGTCTTTGGGACGCGTCAGTTCTCAACTCGGTCAATCGGCGAGGATGATGCGCCAGTGAAAGCGCGATCAATAAAAAAACACGCTCCACGAACCAGGTTCGCGGAGCGTGTTCGACTCAATGGACCCGCGCAGCCAATCAGAAGGTTTGCCAATCTCCGGCTGCCGCAGGGGTCGCCGGCCTTGTTGTAACAGGCGCTTTAGCTGATGCCATTACCGGTGCCACGCGTCGCGGTCTTGCCGGAACGGCCGGGCGCGGCTTTGCCGCCGCGGATGATCCGGGCTTTACGGCGGCGCGGCTGACACCGGCGTCGAGCGAACCGTCGTCATCGAGTTGAAATACCGCCACCGCTTGCCGCAGCTTCGCTGCCTGATCCTCGAGCGATTGAGCCGCAGCCGCGGCCTCTTCTACCAGTGCCGCGTTCTGCTGCGTCACTTCGTCCATCTGCGTGACCGCACGCGCCACTTGCTCGATGCCGCTGCTCTGTTCCTGCGAGGCTGCCGCGATCTCGCCCATGATGTCGGTCACGCGTTGCACCGCGCCGATAATTTCGGTCATCGTGCGTCCGGCTTCATCGACCAGCGAGGTTCCCGATTGCACGCGCTCGACCGAGGTATCGATAAGACCCTTGATCTCCTTCGCCGCCGCCGATGAACGTTGAGCGAGGTTACGTACTTCCCCCGCCACGACAGCGAAACCGCGCCCTTCTTCACCGGCCCGCGCGGCTTCCACGGCCGCGTTCAGCGCGAGGATATTGGTCTGGAACGCAATCCCTTCGATGATCGTAATAATGTCCGCGATCTTCGCCGAACTCTGGTTGATGTCACCCATGGTGTTGACCACTTGCGCCACCACGCGGCTGCCCTTGTTCGCGATCTCCGACGCGTTGGCCGCCAGCGAACTGGCTTGCCGGGCGTTGTCGGCGTTCTGCTTCACGGTGCCGGTCAGTTCGTCCATGCTGGATGCCGTTTCCTGCAGCGCCGACGCCTGTTCTTCCGTGCGTGACGACAAGTCGATATTGCCCGCCGCAATCTGCTTGGTCGCCGTCGCAATGGATTCGCTGCCCGAGCGCACGCTGCGCACCGTGCCGACGAGACTGGCCTGCATCCGGGCGAGGCCTTGCATCAGGAGGCCCATTTCGTCGCGTGACGTGGGGACGACCTTGCCGCGCAGATCGCCCGCGGCGATTGCTTCGAAATGCTCGAGTGCTGCGTCCAGCGGCCGGCCAATCGCGCGGCGCAATGAGAACCACGAGAACGCGGCGGCAGCGAGGCCGGCCAGGATGGCGATCAGGCTCAGCATGCGAAACGTCGCTGCGGCCGACTGGGCCCCGTCGTAGCCCTGGCTGGCGGCGTCGAACTGGAACTTGCGCAGCGCGTCGTTGGCCGTCGAAAGTTCGCCGTAAGCGACCTGCATCGCCTTGGCTGTTTCTATGATCCGCGCCTGGTCATTGGCCCTGACGGCTTCATAGCCGCTGTCGATCACCTTTTGCAGCGCGAGGCGTTTTGCGTTGGAGGTGTCGGCGAGTTGCTTTTCGTTCGCGTCCTGCGGCAGCTCGGTGTACTTTTTCCAGTAATCGTTGGCACGGCCACGCATCATGCCGCCGCGTTCGATGGTCGCCGCTACCTCCGGTGTCCCCGCAAGAAACGCGGCACGGTCGAATATGAGCCGCTCCCGAGCGGTATAAAGCTCGGCGTTGCTGACGGCGTTCGCGCTTGGCATCTGGTTTTGAAATGTGTCGCGATAGGCCTGGTTCGCCTGATTCATCCCGTAGAGCCCCAGTCCGCCAATAGCCATCAGGAGCAGCCCCAGAAATGCCATTGCCAGACCGAGACGCGCCTTGATCGTTAAACTCATGTTCATGATTTCCTCGGAGCTGCTGATAAAGATTGTCGGCACGACGCGGTCCTGGAATCGCGATTTCAGAGCAAGACCAGATTCGCCTGCTTGGACATCTTTTACGGCGCGTGAACGATGCACTTGAGGAAATTCATGAAATGTTATTTCGTCTAATGAATTACCCTAAGAACTTTAGATACGCATCTTTAAGCAAATAAGCGCATTAATGCGATTGTTGTAAATGTTCCAGGGTTAATCGTGCTGGGCGTCGTTCCGGCGTGACAGGCGGATGTGAGCGTTGATTCGGAAGGCGGCGGGCGGAAGGGAAATGACGATGCAGCCGGACGCGGTGGTCCGTTTGAATTGAGCGCTTCTGATGTTTAAAGCGTTGTTACCGCGAGCGGTTCGCCCGCGTCCGGGCGCCGCAAAGCGGGGTTTTGCCGATGCTGGCAAAACCCCGAATGTACGCGCCCTCCGCCTGCTTCAGGCGTTCTGGGTATTACCGTGATCCTGCGCCGCGTAATGCGGAGCAGCAGAGCCCACATCTTTCCGATACGCCTGCGGCAACACTTCCGATACGACGGCTGTCGATTCACGCAGGATCATGTGCGGCGTCACCACGCGCCGCCGCGTGGTCGCCGGCACCTTGCCCGCGATCCGGTCGATCAGCGTCTGCGCCGCCAACTCGCCAAGTTCGCGCACCGACTGCCCGACCGTCGACAGCGCGGGGTACGTGTACCGGCTCAATTCGATATCGTCGAAACCGATGATCGAGCAATCACGCGGCACGTTGATGCCCCGCTCCGCGGCCGCTCGCAACGCACCTACGCCCATCATGTCGTTGCACGCGAAAATGCCGGTGGGCCTGAGGGTATCGAAGAGCTGGGACGCCGCCTCGTAACCGCCGGTCGCCGAAAACGCGCTCTGCTGGATGGCGTTCGGTTCGATCTCGATGCCGCGCTCCGCCATCGCGCGGATAAACCCGTGGACGCGCATTGCACTGACCGCCGTGGCAATCGGGCCGGTAATGCAGCCTACCCGCGAGTGGCCGAGTTGCAGCAAGTGGCGCGTGGCCAGATAACCGCCCTTCTCGTGGTCGATCTGCACCAGATCCGCCGATACCCCTTCAATATTCCGGTCCAGGATCACCAGCGGCTCACGCGATCCGGCCAGGCTTTGCGCCAGCACCGCGTCTTCCCCCGCCGACGCGATCACCAGCCCGTCAATGCGTTTTTCCTGCAGCACGCGCAAGTAGCTGCGCTGCTTCGCGGGGTCGTCGTCGGAATTGCAGAAGAACATGCAATAGCCGTTCTTTGCACACCCGTCTTCCACGCCGCGCGCCAGTTCGGCGAAGTAGGGATTGGTGGCGTTGGGCACCAGCAAGCCGATGGTGAGCGTGTTTCGCGCCTTGAGCGAACGCGCCACTGCCGAGGGCACGTAATCAAGCTCCAGGATCGCGCGCTCCACCTTCAGCCGCACTTCAGCCGACACAGGCCGCGAGTTGTTCACAACATGAGACACCGTTGTAAACGATACGCCCGCAATGGCTGCTACATCTTTGATCGTCGCCATACTTGGTCCTTCTCTCTGACTTGGTCCTGCTTCTTGCTCTTCTTGGTTGGCCCCCGCAACTGCGTCCCACCGCGCCGCCCTCTAGGACAGCGCTCCCGCGGTTGCCTGCTTGGTCCTGCTGTTCCGCTACGTGCCTGTTTGCGGCCGTCATGACTGCCATGACGACCGCTATTACGACGGTTCAGCCAGCGTTTCCCCGCGCCGGCTTTCATGCCTGGCAGACACCGCAGCTTTTTGCCGCTTTGCGCCTGCCTCAGCTGATTTCTTAACTGATTTTGCTACGTTCGCCAACTTCACGACCTTCACCACTTTGATTCAACTGCTTTCAAAAACCTCCGCCATGCCGTGTCAACGGTCGATTGCCGGTCGATCGGCTTGCCCATCCGGCACTCCTTGCCGAGGGGGCGCCTTGGCATCAGGCAAGATCGGTTCCTGGAGGATTTCGTCGCGTTTCGTGTAGCCCGCAAACGCCGCTGCGAGCAACGCATCCTGCGACCAGCTATCCCGCTCGAAAACTCCGGTCATCCGTCCCGCCGACATCACCCCGATCCGGTCGCAAATCAGCATCAATTCGCGCAGGTCGCTCGACACCACCACCAGCGCCCGCCCTTCCAGCGCGAGCGCACCCATCAATGCGTAAATATCGAATTTTGCGCCAACATCGATGCCGCGCGTGGGCTCGTCGAACAGCAGCACCGTGGAGTCACGCGCCAGCCAGCGGCCGATCACCACCTTTTGCTGATTGCCGCCCGACAACTCCGACACCGGCTGCGATGGACCGGCAGCGCGAATATGCATTGCGTCGATCTGTTGTTGCGCCAGCGCCGCTTCGCGCCGTCCGTCGACAAATCCGTTGCTCGACACCGCGCCGATATTGCCGAGCGAAATGTTCGCGGCAATTGGCTGGGGCAGCAGCAGACCCTCGCCCTTGCGATCCTCGGTGATCAGTGCAATACCATTCTTCACCGCGTCCGCAGGCGATGCAATCTTCACCGGCGTGAGCGCCCCACCGTCATGCGCCACCGAGACCACACCGCTATCGGCCCGATCCGCGCCGTAGATCAGGCGCATCAATTCCGTGCGGCCCGCGCCGATCAGCCCGCTGATGCCGAAAATCTCGCCCGCCTTCACTTCGAACGATACATCGCGAACCACCTGGCCGCGGCTCATGCCGGCGACTTTGAGCGCGACGTCGCGAATCCGCCGTTCGCCCAGATCGATCCGCTCGCCTATGTCACGGCCCACCATGAGCGTGACCAGGCGGTCGCTCGTCAGGTTCTGCATGGCGTCGATGTGAACCAGCTTGCCGTCGCGCAGCACGGCCACGCGCCCGGCGATCCGCCGCAATTCTTCCAGCCGATGCGAGATGTACACCAGCGCAACACCCCGCTCCTTCAGGCGCTCGACCTGCTCGAACAGCAGGTCCACTTCGCGGGCCGTCAGCATGGCCGTGGGTTCGTCGAGAATCAGCACGCGGCAATCGCCAATCAGATTGCGTGCGATCTCCACCATCTGCTGATGCCCGATCCCCAGTTCGCCCACGAGCGTGTCCGGGTGAATCGCGTCCAGCCCGACTTGCTGCATCGCGTGACGGGCGTCCTCACGCAGCGCCGCCCGGTCGATCCAGCCGAATTTAAACCCCTTGCGCTGCGGCAAGCGGTTCAGGAACAGGTTCTCCGCCACCGACAACGTGGGCAACAGGTTCAGCTCCTGCATCACCATGCGCACGCCGAGCGCTTCCGCTTGCCTGCGGCTGGCCGGCGCGTAAGGTGTTCCGCCGAGGGTCATGGTGCCGGTAGTCGGATCGACCAGTCCGCCAATGATCTTGGAGAGCGTGCTTTTCCCGGCGCCGTTTTCCCCGGTCAACGCGAGCACGACGCCCGCGTGCAGATCCAGCGTGATGTCCGATAAAACCGGTTCCACGTAGGTCTTGCCTATACCGCTCACCGTGAGAACGGGCGCGGCCGTCACTCTGTCGTCCATCCTCTTCTCCGGCGAAAAGCGGCTGTGATACTGGAACGCACGCCCCTCTCGCTGTGCCCGGCCGGAAACTCGCGAACCTGGCGGATTTCGCGGATTTCGATGCGACGGCGCTTCTGTCCCACACCGGCCCAGACCGCAATCGTTTGCAACCAGCCTTGTCCGCAAAGCACCAACGGCCTACCACGTCCAGATACAAGATGCGGGCCTGCTGGCTTTTCATCGAAAAAACGAGTTGATCATCCCATTCTCTCGTTTATCGGCAGCGGCGCCCGCTTCTTGAGATTTTAAGCAGACAATTCCAATTTCCTATGCGTGTATTACCTATTTTTTGGTCACCAGGACCACCGGCGTTTCCACCACGCCCGACAATTCCGACTGCTTCTTGTGCTCGGAAATTGCCTTCAAAGCCGTGTCGATACCAAATACCGCCTGCTTTGCAGCGTATTGATCGGCGGTTGCAAGCACCCGGCCGTCGGCGAGCATCGGCTTGATGGCGTTGATGTTGTCGTAACCGACGACCTGCACCTTGCCCGCCTTGCC
>NZ_FCOK02000117.1 GCF_001544555.2 Caballeronia udeis | reverse complement strand
TCCCGCCTCGACTGGCAGCTCGCTGCCAGTGCCATCAGTATCGATGAAAGCGGGACGGACTATCTATATTGGGTCGACTTCTGCTGTTCGACATCGGACCGCGGGCGGCCAGATTCGGCAGGTCGCCGAGGTGCTTGGGATGACATCCCAACGCCAGTTTCGCGTCAAACAGCAGCCCTTCGCAGATCGGGCTCCCGGTCCGCCTTATATCGTGTGAATACACGTCTTCTATGTCATTCATCTAATCGACTCGACTGTGACATGTGCGCGCCGTTTTCTCGTCACACTCGGCGTCTATGTTTCTTGTAATTCTCTGTAATAAGCGGTCGATCGCCAAACCTGCGTTTTCGTCGTGTAAGCAAACCCGCGCGCGGTGAAAGAGCGAGCCGTTCTCTTCGCGTGGCGCGATGTCTGGCTTCCTGTCCAACTCCCGTCAATGAGGTGAATAATGATCAAGGAAACTCGAACGCGGTACCGTGCCGGCGCATTCTTCGGCGCCGTGGCGCTTGCTTTCTCCGGCTTGCATGCGATGCCTGCGCGAGCGGACGACGTGAAGCACGTATTGCTCATCAGTTTCGACGGTTTGCATGAACAGGACGTTGCCCGCTGCATCGGTAGCAACGCCTGCCCCAACCTCGCGTTGCTGGCTAAATCGGGCGTGACCTTCACGAACGCCCACACACCTCACCTGTCGGATTCGTTCCCCGGTCTTACGGCACTGGTGACGGGTGGCTCCCCGAAGAGCGCGGGCCTCTTCTATGACGTGTCATATGACCGGACGCTGTATGCTCCGCTCGATTCGACCTGCACCGGCACGCAGGGGTGGAACGTCGTGTTCGATGAAACGACCGGGATCGATGCAAAGGGCGGCGGACCGCTGATCCACCTGGACGGTGGCGGCGCGTTCAATCCGGACGCGATTCCCTATGCGAAGATCAACGGTGCCTGTAAGCCTGTCTACCCTCACAACTACATCAAGACGAACACGGTGTTCGAGGTCATCAAGGAACACATTCCGGGCTCGCGCACTGCGTGGGCAGACAAGCACGCATGGGGCTATGACTGGGTCAACGGACCGTCCGGCAAGGGCGTCGACGATCTGGCACGTACCGAGATCAACTCGATCGACCCCAAAACGGGTACCTACTATCTCGACACCTACACGCACACCGAGGTGTTCGACAACATCCACGTTCAGGCGCTGATCAACGAGATCGACGGACTGGACTCGACGGGTAAGACGACCGTTCCAATGCCGACTGCGTTCGGCACGAACTTCCAGACGCTTAGCGTCGCACAGAAGTCGCCGGTGGCGGATAACGGCGGTTATCTCGATGCGGACTTCACACCGGGGCCGCAGGTCGCTGCCGCCATCACCTATCTCGACGGCGCGCTCGGGCGCATCGTATCGGAGCTGAAACAGCGCAATTACTATTCGTCGACCCTCATCATCGTGACGGCCAAGCATGGCCAGTCGCCGACTGACCACTCGAAGCTCGTCAAGAACGGCGATACGCTGACGAAACAGCTGGAGACCAACAACTATCTGGACTCTCAAGGCAACTTCGGCCAGAACAATACGACAACGGGCAACCTGAACGACGGTTCGGGCCTCTCCGGCACGGGGTTCGTGCAGACCGACGACGTCGGCCTCATCTGGCTGCGCGATCAGCGCCAGAAGGATGCCGTGGTGAAGACGCTGAAGGCGAACCTTAGCTGCAACGCACCGGGCATCTGCGCGGACGGCCCGCAAGCGTACATCCTGGATGGCGACCGCCTCGCGGACTGGTTCGGCGATCCGTCGAACGGCCGCACGCCTGACATCATCGTGCAGCCGAACCCCGGCGTGATCTACACATCCAGCACGGCCAAAGATGAAGAACACGGCGGCAATGCGCCCGACGACAGTCATCTGGGTCTCGTCGTTTCGTTCCCCGGCATTCACCACGGCGGCCGAACGGATGACAGGTACGTTTTCACCACCCAGGTCGCACCGACGATCCTGCGCGCGCTCGACCTCGACCCGGACCTGCTGCACGCGGTCCAGCTGGAAGGCACGCGGCCGCTGCCGGGCCTCGGGATCAAGCGCAACGACTGAGTTCGGCTCGAGTCAGCTTGACGATGCTTCCCGGCGTGCGTGATGCGGCTGCGCTGCGCACGCCGGGCGCTCCTGCAACCAGCAGGCGGGCTATTCGCGCGCCGCATCTTGTGAAGGTCGCAAGCGAAAGCGCTGCCCCTGGCGGGTCTTGTCCCGCGACTTCTCGCGCTTCAATAACGCTCAGGGGGAATGACAGGCGCCAAGGCCCGTCAGATATGGTTTGCCGCCGTTGCTGCAGCAGATCTGCAGCACACGGAATTCCCCTCCTGGAGCATCAGCCGACTGTTGCACAGTCCCGGCTCACGCGCGCTCCTCAGACGACAATCGACCGTCTTCAGCAACCTGCCAGTGATTACCCGTTGTCTATTATCGCGTCAAGACGAAACGGCCGAATCGCACGGAAACACCGGATCGAAGTTGAGTGCAAAATGCAGGTGTAGGCGTTAAAAGCCGGGCGAACCTAACTTACAGGAAAGGCGATGCAATCGAAGACTCATTGGGAACACGTCTACACGGCGAAATCGTCGACCGAAGTGAGTTGGTATCAGCCGCACGCGACGCTGTCGCTGGGTCTGATTCAAAGAATCGGCATCGGACCTGATGCGGCGATCATCGATGTCGGCGGCGGTGCTTCGAGGTTGACCGACGATCTGATCGCTCACGGCTACCGCAACCTTTCCGTGCTGGATCTCTCCGGCGAAGCGCTGGCCGTGGCGCGGCTGCGGCTCGGCCAGAAATCCGGGCTCGTGCAGTGGCTCGAAGCTGATGTCACTTCTGCGCCCTTGCCACAGCAGTTCTTCGATGTCTGGCATGACCGGGCGGTGTTTCACTTCCTCACAGACCAGGCCGATCGCCGCGCGTATGTCGATCAGGTAGTGCGGGCGGTCAAGCCGGGCGGTCACGTGATCGTAGCCACTTTTGCTCCTGACGGGCCCGCTGAGTGCAGCGGCCTTCCCGTAGTCCGGTACGACGCGGATTCCCTGCACGGTGAATTTGGCCCGGAATTCAAGCTGGTCGAACACGACGAAGAAGCACACGTCACACCGATAGGTCGCATCCAGCATTTCATCTATTGCCACTGCGTTAAACCGCATTGATTTGAATCGGTCATTCGCATCCACCGTGCAGAAGTGAAGCCGCGATGAGTACCATCATTCTCGAATCCGTACTGACTTGCCCTCACTGCGGATTTGCCAGGCAGGAAACCATGCCCACGGACGCATGCCACTTCTACTACGAGTGTTCGAACTGCAAAGCACTGTTGCGCCCGAAATCGGGCGATTGCTGTGTGTTCTGTTCGTTCGGTTCGGTACCGTGCCCGCCGATCCAGCGACAGCGCGGGTGCTGTAGATAGCTAACGGGTTTATCCCGACTTGCTCGACGTTTCAACAACAATCTTCGACAATCGGCGATCTGCTGGTGCCAACACTGGCTCGATGCAGCGATTAGCCAATATATCCGTAAATATGCTGAGCGAACCGAACTGGAAGAGCCGATTGACGGCGAAGATGACTGAAGAGTTTCTCTGCATCGTGCCTCAGTCGGGGTATCGACTAGCAATGGCTGAGCCTATGGCGACAGAACGCCTATTAACAAGGGATGCCTCGGCTGTTGAAATAGGCAATGCTATTCAGGGGGCTCTGGCGGAAAGCCGATTCCTGTCGCTCAAGGAGGCTAGCGCCTTGAGCCTGACGGCTGAATCTCGATACTCGGAGTGGGTGCAGTCGCTGATGGATCGTTTTGCCTATAAAACAAGACGGGCGCTCTTTAAAAACATGAAGAGCTGCAGCGTCGCAAGGTCCGCAGAACGACTAGTTTTCGTTCCAAGTCATCACGACAAGCTGGACAGCTGGAGTCGCTCTGTCGGCGATGGAATCGAGGATGTGATCATTCCAGGGACGAGTAGTCCTTCCGAAATTGGCGCGGCACTGATTGTTGCATTTGGCCGTTGTACCTAGCGGCGCGAAAGTCGCGTGGACTCGAACGACCGCTTCCCTGAAACCTGAATATCGTTGCCAGGCCGATTTGTCAGGATGGCGCTCGTAATAACGTGAAAGAGATGATCCCCCCGCGGCGCGAATGCGGGCTGGCCGACGAGCCAGCCGAACGCCGACATCAGGGCGAACAGGTCGACCCCATCCATATCGGCGCGCGCCGTTCCCTCGGCTTGAGCGCGGAGCAGTAGCCGCGCGCCCGCTGAACGCAGCGCTGTGCTCGAAGCGTGAAGCGCGGAGTCCGGGTCCGCGTGCGCGGTCGCAAACAAGGCGCAAATGCCGCTATAGGTTTGAACGAATGCAACCCCTTCGCGAAACCAGGACACCAGCGCTTCGTCAGGTGGATTCGACGTTTCGAGTTCGGCTGCCTGCTGTATCAGTTCGTCCACGTTCATGCGCAGCAACGCTTCGAACAAGGCTTCTCGCGTCGGGAAATGGCGAAACAGTGTGGCCAACCCGACGTTGGCCCGGCGGGCGATATCTCGCATGGACGCGTCGGCACCATGCTCTGTGACAACGTCGCGCGCGACCTCAAGTAGATGGCTGTAATTCTTTCTGGCGTCAGCTCGCATAAATTGCCTTGACAATCGGATCGGTGATCCGAATATAATGAGCCTGCATCCGGATCGGTGATCCACAAGATACAGCACATTTGTGCAAATGGGAACAGAGGCGCAGTACGACACCACGAAAGGAGATGTCATGGGAAAGCTTGAGGGTAAGGTTGCAGTCATCACGGGCGGATCGAGCGGCATGGCACTGGCGAGCGCCAAGCGGTTCGTTGAAGAAGGCGCCTACGTTTTCATCACGGGCCGGAAGCAGGAGGCGCTCGACGAAGCCGTCAAGCTGATTGGCCGGAACGTGACCGGCGTGCGCGGCGACGCGGCCAATCTAGACGACCTCGACCGCCTGTTCGATACAGTCAAGCGGGAAAAGGGCAAGATCGACATCCTGTTCGCGAGCGCAGGCACGGGCGAAGCCGTCCCTCTGGGCGAGATTACCGAGCAGCACTTCGATGCAACTTTCAGTCTGAATACGCGCGGAACGCTGTTTGCGGTTCAGAAGGCGTTGCCGCTGTTCAACGATGGCGGATCGATCTTCATGACCGGGTCAGTTGCTTCGGTGAAGGGTTTTCCTGGTTATGGCGTGTATGCGGCGAGCAAGGCGGCATTGCGCTCATTCGCACGCACTTGGCTTAACGAACTGAAGGGCAGGAATATCCGGGTGAACGTGCTGAGCCCGGGGCCGATCGCCACACCGATGCAGGACCAGGTTCTCACCGAGGAAGCGAAGCGGATGTTCGAATCCCTGATCCCGCGGGGAACGATGGGTCGTCCTGAGGAAATTGCGACGGTCGCGCTGTTTCTTGCTTCAGACGATTCGAGCTTCGTGAATGGAGTGGAGTTGTCTGTCGACGGCGGCTTCTCGGCCATCTGAAAAACGCGCCGAAAAGCGTGTAGAAGGACCTGCCGACTCGACGAAGATGATCCGAGTTGGGCCGGTAAATATGGATTCCTTACCAATACTGAATGGAGAGTTCGCATGAGCTATTCGATTATTGGCTTTGGCGCGGTAGGTCAGGCACTCGCCCGAGCGTTTGCAAGAAAGAACATCGATGTGACCGTCGCCAGCCGGCGCCCTCCCGAGATGTTGATGCAGCAGGCACAAGCGATCGGCCCCACCGTTGTCCCCAGGACGCTGCAGGATGCAATCGCGTCCGACACGATCTTCCTGGCGGTTCCGTTTTGGGAACATCGCGAAGTCGCGAAGCAGATCACAACCTGGCAGGGCAAGACGATCATCGACACGACAAATGCTTTCGGTGTTCCCATTGAAGACCTGGAGGGGCAGCCGTCGTCCGCAGTTGTCGCCAAGGCGTTTGCCGGCGCCAGATTCGTAAAGGGCTTTAACCATCTGCCCGCTGCCGCTCTGGCCGCTGATCCGAGCGTGAATGGCGGCAGCCGCGTCGTGTTTTTGTCGAGTGATGACGAAAATGCGGTGGTGCCGGTCGCGGTTCTGGCCGAACAACTCGGTTTCGCGCCGATTGCGCTAGGACCGCTCAAGGATGGCGGCTCGCTCGTCCAAGCCAGGGGCAATACCTGGGGTAAACTCATCTTCAAGGATCTCGTCAAGTTCAAATAGCGGCGCGTCACGACAAAGTCACAGTGGCCACGAGCATCGCTAAACGCGTGCTGGTGATCTGACCGAGATTCAGTTGGTGCTTCTGAGCGAGTGCATGATGGCCGCTCGCGACCCGTCGGCCGCGAGCGCCCGTACTGCAGACGTGATGCGGACGGATGTCCGTTCGGAATTGGAAAGCGGTCGTTGCCGACATGGTGACCCGAATAACGGCTCGGGGTCGACTACGAAAATTCGACATCGGCCAGAGTTCGGCCAACACCGGACGGCCGAGGTTTAGCACTGCCTTCTCCGTAGCCGACGTTCAACTTCGCAGGGATCGATGTGCGGTGCAAATGCGTGTCCACGGCACAATAACCGCGAGGTGTCCGCGCAGGCCGTGGCGAAGCCCAATGAGGGCGTCTGGCGCAGAGTTGACCTTTATCGGCCGGTCGGTAGCTTGCCAGCGAAAAGCGCCAATTGAGCGTCGAAAGCACGCTTGTAGGCGGGCCGCGCTTCGCCGCGGGCAACGTAGGCGGAAAGGTTCGAGTATTCGTCCAGCAGACCCGATGCTTTCAACCTGAGTAGCACCGCCACCATCATCAGGTCACCCGCGCTGAACGCACCATCGAGCCAGTCGGCGTTGCCAAGGCGATCGGACAGCTCGCCCAGCCGGTCACGGATTCGATCCTCGACCATAGGCAGGCGCTGCTCGTACCAGGTTCTGTCGCCCTCCAGGAACCTGGTGGTTTGGAGATCGAGGATCGGCGGCTCAACCGTGTTGAGCGCGGCAAACATCCATGTGATCGCGCGTGCCCGGGCATTCGCATCGTCAGGAAACAGGCCTGCATGGTGCTCTGCGATATGAAACACGATCGCCCCCGACTCGAACAGCGCAAGAGCGCCTTCTTCATAGGTCGGAATCTGCCCAAAAGGATGAAGCGCTCGATGCGCGGGTTCCTTCATTGCCTCGAACGAAACAAGACGAACCTCGTAAGCTTGGCCCACTTCTTCAAGCGCCCAGCGAACACGCATGTCACGCGCCAATCCCCTGCCGCGATCGGGCGACCGTTCAAAGACGGTGATAACGGGGGTCGGTGGAGGGGTCATGGTGATTTTTCCTTTGCTGGATATCTCGTTAAGTGCTGGATACGCAACCCCAGCGCTCACCTGCTAGACGTCCGAGATGGAGCTAAATCGACATCCTGAATTAATTCTTTACTCAAAGATTAGCCAAAGCGGTGTTCCGACCGTTCGTTGCCGGCCTGAACGAGCCAATCATGCTTAAAAAACCGGTCATCCATATGCGACATGGGCCATAACACGTTAGCACACCGGACTACCGTTCGATATCGACGGGGGTTCCCTCGCATCGCCCGCCAAAACACAGGTTCCAACTGCCGGAACTCCGTTCGGCCTCCGCCCGGGGTCTATGCTTGATTAGCGCATTCGCACAATATGACCAAGGAGGCGTGTCATGAAACCCGCGCTATGTGTCGCCGTCGTCAGTATGCTGTTCGGGGTCCAACTGGCGCACGCCGCCTGCCCCAACGACGCCGCCTTCCTCGTTCTCGGTGATCAGATTCGCGGTTACTCCTTGCGCGCCAACGGAGCGACCGAGCCCTGCCAGGTGCTGCAAGGGCCGCTCACCACCCTCATGACCGCTGGAGCGACGGTGATCGACAAGAAGGACTCTTTTCACGTCGCGCAGTTTCTTACCAGCAGCACGGTCGACATCTTTCCGCGGAAGGCCGAGGGCAATGAGGCGCCCAGTCGGTCGTTCATGTTGACGACAACAAATGACCTGCTCAGCATCGCGGTGGATTCCCACCTCAACGACTTCGTCCTGACCGTTCGCCCCTCCGAGGCGGGGGTGCTGGTCGCTCCCGCCAACAGCTCTGGGGCAGTCACCAATCCGATTCACATTACCGATCCGAATATCGTCCAGTACGTGAGCATTGCGATTGACAGCGACGACAATCTGTTGATTGCGGGTTATGACGTACGAGGGGCGGTGATCATCGACACGCTTGGCACGAGTCGGAGCATTACCTCGCCGCCGCTTCTGCGCAGCCTCGCGGGTAGCAAAACCGGCCTGCTGCCGGGGGCCGGACTTTTTGCAAGGAACAACATCACGATCGCTCTCGATCCGCGTACGGACGAGTTATTCGTCTACAACCAGACCTCGGACATGACGCAGATCCAGGTGAGCATTTTCGCCGCCCAGGCGAACGGCGACGTGCCGCCGGTACGGACAATCAGCGGTCCAGCCACGGGAATCACCGGCTCTGGCTTGCCGGGAAACAAGATCGCCATCACCTCGGACGGGCGGCTCCTTGATGCCGAGCCGAACCTGCGCATTCTCGCGTTCGCACCGGGGGCAAGGGGCAATGTGGTGCCGTCTCAGGTCATCGAGGACTCCACCCCCGGTCCAGTCACCCAGGGCGGCATCGCGGTCCGGTCGAGTGGAGGCCGGCAACATGAGGGAAATGACAATGCCCAATGAAACGGACGAAGCCGATGGCAAATAATCCGTGACAATCGTCATCGGAAGCGATTCAGCAATCTTGGCCGACTCTTTTCTGATTCATTGTCGGTGCGATCACCTACAAATGTATAGACGAAACGATCTGCATTCAACGCCGCCAAGGTGGCTTAGGTTGGGCTTATCGATAGAAAAAGTAGCATCGGACAACAGTGTCGTCTACCTATTTCACAGGCGCTACCTATCCATCGCCTACGAATGTGGCTGGTGCCAGTTTTCCTCCTGACCAACAATCAATTTTCTTGCCTGTAGCTCGTAAGGCATTCGTCGTCTACAGGCTGGGAATTTTTGAAGAGGCGAAGCTACTTTGGTTCGCGGAAAATTGGTTCGCGTAAAACTAACGCGATCGGCGAAGGACACGCAGTACGCTCTCTCGAATCGCGTCGTTTACCTAAGTGAAGCTGCCCCATTCTCGTCAGTGCTGCAACCTGCGTCGGATGTTCTGCTGCTCACCCGGCATCGGCCTTTCCGCGCTCATGGCCTGGTTGCAGTCGCGGCGCACCAACGTGTTGTATCTCTACCATTCATAGCCTGCGCCGACCACGCCCCCCCGTCGCGCCCCGGCTGTTGGATGTCAACGATGCCTTGTACACCCATCGACCGCTTGCGGTGATGGTCGATACGCCGAGGGCGTACCCGGTCTGTCCTTGATAGACCTGCTGGCAATAGACACCATGCTCTTCCCCGGTGCGCTGGGTTGCGGCAAGCCCGCCACGGCGATCGCCGACGCGGTTCCCCCATTGGCATCGTTGCGCACGCTCTGTACCTGGCTGTTGGTGTATTGATTGGCCTGCGTCACCGCGCTACCGACACTGGCGTTCAATTGATTGACGTTCACCGCGTCGGTCCCGCTGATCCCGGGCGCGAGATTGCCGATCGTGCGCTCGTTGCCCGCTGAGCCGACAGAAATTGAATTCGCCGTGGACGCGACCGAGTTCGCCCCCAGTGCCACGGAATTGGCTGCCGCTGCTTACGCACCGGTTCCCACGGCCGTGCTATTGGCGGCAGACGCCGCGCTGCCGCTACCCGCGGACGTGGCATTCGAGCCGCTCGCGACCGGCGCCGAATATGTGGTTGGGTTGCCAGAGATGAAAGTCGGAGCGGAGCCTGATCCCGAGCCTGATCCGGAGCCAGTCCCCGGGTTTGCGACCGGAGGCGCCGCAGCGGCTGCTTGCGCGGCGATCGCGTGGTTCAGTGAGACGACCGCGCTGTCCAATTGACTGAGGTTGACGGCGTCCGTTAACTGCGTGCCGGGCGCGACATTGATAACCTGGCGCTGTGATCCAGACGAGCCGACCGATACTGCGCCCATCAGGGTCGTGAAGCCGGTCCCCGAGATCGGGACGACGAAGGTCCCAGCCGCGCGATTCGCGATCGAATTCGCGCCCAGGGCCACCCCGCCGGTAGCCGTCGCGTCGGCGTTTGCGCCTAGCGCCATGGATGATCCCGCTGTAGCGCCCGAACCCGAGCCGATCGCAACGTCGTTTGTCGGGGTCGTCCCCGCACCCACGAGACCGGCTACCGCGCCGTTGCCGAGGGCGATGCTGCCGCCCCCTTGGGCCGTCGCGGACACGCCGAGCGCAACCGATGAGGCTCCCGAAGCGGTGGCGACGTTGCCGCCGGCATAGGCGCTAGCACCTGAAGCGCTGGACCCTTCGCCGCTCGCGGTGCTACCCGCGCCATACGCACTGCTGCCTAAGCCTGATGCCACGCTGCCTTCGCCGCTGGCAACGCCGAAGTTGCCGGTCGCACTGCTGAAATCGCCGATTGCGGTGGTTGTTAAGCACTGTCAAACGATGTGGCCCCGAAAATTAACGACTGCTCGTGGCTCAGTTGAAGGTCGGAAAAGGGGGCGGACCGGGCCGGTCGTCATGCGGGTCAGTTCGGCCAGGAGCGTTCATCCCGTCTCGCTGTCCGATGGTCATTCCAACGTCGGCTCCGTCCTCGGAAGCCGCCGTTCACGTGGTACTGGTATAGGTAACAAAATCGGGAAACCGTGTCTGCTTACCAATGGCCCGGGGAATTTGCTCCTTAAACGGGGCACGCGATCGACTTACCGGGAAAGTCTCAGTCCGCTTTTACCGTATCGAGAAACGCTCGCAGTTCGCGCTGCATAGTCGGTGCATCCAGAATGACACTTCCGCCATGTCCGGCGAACACGCCACTGAAGCTTTCGTGAACGAGTCGCTCGAGGGAGCGAAGTTGCGTGGACCAGTCATACCAGCAGACGTCTCGAAAGGCATGCAGAGCGTGCCTGCGGAAATCCCAACACAGTGAGTCTCCCGAGAAAAGGGCGTGGTTGATGAGGAACATGACGCTTCCTCGTGTATGTCCCGCCATCGGAATGACCCGAACGCCCGGCAACATCTCATGCGCCAGATCACCCGTGATTACGTCAGTGACGAACGGAGCGCCATCGGCGTCGTTTGCATGGATCCAGACGCGGGCGCCAAAGCGCTTAGCATAAATGCCCGCGTCCGCGACATCGTCGCGGTGGGTCAGCAAGATATGATCCAATCCTCCGGCTTCCGCGATCCAGCGCTCGAGGTGCCCAGACCAGCGCGGCCCGTCGATCATCAGACGCAGGCCGCCTGCAAGCGTGATGTAGCTGTGAGCGCCGTACGAAGAGCGGGCGTTATACCCGAGCCTCCACACGCCGGGAGCCAAGGCTTGCGGGAAGAGGCCTATGGGCATCTTCAAACCTTTTGGCGGCCGAACGGCAGCCACCGGACAGATGAGGACGCCTCGCCACGCATCTTCTGTTTCTTGTTCACTAGCAGGCTGGTGAGCAAACGCCGAAGCGCCGTTTTGCTCGATGAACAGATTGGGAGCGCCCGTTCGAACCGCGCCGCAGTTGAAGCAAGCTGCGCTTACGTGCCAATGATCGTCGACATCATCTTTGTCCTCCGCCATAGCGCTCTCCCGGCTGATATTGGGTAGACGGTTCAAAGATAGCATCTTTGCGCGATTGAGAACTGAGGTGCGTTTAGTTTGCCCTCGCGACAACACGCGTTCTGGATTCGCTCCACCAGCAGCGTGGTTCTTGCTGACGCCGATACCATACAAGCACCGCCATGGTCGTTTGAATGCCCGCTGGCAATCCTGCGCCCATCAAGTTCCGAACTCGGGACCAGATGCGACACCATCGCCTTGCCCGAGGGCTCCCACTCAGCAAGCGTACAATCCTCTGACTATATCGGGTGCCACGTCCATTTTTAAAAAAGTCGTCAATGGCGGCTGACGATACACGCCCTGAGAACCGCCAACCCCATAGGCCCGGCGATTTCGTGGCCGGCAGCAGAGAACGAGCCACATGCCCGCTCAGATAACGCCCAATCAACTCGTTCAATTGATCATCCCGGGTATCACGGCCGTCTTTTCGCTCGGTTTTGCCTGTGCATGGCTCTACGATAGACGACTGCGCTATCTGCGCTTTCTCGCCGCCTCATTTGTTGCTTTCGCACTCGGCTCGGCAGTGCAGATCTGTCACCTGCCGGATGAATGGCGATTGAACGCGCTTATATCGGCAACGTTTTATGTGTTAAGCATTCAACTGTTAGCGGAAGGTGTTTTGCGCAGGGCAGGGCTTCACTTGCGGCTAGCGACGCATGCGTCGATGTTCGCGCTGGTGTTGGGCGGCATGTATTACTTCTCCTTCGTGACGTCGAACCTACTCGTGCGCGTCTACATCCTGAATCTCAGCGCCGGGCTGTTGATGGCGTTTACCGCGGTCCGTTTCAGGAAACGCTGCAATGGCCGCACCGTCAACCACGTTCTTCTCTGGGTGCTGCTGATCTTCGGCGTCAGTTTTTTCATCAGGACGCCGCTCACTACGATCCAACCCTTGCCGCATAGCACTGCGCCGTTCGCGGGAACCATTTTCTGGGTCTTGCTGCAGTTGTCGCTCGCCCTGATGGGCGCTGTGTTGGGGCTCGTGCTGCTGGCGGCCGCGATGTCGGACGTGATCGACCGGCTGACTCTCGAACGCGATCTCGACTCGCTCACCGAAACGTTGAATCGGCGCGCGTTTGAACGCATGGCGGGCCGCCGCGTCGCGGACAAGCGAAACTATCCGCTCGCGCTGATCGCTTTCGACATCGACAACTTCAAATCCATCAACGACCGTTACGGGCATGCGGCCGGCGACGCGGTGCTGCGCCAGTTCGCCGCAATCCTGCGCGCCGCGGTGCGCGAGAAGGACGTGGCGGCGCGCATCGGCGGCGAGGAGTTCGTGCTTCTGCTGCCGGGCGCTGACGACAAATTCGCGTATCAGATCGCCGAGCGCTTGCGCACCGTGCTGGAGTCTTCACGCTTCAATGAAATCGAGGCTGCGCTGTGCGTTACGACGAGTGCCGGCATTGCCCGGTATCGGCCTGGCGAGGCGGTCGGGGTAATGCTGGCGCGCGCCGATCACCTGCTCTATGCGGCGAAGCGCGCGGGAAGGAACCGCGTGGTCACGGAGCCGTTAGGTCAGACGCGGAATGCCCCCGAGCTTGATATCGCGTGATCGTCCGAAGGCGGGCAATGCATGACTACGTTCACCGCGTTCTGAAAAAACCGCGAAGTCGTGTCTTGCGCATGTCGATTTCTCCCACGATCATTCGTCGTAGTCACAGGAGGCGCCTTTGCCTCCGAGCACTATCGTCTTCAAAGGAGGAACCCAAATGCGTGTAATGGTCATCGTCAAGGCAAGCCCCGAATCCGAAGCCGGGCAAATGCCAAGCATGGAGCTCATCACGGCGATGGGCAAATATAACGAGGAACTGGTGAAGGCTGGGATCATGCAAGGCGGCGACGGACTGAAGCCGAGTTCGGCAGGCGTACGCGTGAGGTTTTCAGGGAAGGATCGAACCGTCGTTGACGGCCCATTTGCCGAGACCAAGGAATTGATCGCCGGGTACTGGCTCTGGCAAGTTCAATCGATGGACGAAGCGATTGAATGGGTAAAGCGCTGTCCGAATCCGATGGTAAGTGATTCAGACATTGAAATTCGGCCCTTCTTTGAGCCGGCAGACTTTGGTGAGGCCTTTACGCCTGAGCTTCAAGACCAGGAAAAGCGTCTACGGCAGCAGATTGACGGGCAGACGCGCTGACAATTTTCACCGCATTAGTCTGCGGGGTACGCGAAGGCAGCCCAAACCCGGCTGTCCGAGACTTGAGGCAGGCTTCCTGACACCGTGCAGGGGCCTGTGAGGGGTAGGATGACCACCCGACTGAGCGTCCGCTATCGGTCGATTCGGCTGTCCCTTGTGGGTCGACTTCTACCCGGTGCCAACCGATCAAAGGCGGCCGACTGCGCTCGTTCAAAGTTGGTGCGAGTGCGACCAAGACCGGGTGGCCAACAATATACGGCCATTGCCTCAGCATGCCCCCGGCTCCGGTCCGCTTAGCTTACGTGTCGGCTGAAAACGCGATGTCCTTCTGTGCTTCGAGCTTCCTCAGGCGCTCAGCCAACGCAGCGCTGATCGAGTCGTAGGCACCGCCGCCAAGCGTCAGGCGTAACGGCGGATGTGCCGAGTCCGCCGCGACGATCATTGCGGCGACCGTCTTGCCGGCATCGCCCCGAATTGCAAAGCTGTTGGACGCAATCGCCCGCCTGACGTCGGCCGCCGGCGTGTCGTCGTACTCGGGCATCGGCACCGCGTGATCGAGACCGGCACCGAACTGCGTGCTGGTCGGCCCCGGCTCCACGATCATGAAGTCGATGCCGAATGGCGCCACCTCCTTCGCCACTGACTCGACAAAACCTTCGATGCCCCATTTCGTAGCGTGATAGAGGCTGAAATTCGGATAAGCGATCTGTCCGCCTTCGGACGAAACCTGGACGATCCGGCCGCCGCCCTGGCGGCGCAGGTGAGGCAGCGCGGCGCGGATGACCTGAATCGATCCGGTGAGATTGGTGGCGATCTGCCGGTCGATCTGGTGGTCTGTCACCTCCTCGGCCGCGCCGAATAACCCGTAGCCCGCATTGTTCACGACCACGTCGATACGGCCCATCGTTTCGAATGCGGCTGCGATATTCGTGTGCACCGCGCGCGTGTCGGTGACATCGAGTGTCAGCACATGCAACCGGCCGTCGTACTGCGTCTTCAACTCATCGAGCGCCCCCTCGCGCCGCAGCGTTGCGACGACCCGGTCGCCGCGTTGCAGCAGGCGCTCGGCGAGTAAGCGACCGAGGCCCGACGACGTGCCGGTGATAAGCCAGGTCTTCATCATGGTGTGTCTCTCCGTAGAGTGGATCAAATGGCATTGCCTGATTACCAGTCTAGGTTCCTGTCATTGGTCAGAGAAGCCTCTATAGTGCGTATGACCCCGTGAAAATTCGCCACCAATGACCAAGCCGACACTTGCCGATCTCACCGCGTTTTCCGCCGTCGCAGCACATCGGAGTTTTCGTCGTGCCGCCGATGCACTCGGCGTTTCACGCTCCTCGCTAAGCCACGCCATGCTCGCATTGGAGCGTGAGTTGGGCGTGCGCCTGCTCAATCGCACGACGCGCAGCGTAGCGCCGACAGAAGCCGGCGAAGCATTGCTCGCGAGGCTTGCGCCCGTGCTCCGCGACCTTGACGAGGCACTGGATGCCGTCGCCGATGCGCGCGGCAATCCAAGCGGCACGCTCAGGATCAATGCCAATGAGAGTGCGGCGCGGCTGTTGTTGAAAACGGTGGTGCCGCATTTTCTGAAGCGCTTCCCCGGCATGGCCCTCGATCTGGTCGCGGAGGGACGGCTCGTCGATATTGTCGAGCAAGGTTTCGATGCCGGTGTTCGGCTTGGCGAGTCGATCCCGCGCGACATGGTAGCGGTGCGCATCAGCGATGATCTTCGCTTCGTAGTCGTTGCAGCGCCCTCGTATCTCGCGGGACGAACACCCCTCACCACGCCCGACGACCTTCGTCACCACGACTGCATTCGCCAGCGGCTGCCGAGCGGCAAGCGGTACCGCTGGGAGTTCCGCAAGCACGGGCAGGAAGTGGCCGTCGATGTTCCCGGCGTACTTACGCTGGATCACAACGGCCTGATGGTTGAGGCAGCGTCCGATGGTCTGGGCCTTGCGTATGTGCCGGAGTCCACGGCCCGTGATTGGCTGGACGACGGCCGGCTGGTTACCGTGCTTGAAGACTGGTGTCCGTTCGTCCCGGGGCTCTGCTTGTACTATCCTGGGCATCGCCACGTGCCTGCTGGTCTGCGGGCGTTCATAGACGTGCTTAGGGAGGTAAATCATTAACGCATGTGAATGTCCGTGTCGAGAACCCTGACCGACCGCTTCACGCCCTGAGTCAGGCCCGTCGGGCGTTTCCAATTTCAAGCCTCAGCCCGTTGTTTCGGCAATGCGGAAGTGACCCGCTCGACCTGGCCATAGCAATCGAGAAGCGGTTGCGATAATCTTCAGCGTGCCCGCCCAGCGGACCGTCGCTGCCGAACAAGTTCAGGAACATGACCAGGGGGTTCGTTCCACGATGTCTGACCAAAGCGGTAGTCAACCCGTCGCGCTGTCTGACCGAACCGGTAGTCAATCTGCATTGCGTCAAGTTGCAGCTTCGAGGCTCTTTCTCGGCGCAACCATTGCGATGTTTCTGTCGGGTCTCGGCGCGTCAGCGGCTGCACCACAGATCGTTCTGTTCCTGGTGAAGGAACTCGGCGCCTCGCTGCCGTTGGCGGGATTCTATTACCTGACCAGCCTTGCAGCGCCAGTCGCGGGGTATTTCGTCGGCCGCTACTCCGATCGCACAGGGAATCGCCTCGGGCTTTTTCGCCTGTGTGCTGCGGCCGGCTTTGTGGGCTGGGCGGGGCTGGCCCTCTCCACGTCGGTCTGGATGCCCTTCATCATCGCCGTCGTCTTGCTGGCCGTTTCCGGTGCTGCCACCTCGCAAATTTTTGCGACCGTCCACGATGAGCTCAGCAACAATCCCGACGACGCAAATGAAAGTGTCGTTGCCATCATCCGTATGGCGCTTACCGGCGGATGGATCGTTGGGCCTGTCCTGGGAGCGTGGGTGGCGGCTGCCTATGGCCTGCGCCCCATGCTTTGGATGACCGCCATCTGCATGCTTCTGCAGATCGCACCTCTCGGAACGCTGAACCCAACCGTCAAGCTCAAGCCGGAGTCGGCGAGCGAGCCCGCGCGTCACTCCAGCCTACGCGCCATGCTTCCACTGCTGACGTTCACAGGACTCTTCGTCCTGGTCTATGCAGGGGAGCCGGTGAAGTACGGATTCCTGCTGATCTACATGGAAGAACACCTCAAGCTAAGTCCGGCCGTACGGGGAGCGGTCATCGGCATACAGCCATTCATCGAGCTACTCATCATGCCCTTCAGCATCGGGCTGGGCCGCAAGCTTGGCAACGTGTGGTTGATGTGTATCGCGGCCGCCATCGCGGTGTTTGCCAATCTTTGCTTTGCGCTCTGGTCGTCCGCGGCCGGCATGTTCGCCGGACAGATCCTCATGGGTGGTGTTTGGGGCATATTTATGGTTCTGGGCATCATCGTCGCTCAACGCCTGCTTCCCAACGCGGTAGGGACGGCGTCGGCAATCTTCATGAGCTCGACGGCTCTCGCCTCGGCGTTAGGAGGCGTCGCGGGCGGTTTCGGGGTCTCATTCCTGGCCCTTCCCAATGTCTTCCTGCTGCCGGCGCTCTTCGCGGGTATAGCAGTTATCGGACTGGCATTGATAGCACGCACCGAAAGCGCCAAGGTGTACTGATCTCGACCAGTCTCTTCGCGCGCTTCACCATCCCGTTAAGGCAGTCCTTCGACGGTGCTAGCTGCGCTGCGGATATAGGGTGCGGCGCGCGGTGTTTGCGTGCCCGGCTCCATTTATGTCGCCGGCGTGTTGAGTGCCCCAGGTAAGTTTGAACGCGTTCCCCTCGCCGGCCATCTTCTGCGCTTGCACAATGAGATGCGATGGTGCAACGCAGCGAGCAGTCTTGAGATGCAGACGGAATGGCTCACGTTGCTGGAACGCCTGTTGAGTCAATCGCGCGCGATCGTGCCTGAAGCAGTCCAAGGCTCGCTCTCGCGTATTCAGTGGCAACGCGTCAGAGACTACTGCTTCGGTCATCTCAGCGACAAGATCACGCTCGATGAACTGGCCGGGCTGTGCTCACTCGGCAGGTTCCAGTTCCTCAAGCAATTCAAGCAGACCATCCGCATGACGCCCCACGCGTGGTTGCTCCGTCTTCGTCTCGAGCGGGCTTGTGCGCTTTTGTCGCGAGGCTCGCAGGCGATCGCGACAGTCGCTCAGGAGGTCGGGTTCTACGATCAAAGCCACTTCAATCGCGCTTTCCGGCAGGCATACGGCGTCGCGCCGTCGTGCTACAGAGCGTAAACCGTGCAGTTGGCGGCGGAGCACGAGGTTCAGCGCTATCTCGCCCCGTGGCTGGGCAACTGATCAATTTTTTACAAGTCTGGCGGCCTCACTCGACATAGGATGCGCCAATCCGGGGGGAAGTTCTCCTCCCGCCGAGTTGAGGACAGGACAATGGACAGTAGCAATCGATCACACGGTCCCAGGGCGCCGGCTCTGGGTTTCACGAGCGATAACATCGGAGCCATATCAACAACGACGAATGCGGCGCGCCCGCGTGGTACACGAATGGCGCGAAGCTGGTCGCCGTGGACGGGCAGTCTGCCAAGATAGACCCCGCAAGTCTTCATAGCGCGGCTCGCGTGAAAGTGGGCGACGTACATTCGACGCAGCCGTCGTGCGCGAGCATCACGCAGGCGACGGAAGAAGGCGGCGTGTACACGCTGGCCGAGATCGAAGCGCTGGGGGACATCTGTAAGGCATCCTCCATCAAGCTTCATATGGATGGCTCGCGAATCGCCAATGCGCTGGTGTCCCTCGGCTGTTCGCCTGCAGAGATGACATGGAAGGCCGGGGTCGATGCCTTGTCGTTCGGCGCGACCAAGAACGGTGTGTTCGCAGCGGAAGCGATCGTGCTGTTCGATGCATCCCTTGCGCCCGAAATGGGCTACCGGCGCAAGCGTGCTGGCCATTTGTTCTCGAAGATGCGCTTTCTTTCGGCGCAGATCGACGCGTATTTGACCGACGATCTCTGGTTGCGCAACGCACGCCAGGCCAACGACGCCGCTCAGCGTTTGAGCCAAGGGCTCGCGGGGTTGGGCAACGTCGAGGTGCTCGGCGCGACTGGGGCCAACATCGTCTTTTGCCGATTGCCTTCCATGGCCATCCAATCGCTGCTGCAGGCGGGATTCGGGTTCTATCACGATCGTTGGGAACAAAACGTTGTCCGATTCGTGACCTCCTTCTCTACCACGCTTGAGGATCTCGACAACCTGCTGGCGCATGTGACGCACGCCGTCGCCGCCCGTCAATCCTGCAATCAATAGCAGGAGACGTTACATGACGCGACGACTCTATCTGCACCGTGACGATCTGGACATGAATGTCGACGTGGTCGGGGGTACCCGAACGCCGGATAGTAATTTCGACGTTGTATTGTCGGCAACGCTTTTTTATCCCCAAGGTGGAGGGCAGCCGTCGGACGTCGGCACAATCGGCGAGGCGAACGTGATTCGGGTCATTCAGGTCGGTGACATGTATATACGAACAGTGCAGTACGCCTCTATCGCCTGCGCATGGGGGCGTCCAGCGGGGTGCAAAATCGCAGCGCCACGGCCTTCCTGGCCAACTACCCGTGCCTTGCTCTCCCTGATTGCGTTGCCGGGCGAAGCCCGCACCTGCCGCAAAGGAGAAGCGGAAGATGCCGAGCCTGCCTGGATCGCGACGCGGCACGCCGCATGTGAGTTCGGACGATAGCGTTGCACTGAATATGTATTGTTTCAGTATTCGTCACATAATTCTAAAGAATTGCGGAAACGTGCCGATAAGACGTACTCGGGAAGCAAGTCATTAGGGGGCTAGTCAAGAATGGTCGGTCTGAACACCAGATGTTCGCAGGGGATTGATATTTTGGCTGGAATACGGCGTGTTCGTGTCTAAGCTTGCCCGATTGTTGCATTTGTTTCCCACCGAGATTGCGCTCGACGTCGGGACCGCGAATACGCGCATTCATGTGCGCGGCACAGGCGTGGTGCTTAACGAGGCGTCTGTCATCTGCATTCGTCAGCCCGATCCACTCGTAGCAGGCGCCCGTCCGACCCAATCGGTCGGCAATGAGGCGCGAAGCATGTTAGGGCGGCTGCCTCGACACATAGAGGCGATTTGCCCGATCAAAGGCGGAGTAATTTCGGACTTTTCGGCCAGCCGACAGATGATTCAGCATTTCGTCGGCCGGGCCGATAAGGGCCGGCGCCTGTCAGGTGCTCCCCGGATCACCATCACGGTGCCAAGCGGCGCAACACAGGTCGAGCGTCGTGCGTTCAGGGAAGCAGTGCAGGGAGCGGGCGCATCAAACGTGGCTCTGTTCGAGAGGCCATTAGCCGCTGCGCTAGGAGCAGGGCTGACAGTCGCCGCTGCGATGGGATGCATGGTCGTCGATGTCGGTGCGGGCACGACCGACATAGGCGTCATCGCACTAGGCAATGTCGTGTGCTGGTCGTCCGCTCGCGTAGGCGGAAACGCGTTCGACGATGCAATCATCAACTATGTTCGACGCAAGCACGGACTACTGATCGGCGAGCACACGGCGCAACGGGTAAAGCAAATGATCGGGTGTGCAGTTCCACGGAAGAACGAACTGTATATCGACATCACAGGACGAAACTTGTCGGAAGGTGTGCCCCGGACATTGACTTTGTCGAGCCACGAAGTGTTCGAGGCGTTGGCTGATCCGCTGGCGCATATCGTATCTTTGCTCAAGAGCACGTTGGAGAGCATGCCGCCGGAGTTGGCGTCGGATATTGCTGGCGCGGGGCTCATGCTAACGGGAGGAGGTGCTTTACTGGATGGTCTCGATGACAGGCTTCACGAGGAAACAGGACTGCCCGTGGTCGTGGCGGAGGAACCCATGACCTGCGTAGTACGTGGCGCAGCCATGGCCATTGAAACGCTCGAAGCGCATTTCTTCCAATAACATAAATGTGGGTTTTTCGGCCGCGGCAACGTCGGCTGACGTTTTTCAGCTCGAGGTAGACCATACATGCGACAAATAAAAATGAAAGCGACGCTACTCAAGACGACGATCGTAATTGGAGTTCAAATTATTTCGGTTGCCCACGCTCAAGGCTCAGGTTCTGGTGCAAGTGACGCCTTGGCAATGCAGCAAGGGGGGACTGAGCCGTCACTTGTCGCGCCCCCGCCGGCATCACCCGCTCAACTTCCCGAGGGCGCAGCCGCGCAACTGGCCCAAAGCACGGCGCAGGGAAAGATCACGTCACTTCGTTCAACGACGGCAGGTGTCTACAGGGCTGAGCTTTCGTTCTTTGCCGACGGGCTGACTTACTACGCTGCACTTTTACAGAATGGCACCTACTGGCGTGTGATTGAAACGTCAAATAGAAAACGTGCGGAGGCCGTGTACACGGACTTTGTCGCGCGAACCATCAACCTTTCGGATGCACAGCGCCGCCAGACCGAACTGGAGGCGGAAAACGCAGCGACTCAGCGCTCGCTGGTACAGGCACAGCTTCGGATCGAGCAACTTCGGATCGATTTCGACAACGCGCAAGCTCAGCAAGAAGAAGTCTCGACAAGACAGGCACAGGTCGCCGCTCAGGTGACACAGCTCGAGTCCGACAATCAGGATGCGCAGCACAAGCTCGTTCAGGTGAAGCGCCAGTTGGTGGCGTTGCAAGACTTGTCCGATGCAGGTCTACCGCCCGAACATTTGGCGCGCTCCCGTAGGCATCCCAAGCATCTCAAGACGCCGTGAGCGTTTCGTTGATTGAAGCTTTTCGCCGGTTGCGCGGACGTCCGGGTAGTGGTGCAAATAGCGATCAAGGGCGGCGCGGATTTGTTAGTGTCGAGCATCGGGATTTGCGCGCGACTCGACACTACGATCCCCCGTAGAATAGTTACCCCGACATACGTTGCTGCACGCCTTTGGAGATGAGATGGTGGCCCGAGCGTCGAGTCGCTCGATGGGCCGGGTGCGATGGCCTGTCAGCGTTGTAGATCCTGAAGGTGTGGGCTTCGTTAAGCTGGAGCGCGGCACGTCTGAGCAGTTCGGCGGCCTTTGCTTCGTGACCACCGAATCCATGCGGATCTCGCCGGTGTGCGTCTCTGAGTAGCTGGCGGCTCTGGCCGACCAGTCGCCGCGCCTGGGCGAGATCCGCAGGATTGGTTTGACGGGCATGTACGTCGGTCGTGACGGTAAAGAATACGAGGCTGATGGCGAGTAGGCTACGGCAGGGGGAGCGGACCATTCGAATTCTTGTTGTGGGGGTAGATTGAAACGCTTCCCGTACACTGCACCCGATCAATTCTTGGCGGTGGCAAGTGCAACGCAAAAAAAGCGGCGAGGCTCGTAGTAAAACCGCTGGTTCGCGTCGCGAAGGTTCGCACGGAAAGCGCCGGTTGCCAAGCACGAAGTTGCCGGTCAGGTTGCCACCGTTTGTAGGGTTTCCAAAATAGCCCGCACAAGACGCTAGTGGCCGTTGGCGAACTCGTCGCTGTCCTCGCGAATGTCGGCTTCAGGGGCCTTGGTCGAACTGGCGCAGGCGGTGCATGGGCCATGGGTTGCGATCGACGCGACGTCCTTCACCAAACCGTGATCCATACGGAACGCTCGCAATGACACTTCTTGCTCTAACCTCGCTCGTCGTATTGCTCCCGATCGGCGCGCATGCTGACGGCGGCCCTACTACACCCGTCCAAGTCGAAAACGCGATTCGTCACCATATCGCTAGTCTGCGGGCAGTTGAGTACCGTGAGGCGCGCAGAGTGACCGCTGTAGAAGGCACGACGGTCGCAATCTACACCGCAGAAGGCGCGTGCGCTGGATTTAGTTTGCGAGCGAAACCTGGAACGTGCTCGAACAACTGGGTTCGTTACATGGTCGCGCTTTCTGACGGTCGGACGACGCAGCCCTTGGAAGTGGGAGGAAAGGGCGACCTTTCGGATACCAGTACGACAATCTCGCAAGGGGTGATTGAGGTAACCGGTCTATCCTTCGGCCCTGGAGACTCAATGTGCTGTCCCTCAGTGCCAAAAACGAAAGAGTTTCGAATTTCTCCGTCGGGGCTTAGCCAGATCGTGCGTCCGCCGCAATGAACCGTGTGTCGGTGTTCCGGGCAGCGCCAACCCCAAGGACGCCAACCGGCCATGATCATCATTCGACGGACGCGTCAAAATTGACGACAATCTGCGACCGAGAGGGTGCGTCGGTCAATGAGAACGTGTTAGACCCTTACAGTGAAAGCGGGCTTGCTCGGAAGCGTGAGAAACCCACGCTTCTACTGCCGGGGGTGCATAGAAACCAACTTGACCATGACCGACGAAGTCTCGCCTTTGACGATAGCGCGTAATATCAGGGTCGTGCCCGGACCCGATACATCTCG
>NZ_FCOK02000116.1 GCF_001544555.2 Caballeronia udeis | reverse complement strand
GAAGTCGGGCGCCGGCACGAAGCGCAATTGTGCCGACGACGACAGCACGAGCGAGTTCGAATCGCTCAGGCCGGTGGCGGCAATCGTGGTCCAGTGCGCGCCGTTATCCGTCGAGTATTGCCAGGCGCCCTGGCTCGCGTCTGCACCGTTACCGGTGATCGCGACGCCCGCCAGCGTGTTCGCCACCGAGCCGGTCGGATTGCTGACGCTTTGCTGCTGATCGGCGCTGTCGTTGAAATTGCTGCCGAACAGATGGCTGACCGTGTCGGCTGGCGGCGCGGTAGTGTCTTCCGCAGCCGGACCGAGCGTAGTGCTTCCGCTGGCAATGGGCGCGTCATTCACCGGATCCCCGATCAGATCAACCGATTGGCTGGCCGACGAATAGGCCGAGCCGGGGGTGTTCAAGCCCTGGCCCAACGTGTTCGCAGCCGGGAGCGCCGACAGCGAGCCGTTGGCGGCGCCGTCGAACTGGTCCCACGCGCGGAAGGTCAACGCGTTCGGCACCGAGCCGTTCCAGTCCGGTGCCGGGTCGAAATAGACTCGCGTATTGCCGTCGGCCACGAGATGCAGCGCGTTGGCCTGAGACACAGCGGTCATGCCGTTGCCCGCGAATTCCGTCCAGGTTGCGCCGCTATTGGTTGAATACCACCACGTGCCTGCCGTTGTGTTCGCGGCGGTGATCGCCACGCCGATTGCGCCCGGCGGCGTGCCGTCATGGGCGTTGGCGCCGTCTGGATCGGTCACGTTGCCGCTGCCGGTCAGCGCCGACACCAGCGTGCCGACTGCACCGACCGGCGCGCCTGCGTCTTCAGTCGCGTGGTTGAGCGTCACGGGAACGCCGTTGAGCAGCGGCGAATCATTGGTCGGAACGACATCGATGGTCGCCACGGCAGCGGTCGTCGTCGCGTTGGTCGTGCTGTCCACTACCGAGATCGTGACGTCGCGCACCGTCGTGTTCGGCGTGTCGCTACTGTCATAGTAGGAGACCGCGCGCAACGCCGTCTGCACGGTGGCTGCGCTGAGATTGGTGCCGGTGAGCGTCATCGTGCCGGTGGCCACATCGAAGCTGGCCGTCACGCCCGACGGCAGCGTGCCCGCAACGAGAACGTCCTCGCCAGGCTTGAAGTTGCTGACCTTCACCGTGGCGCCGGCGAACGTGTCGGAGCTCGCCACCGACAATGTGCTGTCCACCGCCACGGCCACCGCTGCGGCCGGCGAGTCGTTCGGTTCGATGAAGGTCGCGCTCGACCCGCCCGGAGCGGGTACCTCGTTCACGGTCACAAACGCCGGTGCGCTGGTCATGTTGCCGCCGGTGCCCTGCGCGCCTGCCGTATTGTGGTCGTCGAGCGTCGCGCCGATCTGGATCCCGGTGCTGACGGTGCTGGTATCGGTACTCGAATAGCCGAGGCTGCCCAGCACGTCGTTGACAGTCGCTGCGGTGGCGCCGGCACCGAACGTGATGCTCAGCTTGCCGTTCGCCTCCGCATAGGCGCCCACGGCGACGCCGTTGAATGTAACCGTGCCGCCCGACAGCGACAGCAGGCCGGTACCCGCGAACACATCGGTGTTGACCGGCGCCGCGACGCCGCCGCTATACCGCTGAAGCGTCAGCGTCGTATTGCTGTAATCGCCGAGTGCGTCGAGCTGGGTGTCGCTGACAGACGCGCCGGCGCTGGACAGCACCACCGCCGGGCCACCTTCCGCGTAGGTGGCACTGCCGCTCCAGTTCGCGATGACCGGCGCGGTGTCCGGTGCCTGGAACGAAAAGTCCACGTTGCCGTGAGCGTCACCGGCTGAGGTGAACGACGCGCCGGGCGGACTGCTGCTGACCGAGCCGTCCGGGTCGTAGACGAGCGTCTCGTTGGCCGGCACGCCGTTCAGCGAGATTGCGACCGTGCCGTCGGGCAGCGCCCCGAAACTGTAGGTTCCGTCGGCGGCAGTCGTCGTGGTTTCGTGAATGACCGTACCGCCGGGCTGGGTAATGGTCGCCGTGACCGTAATGCCGCCCAGCGCCGTATCGGCCGACCCGGCAGTTTGCGAGAACGTCGTTTTGTCGTTGCCGACGTCCTGCCAGACCCGCCCTTGTGCACTGCCAATATCAGTTGCGGCCGTGGCGACATAGTTGTCCGGCGGATTGGCGGCCGGATCGAAGTCGCGCGGCCCGGTGAGCGAACCGACAGCACCGGCGGTCGAGCCGTTGAATGTCTGCTGTCCCGCCAGGCTTTGCCACGTCGCCGTGGCAGTGTCGTTCTGGACGGTCTGGCCCGGCGCGACCTTCACCGTGTACGTGATGACCTCGCTGCCGCCTGCGCCGAGTTGCCCGATCGCGTAGTTCAGGTCCGTGCCCGTGGTTCCCCCGGCGCCGGCGCCACCCGTGCCTGCGCCGGTGGCGCTGACGAACGTGATGTTGCTTTCGTTCGTGGCCGCCGGATTGTCGAGCACGACGTTGTACGCGCTCGACGATCCGGTGTTTTTCACCGTGACCTGATACGTGACGGTGTCGTTGGTATTGTCGACCGCGGTGGCGGTCTTCGTGACGGTAACGGCCGGTTCCTCGACCGCCACGCTGACGTTGTTCGACGCAACGCCGTCCACCGTGAACGACGTCTGCAATGCCGAGGCGCCCTGATGGTTGGCCGCGACGTTCGTCACCACCGCGTTGAATTCGACGAGCACGTAGTTGCCGGTCGACGAGTTGTCGTTGTTGCTCAGCGTGCCGAGGTCGATGGCGACGCTATTGCCGTTCGCGGTGACCACGCTTCCCGGCAGCGCGTCAACCGGCCTGAAAGTGGCGACGTCGGCGGTGCCCGTGCCCGTGTTGGTGATGGCCGACGGTGAAATGTAGTTCGCGGCCCCCGGGTTGATGTCCTGGTATTGCGTGACGCCCGACAACGCACTGTCGGTCGAGAGCAGATCTCCGTTCGGGCTGACAAAGGCGATCTTTGCGCTGCCGTCATTCAGATATTCAAGGCCGGACGGCATCGTGAAATTGAGCGTCGCCGGGTTCGAGCCTTCGGGAATTTGCACGTACGCCTGCATCGTGACCACTTCACCGACGGTCGCCTCGGTCGACGTCTGCGTATTGGTCTGCGTCGGCGTGCTGGCCGTGTCGGTGTTATTCGATTCGCCGGTGATCGACAGCACCGGCGTGATCTGCCCGATGGTCGCGGTATCGGTCGCGCTGTCGCTGTACATGTGGCCTTGCGCCGTGCCCGGCAGCGAGTAGTAAGTGCCCGAGGTGGCGTCGGCCGGCGTATCTACCTTGAGCGACGTGCCCGCCGGCAGGTTCGGATTGACCGTGGCCTGGAATGTGAACGTTGCCGTCTGGCCGACGCCGAGCGTACCGAGCCCGATGCTCAGGGCGCTCGTGTTGGTGTCGGACGTAGTCGGATTCGTGCCGCCGCTCCCGTACTGCAGCGAGCCGTTGACGTAGGTCAGGCCTGCCCGCAAATTGAGCAGGTCGGCGAGGTTGTTGGCCGGGGCGGTACCGTTATTGGTGAGCGTGACGGTGTAGGTCAGCATTTCGTGGCTGACTACGGTGCCATTGGTCGCGATCGGCGCGCCCGTGGTGGCGTCGGCAGCCGTGATCGTTTCGCTCACCTGCGGATCGTGTTCTGTGACCGTCGCGGTATTGGCCGCCGTAACGGGCGTGGTCTGGCCCGAGTCGTAGTTCAGGAACGCGCTGTTCGAATAAGTGGCGCCGACGTGCGGCGTGTTCGTGGCGTCGACCGTAGCGGTATAGACGATCGTGATCGTGCCGTTGGTGTCGACCTGGCTATTGGTCACCGAACTGCCAAGATCGAAGGTGACGGTCGAGCCCGAAGGCGACGCCGAAATCGTGCCGCCATTCGATGAAGTGACGCCGGTTCCAAAGCTGGTTGAGCTAATGCTCCCGAAGGTCATACCTGCAGGCAACCGGTCGGTCAGCGTGAGATCATTCGAACCGTTCGACGTCACGCCCTGCGGCAGCGTGATTACGACCGTGTACGTCACGGTTTCGCCGGGCACAACGGCATTGTCGGCGCCAAGCGGAAGGTTTGTGTCGCTGCCACTGGTTACCGTCTTCGTGACGCTCGGCGCGCTGACGCCTATCGTCGCGCTGTCGGACAACGCCGCGGAACCTTCGCCAAGCGTCAGTGCAGCAGTGCCGGTGCCGCTCACGAAGCCGTTGCCCGCCGCCACGCCGCCCGTCACGCTAGCCCAGTTGACGACCGACGAGCCGGCCGCGAGCGTGTCACCCGTTTGCTGTGTCGTAGACAGTGTCAGGTCGTACACCACGTAGACCCGGTCGCCGGCGGCAATGCCCACGTCCGTCCCCGCGGTCGAGATCAGTTTGACACCGCCCGCGCTGAAGTATTGAGCCGCCGTGACACCCGTGTCGATCTGCGTTCCCGCCGAGTTATAGATCGCGAAGTTCGTTACATTGCCGGTCGAATAGCCGCTCGGCAGCGTGCCTTGCACGATGACGTCAAAGGCGCTCGCGTGTCCTTCGTTCGCAACTGTCGACACCACGCGTGTGATGTCCCCGCCATCGGCGCCCGTCACGTTGAGGTCGTCCGCCGCCAGCGGGTTCGCCGTGCCGTTCGCGCCCGCAGTCGTGAACAGGGTGCCGGCGGCCGTGCCGGCGGGGGCAAATGGGCTACCCGCCGCGCCGCTCGGCGTGACGTCAGTCTGCGGCGTCCACGGTATGGCTGAGTTCGGATTCGACGTGTCAGGCGTAAAGGTGCCCTTGGACGCGCCACCGTCGCCGACGATCGACACCACCCCCGTCTTCACCGTCACTTCCGGCTCTTCCAGCGGCACCTGCTGGATCGCCGCCGTAGCGGCCGTCTGACCCTCCGCATTGGTGTACGAGCTATTGCCCTGGCTCGTGAGTGGCAAGCCGTCGGCAAACGGCTTGTTCGATGCCACCACGCTGAAGTACACCGTGACCTTCTGGCCGGCCGCGTTGGTCGTGTCGTCGCGGTTGCCAAAGTTGAACGAGATGCTGTTCGCCGTGCCGTTCGCCGTCGCGGAGACAACCGACTCGCCGCTGATCGGATTAATCAGCTTGTAGGTACCGGCCGTCGGAAACGAGTCGGCGGTGTTGTCCGCCGTGTACGCGGTCACGTTCGAACCGGTCGATGTCGGGTCGGTGGTGGAAAAAACCGGCAGCGGCAGGTTCGCCGTCAGGTCAAGCGAACCGTAGTCGCCCGTTGTGAGCGAATAGGTGAGGCCGTAGGTGACCGTGTCGCCCGGCTCGATGTGGGTGAGGTCGGCGGTCTGGCCGTTCACCGCGACCACGCTCAGCACCATCGAGCCCGGAGCAACAGTGTCAGTGACCGCGGAGTCATCGGCGACCGTTCCGGTTGAGGCAACAATGGTTTGCGCCGTGTTGTCGACCGTCACAACCGAGGCGCTCGTGCCGGCAAGAGTGACCTGGTTTGTGATCTGGTCCTTTTCGCGCAGACTGTTTTCGTTGTTGGTATTCGTGTACTTGTCCAGCACCTTCGTAACGAACGTGATCACGCCCTGGGTCGCGCCACCCCCGCCGCCCTGCAGAACCGAAGCGAGCACGCCAGCGCCTGTCTGTGCTTCGAGCAACGCGCCAACCCCGAAGCTGATCGACGTCGCGCCCGGATTCGCGCTCGTGCCCGCGTCGTCGCGCGTGTAGTTCCATGCGGCGTTCGAGCCGCTTTCAGCGACCGTCTGACCGTTCACCGATGCCGGGACGAGATTGCCGGCGTCGCCAAACGATACCGGCGCTGAGCTCACGCCGCTGCGCGTAACGCTCAAAGTCGGCGCCACATATCCAAGCTCGGTCGGAGAAAGCAGCGAGAGGCCATCACCGAGCTGGTCCGCGATCTTCAATTGATTGAGCGAGTAGTAGTCCGATACTTCGAAATGAATCGATTCGGTAACGACCTCACCCGGCACAATGTTGCCGGCGGACGCGTCGTCGGTCACCTGGATCGCGAGCGCCTTCGCAACGAAATCGGTCGAGGTCGGGTTGGTCGAACTGTCGCCGGAAATGGTCTGCACGCCGAGCGCGTGATCGAGCGATGCCGCGGTCGGCGTCCACGAACCGGTATAGCTATAGATCGTGGCCACGGTGATGTCGCGCGGCGTGCCGGCGGCGTCGAGCACCGGGTTACCGTTTGCGTCGAATTGCGGTACGAAGACAGGAATCTTGACGACCGTGGCCGTGTCGGCCCCGTCGGTGCCGAGCGACGTGAAGTGCACGGTCACCGTGCCTCCCGGACCGTTTGCGCCTGCCACTCCGGGATTGAATGTCGCGGTCCCGGTCGCGCCGCCCGGCCCCGTAAACGCGATGGTGCCGTGGGTGTATTGCACCTCTGGCGGCAGATCAAACGTGAAGGTCGTGTTCGATAGCGGATCGCCTTGCGTGACCGGCGCGGGCTTGATCGTCAGGACATAGTTGAATGGATAATCCGGGCCGGTCGCCGTTTCGCTTTCATGGAGGTCGGTGGTCGCGGAGACGTCGAGCAGCGATACCGTCGAAGCGGCGACAACCATGCCGTCCGCCCCGCTCGTCACGCCCGCCGTCCCGGCGGTGCCGCGGATCGACGGATCGGTGCCCGGGTCGTTGAGCGGATCCGCGCCGTACTGGAAGCCACCGATCGCGGTGATGTCGAGCGCCTGGCCACCGTGCATGCTGGACAACTCAGTTCTGTTGTCAAGCGTGAAAGTCAGTTGAATCTGTGCGGCCGGTTGGCCTGGCGTGAAGCTGCCGAACGGCAGTGACAGCACATACATCACGTCATTGGCCTGGTAGCCGGGGGGCGCTGCGACGAACAATGGCTTGCCGGTATTGTCGAGCGCGAGCGGATGCAACGCGCCGAGCACGCCTGCGTGGCCGGGGATCGTGGTCGACAACGTCACCGCTTCGGGCGTGATCGCGGTGCCGAGGAACGACGCCCCGGTCAGCGTAGCGGTCTGCGCTGCGTCCTTCGGCACATATAAATCAATGAACGGACCGTATCCGACTCCGTTGGATGCCGTGTTCGCGAACGTCACCGTTTCCGTGAACGTACTGCCGAGCAGGACGTCGCCGGGCACCGTGGCTGGATCGAAGCTGACTGTCGGCACGGGACTGTCGAGCACACCTTGATAAGCCGCCATCGATGCCGCGCTGAACGGCGCGCCGACTGCGAGCACGCCAGTGGTGCGCTCCAGGGTCCAGTCGCCGCCAAGTTGCGCCGCGCCCGTGGCGTTGGTCGATGCAGCGACCTGCGCGCCCGTCAGTGCATGAACACTGTCGACGAATGCCAGACCGTTGTCGCCCTGCCCTACGTCGCAACCCCAGAATTCGATGTCGGCGTTAGCGGCAAGATGGTCACCCCAGGACGCGACTTCGCCTGCGCGGCTCGCGAGCGTAGCAGTCGTGACAGGCGCATTGCCTAGCTCAATCTGGCCAGACTGGCCGTAGGTGAGGAACTGGATTGCCGTGAGATCCGAGCGTCCCTTGAGCGCGGCTGTCACCTGTTCGAGCCCATCGCGGTTCGGGTCGACCAGCACGATCTGCACATTCTTCGCGACGCCCTTCGCGAGCGCCTGCCAATTTGCGACGCGCGGGTCAATGAACAGGATTTCGGTTGCCGCGGGATTCGGCGCGAGCGCCGGAATGTCGCCCGGCGCATGTGTCGGCGTTAGCGTCGCATCATGCTGCGCGTGATCGTGATGGCGGGAATGGGGATGAGATAAATCCGGGGAAACGGAGTGATGGCCGTGATCCGCAGCATCGGAATGTGTTGTTGTATGAGCGAGCGCTGCCACGCTGCCATCGAATAGATGGCGCGCTTCCAAAATCAGCTTCATTGTTGTTTCCCCGAATTTTTTCTTGTTTCCCCGAATTTCGATGTGAAATTTAAGCGTTTCTAAATTCGACTGCAAGCACGGGATTATTTATTTATATGAAATTTTCGGTAAACAAGATCTAAGGCCGGACGATGGATGTTCTAAAGGAGTCATCCTGCGTAACCCGGAAGTCCGTACAGAAAGTATTGAGTGACAATCACGTGAAATGCAGCGCGGCTTTGGACAAGCCGTGTGTGTTGTTCGCCGCCAACAGCACACTGCACAAGCCAATCCAGTCGATCAGAGATGGAATGGATTCATGTAGCCGGTATTAAGGGATCGACCACCAATACCCCTGGCGACGGCATCCAATTAGTAGCGGTCAGCATTGAATTAATGAAATTACTTTGTAATACTTCCGGTATGACTTTGTAATATTTAAATGCGGCATACGCATTGTCCGAGTCAACTATGTGACGTGTGTCTCGAAATCGCGACAGAAAAACCGAGCCTGAAACACCTTGGTCAAACGTTTGCGAACGTACGTTTTTGTTTCTCTCTTCCCTATGCCGCCATGACCGTGGATTGAAGAATGCTTCAGGCAAATATCACTGCAGTGGGACGGGTTGATCGTTCCCTCTTACTCGAGACGCGTCGATTGAAGGTCTTTAACTTCAAGGAAACAGCATGAAAAAGGAATGTTCTAATAATCCTCACGAGAACCGTTTTCCCGAACCGCCGTCGTGGTCATCTCCATTGAAAGTCTCATCCCCGGCAAGCCAGTCCGCTCGCATCGAAACCCGAAACCGCGCAAGGAAGAGCCAACCGTCATTACAGCGTCGCCGCACCGCCTGCGGGGTTCCCAACTAGCATTGTTTAATGCTCAGATTTTCTGCCGCAGGCTCGTGCCTGATTGGAAACTATGCAGAATAGTTCGTCTCAACAGGTAGACCTGCGTACACGACCTTTTAGGGCTTTGTCGCACTGACGGAAACCCCACTCGGCGTTTTGATAAATCTCGACGTCGGGTCCAAGCCCCGGTGTGGCGAGATGGAAATAAACACTAATGGCGTCGAGCAGCTCCAACTCGGCGCGCTTGCTCATCATGGCGATCAAGCCCTTTTCGCGCGGTGTCCTACCGCATCTTTCTTGATCGCCTTAGCGCGACAGAACCTGCGAACGCATTAAAGCAATCAAATTCCCTGCCGTTAACCCAAGTAGGGGATGAAGCAAAGTCCGAAGTGCGAGCCAACCACTTTTCCATTCAATATTGAAAGGGCGGCAAGGCGGCGAACTCGGTAGACAAGCGGGCATGCCGACGCGTCTCATAGATAAGCGCTTGACGCAATTAACTTACCGGACTCGGGGTTCGTGGCTTATGAAAAACCGCACGTCTAGCGAGCGTTCACGCTCAAGGTCGAAGGCAACGCAGCCGAAGATCGTTAGCGCAACGACACTCAAGAAACACCTTGGTCTCGGACGCCTATGGGCGAGCAGGTTTTGTCATGCGTCGCGCGCGGAAATATCACGCGCGCGAGTAGCCGCCAAATGGTTCGCGGGATTTTGCTCCGAGGACAGAGGCGTAAGTGCGCTCGAGTTCGCGATAGTGTTCCCGCTTTTCATGGGGGCCATGATCGGGACGTACCAGTTCGGCATGTCGTTCGTCACGCAGTCGCTCATCGACAATGCGACGCGGGACGCCGCCCGGCAGATCCGCATAGGAACAATCACCGGCACGTCCAGCAAGTACACCCCCAGTCTGGTCTCGGCGGTCTGTAAGGATCTGACCGTGAGCGGCTATAACCTTGTTCCGTCATGCACCACGAGCATCCAGATTTATGTGGCGGCGGCAAGCTCCGGGACGCCGGCTGGCGCGGGTTTCACGACGCTGAGTGTCGCGAGCGTCAACAAGGGGGTCATGACCCAGACCAAGGCTTCACTGTCGCCAAAGTACGACGTCATCCTGCAGGTCGGCTACAACAAGTCATTACTAGGGTCGCTTTCTTCCGGTACGGCCATGGTCATGTCAACCCTCGCTTTCCAGACGGAGCCTTATTGATGATGCCCAGGCTTTGCAGGTTTCTAAAGAATACGCGTGGTGTTGCCGCGATCGAATTCGTGCTTGTCTTACCGCTTATGTTGGCCCTCCTGTTCGGCATCTACGAGATCGGGCAGATAGTCAGGGTCAATATGCTGTTGTCCAACACAGCGTCGTCCATGGCGGACCTGATCTCGCAGCAAAGTAATGGCGTCACCGGCGGGACGAGCGGCGTGCTGGGCAATTTTTGCAAGGCCGGCACGTTGATGATGACACCCTTTCCAACCGGGGCGACGACTGGCGCTGGCTCTTTATCGGCGGCAATGGCGAGCGTGACCAATTACACGAGCGGTGGCGTTACGGTCAATTGGGAGAGCGATCACTCGTGTGCCTCTACGGCGACGGCCTTGGGTAACACCACTGCCCACGCGCTGGCTACAACGCCGACCAACCTGCTGCCTACCGCTGGCACACCCGGCGACAGCGTGGTCATTGTACGGGTGACCTATCAGTACAGTTTGCTCACGTCGTACTTGTTCCCTGCAAGTTTCACGCTCGTGAAAACCGCGTTTGCGCGACCCCGCAACAACCTGCCGATTACGTGCACCGCACCCTGTTCCTGAGGAATTTCGCATGTTGCCGTCAATGAAGACTACGTTCATGCGCATGCTGTCGCGTCTCTGCGCGGATGAAACGGGCGCGATCGCCGTGACGTTCGCGGTGCTGCTTATTCCGATGGCCCTGATTGTGGGTGCCGCTGTCGATTATGGGCGCATGGTTCAATTCCGTTCGACCTTGCAGAGCGCAGTCGACCAGGCCGCGATCGCGGGCGCTGCCGTCTTCACCGATCCCACCCGGAGTGCCACGGCAACCCAGGTCGCGACCAATTACTTTAATAGCACGCTCCTGCCGTCGAGCCTTTCGATAAGCCCGCCAACCGTGTCGACAAACAGCAATGGCACGATCAATCCGGCGCTTGGCAATGCAACGGCCTACACCGTCACCGTGAGCGCCACCGCGAAGGTTTCCACGACGTTGATGTCGTTGGTCATCCCGTCGGTCACCATCACGGCAACGGGCACCGCTGGAGACCCGGTCGTCACGCCACAACTGGTGTTTACCAACGTAAATTCGGTGGCGTGCGATGGAAATTCCGCTTACCTGTACGAGGTGCCATTGAAATCGGGAGGCGGCGGATACGATTATTCGTCGGTGCCGGCCTGGACGACCACAGGGAACCTCTACAACAACTACTACATGATTGGCAGCAGCTATCAACCTCTTCCATCCGGCCAGGTCTTGCCCGCCATTTCTGCGAACCAGCCGCTCGGCGTTGCACTCGTGAACCTGACCGACGGCAACACCGGGAATTCAGGTTGCGGGGTGACGGTCACAGGCGCGAACTCGTACGGTGCGCCGTATATGAGCACGCAGAAATTTTATTCGTCACTCCTTCTTAACAACCAGTCACCCAGCGAAAATACCAACACCTCGTACACCGTTACAGTGACATCGAGCAACTCTTTCTTTGGGGGCTCCTCGATCACCAATGTCACCGCCGGATCGGTCAAAGTACCGATCGCGTCAGGGTCCTACAACAATCTCTCGACTTACCTGGGCATCAATGCACCCGGCTCGGGCTATTCCAATTGCACGTCCACGTCATCTACGTCCGGATCGAACACGACGACCGTCTATACCTGCAGCACCCAGTATCTGACGACGGCGACATCGGCCACGCCGAACTGCTCGCTGTACGTGCAAACCGGGGTGACGCAGAGCTACATTAGCGGCTTGTCCAAGTCCAGTACCGCACCAGCAGCCGCGCTTTCCAGCTGCTTTTCCACTTCGGGCGGCGGAGCGGCCTATGCGGCGCCAACCTGCTCTCAGCTCTCGGCGCTGTCGAATCAGACGGGCTCCTCAGCAATCGCCCCCGCCGCGGTATTCTGGTGGGACGACGCTGGCGGGGTGGGGCCGGGAGAGCAGTACTACTCGCCGTCAAGTCATTGCTCGGCAACAAGCCTGAACGGCCCGGGCTATGGCGAAGACTGCCAGTACAAGAACAACTTCTTCGCAGCGCAATGTACGACAACCGGAGGCAGCGGCTCCGGCTATACGGAAGTCGTGTTGACCCAATAAGCGAATCGAGCGAGACGCCATCGCTTGTCATGCTGTTCGACAAGTGATTTGGCTTACCGCGCGCCGTCGGGTAGTCGGCAACACTAAATGTAAAGCGCCACTCGGTGCCCGAATTGCTCCGGTGATCGGGCACGCTAACGGCGCTGGACCGAACGTTAAAACCGCGCGAGGGAAGATATGAGCCTGCCTTTGCATAGGAAAGCTAATATACCCGGAATGGAGGTATTGTCAGCTTGTTTCATGGCCGACGTTATCGCCGCATCCACGCCAAGTTGACCGCAGGTTGACAGTACCAGGCCCACTGCCATCTTCAGTACAGCAACACAAGCTTTCGCTTGTGTTCGTGACACACCTCGTCCATCCGCCAGCGCTTGCTTACCAGCAGCTTGTGCTACGAAGCGTCTTCTCGAACAGTGGCACCAACTTGATCACTCAAGGATGCACCGTCGAATGACCAACCTCAATACCGCGCTCGGCCATCATCTCGTCGAGATTACGCAAGCTCATGGAGTACGCGATGTATGACCGCATGAACGCCCCGAAGGAAGTCCCTTTTGGGGATAGCAACATCACATCGAGTGAAATTGGAATTAGCACACAACTGTTTGCTCAAGCATTTTTAAAGGTAATTTTTGCGTATCCGAGATTTAGTTCGATGTCCCTAAAGATCCGTGTGCATCCGCCGTTAAGAGGTGTACTCACACCCCGTTCGTTACGCGTAGTCGGCAGTCCCGGGATCGTGGGTACGGCCTGCGACTTTAATGCGAGTCGTTACTACGTAGTTACACCTACTTTCTCGTATAGGAGTTACCAAAATGCGCAAATTTGTGAATGCGTTTGTCCGCGACGATCGCGGCGTCAGCGCCTTGGAATACGCAATGATGGCCGGCATTGTCGCCGTCACTTTGGCCCTGGTCGGCGCTACGTTCAAGACCAGCATCCAGGCCTTGTTCACCACCATGACCACAAGCGTCTCGACAGCTACGACCTCATGATCGCTTGAATCCGGAAATTCGGGCTCCCGTCCGAATTTCCGCCCGACCCGTTCCTTCCGTCGACCATCGTGCAGCTACTGTCCCTCGCCATTCGTCTCGTCGTACTTTGCACGCTGTTATGGCTGGCGGTGATCGACGTTCGGTCCCGCCGTCTGCCGACCAGACCCGTGCTCGCGATTGGTGTTCTCTTTTTCGCCGACGCGCTCGCCCTTCACTTGTCGTTCGGTGACGTGATTGCGCATCTCGCCATGGCCCTCGTGGTCTTCCTGGTCTGTGCCGGCCTGTTCGCAGCAAAGATGCTGGGTGGCGGCGATGCCAAGCTGGCAGCAGTGATTTTCCTGTGGGCCGGCCTGCCCCTCTCGTGGCCTGCATTAACCCTGATTTCGGTGATCGGGACCGTCGTGTCCCTGGTCAGTCTTGCCACGCGAAACATGGACCCGCATCACCGCCTGGCGGCAATGCGGGCGCTCGCCATGTTTTCTGGCGCACGCGGCGTGCCTTACGGCGTGGCGCTTGCTGCGGGCGGCGGCACGGTGATCGTGCTACCCGCGTTGCTGCCTTTGATTTTGACGCGATAGGACGGCGTCCCTATGTCCAAAATTATTAAGTTCGCGTTGCTTCTCCTGGGCGCACTCCTGATCGCGTTGATCGTGCGCACGGTCATTGCTGGCGCTTACCACACGTCGGCGCCAACGGTCACCACACAAAAGGTGCGCGTAAGCGCAGCCGATCTTCCTCAGGGCCTTCTGCTGCGCGACGACGATCTCGGCTGGAAGAACGTTCCCGTGGCCGAAGTACCGCCTAACGCAATCGTTGCCGACGCCCCCAACGCCGTCGACCTGAAAGGCGCACTACTGCGTCGGCCGGCGGCGAGCGGCACGGTGCTCGTCGCCGACGACGTCATCCTGCCAAACGCGCCAGGCTTCCTTGCCGCGACCCTGAAGCCCGAGATGCGGGCGGTCTCGGTGGCCGTCGATGACGTGTCCGGCAACGCGGGCCTGATCCAGCCGGGTGACTACGTCGACCTGATGCTGACCCAGCAAATGGATCGCCGCACCGAATCTCCAGACCTCGCAGTGGCGACCGAGACGGTTGTCCAGCACGTGCGTGTGCTGGCGGTCGGCTCGGAGATCAGTCGGCCCAAGACGAGCGACGCCCCCGATGCTAACAACCGCGCTCGCACGGTCACCCTGGAAGTGACACCGCGCATGGGAGAGGTGGTCTCGGTAGCCGCTCGTCTCGGCAGCTTGTCGCTCGCCCTGCGTAGCTTCGCGACCGCCAGCCGCGACCCCGATTCGAGCGCGGCAGCCTCTGCGTCCAGCGCCTCGCAAGCAGCACCCGTCTGGGCCGGGGATATATCCCGCGCGCTGCGCGAGTTGCCCAAATCGCGCGCTCAGCAGGTCAGCCCCGTGGGCCTGCCGCCCGTGCCGGCTGCACCGCGCACCGTGATGATCTATCGCGGCTCCGAGAGCAGCAATTCGGCAGAGACCGTCGCACAGGGGAATGGTGGCGCAGCAAACGGCGTGCCTCCGCTGCCGACCGTCCCCGCATCGCATTAACGCACTCAGCAACCGGTGGACACCGTCCATTCACCAGGAAAAGCGTCATGAAAATGCAGTTCGGTCCGATTTGCCGCGCCACCTGGGCGCTCGCCGGCGCCCTGTCGTGCGTGGCACCGGTACTCGCGGCGCCTCCAAAGGCCATGCCGGCTCGTGACCCCAATGCGTCGCAACCGGTACCGTCGGCATACGCAACGGGTCCGCTCGAAATCAACGCAGGCGCGGGCGTGCTGGTCCGGCTCAATGAAGATGCGACTTCCGTGTTCGTCGCCGACCCGGCCGTGGCCGACGTGCACGTGCCCTCGCCTCGAGCGGTATTCGTGCTTGGTAAAAAGAGTGGCACCACGACACTCTACGTGCTCGGCCCGAACAACAAGACGCTCCTGCAGCGCACCGTCTCCGTAGCACGCGACATGGACGCGTTGCGCAGGATGATCGCCGGGCGTTTTCCCAACATGAATGTGCAAATCACCGGCGGCCAGGGCTCATTGCAACTTTCCGGCCAGGCCACCAACGCCGCCGATGCCGACGCTGTCGTGCAGGCCGTCACGCCCTATCTGGCCGACAAGGAAGTGTTGATCAACCGCATGACGATCGACCGGCCGTTGCAGGTGCAATTGCGTGTGCGGATCACGGAAGTCGACCGCAACGTCACGCAGCAGCTAGGCATTAACTGGCAGTCGCTTGGCAATGTAGCCGGCAATTTCTTCGGCGGCATCTACAGCGGCCGCGCGATCTATAACCTGAACCAGCAGGTTGTAAACGGCGGCACCAACCCGTACCCGGTGAACCTTCCGACCAACAATGCGTATTCCATATTCGGCCAGTTCAAGACCGGCAACACCAATATCCAGGCACTCGTTGACGCGTTGAACCAGGAGGGACTCCTTACCGTACTTGCCGAGCCTAACCTCGTAGCGCTTTCCGGCCAGACGGCAAGCTTTATCGCCGGCGGTGAGTTTCCGATTCCGATATCGCAGATCAATGGCGCGATCTCGGTTGAATTCAAGCAGTTCGGCGTAAAACTCGATTTCACGCCGACCGTGCTTGCCGACAACCGCATCAGCCTCAAGGTGCGTCCGGAAGTGAGCGAGATCGATACCTCGGTAAGCGTCACGACCGGGGGTGTCACAGTGCCGGGCCTGAGCCTGCGCCGCGCGGACACGACCGTTGAACTGGGCAGCGGCCAGAGTTTCGCCATCGCCGGACTGTTGCAGAGCACCACGAACGACCTGATCTCCCAGGTCCCGGGCGTGGGCTCGATCCCCATCCTCGGCAAGCTGTTCCAGTCGACGAACTATCAGAACAACAAAACCGAACTGGTCATCATGGTGACACCGTATATCGTCGAACCGACCGATCCGACGAAACTGCGCACGCCGCTCGAGTCACTCGTTTCACCGAGCAACGACGTTGAATATAGCTTCAGCCATCAGGCCGGCGACACAGCGTCGACGGCAGGACAACCGCGTCTCGTCGGCGCGGCCGGATACGTTTATTGAGCGCAATGCCATGAAATCTGCACGTCTCCTCACGTTCATCCTGGCCTGTGCTATCGGCGTGGGCCTCAGTGGCTGCTTTAAGCCTCCGCGCGACATGCCCGACGCATCGATCCTCAAATACGATGGGCATTCGGTCGTGCCGCCGGACTGCGCGAGCCTGTCGCGCCCCTCGGTACTAACCGACGCGGGTTGGCACCGTCCCAGCATGGAATGGGGTTGCGCCACCTATACGAATCTCGCCGCGCAGATCGCAAATCCGCAGGACGTGGTCGCGCCACGGGCGCCTGGACCCGCCGACGCCGCGGTCGCGGCCAGCGCGGTGCATCGCTACGAAACCGGCCAGCTGATTCCGTTCAACACAGTTACGACTCACGATACCAAGTGACGGGAGCACAGGATGAGCACGACTGAGTTAAATCTCCAGAAGGGCAAGGCCGGCGCCCGGGCCGCCGACTTCATCGCGTTCGTCGCGGACAAGAAGACCGAGCAGGTGCTCAAGAGCTACGTCCTCGAACAGGCGATGCCGCATACGCACATCGCGATTGGCGGTGTGAACGACGCGATCACCTTGCTGGCCAAGCTCGACCGCTCGCCGCTGTTCCTGCTCGTGGACCTGAACGACTCCGCGATGCCACTCTCCGACCTCGCCCGCCTCGCCGAAGTATGCGAGCCCTCGGTACAGGTAGTGGCACTCGGCGAACGCAACGACGTCGGCCTGTTTCGTACTCTGCTGCAGATCGGCGTGCGCGACTATCTCGTGAAACCGCTCACAGTGGAGCTGATCAAGCGGACGCTGAACGTTTCCGAGGGCAAAGTGAGCCAGGTAATGCGCCTGCGCGCGGGCAAGACCGTCGCATTCGCGGGTACGCGCGGCGGCGTTGGCGTGACCACGATCGCGCTCAACGTGGCGCGCCATCTGGCTGAAAACACGCAGCGCCGCATCGCCTATGTCGATTTGAACCTGTACGGCGGTGCTGCGAACAGCATGCTTGGCATACAGACCAACAACGGCCTGTCCGACGTATTGCAGAACGTGCATCGTCTCGATCCGCAGTACGTCGAGCGTACGCTCGTCGCCAAAGGTTCGCGCCTGTTCGTGCTTTCGGCGGAACTCGACTTCGGCACCCCGCACCCGTTCGAGGACAACTCACTCGAACGCGTGTTGAGACTGCTGTGTGAGAACTTTCACTACGTGATCCTTGACGTCTGCAACCTGGCGGATTCGCTCGCGGGTGAGGCGTTCGATCACGCGTCACGCGTCTACCTGATCGCCGACCGTTCGGTCCATTCGACCCGCGAGAGCATCCGCCGGCTACGCTTCATCGAAGACCGGGACAACAACCCGACCACGTCGCTTTTGCTCAACAACGTGACTTCGGCGGCGGCGGGCATGGTCGAGCCTGCCGACTTCATGGCGGCGGTCGGCCGCCCTGTGCTGTACGAGATTCCCTACGAAGCGAAGGCCGTAACGATTGCCGCAAACCTGGGCGAAGCGCCCAAAGACAAGACGACCGACGGCTTCAACCAGACCATCACGCGCATCGGCGGTGACCTGACTGGCCAGCACCCGAACATTGAACGTACGTTCTTCCAGAAACTCAGGCTGAGGAGAAGCTGATGTTCGGGCAAAAACAGAGCACACCGGCCGCCAGCAAAGCCGTTCCCGTCACGCCCGCCATTCGCGATACGGCCGCTGATCTCGCCATCCCGCCCGCGGTGTCGCGCGCAAGCTTGCCGGAAGGCAACGAACTGCTGGTGCGCTCGGAGCTCTTCAAGACCATTCGCAACGGCGTGTTCGCCTCAATGAACGCGTCTGCCGTGGTCGGCCGCACGCGCGAGCAGATGAAGTCCGGCGTCGAGCAACTCGTGCTGGAGATCGCCGAGCGCGAACGCCTGAACATCACCATCTCGGAGCAATCGCAGATTGTCGGCGACCTGCTCAACGACATGTTTGGCCTTGGCCCGATCGAACCTTTGCTCGCCGACGAGACCGTCACCGACGTGCTCGTGAACGGGCCCGACCAGGTCTATGTGGAACGACATGGCCGGCTCGAACTCACTCCCTACAAATTCCGCGACAACTCGCACGTAGTGAGCGTGGCTCAGCGGATCGCTGCAAGCGTCGGGCGGCGCGTGGACGAAAGCAGTCCGATGGTAGACGCGCGCCTCGCCGACGGCAGCCGGGTCAATGTCGTCTTGCCGCCGCTCGCGATCCACGGCGCGGTCATCTCGATTCGCAAATTCTCCAAGCGCAACATTACGCTGCACCGCATGGCGCAGCAGGGAAACCTGTCGCAGGCGATGGCGAACGTGCTCAAACTCGCGAGCACCTGCCGGCTCAACATCATCGTGTCGGGCGGTACGGGTTCGGGGAAGACTACGCTGCTCAATGCGCTGTCGCACTTCATCGACCTTGGCGAGCGTACCGTCACGATCGAAGATGCCGCCGAACTGCAACTTGTGCAGCCCCACGTAGTGAGCCTCGAAACGCGACCTGAGAACTCAGAGGGACTCGGCGCCGTCGCGCAGCGTGACCTCGTGCGAAACGCGCTGCGGATGCGCCCGGATCGCATCATCCTCGGCGAGACACGCGGCCCGGAAGCTTTCGACGTACTCCAGGCCATGAACACAGGCCACGACGGCTCGATGACGACGATCCACGCGAATACGCCGCGCGACAGCATCACCCGGCTGGAGAGCATGGTCATGATGGCGAACGGCAATCTTCCGCTGCTTTCGATCCGTCGCCAGATTGCGAGCGCCGTGAACCTGATCGTGCAGATTGAACGGATGCGCGATGGCATGCGCCGTATCACGCGCATCACGGAGCTTGTCGGCATGGAAGGCGACGTCATCATCACGCAGGACCTGTTCACCTTCCGCTACGACGCCAGCGCGTACAGCGAGGAAGTCAAGGGCGTGTTCGAGTGTGCCTCGGTACGTCCGGCGTTTTCAGCGCGCGCGGCTTACTACGGTCTCGAGGATGCCCTGCAGGAGGCGATGAAGTCATGAATTTCGTCGACCTGGTCACCGCTGCGTCCTTTGCAGGCGTCATCGTGCTCGGTGTGATGGTCCTGACCGTGCAGGATCTGCGCAGCAAGCAGCCGGAAGCCCGGATCCGCGCGCGCATGGCGGATGTGTTCTCGTTGCAGCGTCAGCGCCCGGTCGCGAAGGATGCTGAGCAAACCGCGGAGCTCTTCAACGTCACACGGGAAAACAACGCGTTCAGCCGCTGGTCCGGCCCGAAGCTCGCCCGCCTGCGCACGGTCGCCGGCACGAACGGGCTGCGCATCGTGATCGCGGCGGCGATCGTTGGCGAGCTGGTCGCCATTCTGATGGCGCGCTTCATGCCACTGCCCGGTTTCGTCCCGCCGTTGCTTTTGGCCGGCCTGCCGGTGCTGATAGGTATGCGTGCGTACAGCTTTCTCGTGGAGCGTTTTCGACGACAGTTTCTCGATGGCTTTCCCGACTTGATCGACCTGCTCGTGCGCGGAGTACGGGCTGGCGTGCCGGTGTCCCAGATGATCAGCGCGGCTGCCGAAGAGCTTCAGGAACCACTGCGTCGCGAGTTCAAGCTGATGGGCGATTCGCTTCAGATCGGGCTGGATCTCGAGGCCGTGCTCGCGGCGGCGGTGCGGCGCATCGAAGTTGCGGACTTTTCATTCTTTTGCGTGTGCGTGCTGCTGCAGAGGGAAACGGGCGGCCAGCTCGGCGAGACGCTCGAGAACCTCGCCGCCATCGTGCGTACACGCCGCGAAATTCGTCAGAAGACCCGGGCCCTGACTGGGGAAGCTCGCATCACGACCAAGATCCTCACAGCGATTCCGGTAGTCGTCATGGTGGCGATGTCCCTAACGGACAAAAACTATCTCGCGGTGCTCCTGGGAACCCCCGCTGGTCAAAAGCTCCTTACCTACGCCGTCATCTCAGTCGTGGTAGGCATTGTCATCATCACCAAGATGTCAAAACTGGATACCTCGCGATGAGCCATGACAGTATTGAAACGCTCATCAACCTTCTGATGCTGTCCGCACTCTTCGCCGGACTTGCACTCTTGTGGGCGACCAAGCGGGGCGGCCGGCGCGGCCGGATTGCCGATCGCGCGCGACAAGTCGCGCTCACACAGCGCGCGGCAATCGTTCAGATAGAGGAGGTCGACGGGCCCGGCGGCTGGCGCACGCGGCTCGTGCAGCGGCTTGCCAGGATCGGCGACCGGCTTCCCCTGTTCGACACGAAATACCGGCTTAAGCTGAGGAAGGAAATGGCACGTAGTGGCTATCGCAGCAGTCTTGCGGTATCGGCGCTGCTCGCCGTGAAGTTTGTTGTCGGGTTGGTCTGCGCCGCCCTCGCCGTCATGCTGGGGTCCGGCATCCCGATGATCGGCCAGTACCCGGCGGTCCGCGGCGCAATGATGCTGATGGCGTTTATTGTCGGCATGATCATTCCCGAGTATATCGTCGCATTTCGCGCGTCGCGCCGCCGCAAGAAGATGGCCGGCTGCCTGCCTGATGCGCTAGACCTGCTCGTGATCTGCACGAATGCAGGCAACAGCCTCGGGGTGAGCATCCGGCGCGTCGCCGACGAACTCAAGACGATCTGCCCGCCGCTTTCCGAGGAATTTTCGCTCACCGCCGACGAACTCAAGCTCTCCGGCGACAGCACCCGGGCACTCCAGGCGCTTGCCGAACGTATCGACCTGCCTTCTATCCGCGCGCTGATCTCCACGCTTGTCCAGTCCATGCGTTACGGCACGCCCATCACACAGGCTCTGCGCACGCTCTCGCGCACGGAACGCCTTGCGCACATCGTCATGCTGGAGGAGAAGGCCGCCAAGCTCGCCCCGAAGATGGTCGTGCCGATGATGTTATTTATTCTGCCGGCCGTAGTGGTGATTTCGGCCGGGCCCGCCATTCTCCAACTTATGGACGTCCTGTCAAAGCAATGAAAAAAAATCTCTACTCATTCGCCGGGAACATGGTCGCCGGATCGACCGGCCTGCGCCCTCGCCTCGTGGCCCTCGCCGTGGTCCTCCTGGGCACGACTGCCGCCTGCACAACGACCACCACGCAACACCTGACCGATACGCACCCTGTCACGCATAATTCCTCGCCGAGCAGCATGAGTGAACTGCGCATCGCCGATTCGGCACTCGACTCGGGCAATATCGACGTCGCCAAAACCATCTACGACCAGATCGTTCAAGCCGATCCGCATTCGGTAGCGGGTCTGACAGGGCTTGGCAACACGCTCTACGCCGTCGGCGACTTCACGCGTGCAGGTGTCTACTACCAGCGTGCCAGCCAGCTTGACGCGACCAACACCGCGCCGCTAATCGGCATTGCGCGAGTGGCGATCCACCAGCGCCGTTTCGACGACGCGATCTCGACCTATCGGCAAGTGCTGACGCTGACGCCCGGCGACGCACTGGCGTCGGCAGGACTTGGCGCCGCGCTTGACCTGAGCGGCGATCACGCGGGCGCGCAGGCTGCATTACGCGCGGCTCTCAAGACGAATCCGGGCGATCCGGTGCTGAGCTCGAATCTCGGCTTGTCCCTGATCCTCGGCGGCAATCCCCGCGAAGGCGCGAACGTGTTGCTCGACGTCACGCGATATCCGGCTGCACCGCCGCAGGCACGCCAGGATCTCGCGCTGGCCTACGGTCTTCTCGGCAATACGGAAGCGGCGGCCGAGATTCTCGCTCGCGACCTGCCGAAAGCGTCGGTGCAGGACAACCTGCAGTATTACGAGATTCAGCGCAAACGCCTGCAGCAGCAGCCGGTGTCGTCCATTTCGCCGGCGAAGGTGGCGGCGGTTCAGGCGCAGCCCGTGCAGGCCGCAAGCCTCCGATAAAGGGATGACTAAAAGTGTTCGGACGGACGGCCGTGAGATGCCCAGCATGGCTTTGCTAGATGGTCCGTCATCCATGTGTCCATGAAAGCATCTACAAACTTGCGGGACAGCTGGCCAAGCCAGTGCCTTCGCGTAGATCGATCTGTATCCCGACCGGAACTGATTATGAAATCGGAAATTCCATCGCCTGCAGGCCAAGCCGTTGTTTCGGGGAGCCTCACCGAGCCGCCAGCTCGGAAGACTGCTTCCTTGACGCGAGATCAGATGATCGGCGAGATCGTTATGCGGCTGCTTGCAGTCCTGATGTACTCGGTGTTCGTCTCATCGGCTCTCTACCAGTTTCACAAGGATCCTTCGCGGATTACATTGCTACTGCTTGTCATCTCTGAATTGCTCACGCTCGGGCTTGTTGTCTGCACGCGCGTGCCGCGTGAGCGTGACTGGAACCCTGTCACGGTAGTGATTTCCCTCTGCGCGAGCTTCTACTTCCTTGCGTTCCGTATCGCGCCAGGGATTCACCTGCTCCCCGAAACGGTTGCGGCAGGTCTGCAGATCGCGGGGCTGGCGATCCAGGTCAGTGCGAAGCTTTCGTTGCGGCGCTCGTTCGGAATACTCCCCGCGAATCGCGGCGTGGTTGTGAGCGGGCCCTACCGTTTTCTTCGACATCCGATTTACTTCGGATATTTCGTTAGTCAGGCCGGTTTTCTCTTGTCTAACTTCGGCATACGGAATCTCGTCGTGCTTTTGCTTCTCTGGGCGTTGCAGATGTTTCGTGTCGTGCGAGAGGAACGCGTGCTGGTCAAGGATGCGAGGTATCGGGAGTACGCTGCGCGCGTGCGGTATCGGTTTATTCCTGGCGTGTTTTAAAGCGTCGACGGGTAGCTTGTCTCGGCAGAAGCGAAATCCCTGACCGCGTATCCCGATCCCGTCGCGATCGATCCCGGCGGAATTCCGGCACCTGGCAAACAGGACATCTAGCCTCGCGCTTGGCTCGTCAGTAAGGGGAAAGCGAGCGTGCCGCTCAGGACGTTCGGTATCGGTTCCATGCGAACTCCGTGTCATATCATGTCAGGTCAAGATGCTCTGGCAAACATCTCGCCACGTCTGGCATCGTCTCCGGTTATCGGAACCGCGAGGACCAAACAGGTTCATTCGCGACGGAACCCGGCGGGCATGCGGCTTATTTTCATACAACTCGATTGTGCTAAAACCCTGCCTTTGTTTGACACAAACCAAAACGGGACGACCTGTAATACGGGCGATGGGCAACCCCTAAAACCCGGCCTACCATGTGGCCCCTCGGCAAGCTCCCAATTGCATGTCGTCACGCAACTCGCCCTTGTTGAATGTCCCGTTTTGTTTGACACAATGCGAGATAACCGGCCATCCCGAATGTCTGGAGCTGAACAGACAAGGATTTCTGATCTACAGCAGGATAGGCTACCGCCGGTTTTGGGCACCATCGTTATGACCTTCATGAATTTGTCAACCAGACTCCCACTCATGTCGGCGCCAGCTTGTTTGTGCCGAAGCACGAAGCGCTCGACCTGACGCACTGTCGGGTGGCCCAGCGGGCAGCCCAGGCTCGAGCATCCACGACGGCTTAAATCACTTTCAATCGGTCAAATTCGTGCGAGTTCAACGTCATCAGTTCGGTTGTCTGCACGGCGAACTCCATTGTTGGATTGGAAGCTCGCCGTATCGCACCGGCACCGAAGCACGGCATCGCTTGCTTGTATCGTCGCCTCCCATTTGCATGCAGATATTGTGTTCGACCAGGAGGGTGGCTGCGGACTTATATTCGGACCTTACATGAGCATGATTCTGGACCGAGGTTCCTCAGTCCGTATATCTCGCCATCGTCACACGGTTACGAGTCCCGGCGATAGGCTCCTCAAGCTCCAAGATTCGGAGAGAACGGTTGCCGCTAACCCGAACTTTGACTCGATCACAAACATAAGCCATTGATTTCACGCTGTTATGCGTGCGAGCGCAGGATAGCTA
>NZ_FCOK02000115.1 GCF_001544555.2 Caballeronia udeis | reverse complement strand
AACTCGTTGTCCATGATGACTCTCCTCAAAAGGCCGAACTGCCTTCTGAGGAAAGCACTTTTATTATGCGCAGTCCAGTACTGGCGGCAGCCGTGGAAAACCCATCGCAGAAGGACAAACGAGTCTGCGTGGCGCGCAACTGCGCATATTCCCGAGATCGTCATAGCTGCGGTCATGCAAATATTTCCATGAACGAAAGGAGCGTGTGTTGCCACTGTGGGCCGAGACAGCCAACGCGTTACATTGACTGCGTGGCATGTCACGCGGTGCCGACGGGCAGTGCGTGTTCGTCAATCGAAACGGGCAACCCCTGACGCGCGATCGCATCGCCTACATCCTCACGAAGTACGCGTGCGCAGCGGCTCGCGACAACCCCGCATTGCTGCGAAAGCACATCACGTCGCACGTCCTGCGCCACAGTTGCGCCGTGGCACTGCTGCAATCCGGAAGCGACGTGACGGTGATCCGCGACTACCTTGGCCATACCAGCGTCGCAACGACAGGTCGCTACATCACGATCAACCTGCAGATGAAGCGCGACGCCATGGAGGCGTTCTGGAAGAAGGCCGGCATTGAGCCGACGAATACAAAGCCATGGAAACCAAAGGCCGACCTGCTCGCGTTCTTGCAGTCTTTGTGAACGATCAAACTTTATGTGGAGTTTGAACTTAAGATAGGCCACATGCACGTTGGCGACAGCCTGATTCGCTCCGGATAAAACCACGCTCGGGATAATGAGCCTTATCTGGTGCTCCAGATAAGGCTCACGCACGGCGCAAGTTCTTCGACCTGCACGCCAATCACAGCAGCCAGGTTGCTGGACAGGCCATGCCGTTCTTCGCTGCGCTTTACGATATCGAGCGCGACGCTGCAGTGCTGGATGCCGAAGAGCGGCACAAACTCCGGCAGAGCCGGGCCAAACCGATGTGCGATGCACTTTATGAATGGATGGTGGCGCAGCGCAAGCTGGTTTCGGAAGGTTCAGCGATTACGAAAGCGCTGGACTACAGTCTCAAGCGTTGGGAAGCGCTCACGCGTTATCTCGACGACGGGCACGTGCCCATAGACAACAATGCGAAAACCAGATCCGCCCATGGGCTATCGGAAGGAACTGGTTGTTCGCCGGCTCACTGCGAGCAGGCCAACGCGCTGCCGCCATCATGAGCCTGATACGGTCAGCCCAACTTAACGGGCACGACCCGCATGCCTATCTGAAGGACATCCTCACGCGGCTACCGACCCACAAGGCCAACGACATCGCGGCATTGCTGCCGCATCGCTGGCAGCCAACTGTGATCGTCGGCTAGCCCAATCCGTCAAGATGGGTTTGCTGCGCGCTTACCGAGTAACGGCGCTCCAACCCGTTTTATGCCGCCAACGAGATGCGGTTAGCGCTCCTGCGATTCCGGATGGCTGGAGTCGGTGGTTAGATTTGCCTACCGCTGCTCAACAAAAACTAACTCGACACGCGGGGGCATATTTGGGGACATTATGTTATGTCAAAGGAAAAACGAATGTCCAGAGTTGACCTTTCGAACGACTTCGCTGCCAGGGGTGGCGAATACGCAGTATCCGACCCTGCCAACTGGTGCAGTGGAGGGGGCAAAAAAAGCATGCTGGACACCATTGGGATGGTCCTCGCGGCGAGCGGAGTGGGGCCGGCGGTGCGCAGTATGGTTGATATAGTTCGTGAATCGGGCGGGGCAGCGGAAAGTACGATTCTTGGCTTCGGAGGCCCTGCGCCCGCTCTCATGGCTGCCTTTGCGAATGGGCGATGGCGCATTGTCTGGATTACGCATGACCATGCGCCTGAAGGCTATCATCCTAGCAGTTCAATCGTCCCAGCTGCATTCGCAGTGGCTGAGCGAGCCGGGGGCATTTTGTGTCGGGAAATGATTGCGGCCGTTGCCGCCGGGCAAGACATGTTCTTGCGCATGCGTCGCAACGTCGAGTCGCGTCAGGACTGGCACCTCACGACGGTGCTTGGTGTCTTTGCGGCGGCGGCATCTGGCCATGGGGGCTGCGAGCTCTTCTTGATTGAGGTGTGCGACGATTTGCAGATCGGACAACTGCTGCGACAGTCTGCGGACCTGCTCGACGATAGCCGCCGGACAACGTATTGATGGATCGGTTGGCCGCAATGTTTCCAGAGGCGTATGCCAGTCAGGCACAATTCCGGACGCTGCAGCGCCGGGTCAAGGCGTGGCGAGCAGAGCGCGTAACAGGACTGATTCTGGGCGGTCTGCGAGCGTCTGCCCATGCGCCAGCCGAAGTTTGAGTTGCGGAAAAGTTGATGGTCTCCGGGGGGCCGGGCGCTCCGCCCCCGGCAAGCCATTAAAAAGATAAAAGAAAAAACGACAACAATCAGGCGAGTAACATTCCTTCGTGAGGCAACACGACCGGACATCCTGCTTGACGCTCTCCACAAAGGCTGTCTTGATGTCATCGAAGCGGATTGTGAGTGTTCAGGCATCAATGTTTTTTAGGACTACATTGGGAACAACCTCTTAACAATTCGTGCCATCTCACTTGGATGGGAAGGAGCAGGAGTCCTGCTTTGCGCGGAGGTGACGCATGATCGCCCTGCGAAGTCTGGCGCTAACTTTGCTTCGGTACTCCCCGCGGTCATGGGGCTCTCGGGAGGCCAATCCTATCGAAGGATCCCACCCCGAACGCTCCCGGAGCGCGGTGCGCTCTCCACCATAAGAGTCCAAGCACAACGCTACGCACCATCGACGATCTTCATGAGCAATCTCGCCAACTTGCACGGGCTATCTCACATTGCTGGCGCGAGACATACCGGCCGTACGGATTTCTTCTGCGGCAATCCGTCTTTTTGGCTTCCTCCTGGGGTTTGCAGTTCCGGACCGAATGACGGTTAGCCGAAGTTACCATGGTCCACAAAAAAGCCAACTCGACATTGACCTTGATGAGACGGAAACTGCAGCCATGCACACATTGACGAACGGTGAAATGTCCACAAACATTGCTGGTGTGTCTCCCCTCCGAGGAGTGAAGGTTATCGAACTAACGCATCTCATCGCCGGCCCTTACTGTGGGCAGCTGCTGGCAGAGGAGGGGGCGGACGTCATCAAAATCGAGCCGCCCGAAGGCGAGCTTACACGGCATCGCGAACCGATGCGTCGATCCAGCGACGGAACCGTCTCCGGTTACTTCGGTTCGCTCAACAGGGGTAAGCAGAGCGTAGCACTCGACCTGAAGAATGCGGAAGGCAAAGAGGTTCTGCACCGGCTACTTGAGTCAACTGATGTATTAGTAACCAATATGCGAGCCGGTGCGCTCGATCGGCTAGGCTTGCATCCCGACACTCTGCACGCACGCTATCCACGTTTAGTCATTGCATGCATCTCTGGATTTGGTATTAAAGATGCCGGTGCCTACGTTGACCGGGCCGGTCTGGCGATGGTGGCTGAGGCAATGTCCGGTACAACAAGCCTTACACGGGATCACGATGGAAATCCAGTTTGGTGCGGTTTTGCCATGGGGGATATTTTGGCAGCGATGACTGCACACGCGGCAATCCTGCTGGCACTGCGTATACAGGAACGCGATCGCGTCGGGCGTATTCTCGACATCGGCATGGTCGAGTGCTCGTTGCCTCTGGTGGCCGTAGCGCTCGCCCGCGAGCAGTCGGCAAATGCGGAACTTAGAGAGTTTGCTGGCTCCAATAACTTCCATGGGGTGCCATACGGTGCATTTCCGGCGTCGGACGGTTTTGTCAACATCGGCGTGAATCGCGACGACTTCTGGAAACGCTTGTGCAGTGCGATGGGCAAGCCTGAGTTCGGGACCGATCCCCGGTATGAGACATATATCGAGCGTGCCAAGCGTCAGCGAGAGGTTCATGCGATTACGGAATCCTTCACAAAAGCACATACACGTGAAGAAATTGTCCAAAAGCTTAATGCCTTCGACGTGCCCGCCGCGAGCATACTGAGCATGGCTGAAGTTACCCAGAACGACTACTTGCGTAATCGCGGTGCTTTCAGGACCGTGGAGGATGGCATTGGCGGCACCATGCTCTTACCAGCAGATCCGACGCGCTTTGGTCCTGCACCTGGTACCTCTCGCGTTCCGCTACTTGCGGAACACCGCGATTCAGTGCTTAAGGCGAAGCTGGGTATGACCACCGATGAAATAGAGAATCTTAAGCATGCAGGCGCTTTTGGCAAGACAAAAACCGAGGCGTAGGTTGGTTAAGCGGAGAGAGTCCGAGCTTACCACCGACCTGAGCAATCCCAGCTGAATGGATAAGTGAACCATGACAACCAACGACCAACTAACTTCTGAAGGAATCACGCTTGACGATGTTCTTCAGGCCACCCAAGCTGTAACAAGCCGGTTTGGCGATGATTACTTTTATAAGCTAGACAAGGAAGAAGGTTTTCCGCACGACTACATCAAAGCTTTGATGGACGCCAGCTTACACACGGTGATGATTCCGGAAGAGTACGGCGGTATGGGTCTGGGTGTGCGTGAAGCCTCAGTGATCGTCGAAGAGATGCATCGCTCTGGGGGTGTAGGCTCGATGATCCATGGTCAAATGTTCATGATGGGTATTTTGGCACGGCACGGGTCCGAGCAGCAAAAGCGCAAGTTCCTGTCCGAGGTGGTAGCGGGTCGCATGCGCCTGCAGTCGTTCTCCGTTACCGAACCGAATGCCGGTACCGACACTTCGAAGATCACCACGAAAGCCTGGAAGGAGGGCAACGAGTGGGTGGTCAAGGGCCAGAAGGTGTGGACCTCGCGCTTTGATCATGCAGACGCATTTATCGTGTTCGCTCGCACCAGCCCGCCGAAGGATCCGGCCAAGCCTTTCCAAGGTCTCTCGTGCTTTATCGCGGACAAGCGTGAGGTCGATCCCAAGCAATACACAAGCCGCAAGATCGACGCGATGTTCAATCACCACACCTACGAGGTGTTCTACGACGACATGCGTATCCCCGAGGATTCGCTCATCGGCGAGGAAGGCAACGGTTTCAAGTATCTGTTGGATGGCCTGAATGCAGAGCGTGTCATTATTGCCGCAGAGTGTATCGGTGACGGGCGCTGGTTCATCGAAAAAGCCGTGAAGTACGCCAACGAACGTGTGATTTTCGGCCGGCCAATCGGTGCTAATCAGGGCGTTCAGTACCCGATTGCTCGCGGATACGCGCACCTGGAGGCAGCCAACGCACTGCGCTGGAAAGCTGCTGAAATGTTCGATCGTCACGAACACTGTGGTGCCGAGGCCAACATGGCCAAGATGCTGGCTTCCGAGGCTTCATGGGAGCTAGCCAACGCGTGCATGCAGACACATGGTGGTTTCGGGCTGGCGCGTGAATATCATATCGAGCGCAAGTTCCGCGAAAATCGCGTCTTCCAGATCGCGCCGATCTCCACGAACATGGTGCTGAACTATATCGGTCAGCACGTGCTCGGTATGCCGCGGTCCTACTAAGAGCAAAACATCATGGGTGCTTTGTTCTTTGAAGAATACACGGATGAATGGCGTTTCGAGTCAGAGGCTCAAGTCATCGCGGACGACGATATTCGAGCCTTTGTCGAACTTCACAAGTTCCATACACCGACTTTTACGGACATGGATTATTTGCAAACCTCAAGGGACTACCGTGGACGAATGGCGCCCGGACTTTTCGTGTTGTGTGCGGCCGAAGGGCTGGTGCTCCGGGCGGGGCTGACACGCAAACGCGGGATCTTCCTCATGGAACTCACGCCAAAGTTTAAAGTTCCCGTCTACGCGGGAGATTCGATCATCAATTGCGTGCGGTTGCATTCAAAACGCCTGACAAGTAAGCCGGACCGCGGCGTCGTGGTGACGGCACATGAAGTGGTGACCGACAAAGGTGAAGTTGCAATTACGTATCACTCCACCCGAATGATCCGAACTCGCTGGTATGTTGAGACAGCTTCGTAAGTCTGCCGCGCGCGGCCCACAACATAATAGTTAGGAGACGTATTTTGGAATCACCACTTCCAAAACCGGTAGCGAACGGAGACTCTCTTCCTTATTGGAATGGCGCGCGCGCGCAAAAGTTGCTGATCCGTAAGTGCCAGGACTGCGGTGAATTGCATTTCATGCCGCGCCTCCTGTGTCCGACGTGCTGGTCTGAAAACCTCGAGTGGGTCGAGGCAAAAGGCAAGGGAACGATTCACAGCTTTACCGTTATTCGCCGCGCTTCATCTGCAGATTTCGCCTCGCAAGTACCTTACGTCGTGGCACTAATCGATCTCGAGGAAGGTCCACGCATGCTGACCAATATTCTTGGAAAGGATGCATTATCGACATCCATCGGCGACAGCGTGCAGGTGACGTTCGAAGACCGCGGCGACGGCTCGATGGTCCCCCAATTCAGCCGCGTTCTGCCGGAGGGGGCAATATGAAGACTCCAGTGTCCCTCAAAAACAAGATCGCGATTGTTGGTGTCGGCGAATCGGATATCGGCCGAATGCCCCACATGTCGGGCTTGGGCCTGAACGCCCAGGCGGCCAAGCGCGCCTTGAACGACGCCGGATTGAAGGTGTCCGACATCGATGGACTTCTGACTGCCTATTCCTTTACAGAGCCATACTTCATGCTTGGCTCTGTGCTGTGCGAGTACTTGGGGCTCAAACCACACTACAACGCATCGATGGTCGTCGGTGGCGGCAGCCCTGCGATCATGCTCAAACATGCCGCTGAGGCGATTGCCGCGGGCCAGGCCGAAACCATCCTGGTGTGCGCCGGAGAAAACCGCGCAACAGGTCAGACTCGAGACGCTGCTTTGGCATCGCTGCTTGCGGTGGGGCACCCGTACTACGAGCAGCCGTATGGCGGCTCTATTCCGGGCTATTACGCGATGATTACGCAGCGCCACATGCACGTGTACGGCACCACCCGCGAACAGCTCGCACACGTGGCGGTTGCGGCTCGCGAGCACGCATTGCTGCATCCCAATGCGCACATGAAGAAACCGATCACGCTGGAGGAGGTGCTGAGGGCAAAGCCCATCGCAGATCCCTTGGGAATGCTCGACTGCTGCCTTATTTCGGACGCCGGTGGCGCCTTCATCGTAACGTCCGCCGAGCGTGCGCGCGACCTTAAAACCAAGCCAGTCTATTTGCAGGGCATTGGTGAGTACCACACGCATGAGCATCTGATGTGTGCACCAAGCCTTACGGAGTTCGGCGCGACCGAGTCAGGTCGCATTGCTTATGAAATGGCAGGCCTCGGTCCGCAAGATATTGATGTGGCACAGCTATACGACTGTTTCACGGTGGTACCAATTATCGAGATCGAAGAGCTCGGATTCGTCAAACCGGGCGAGGGCGGCCAGTTTTTTGCCGACGGCCATACGCGTATTGGCGGAAAGTTGCCTGTCAATACTCACGGCGGGATGCTTTCGCATGCGCACGCCGGTGCCGCTGGCGGTCTGTTCGGGATCATAGAGGCGGTTCGGCAACTTCGCGGAGGTCTTGGCGCGCGACAAGTTGAGGGCGCCGAGGTTGCTCTGGTGCACAACGAAGGTGGGATTCTGTCGTCCCACGGGACCCTCATTCTGGCGAACGACAAGGGTTGACCTATCGCGCTCGAGCTTTGACTCATCAAAAATAAGGAGTGTGAGATGACTATCACCGCAACGCCACGCGGCCGGTACTTCGAGGACTTCGAAATAGGCGAAGAAATTCTGACCCCGGCGCGCACTATAACCCAGACAGACATCGTAAATTTCGCTTGCTTGTCGGGTGACTTCAATGAAGTGCATACGAACTTTGAATATTGTAAGACCACTCAGTTCGGAGAGCCAATCGCCCACGGTCCCCTTGTATACGCTGTGATGGCCGGTCTGCAGTACGCGACAGGCGTGAACGATGGAACATTGCTGGCTCTCCTCCAGATCGATGGTTGGCGCATGCTTAAACCCGTGAAGCATGGAGACACGATACGACTTCTTTCGCGTGTGTTGGAGAAGAAAGAATCCAGCAAAGGTGACAAGGGCGTTGTCACGTTCACGCGTCAGTGTGTCATGCATGACGGCACCATAGCGCAGGAGATGACGGCGAAGTACCTCTATCGCAAGCGTCCGAAGTGATAACAGAAACGACAGCCAACACCGCGATGAGACCACTCGACACACTTCCGACTGTAACCCCCACCTCCGGACTTGAGCTTCTGAAGGGCGTTCGGGTTTTAGATCTCACAACCTCCATCGCTGGGCCTTACGGCACTCAACTCCTTGCGGATTTGGGCGCCGAAGTCACCAAGGTGGAGCGCGTAGAGGCAGGCGATGATACGCGGGCGTGGGGACCGCCGTTCCTGGATGGGGAGTCTCTCTGGTTTCTCAGCATGAACCGCAACAAAGAGAGCTTGACGCTCGATATCAGGCAGCCCGAGGGCCGGAGCATTCTCGATAACCTGCTGGCGTCGACTGACGTGCTAGTGCTGAACGCGGTTCAGGAAGTCCAGCGAAAGCTGGGACTGGACTTCGAGTCGCTGAGGACGCGACATCCGACATTGATCCATGTCGCGCTCACAGGATTTGGTTCGCAGGGACCGAGGGCCAATCTGCCCTGTTACGACCTCATCGCAGAAGGATATTCAGGCGTGATGGATTTGACGGGTGAACAAGAGTCCGGCCCGCAGAAAGTCGGTACGCCCGCAGCCGACCTATTGGCCGGACAGGACGTCGCGCTGGCGACAGTCGCGGCGTTATTCGAGCGGCAAAGAACCGGCGTCGGCAAGAGCATTGATGTTTCGATGGTGGCAAGCATGGTCCGGTTCATGGCCCCCCGCATTGTTCCCTATCTCGGCTCGGGTGAACGGGTTACCCGATCAGGCGGTCGCGATTCGGTCATTGCAATCTATCAGGTGTTCGAGACAGCCGACGAGCCGATCACGCTCGGCCTGGGCAACGATGCGATATGGCGTCGCTTCTGGACAGCTGTGGGCCAGCCGGCATATGGTGCCGCAGCTTCGCTTGCGACCAATGCGAGCCGGCGAACGGAGCGTGCAAGTATCGTGGAGACGATTCAGGGGCTACTCGCCACTCGGAAGCGGGAGCACTGGCTTGCGCTTTTCAACGAAAACCGGATTCCAGCCGGTCCTATCAATCGGGTGGATCAGGTCGTCGAAGACAGTCATTTGTTGTCCGAAGGGCTGTTCTATTCGGTAGAAGGAGCGGCGGGCAAAGTGCCGCAGGTCGGTCTCGGGATACGTTTCGATGGCAAGAGCAACGCGTATCGTTGCGCCCCGCCACGTTTGGGCGCCGACACAGAACGGGTTTTACGCGAACGTCTGGGTATGTCCAAGGCATGCATCGCCGGGCTTAGAGAACGCCGAATCATTTGAACATCAGAATAGGGGACACGCATGGAATTCGAAGAGATCCTGTATCAGGAAGATGGCCCCGTTGGCACCATTACGCTCAACCGTCCGCACGACGGAAACATGTTCACCGAGAAGATGTGTCACGAGATTCGAGACTGTATCAATCTCATCCGCCGTGAAACGCACACCCGGGTCATCGTCATCACAGGTGCTGGAGACAAGTTCTTCTGCACTGGAGGCCGAAAGGATGGCATGGAGGATTCACTGCTCTATGCCGGAGTTCTGCCGACGCTCGAAATGTACGAGAGTATCGACCGCTTGCAAAAGCCCGTTATCGCCTCGGTCAACGGCTTCGCTGTCGGGGGTGGGAACGTCCTGCAGGTCGTGTGCGACGTCACCATCGCCAAGGAGAGCGCCGTCTTCAGACAAGTGGGGCCGATGGTCGGTAGTTTCGACGCTGGATTCGGCACGTGGTACCTGGAGGATCTGGTAGGTAAGAAGCGTGCAAAGGATATGTGGTATCGAAATCCAAAGATCAGCGCGCGAGAGGCGCTCGAGATCGGCCTCATCAACATGGTCGTGCCGGATAACGAACTGAAGGACTCAACGCGCGCGTACGCCCTCGAGATCGCTCAGCGGGGGTCGTTGGCGCTCGCGTCCATCAAGTCGGCTTTCAACGCACGGCACGGCGGTGTCAGCGGATTATCCCGGATGTCGCATGACCTGCTGCTGCGCGGCTATCTCGATTCCGACGAGCATGCTGAGCTCGCTTCCGCGTTCTCCGAACGGCGTGAGCCTGACAGCACAAAGTTCGGCCACTGAGCAGGCCCGCTCATCGACCTTCGGACGGACGTCATGCAAAAGATACTGACACTTCACAATCCCCGGATGGCACGGGAATACTACGTGGCGGGCGTGTGGCAGCAAGATACGCTATACAGCCTGGCGCGTCGCCATGCCCGCGAGCGGCCTATGGCTTACGCACTTCAGGATGCGACTCGGCGACTCACTTGGCGCGAAGTCACTGAATGGGCCGATAGTGTCGCGGAATCGTTGCATCGGGGCGGTCTGCGACCGGGTGACCGGGTGGGGGTGTGGCTTCCCAGCGTTGTCGAATCGGTCATCATCTTTCTTGCCTGCTCGAGAAACGGCTATGTCTGCGCGCCGTCGCTGCATCAAAACTATACCGTCGAGGAAATTGCGAATCTGCTCGAGCGCATCCAATGCAAGGCGCTCTTTGCGGAACGCGAGTACGGAGCCAACGCTCGCGTGCAGTCCATCTTCGAACGCGTGAAGTCAGTCCAGGGACTCTCGATGATCTTCGACCGTCACGCAGAGCCGGGAAGCTCATCCAAACCTGCGTTTCCCGAGCGCATTCCTCCGGCAGTGCTGCTCGCGCCGAAATCGGACGCCGACAAGGTCGTCTACCTCGCCTTTACATCGGGAACGACCGGCGCTCCGAAAGGCGTGATGCACAGCGACAATACCCTTCTCGCAAATGGCCGCGCGCTGGTAGCGGACTGGGGCCATTCCAGCGATACGAGACTGCTCACGCTAAGCCCGATGAGTCATCACATCGCAACTGTGGCGATTGAACAGATGTTGGTGGCCGGTCTTGAACTGGTCATGGCAGACCCGTCGAAAGGCGCGGCAGGGCTCGAATGGATACTCGAAACAGAAGCAGACTACGTAATGGGGGTGCCGACGCACGCGATGGATGTTCTTGCGGAATTAAGTCGACGCAACCTCACGAGTCTTGGAAATGTGAAGACGTTCTACATGGCGGGGGCGGCGATTTCGCGTGACATCGCACAACGCTTCATGAGCCTGGGCGTAACGCCGCAAAATGTCTACGGCATGACGGAGAGCGGCTCGCACAACTACACGCGGCCCAGTGATACGGCCGACACTATTGTTTCAACCTGCGGGCGCCCATGCCAGGGATACGAAATCAAACTCTGGAAGCAGGACGACATCGACGTAGAAGCGGAACCCGGTGAAATCGGTGAAATCGGCGGACGCGGCGCCGTGCTCATGCTGGGCTATTTCAACAATCAGGCGGCCACTGAATCGTCCTTCAATCAGGAAGGCTGGTTCATGAGCGGCGACCTGGGCGTGCTGACTGAACACGGATGCCTGCAGATTGTCGGGCGCAAGAAAGACCTGATTATTCGCGGTGGCCACAACATCTTTCCGGCGGGTATCGAGGAACTTGCGATGCGTCATGCCGATATCGACCGCGCGGCCGCGTTTCCGATCTTCGATGAGCGACTCGGCGAAAAAGTCTGCCTTGCGGTCGTCGCAAAACAGGGAACTTCGGTGAGTGCTGAATCGATGCTCGACCATTTGGCGGAGGCGGGCTTGTCGAAGTATGACATGCCCGAATATTTCGCCTTACTTGATGGTTTCCCACTCACGGCAAGCGGGAAGATTTTAAAGCGGGAGCTCGTGGAATGGGTGAAATCCGGCGGGCTTTCTCCCGAAGCGGTTCGATACCGCGCGAAGACCACGGCAGGAAGTTGAAGTGTCAGTCACGCTCGACATAATTGATGGCATCGCCCTGGTGGGTTTGAACCGTCCAGACGCGCTTAACGCACTGAGCTTCGCTGTTCTCAACGAGCTCTCGGTCGTGTTCGATGCGGTCGCCTGCTCCGATGCAAGAGCGCTCGTGATCACGGGAAGCGGCGGCAAAGCATTCTGCGCCGGCGCAGACATCAAGGAACTCATGGGAAGAGGCCTTGTGACTCAGCGTGATGGCGCCGAACTTGGACAGACGACTTTTTCAAAGCTGGACAAGCTACACATTCCGTCAATCGCGGTCATCAACGGCTATGCATTTGGCGGGGGGCTCGAACTCGCGATGGCCTGTACTTTCAGAATAGCCACGCCCAACGCGAAGATGGGTTTGCCGGAGATCAAACTCGGGCTCATTCCAGGTTATGGCGGGACGCAACGGCTTCCCAGGCTGGTTGGCCAAGCGCGTGCCCTCGAAATAGTTCTATCTGGCAAGAGCATCGATGCGGCTGAAGCGGAGCGGATCGGCTTGGTCAACCGGATCGTTGAGGGTGCCGACCAGGTGGCGCTCGGGCGCGAGTTCGCTACTCAGTTCACGGGCTATAGCCGCTGTGCATCGCTGTTCGCAAAAGAGGCAATACAGCGCGCTGCGGAGGTCAGCCTGCAAGACGGACTAAAGATCGAGGCGGACCTGTCGACGTTGGCATACCAGACTGCCGATGCTGCAGAGGGAATGAGCGCCTTCGTCGAAAAGCGCAAACCTGTTTTCAAGGATGAGTAAAATGAATAAAGGCTGCATCCTCGTTACCGGTGCGAGCAGGGGTATCGGTGCGGCAATCGCCGAAGTGCTGGCTCGCGACGGCTTTACCGTGGGGTGTCTTTCACGCTCTGGAGCGCTTCCGTCTCGGAACATCTCCGAGGACGACGTTCAAGCGCGCTTCATTACTGCCGAATGTGACGTGACAAGCTATGAGTCCGTGAAGCGAGCAATCGCGGAAGTAATGCGCCAGGCCGACATGCCACTCGTTGGCCTGGTCAACAATGCGGGCCTCCATATGGATGGAGACGCGGAATCGCAGTTAATCGACGAGTTTGAGAAAGTCATGACAGCGAACGCTACGTCTGTGTTCATGACCAGCCAGATTGCCTATCCCTATCTGCGCGCGGGCGGCAACGGGACTATTGTTAACATCGGTTCTTTCTTCGACAAGCTTGGTGTCAAGCGCAACGCGGCTTATTGCGCGTCGAAGGCGGCGGTCGGCGCGATCACGCGCTGTCTCGCTGTGGAATGGGCCAGCCAGGGAATACGGGTTCACAACGTCGCCCCTGGATATATTGCCACGGACCTGAACAAGGATTCTCTCCTGACCGGTCCGCTCAGCCGGTTCCTCGCCAAGCGTATCCCCACGGGCGCGCCCGGTACCGCCGAGGAGGTGGCCCAGATGGTAAGGCTCCTCTTCACGGTGACTGGAGGCTTCATGACGGGCGAGACGCTATATATGGACGGTGGACAGGGCATGGCGCTCTAGGCGCCAGCGAAATGGCACACACAGCACCAAGGCAATTTCAACAATGAATGTACTTGAAAGACTGGACGCAAGCATCCCGTTATCCGACGAGGAAAGGATGATTGTCGATAGCGTTAAGTCGCTGGCGCGTGGGCAAATTGCGCCGCGAGCCGCGGAGTATGACCGCACGGCAGCGTTTCCATGGGACAACGTCAAGGCCATCAACGAACTGGGCTTGAATGCAATGTTCATCCCGGAGGAATATGGCGGAGCACGACTGTCCTTCACTTGCTATGCCACATGCGTGCGGGAGATTTCGGCTGCATGCGCATCGACAGGGATCGTGTGGGCGACCAACTTCCACGCGATCAAGCCGGTTGTTGAGTATGGGAACGAAGAGCAGAAGGCGAGGCTTTTGCCGCGGATTGCAGAGGGCGGACTCGCTTCCCTCGCCATCACGGAGAACGGTGCCGGGTCAGATGCGACGGGCATGCGTACTACCTTCACGCCAGATGGCGACGACATCGTCATCAATGGCAGCAAGGTCTTCATTACCAATGGCGACGTGGCCGATTTATACCTGCTCTTTGGCAAGTGGTCCGAGATCGACAATAGCAAGGAGGCCATCTCGGTACTGGTCCTGGAAAAGGGAACCGAGGGTTTGTCGGTCACTGGAACCGAACACAAGATGGGCACACGTGCGTCGAGCACGGCGTCCCTCTCGTTCGACACCTGCCGCGTACCGCGCGCCAATCTTATCGGTCAGCCAGGCGATGGGCTTCGAATCCTGTTTGGCTCATTGACCCGGTCACGTCCGAGCGTCGCGGCACACGCACTTGGCATCGCACGCGCGGCATTCGAAGACGCGAGTGCATACATCAACGAACGAAAGCAGTCGGGTCGAAAGATCATCGACTTCCAAGGAATTCAATTCATGCTGGCGGATATGGCGGCGGAACTCGTGCTTTGCGAATCGCTGTTGTGGCAGGTCGCGGGCAGGGTGGATAGCGGAGCGTCTGACTTTGGAATCGAAGCGTCGATACTCAAAATGCGCGCGTCGGACGCCGCAATGAGAATCTCGACCGACGCTGTGCAACTCCTGGGCGGCTATGGTTACTGCTCGGACTACCGAGTCGAACGGCTGATGCGGGACGCCAAGATTACGCAGATCTGGGAGGGCACCAATCAGATCCATCGACAGCTCATCGGTCGAAGCTTCATCGAAAAATAGGAAACGCAAATGACATCGATCAAAACAGTGGGCATTGCTGGTGCCGGCACAATGGGCGCAGGGATTGCAATCGTCGCCGCACGCGCAGGGTTCGTAACACGGGTATATGACACGCGAGAGGACGCGCTCGCCCTCGCGTGCGCGCAAACCAAGGCGTTCCTGGAAAAGTCCGCTCAGCGCGGCAAACTTGCTGCAGACGCGATCCCCGAAATCATGTCTCGCTGGTACGGCACGACCCGACTTGAGGATCTCGAGGATTGCGACATTGTCATCGAGGCGGTATTCGAAGACCTGCGCGTAAAGCATGATCTGTTTTCGCGACTGGACAAAGTGTGTCCGCCTCACACCCTCTTTGCTTCCAACACCTCGACTATCTCGATCACTGAGATCGCGGGCGGTACGGGCAGGCCGGACCGGTTTGTCGGAATGCACTTTTGCCTGCCGGCGCAGTTGATGAAACTGATCGAGATGTCGCCGGGCCTCGTTACCAGCGACGAAACGTTTGAGGAAGGATGGCGATTTGCACAGGCTCTGGGCCAGACGCCAGTGCGCACGCAGGACACGCCGGGATTCATCCTTAACTATTTCCTCATCCCCTTCAACAACGACGCTGTCCGGCTTGTCGAACAAGGCGTTGCCGAGCCGGCGGATATCGACCTTGCGATCAAGACGGCATTGGGGTATCCGATGGGACCGCTTGAACTACTTGATCTGGTGGGAATGGATACCCAGCGACTGCTTTGTTCCGCGATGTACGAGCTGACCAATGAACCTCGCGTGGCATGTCCGCCTCTGGTACGCCGGATGATAGCTGCCGGGTGGCTCGGCAAGAAAACGGGGCGGGGCTTTCATTCCTATCGTGACACAAAGATGTTCGGAGCATGACCATGAGCTACAGAGTGAATCAATCCGGTGAAAGCCGCTCCTTTCCGTCTTCTCATCCGTTTCTCGAAGCGGGAACTGAGGGGCCGTCCATCGTATATGTCGGCGATGCGGCCGGAACGGCATTTTCCGATGCAGGGGATGCGGTTCTTGATGCGCCCTTCATAGCGATCGAGTTGGGAACTGAATGTCTTGGTCAACATACCGGCGAGGATTCTGGAAAGGAGGGGTCGAAAGTCGTGGGCTTCGCACGCTTCAGACTTGGCGAAGCTGAGCCGAGCAACCTGATCGAACTGGTCTGCCAACCCGCAACAGACCCGCAAGCGATTGCCCTTGCGCGGGCAGCGTTTGAAGCTGCCGGATTCCGGGTGGCCGTCTGTGGCGACTTTCCGGGGCGCATTGTCGATCGCCTGGTTCGCCCCTACTACAACGCCGCGTTGCGTCGTCTCGACGAAAAGCTCACGACCGCCGAAGATTTGGACAAGACGCTGCGCTTTGGTCTTGGCTATCCGGAGGGACCGATCGCCCTGCTCAATCGCACGGGCCTGAGTCATCATTGCCAGGTCTCTATGGCGCTCTATCAAGCACTTGGAGACGTGGCCTATATGCCAGCACGCCGGGCGCAGGTGGCGCATCGGCGAGCCGCAGAAGGCGAATGATGATCCGTTGGCCTTTCACCGGCGTAACGGTCCTGGATTTCAGTACACTCCTGCCGGGTTCCCCCTGCACGTTGTTGCTCGCGGAGGCGGGAGCCAACGTACTCAAGGTGGACAAGCCCGGGAGCGGCGATGATATGCGCTCATACAATCCCAGATCCGGCGTCCATAGTGTCAACTTTGGCTTACCCAAGTGGGCTATAACGTTGGTTCTTTATAGCCGCTGATTACGCGTTTGGTACGTCTCTTCAGGGTCACGCTACGCGGGTCGTCAAGGCGATGGGTGGCGAGGAGGCTGGATCAAGTGGCTCCAGCCAACCGCTTTCTACTGGGGACCAAGACGATCAAACGCGAGCGTTTGCGAAGGAGTTCTACTCCGCGACGAACAACGTGCCTCCCATGGCTCAAGCGGAAATGTACTCGGCGACGATCCATTATCTGAATGCCGTCCAGGCATCAGGAACTACGGACGGTGACAAAGTGATGGAGAAGATGCGCGCTACACCAATCAGGGATTTGAGTCACTGGCCCAGAGTAACTGTTCGCTCGTCAAGAAGTAGCGCCTATCGCGCGGTAGCGACGTGTCGGACGTCAACTTAGACGTCGCATCAGTTTTGATACGGCGCTGGGGCGAATCGTCCACTTCGCGTACACCCCTCGCGGAATTTAGAAAGTAGCTTTTTGCAACGTAGCTGGAGATGTGAAATGAAAATCCTTGTAGCTGTGAAGCGTGTGGTCGACTACAACGTGAAGGTCCGCGTGAAATCGGACGGCAGCGGTGTCGATATCTCGGACGTGAAGATGTCGATGAACCCTTTCGATGAGATTGCCGTCGAAGAAGCGGTGCGGTTGCGCGAGGCGGGGATTGCGACGGAAGTTTTGGTCGTTTCGTGCGGCGTGGCGCAATGTCAGGAGACGCTGCGCACCGCGATGGCGATTGGCGCGGATCGCGCGATTCTCATCGAATCGGCTGATGAGTTGCAACCGCTGGCGGTGGCAAAGATTCTCAAGGCGCTGGTGGATCGAGAGCAGCCTTCGCTGGTGATCCTCGGCAAGCAGGCTATTGACGACGATTCGAATCAAACTGGTCAGATGCTTGCCGCTTTGGCTGGCCTGCCGCAGGCGACGTTTGCTTCGAAGGTGGTAGTCGCCGATGGCAAAGCCACCGTGTCGCGGGAAGTCGACGGCGGCGCGGAGACTCTGTCGCTGAAGCTGCCTGCCGTGGTAACCACAGACCTGCGCCTGAACGAGCCGCGCTACGTCACGCTGCCGAACATCATGAAGGCGAAGAAAAAGCCGCTGGGAAGATTGAAGCCCGCTGATCTCGGCGTGGACGTGACCCCGCGTCTGAAGACGTTGAAAGTCGTCGAACCGCGGAATCGCTCCGCAGGCGTGATAGTGCCCGACGTGAAGGCTCTGATCGAAAAGCTGAAGAACGAAGCCAAGGTTCTGTAAGGGAGATGCACGAAATGACTATTTTGGTAATTGCAGAGCACGACAACGCATCGATCAAGTCCGCGACGCTGAATACAATCGCGGCCGCTCAGAAGATCGGTGGAGACATCCACGCGCTGGTCGCGGGGTCGAACGCGCAAGCCGCCGCTGATGCGGCCACGAAGATCTCAGGCGTTTCGAAAGTGTTGCTCGCCGATGCCCCGCAACTCGCAGGAGGACTCGCGGAAAACGTCGAAGCGACTGTGCTGAACATCGCGAAGGATTTCTCGCACATCCTTGCGCCTGCCACTGCTTACGGCAAGAACATCGCCCCGCGTGTTGCCGCGCGTCTGGACGTCGCGCAGATCAGCGATATCACCGCAGTGGACAGCGCCGACACATTCGAACGCCCGATCTACGCCGGTAACGCGATCGCGACTGTGCAGTCGATCGATCCAATCAAGGTGATCACCGTCCGCATGACGGGTTTCGATCCGGTCGCGGCCGAGGGCGGCAGCGCAACGCTCGAGAAGATTGAAGCGGCAGCGGACGCAGGCATCTCGCAATTCGTGAGCCGGGAAGTATCGAAGCTGGACCGGCCGGAGCTGACGTCGGCGAAGATCATCGTCTCCGGTGGCCGCGGCCTGGGCAACGGCGAGAACTACGCCAAGGTTCTCGAGCCCCTGGCTGACAAGTTGAACGCGGCGGTGGGCGCATCCCGAGCAGCAGTGGATGCGGGCTTCGTCCCTAACGACTACCAAGTCGGCCAAACCGGAAAGATCGTTGCGCCTCAGTTGTATGTGGCAATTGGCATCTCGGGCGCTATTCAACATTTGGCGGGTATGAAAGACAGCAAAGTCATTGTCGCGATCAACAAGGATGCTGAGGCACCCATATTCAGCGTGGCCGATTATGGCCTGGTCGCTGATCTGTTCACGGCAGTTCCGGAACTGGTTTGCGGCCTTTAGGAGGAAATAGCCTACGCTCGGTTGCAAACCATACCCACCGCCTTCGGAGCCAGATATGTCGACAACGCATCATGAACAATTGCGTCTTCAGGCTGCCAGACGTGCCAACGAGGAAGACGCCTCGTTGTGGCGATGGTTTTGCGGGCTATACGAAGAAGGCCGAATAAGATGGCGCAAGGCGGCTGAGGGCTGGCTGGTAAGCGTGGACCACAAGCACCTTGCGACAGAAATGGAATTCGATGCTGCTATCAGAGTCGCGCGGCAACGTTACTTCTCCGGAGGTCGGCAATCGTTGTCAAATTCCTCTCGCGTTCTCAAAGATGAAATGGGCCCCGGGCTGGCCGCTGAGAGCCGCGAGAACCGCCGATGCCCGGACTAGGGCGACGGTCTTGGGAATATAGCCGTATCCACATCAGATCAGATCAGATTATGCCCAGAATAGCCGAACTGGTTCTTGCCGAGCATCTCATCCGCTTTTCGAACTGATTGTTGAGGACAAGATGGTAAATGTTTTTATTTGCGACGCGATTCGTACTCCGATCGGCCGCTATGCAGGTTCGCTCTCGGCAGTGCGCGCCGACGATCTCGGAGCCGTGCCCTTGCGTGCGCTGATGGAGCGTAACAAGGACGTGGACTGGAACGCCGTCGAGGAAGTGATCTACGGCTGCGCGAACCAGGCGGGCGAGGACAATCGCAACGTCGCGCGAATGTCGGCGCTGCTGGCCGGCCTGCCGGAAAGTGTGCCGGGCGCGACGGTCAACCGACTATGCGGCTCGGGGATGGACGCGATCGGCATCGCCGCGCGTTCAATCAAGTCGGGCGAGGCGCGTTTCCTGATTGCCGGTGGGGCGGAGAGTATGAGCCGCGCGCCGTTCGTGCAGGGCAAGGCCACGTCCGCGTTTTCGCGTCAGGCTGACATCTACTATACGACCATCGGCTGGCGTTTCGTCAACCCGCTGATGAAAAAGCTGCACGCCGTCGATTCGATGCCCGAAACGGCGGAAAACGTCGCCGACGACTATAAGGTCAGTCGCGCCGATCAGGACGCGTTCGCGATGCGCAGCCCGCAAAAGGCGGCGCATGCGAAGAGCGACGGCACGTTCGCGCAGGAAATCGTCCCGGTGAGGATCGCGCAGAAGAAGGGCGATCCGATCGTTGTCGCGCAGGACGAACATCCGCGCGAGACGAGCATGGAAGCACTTGCCAAGCTGAAGGGCGTTGTGCGTCCGGACGGCAGCGTGACGGCCGGCAATGCATCGGGCGTGAACGATGGCGCAGCGGCCGTGCTGATCGCCGACGAGGACAGCGCCAGGCGCTTTGGCCTCGTGCCGCGTGCGCGCATCCTGGGTCTCGCAACTGCAGGCGTGCCGCCTCGCGTGATGGGCATCGGCCCGGCGCCCGCGACGCAAAAGCTGCTCAAGCGCCTGAACATGACGATCGACCAGTTTGACGTGATCGAGCTGAACGAAGCGTTCGCGGCACAAGGTCTCGCGGTGCTGCGCCTGCTCGGCGTCGCCGACGATGATCCCCGCGTGAACCCGAACGGCGGCGCGATCGCGCTCGGCCACCCGCTTGGTATGAGCGGCGCGCGTCTTGTCACGACTGCCAGCTACCAGCTCCAGCGCACCGGTGGCCGCTTCGCGCTCTGCACGATGTGCATTGGCGTGGGGCAGGGTATCGCGATCGCGATTGAACGAGTCTGAGGTGAAGATGAAGAACGTTCAAACAGCAAAGATTGGAATCGTAGGGGCCGGAGCCATGGGGCAGGGTATTGCCCAGATCGCTGCGGTTGTGGGTCTGGAAGTCCGTCTGATGGACATCGATACCGCAGCATCAGCACGCGCGATCACCGCGATCAGCGCCATACTCGATAAGCTCGCAGCCAAAGGCAAACTTAGCCCGGAGCAGGCGCAAGCAGCATTGCGGCGCATTCATCCGGAGAACTCCGTCGGCGGACTCGCCGATTGTGATCTGGTGATCGAGGCGATCGTCGAGAAGCTGGAAGTGAAGCAGTCGCTGTTTGCTCAACTTGAGGAAGTCGTGCGCGATGACGCGGTGCTCGCGTCGAACACGTCGTCCTTGTCTATCACGGCGATTGCCGCGAGTTGTCGTCATCCGGAGCGGGTTGCAGGCTATCATTTCTTCAACCCGGTGCCACTTATGAAAGTGGTGGAAGTGGTGCGGGGATTGCGTAGCAGCGATGCCACCGTCGACTGGCTTGCCTCGCTCGCTGCGCAATTGGGACATACTGCTGTCCGCTGCCGTGACATGCCCGGTTTCATCGTGAACCATGCGGGGCGCGCGCTCATCACCGAAGGGTTGCGCATCGTTCAGGAGAGTGTGACCGACGAGCCCACCGTGGACGCCATCGTGCGTGAGCAAATGCGTTTTCGAATGGGACCCTTCGAACTCCTGGATCTGACCGGCCTGGACGTGTCACATCCCGTGATGGAGTCGATCTATCGACAGTTCTATGACGAACCGCGGTTTCGGCCGTCTCCAGTTACAGCCATCCGTCTTGCCGGAGGGATGCTGGGACGCAAGAGCGGCACGGGCTTCTACGAGTATGACGGTGGAACGAGGGTGTCGAAGTCGGTCGTCGCTCAGGAGAGGACTGGATGGGAGCCCGCGGCAGTTTGGGTGAGTTCTCGTCATCCGGAGGAAACGAAGCGCGTGCTGGAGTTGCTGCAAGCGTTGGATGTCAAAGTAGAGACGGGCATTGCACCCAGTGAAGACGCCTTGATTATCGTCACACCGCTCGGAGAGGACACTACGACGTGTGCGATTGCAGAATCGCTTGATGCCACGCGTGTGGTGGCCGTGGATACGTTTTTTGGATTCGACAAGGGCCTGCGACGCGTGATCATGCCCAGTCCCGCTACTCGTGTGGACATGCTCGCGCGCGCTCAGGCGCTTTTCGCGATTGATGGTGTTCGCGTGTCAACGATCCGCGACTCGGGCGGCTTCGTAGGTCAACGCATAATTGCCAGTATCGTGAACACGGCCTGCGAAATTGCGCAGGAGAGGATTGCGACGCCAGCAGACATTGACGCCGCTGTGCGGCTTGGACTCGGTTATCCGCTTGGACCGCTGGCGTTGGGCGATAGCCTCGGCGCGAAGCGAATCGTCGCCGTGTTGAAGGGGATGGCTGATGTTTACGGTGATCCGCGTTACCGCACCGGCGTTTGGTTGGCTCGCCGGGCTGCCTTGGGTTTGCCGCTAGGTGTTGCGGACTGATGGGAGCAACAATATTGCCGACTGCGCGGCACCTGTCGTCTCAAGTGAGCATATCGAGCCTCGCCGTGACGGAGTTGTACTCTGCGAACACGTGTAAAACCGATGCCAATGCCCGCGGAGAAGAGGTTGCGCTCCTTGCTTGAATCAGAAAGCCTTACTGAAAACGTCCGGCCCACAGTGCTTTGTGGATCAAGCAACGGGATGACCGCGCTCAACATCTAAATTAGAGAACGCGCATGCAAAATCACTCGATTCGCAGCGCCTCGAACGCGGGGCTAGCCTTTCAGGCTCTCGGGCGTTGCCAAGGCAGTCAGGATGCGGCGGTATGAACTCTGCCACCGTTACTGCACCGCCAGACGAATTCGTTTGCCTCGACAGCTTGCTCCGACGGCGCCACAGTTGCCGCGCGTTCCTTCCGCAGCCCGTGCCACGCGAAGTGATTCAACAGGTTCTCGCGGCGGCTCAACGCACCGTATCCTGGTGCAACGCGCAGCCTTGGCAAGTGCACATCTTAAGCGGCGATGCGTTGGAAAGACTTCGATGCGACATGCTCGACCGCGTAAAGAGCAATGCTCCCAGTGCGCCGGAACTCGACTGGCCAAGGGAGTGGCGCGGAGTGTATCAGGCGCGACGGCGTTCATGCGGATGGGGTCTATACCGCGCGGTCGGGGTCAAGAAAGGTGATCGGGAAGGTTCTGCGAGGCAAGCTATCGAAAACTTCAGAATGTTTAGTGCGCCGCACCTGGCAATTGTGAGCAGCGACGAGGCGCTCGGCTCGCACGGGGTCATGGACTGCGGCGCCTGGGTATCGAACTTTATGCTCGCAGCCTGTGCGGCAGGTGTGAGCACAATCGCTCAGGCCGCTCTAGCGAGTTGGCCAGATGTCCTGCGCAAGCACATTGATCTCAGCACGGAGCGCCGCATAGTCTGTGGCGTTTCATTCGGATTCTGCGATACGAAGCACCCGGCGAATGGCTTTCGAACCACGCGTGCAGCGCTCGACGGGTTGGTCACCTGGCTCGACTGAGGCGCGGACTCGACTCGGGCATATCGGTTGTACACGGAGTGAGGAACAAAATCGACGGTGAAGGGAGCCTATTGCCGAAACGATTTGGCCCACCGTAGCCGTCGAACTCGGGCATTGACTTGGAGAGTTCTCAACTCACCAAAGGGGCCCGTTAGATAAGGTTACCGTCCCTGGTAAGAAAGCCGACTCGACAATTGGTAGTGGTGGCGTGAAACTCAATACCAGCGAGAAAATGGCAGAGCGATCGAATGAAAGCGAGCAAGGCCTGCTCAATGTGTGAGCAGGGCGGGTTGAGACCTGCGAACCAACGAGTTTGAGGTTGAAGAAGCGAGAGGCGAATGAACACCGTTCAAGTATCCCTACGTTTGCTGGTTGAGAAATGGTTTGGGCCTGGTACATCGGCGCACCTGCCCATGATTCGATTTACTCGAGCGCGCCTGCACGGGACGCGCTGTGTACGTGTCGACGCGCTGAGAACGAAAGACTCTATTGAAATTTTTTTCTTTCAGCATCAGGACGGTGAGTGGCGTGTATTTCCGCCTGAGACAAAACGCCTCGAGATGTCGATCAATGTCTGGCAATGATTGCGTTGTCTTCGAGCAAGGCAATCGATGAGGCGACAGCGGAAGAACACAAGATCGCTTGCTCGGCTCTATAAGCCGGAAAATCACGCTGCACAATGATCCAGGTCTACGGGCGCGCCCGATTGCGCAGGCTTACCGGCCGTTATGGGAGGGTACTCCTGGGTGTTTGTCATAAAACGCTCTGGATGTATCTGCTGAAGCCCGTACAGGACCACATTTGACATAATGTTATTTATCAACTTCAGTGGTACCTAAAGAAGTGTTGCGGATTTCGCCTCGCTGTCATGGATTCGACGCAACAGCTTCATATCATTTGGCACCTTTTTACCGTTGCGTCGATCGATGACTTTCCTCCAGTTATCGGATTCGCTGGTTCCGGGCCAACTGCGAAGCGTCACCCTGGTCGGTGAGTCTGCAATTCCACGATATTGGGCCAACGTCTGGCTGATCATGTCAATGGGCCATCTGGCCGAATCGACCCAAACTGGCAAGCTTCGGTACATCGAGGACCTTTACCAGCACGCGGACCGGATTCTGGGACCAAACGGTCTCGACGATGCGCTTGCTGGCGTCGATGATGGCGCGCTGGCCGACGTTCT
>NZ_FCOK02000114.1 GCF_001544555.2 Caballeronia udeis | reverse complement strand
AATCCGGAGCGCATGCAGCCGGAAGAACTAAAGCAGTTTGCTTGAAGTGACACGACAAGTACGTTGACAACCGCCGTAACCGTAACCCACAATTGCGTAGCTGCACCATTCACGTCAGCACCACCAAAGATGTTCTCGAACACCATGCTACCGCTAACCATGTGCATGACAGGGCTCCAGCTTGTTCGGTACATACTCTGCAATGCGGCCGCGTCATACGTTTGCAGCAACAGCTCATCCTTGCCGTCACCATCAACATCCGAAGCGTGCAGGTTAGTTACACCAGCGACCACGTTCCCTTTGGAGTTGACAATGTCAAGTACTGGGTTGCTGGGAGTAATGTCAGTGAAGTTACCCGCGCCGTCGTTATGAACAACCTGGAGCCGCGTGATACCAGACCCTTCCCACAGCGCAGCAATATCAGGATGCCCAGTGCCTTCAAAGTCTCCAGCAACAATGCTAGACACGCCCAAGTGCGATCCCCTTTGCCCTGCAGAATAAAGTGTGTCTGCGTAAGCAGTGGGAATAGGCAGCGTCGCATATTTCTGATACACACCGTTCACGAGCTTGTAGATGAATAGCGCATTTTGATGTGACAAATATGTGCCGTTTGCATACGTGCCGGTGATCAGATAAGGCGTACCGCTGTTGTCGAGGTCAGCTAGCGTAGCAGTACCTGGCAGCACGTAGTCAACCGTGCTGTCAAACTTTGACGTAGCTGTATAAGCAAGTTCAGGAGGCAGCTTGGTAAGATCAGCAACGGCCAGCTCGCCCGTGAACCCACGCGACTAGGGCGGCCCCGAGAATCTTGAGGGCATCATGGGTCAGCGGCTGGACAAACTCCAGCACGGCCTGGATCTCGGCGCTGTCCATCGTGAGTCGGGGAGGCACAATCCTGCCGCCCTGTGACTCCACAACCGCCATGAATTGCTTAAAGTCGCGTACATATTGACTGTTCTGTCCCGCAAAAGGGTCGTCGTTGACCGACGAACGCAGAACGAGCTGAAGTTTTTCGGTGTCGGCCAAGCTGTGCTCCTTATTTAGCGTCGTGTTCTTCATGACCAGCGCCGAGAACTGTGCAAGAAAATCCGGTAAAAAAGGACGCGATTAGCAACGAAACCGGATCCTACAGCCAAGCGGCCAGTTGGCAGCATTCCCCTAAGGGCGCCTAAATCGTCGTCTTGGGCCTGTCCGTCAGGCGGCAGAAGCCGATTCACACCTGCCCTTCTAACGCATGCCCGTCCGGGCAAGAGACGCACCAGCACGTGGAAAGGAAGAAATTGACGCCCGAAATGGAGAGGAAAAAAATTTCATCGGGGCCCCTTGAAAATTTTCGACGATCTCCTATTTTCCATTCCGTAAGCAGTCGCGGTTTTCGCGCTGCGTGTTTCGATTGGTTTGTCAGAGGCATGGCAGACGAACTGGAGCGCGTATGCCGGTTCGTCTCCTGCCGCAATATGGGAGATAGCAGCCATGAGTGACCTTCTTTTTAGTACCAGCCTGCTTGATGAGGTAGATCGCTTTCAGCGCCAGATGTCGTCGTTGTTCAGTGGCTTGCCGTCAAGCATCCGGGCGTCGCGCCTTAGCACCTTTCCGCAAATTAACCTCGGGAGCACGGACGACTCCGTAGAAATTGTCGCGTTTGCCCCGGGTATCGATCCAGCCAAACTGGAACTGACCGTGGACAAGGGCTTGCTGACCATCAGCGGCGAGCGTGCGCGTGTCGAGCCCCCGTCCGAAGGACGTTCTTATGCACAAGAGCGCTTCGTGGGTACATTCCGTCGCGCAATCGAATTACCCCGCGACGCTGATCCGGACAACGTCAAGGCGCGCTACGCGAATGGTTGCCTGACGATCAGCATCGGCAAGCGAGAGACGTCCCGCCCGCGCACGATCGCGATCCAATGACCAACTTTTCAAATATTCGAGGAGAGCATCATGAGCACCCAGACTCAGCTTGCAGAACGCAATGTCGGCGCGGTCGCCCGTCACGGCGACACACAGGCACAAAAGGGTCCCACAATCGCTCCGGCTGTCGATATTTACGAGGATGCCCATGGCATCACTTTGTGGGCTGATCTCCCGGGCGTTTCGCGGGACAGGTTGAACGTCCATGTGCAGGACGGCAATCTCTTCATCGAAGGCGAGGCCTCGATCGATACGCCCGACGGTCTGCGCCTGCATCACGCGGAGATTCGTGAGCCGCGCTTTGCCCGGGCATTTTCATTGAGCGCGGACTTCGATATATCGAAGATCGATGCCAACCTCAACGACGGCGTGCTTAAGCTCAGCATTCCGCGTCGAGAGGAAGCACGGCCGCGCCGCATCGAAGTCAGTGTTGGCTGAATGCCGAGAGGCGCCCGCCGATTGAGGACGTCATGGCGGGCGCCGCTTTGACCGAGAAGCTAACGGGAGCCTACCGTGGATTTCGAAACTGAATGGAAGACCTTAGGAAAGCACCGGGTCCGTCTGCATGCAACCCGGGGGTTTCCTACCGACACCATGCATACCGTGGCTGACCTCGCGCGTATAGCCATCGAAAACAACATGAGCGCGCGGGCGAGGCTTGTGGAAGTAATTTATCGCGACCCAGACAAGGCGTATGACATTTTCGTGGGAACCACGATGTCGGAAGACCGGCGCTGTGCAGCCCAACTCGAAGTTGCCATCGCCACTGTGCTCGGTTTGCTGCCCGAGCAGATAACGGTGACTGTCAACACGGTCGAGCAAACTGAGGTCGACCTAAACTTTGGCGTCTACGAGCGCCTGCTTTCTCAAAAGATCGGCTCAGTTCCTCCAATCCAGTGAACCCGAGTGGATCGTAGAGTCTTGCCGGACCAGCACACGCGGAGGGCTCGCCAAAATAGAGTAGACGCCGAGCTCCGCTCATGCGATGGACCTAATCGATTGTCCCTTGTTGGTTGGTCTCTGTGCCTGTTGGTGACCGGCGGTACTCGACTCCTGCATCCACTGGTCAGAACCACCAAATTCTGGATCGCGGCTCTGTCCATTGACGGTCTTTCGCATGCGAGAGCTGCCTTGGTACGGCATCCACCGGTTGAATCCGCCAACTGATTCCCGACGCTCGACGCCAGTTCGTCAACGGCTCTTGTTGGCCGATAGCGCCAGTTCAACTAAGGCCCCTGAAGCCGACATTCGCGAAGACTGGGACGAGCACGCCAACGCCGGCTCTGGCCGATGATATGTCCGAAAACAGTCCATTATGAACCAGGCCGATTTCGACGTACGGCCTCTGCGCCCCGCGTGCATCTGGCTGAAGCTGCATTCTGCCGGCGGTAGTGCAGCGCTTCGATATGCATATAACAAAGCAAGCTTACCTAGACGAAAACTGAACACTAGAATTCGGTGACCACGACTTCCAGTCCGGCCTTAGCGAACCCGCCCCATGGAGCAAATACCACGTTCTTCACACGTGCAAGATCTTCGCTGCCACTCGATCGGCGTGGCTTGCACGGATTGTGCCGTACAGTCGGCACGATGGATCTTGTGTGTCATCCCGGCGGACCGGTCCACCGCACATGCGAGCGACGTCGGCGGCAATGCGCGCCCCTGTCGGCATATCAGCGTCAGTGCGCCGTTCATCGCGATCGTGCCGGCATGGGCCAGCGTCGAGCTCGACAATGACGACGATCCGTGCGGCCTTGTCGTGGCGCTCAATTTGGCCAAGCTCAGGGAAACCGCTCGAAAGGCGCTCGGCACCACGACGTGCGATATCCCATGCTGGTTCACAGCGTGGGACCCTTTCCTGCGCGAAGCGGCTGTCACGCTCACCGCGTTGCACGTCGGCAGAAGCCCGGACCCTATGTGCCTCACCGCGTTCGCCGACGTATTCGCACTCCATCTAGCGCTCCGGTACGGACACAACGCCGATAGGTGCGATGCGGGTACGAGTCTCACGCAGCCAAAGCTGAGTGTCGTGGAGCACTTCATACGCGAGCACATCGCGGAGAACATCCAGATCGAGCATCTCGCCGCGCTCGTGCACATGAGCTCGTCGCATTTCGCGCGGGCTTTCAAGAACGCAACGGGGCATCCGCCGCACTTCTACCTGACAACCGTAAGATTGAGATTAGCGCAGTCGATGCTGTCGGAAGGAAGCCTCCCGCTGATCGATGTCGCTGCACGCGCGGGCTTTCAGACGCAGCAGCATTTCACCGAGGTGTTTCATCGATATGCGGGCTGCACGCCCCGCGCTTTCCGCGTCGCGCACCACCGCCCGACGATCCGCTGATCCGCTGATCCGCTGGCGACTAAATCGGTGTGTGAACAACAAACACAGAAATCCGACACCTTTGGGCAGGAACTCGAAAGAAGCGCGCGCGTGGCAGATGTAGGCTTGACGATATGAGCCGCATAGACATGACGCGCGCTGTATCAGCCGGATGCCGGCGATCCAACCGAGGAGCCCAACGATGGACGAACTGCTCGGACGCGCATGGTGGATGCTCACGCTGCGCGGCGCCGCGGGAATCCTGTTCGGTCTCCTCGCGCTCTTGTGGCCTGGCCTCACGCTGCTGCTTCTCGTCGGGATGTTCGCGGCGTATGCACTCATCGGAGGCATCGCGGCGGTCAGCGCAGCGATACGCCATCGTTCGATCCGCAAGGACTGGTGGATCCCGTTGCTGCTCGGACTGTGCACGATCGCCGCGGGCCTGATCGCCGTCGCGGCGCCGGGCGTCACGGCGCTCGTGCTGATCGCCGTGATGGGCGCGAACGCGATCGTCACCGGAGTGCTCGATGTCGTCACCGGCATCCGGCTGAAGAGGCGTGGACGCACAGAGTGGCTGCTGTTCGTCATCGGCATCCTGTCGGTGCTATTTGGCATCTTCGTGCTGCTCGCCCCGGGTGCTGGAGCGCTCGCCCTCGTCTGGATGATCAGCACCTACGCGATCGTGACCGGCTCGCTTCTGTTTGTCGTCAGCCTCGCCGCACGGAACGGGCGCGACGCCGTCCTTCCCGACGAGCAAAAGACGCCGCTGCATTCTTGAGCCCAATTCGTGAACCCATCCCGTGTCCGGCGTCCACGTTTCCCGTTGTGCATTCTGGAGAACGTCATGAAGACTATCCTCGCATCGGCCGCAAGGCTGTCGACAATCGTGCTTGGGCTATCTGCTGCTAGCTTCGTGGCCGGCGGCGCGATCGCGCAGGATGCACCAATCGCCGGCAAGGCGACGCTCGGCGTGACGGTCACCGAAGCGCAACTGGTCGCAACGGGTTGGCGCGCATCGCAAATGATCCACACCGATGTCTACAACGAAAAGAACGAAAAGATCGGCCGTGTCGACGACCTGATCGTTGCACCGGATGGCTCGCTCTCCGCCGCGATTATCGACGTAGGCGGCTTTCTCGGGATGGCCGCGCACCGCGTCGCCATTCCCATTCAGCAGTTCAAACAGATGGCGCCGAAGGCAATCCTGGCCGGCGCAAACCAGGACGCGCTTAAAAAACTGCCGGAGTTCGAATATGCCAAGAGCTGACATCAACGGCTGACATCAGCCGCGAACGCCGCGGTACGAGTCACTGAAGATCCTGGCCGCTCTGGCGGCTCATCGGAACAAGGAGCATAGCGATGCTATTGGACCTCGATAAGTGGAACCCCTTCCGTTTCCTGCGCAAGAGCCCTGAGGAAAAGGGTGCGGGCGCGAAACTGAACGTCGCGCCGGCAGCCTCACAGCAGGCCCCCTCGCCGTCGACCCCGGATGCGCCCTCGCCCGCATGGCCGGCATCGTTCGATACGGCGCGCTGGCCGCTGCCCGATCCCCTGCACCTTCTCACCGACCTGATACGCGATCCGTTCGGCGGGATAGGGCCGCTTAGCAACTGGTTCGGCGACTTCAGCTCCAGCCGCTTTCAGCCGCGCCTCGACGTGATCGATGACGGCGACGCGCTGCGCATCGTGGTCGAGTTGCCGGGACTGTCGCGCGAGGACGTGGAGCTCGAAGTCGTCGACGACATGCTGGTGCTGACTGGCGAGAAGCGTATCGAATCGAAGAGCGATGAGAAGGGCTGCTACCGGGTGGAGCGGGCGTTTGGACAGTTCCAGCGGACGATTCCGCTTCCGTCCGGCGTCGATCTCGAACACGCCGAGGCAAATTTTGAGAACGGCGTGCTCACCGTGCGGGTGCCCAAGGCGGCCAATGAGCCCGCAGCGAAGCGCCGACTCGAGATCAAATAGCGCGATGCGCGCGGCGACATCGTGAAACAGCGCGTCAGCTTCCCTGTCCTCCCCTGCCCACCCAACGGACAACATCATGGCCACTTGCAGCGTTTGCGGAAAACCGGCGACCTCGCAGATCACGATCACCGAGAACGGCCAGCGCCGTCTGTTGACGCTGTGCGACGAGCACTACATGCAGTTCATGGCGCGCAGGCAGTCCAGCCTCTCGCCGCTGGAATCGCTCTTTCACGGCGGTCTGTTCGAAAGTCTCTTCGACGATATGTGGTCGCCGCTCGAAGGCAGGCGCGGCGGCTGGCAACCTCTCGGCCAACCGGACGAGACGACGCGCGAGAGCGCAGGGGAAGGCCCGGGCCGGGCCGGCGGCCGGCCGCGCAGGCATCGCCGAGCGCGTGAAGCCGTCGACCTGCAGACGTTCCTGAGCGAAAGCGGCCTGGACCGCTTGCAGGCGGCCGCGCAAAAGGCCGTCGATTTTGGCAAGTCTGAAGTCGATACGGAGCACCTGCTGCTCGCACTCGCCGACAACAACGTGGTTCAGGAGATCTTTCGCGAATTCAAGCTCGATCCCGAAGAGATCAAGAAGAACATCGATCAAAACGCACCGCGCGGCACCCGCGCCGGGAAGACGGACGAAGAACGCATCGGCGTATCGCCGCGGGCGAAAAGCGCGCTGGAGAACGCGCTCACCGCGTCGAGGGAACTCGGCCACAGCTACGTCGGACCGGAGCATATCCTGGTCGGGCTTCTCGAAGAGGAAGATGGCTTCGCGGGCGAGTTGCTGCGCAAGTACGGCCTGTCGTCGCATGCTCTCCGGCAGAAGACGGTCAAGGTGGTCGGCAAGGGCGCCGAGGAAGGCACCGTCGAGGGCCGCTCCACCACCCCGACGCTCGACAAGTACGCGCGGGATCTCAGCGATCTCGCGCGGCGCGGCAAGCTCGATCCGGTGATCGGCCGCGACAAGGAAATCGAAACGACTATCGAAGTTCTTGCGCGTCGGCGCAAGAACAACCCGGTGCTGATCGGCGAACCGGGCGTTGGCAAGACGGCGATCGTAGAAGGACTCGCGCAGCGCATCGCCCAGGACCAGGTGCCGGAAGTGTTGCGCGGCAAGCGCGTCGTCGAGTTGAATATCAACAGCGTAGTGGCGGGGGCCAAGTATCGTGGGGAGTTCGAAGAGCGCGTGAAGCAGGTTCTCGACGAGATCGTGGAGAACCAGGACAGGCTGATCATCTTCATCGATGAACTGCATACGATCGTCGGTGCCGGCCAGGGCGGCGGCGAAGGCGGGCTCGACATCGGCAACGTGTTCAAGCCGGCGCTCGCACGCGGCGAACTGCATCTCGTGGGCGCCACGACGCTCAACGAATACCAAAAGTACATCGAGAAGGACTCGGCGCTCGAGCGGCGCTTCCAGCCGGTGAACGTGCCCGAGCCGAGCGTAGCGGAAACCATCGAAATCCTGCGCGGACTGCGCGACCGCCTTGAAGCGCATCACAAGGTGAAGATCACCGAAGAGGCCATCGCGGCCGCGGCGAAGCTGTCGGACCGCTATATCGCCGCGCGCTTCCTGCCGGACAAAGCCATTGACCTGCTTGACCAGGCAGCCGCTCGCGTGCGCATCTCGTCGAATTCCCGGCCGTCGCAACTGCACGACATCGAGGCGACCATCCGACGCACGCGCCAGGAACAGGACGCGGCGAGCGCCGCCAAGCAGTTCGACAAGGCGAAGCAACTGGAAGACAAGCTCGTCTCCGAACAGAAGCGCCTCAACGATGAGACCGAGGTCTGGAAGAAGGAACGCGGCACCAGTTCGCAAGAGGTGACCGCGGAGGACATCGCGCAGATCGTGGCGTCGCTTACCGGCGTGCCGGTGTCCGAACTCACCGCCGAGGACCGCGAGAAGCTCCTGCGTCTCGAGGACCGCCTGAAGGAACGCGTGGTCGGCCAGGACGAGGCGGTCAGCGCCGTCGCGAAGGCGGTCCGGCTCTCACGCGCCGGTCTCACCGAAGGCGGTAAGCCGACCGCGAGCTTCCTCTTTCTCGGACCGACTGGCGTGGGCAAGACCGAACTTGCCAAAGCGCTCGCCGCCTCGGTGTTCGGCGACGAGAATGCGCTGGTGCGCATTGACATGAGCGAGTACGCCGAGCGGCATACCGTCGCGCGGCTGGTGGGCGCGCCTCCGGGTTATGTCGGCTATGACGAAGGCGGCCAGTTGACCGAGCGGGTGCGTCGCCGCCCGTATAGCGTGGTGTTGCTCGACGAGATCGAGAAGGCGCATTCGGACGTGCACAACATCCTGCTGCAGCTCTTCGACGAAGGCCGTCTCACCGACGGCAAGGGACGTCTCGTCGATTTCACGAATACGATCATCATCGCGACGAGCAATATTGGTTCGCAGATGATCCAGGACAACATGCGCTCCGACAAGAAGCAGCTCGGCTACCCCGAGCTGCGCGATCGTCTGATGGAAGTATTGCGGCATCACTTCAGGCCAGAATTCCTGAACCGGGTCGATGAAGTAGTCGTGTTCCATGCGCTCGGCAAGGAGCAGATTCGCAGCATTGTCGATCTGCAACTCGCGCGCGTGCAGCGCACCGCGGCCGGGCAAAACATTGAGTTGTCATTCGAGGATTCGCTGCGCGAACATCTCGCGGAAATCGGCTATGACCCCGAGTTCGGCGCACGGATGCTCAAGCGCAAGATCCGGGCGGAAGTGGAATCGCAACTAGCCGATGCGCTGCTGCGGGGCGACGTGCACGACGGCGACAAGGTGACCATGACCTACGACCCGGGTACGCACTCTGTGCGTGTGCAAAAGGGCGCAGCGCCCACAGAAGCGCCCCGCGAGGCGCCGACGCAGGAGCCCGCGCATACGTGACGCTGGCATGCCTGAAGACACGCCGTCCGCACGTACAGGCGGCGTGCCGTCACAAGCCGATTTCACCTACGACGATCTCATCGCGATAGCACCAGATCCACGTCTCGCCGGGTTCTATTGATCGCACCAGAGGATGGCCGGTCGCGTGAAAATGCTTGCTTGCATGCCGGTTGGGCGACGAATCGCAACAGCCGACGTGTCCGCACGAAAGACAAAGCCTCAAATGTACCCAGGGTTGGCCAAGCTTCACGCAGTCCTCACAATAGCCGATGGGCGTGTGGAGAATGCGAGCCTCGCCCAGGTGCGTGCAACCACGGGTCATGATCGTACTCCTCGGATAGCTGCGCGCATCAAGGCAGCGCTTACCCTCATGCGCTATTCAGATAGCGATGCACCAGCGCGACAGCCATTGCGCCCTCGCCGACTGCCGACGCCACACGCTTGATCGACCCGTGACGCACGTCGCCCGCTGCGAATACGCCAGGCACGCAGGTCTCCAGATGCAGCGGCGCGCGTTCGAGCGGCCATTTCAGGTCCGACCGATATTCCTGCAGGTCGGGACCGGTCACGAGATAGCCGCCTTCATCGCGGACAATGCCAACCCCCTGCGCCCATTCAGTCTGCGGCACGCCGCCAATGCAGACGAATAGCCAACTCGTCATGACCGTGCGTTGCCGGCCGGTGTGAACATCGGTCAGCGTGATTTCCTGCAACACATCACTGCCTGCGAGCGCAGTGACTTCGGTGCACGGGCACATTTCAATGTTCGGCGCCGACGTGATGCGATCCGCCAGGTATTGGGACAACGTGTTCTTAAGCGATGGGTCACGCACGAGCAAATAGACGCGGTCGGCGGACTGCGAAAAATGCATGGCGGCCTGTCCCGCCGAATTGCCGCCGCCCACCACATAGACGTCTTCGCCATGGATCAGCGCAGCTTCACTCGCGCCGGCGCCGTAATAAAGGCCCGCGCCGAAAAAGCGCTCTTCACCTTCCAGGCCCAGCGTGCGATATGCCACGCCTGTCGCACAGATTGACGTGCGCGCCGTAATACGTGTGCCATCCTCCAGATACACGATACCGTTGCCGGGCGGAAACTCCGCGCGCACGCCGGCGCGCGCCAGCAGGATCTCCGCGCCGAACTTGATGGCCTGGACGCGCGCCCGTTCTGCCAGGTCCGCGCCGCTCGTGCCCTCCGGAAAGCCCAGATAGTTCTCTATTTTCGAACTGCTGCCTGCCTGGCCGCCCAGTGCCCAACGCTCCACCAGTACGGTATGCAGCCCTTCCGATGCGCCGTACACCGCCGCGCTCAATCCCGCCGGTCCTGCGCCGTAAATCGCCAGATCGTAGGCCTCGCGGGATGGACTCGCGAACCAGCCGAGCTTCTCGGTAATTTGCCGGATGGTGGGACATTCGAGCCGCGTGCCGTCATGGAAGATGCAGACCGGCAAGCGCGAATCGGAAAGATGCTGCACGTGCGCCAGTTCCTTCGCTTCTTTATCGCTGCCCAGTTCGATCCATTCAAACGGTATGTCGCTGCGATGCAGGAAGTCGCGTATCACGTATCCGTTAGCGCTGCCCATGCGTCCATAGATCCTGACGACAGACATGGCATCCACCTTTGAAGACGTTCAGGAGTGTGTTTCGTTTCACGCACGTCACAAGCAGGCAGCCGCGTCGGCATAACGACGTAACGACGGTTGGCCGTATCCGTGCATCGTAAATCCATCGCAGAACGGTGTCTTTCGCGATCCTGCCGGGTTTTGTCCGGTTTCCGCTGATCGTTCCATCACATCCGGTTGTGCGACTCTTTCAGCGCGTGATCGACAAAACGCGTGCCCCATTCGATGCCATCGCGCACCGCCTCCTCCTGCGTCAGCCATTCAGGCTGAACCGTCTCCGGACGGAACTCGGCCACGGTGCTATCGACATGACGCACACTCACTTTCGCCTGCCACGCGTTGTACGCGTTCTGCTCCGGCTGCACCACGATCTCGTAGCCTCGATGTTCAAACACGTGCGTTTGCATGAGCCGCTCCGGTTTCGCACCCAGGCGTCAATCTGGAAGCACGAACTCAGTACGCATGTCTTCGATCACCCTCTGGACATGATGGACGTAATCTGCGCCGGGATCATTGAGCGGCACTATGTTCCAGTTGCGGCCGGATGCATCCCGCGGATGCCGCTCTGGTAGCGGCATGCGGACGCGCAAAACTCCCGGCGCGTCAGCGGCAATGTTAGCCATGCGCTTCTGCAGTTCGTCGCGGATCTGCGCAGCGGTTTGAACGGTCTTCGGCATCGTTGTGCCTCGCTCGGTCGCACGTCCGGATCATCACTGAATGGCGCATGGCTCCTCTTGCGTGAGCATGCGCCGACGATGCTTTAAGTCTAGTCGCTAATCCGGATAAGCGCCGACAAATGCGATGAACTGCCTACGTACTCGGTGAGAGACGCTCTCGCGGGCAGACTGCATTTAAGTGCCTGGATGGGAAACCGGCTTAACCCTGAAACTCAAGAATGTAGAGCCCCGTTGTAGTCGGTCGAATACACCAGCGCTTCGGCATCGACGAATACATCGGAAGACTGAATCACGTTCGGCCGATCTGGACAATGATCCATCAGTTGTGCCGGCTGCGGCGGTACAAACGCCCCGACTTCGACTGGTCGGTACGGATCGCTCACGTCGAATACCCGTACTCCCGCGTTCTGATAAGTCGCAAAGATCAGCCGCGAACCGACAAAGCTGCCCGGCCGGTTCTCATGCAGGTTATGCGGGCCAAAGTGCCCTGGTTTCTGCCGGTACCCGATCTCGCTGGGCGATGGAAAGGTCGAGATGCTGACCGGGCTGGGCGGTTCTTGAATGGGAGTGTGCGTTAAAGCTTCCGGAAGCAAGAGCCAAGGAAGGCGCCGCCTTCATCGAGTGACAAATCATTCCCGTGGCGGAGCGGGCGTTCGACGATTTCGCGTCGGTACGGACGTCTGCCGAGGATATTCGTGCGCTGCTGGGAACCGAAAAAGCCGCGCTGACTCAGTAGCATTGCCGGGGCGGCGTTGCCCCTGCGTGCTTCAGACGAGCCCAGGGGATCGCCCGGCACGTTGACCCGGTACGTGGAGGCAGTGCACGTCAAGACTGGTTCGGGCTGGATCCCGAAACAATCCTCGGACGCACCGCGCGTGAATTGCTCGACCCCGACTATGTGGCGACCATCGAGCCGTACGTGCAGCGCGCGCTCGCGGGAGAGCGCGTCGAGTATGAGATCAGCGCTACCATCAACGGAGCCCGGCGCGTGTTGCGCGGACTGCTGGTCCCGAGCCACATTCAAGGACGCTCCGCCCGCGGCTACTACCTGCTTGTGCAGGACGTAACCGAGCGGCAGGCCCTGTCGCCTCCGGGATCTCGCCTTTCATGACGCGCTGACCGGGCTCCACAACCGGCGTGCGTTCCTGTCGAAGCTCGATACTGCGTTGCGCGAGTCCCGTGACTGTCTCGCCGCCGTGATGTTCATCGACCTCGACGGCTTGAAGGCAGTTAACGACGCCTACGGGCATCTATCCGGCGACAGAGTGCTGGTCGAAGTCGCGGCGCGCATTCGCCACTGCGTGCGTGACAGCGATGTGGTCGCGCGTCTTGCCGGCGATGAGTTCACCGTCCTGCTCACCGGCAGCGGGGCGGATAAACACGCGATCGCGGGCATTGCACAAGTCATTTTGGAAACTCTCGGCCAGCCGATGCGAATTGACGGAAGGGTCATCCAGTTGTCGGCCAGCATTGGCGTCCTCGTGCCCGAACCGAGCGCGACGCTGTCGAGCGAAGTCCTGTTGAGGGCCGCGGATGATGCGATGTATCGCGCCAAGCAGGCAGGTAAAGGACCTTTCGTCATGCAGGAGATTCCCGCGCTGAACGCGCCCTCGGCTGCCGCATCGTCCGGCCGCTAGAACGGCTGGGCGGGTCCGGCGAGGCTCGCAGATACAAGCTCCTCGTCCTGAGCGAGCTCGCCGAGGGTTGCCATCGCGCGCTCAATTTCCGGGGACCACGGATACCCGTAGTTCAACCGGATGTGGTGGCGAAATTCACCGCTGGCAGAAAATATCGGCCCGGGCGCGAAGCTGATCCCCCGCTCAAGCGCCGCTTCGAACAGGCGTAGCGAATCGACCTGGCGCGGCAGCTCTACCCACGTGAAGTAACCGCCGTCTGGCCGCGTCGCCATGCTGTGCGCGGGAAAATACCGGTCGATGGCGCCCAGCATGGCCGCCTGCTGAGCCGCCAGATCGCGGCGAAGCTTGCGCAGGAACCGGTCGTAGCCGCCATGCTCGAGGTAGTCGGCTATCGCGCGTTGCGCCGGGACGCTAGCTGATAGCGTCGTCATCCACTTCGCGCGCTCGAGCTGTTCCGCGAATCGTCCCGCCGCCGCCCAGCCGATCCGGTAACCGGGTGCGAGGCTCTTCGCGAACGAACCGCAATGCAGCACGAGTCCGCGCTGGTCGAAAAATTTCGCCGGGCGGTTCGGCACCGGTCCAAAACGCAGCTCGCTGTACACATCGTCTTCGATAAGCGGTACTTCGTACTTCGCGAGCAAGGCGACCAGCGCTTGCTTTTTTGCGTCGGAGAGCGTCGCGCCTGTCGGGTTCTGAAACGCGGTCATGAACCAGCACGCGCGGATCGGATGGTGGTCGAGCGCCTGCGCGAGCGCCTCGATGTCGTGACCTTCCACAGAGTGGACAGGGATTTCCACAACCTTCAATTGAAGCCGCTGGATCGCCTGGAGCGCCGCATAAAAGGTAGGCTTTTCGATGACGATTTCATCGCCTGCGCGAGTAAGAACCTGAAGGCTCAGCGTCAACGCATCGAGTGCGCCACTCGTGATGATGATTTCATCGACATGAACCACCATCCCGGCCATCAGGTAGCGCAGTGCTATCTGACGACGCAATGCGTCATCGCCAGGCGGCAGCGCGGCCACCATTTTTGCGAGATCAGTCGAACGATTGACGGATGCGCACGACTTTCCAAGACGTTGCATCGGAAAGACCGCGGGACTCATGAATGCCGAGCCGAGTGCCACGGTATGTGTGTCCTTGATCGAGTGGAGTACTTCGAACACGAGCTCACTGATGTTGACGGATTTCGACGCTTCATTCGGCGTCGAGGCTGCTCCATGCAGGGGCGCGCCAGGAGCGGCCGCCGAGACGAAATAGCCCGAGCGTGGCCGCGCCACGATCAAGCCCTTGCTTTCGAGCAAGTAATACGCGCGAAACACGGTGGATGGACTGACGCCATAAGCGTCGCACGCAGCGCGAACCGCGGGGATGCGCGTGCCCGGCGGCAGGTCGCCGCGCTTTATCAGGTCGCCGATTTGCGAGGCCAGCCGCTCATAACGTTTCATCTTCGGCTCCCATGCAAGACGGGCTGCACCATGACTTAATCGATAGGCTCTACCTGATGCAACCCGTTGTCAACGCTCGCCGGGGCCGCTTTCTCGAAGACTTCTGATACGTCTTTTTTGCGCGAATCTGCCCCTGTCACTGCGTGCCGTTCACTGGCAAAGTGCGCTTCCGTTCAAACCACCGGATTTACCCGGAGAGTTCACCCGCGCTCATCGAGCGCGGGCGCGTTTCGACCGTTCTGGACCCAGGTAACTTGCGAAGAATGAGACATCGATGTCGTTGGGTCTTATAGGGAAACATTCGAAGCGTCGCCCAGTCGAGCCGCGGTGTTTCGATTTCATTCGCTGGACAGTGATACTTATGCTGACCGCCGCAAGGTTATCGCTCGCACAAGCGGACGCCGGCGCGGGCTCTTACACCGACAGCAATGCCGAACACAGTTATTCCGGCATCACCGGCCTGCTGCCGAAAACGTTCGGCGAACCCGCGCCGGCAGTCGAGACATCCGTCCGATTTGGCGCGGCGTGCGCACTTCCGATCTCGCTTTCCCTGATTCCGGCCTCGCTCGCCGGTCCTGACGCGAGTCCGGTATTTCCCCTCAACCGTGTCTGCGATTCGCTGCGCGACGCATTCGCCGAGGGCAGCGAAAACGCGGTAAGCAGTGCTAGTGAACCGCTGCTTGCAAGGCTCGAATGGAGCGCGCCCTCGCAGACCTTTCTCTTCACGCTAGAGCGCCGCCTCGACTCTTCCGACTCCGGATGGTCGCCCGGCAACAATGAGAACGCTGTCGCCCCTGTAGCGGACCGGCCAGAGGACCGGCCAGTTGAATTCGCCGAAGACAGGCCGACAGCGGATCACAGCCCTTGCTCGACCAGCCCGCCATGCAATGCCCATCCTTCGTCGGCGGTTAGCCAGGAAGAAGCCCCGCCAGCTGAGCGCACCGCGTTCGCCACGCCCTCCATAACAGCGGGGTCCAATGCGCTGGTGCGCATCCGGAGTCGTCTGCTCTGGCCGCTTCTGCTTGCGCTCGTTGCTGCCGTGGGATGGCTACTGTGCAAACGCTGGAACCGCTACGACATAGCGCTGATACGCGCAGCACGAACTGGACTCAGACGTCGCGAGTTTCATCTCGAATATCAACCCGTGGTGAGCTTGAGACAAGGCAGATGCGTGGGCGTCGAGGCGTTGCTGCGATGGGATAACGTGGCATTCGGCTCGCTGGGCCCCGACCACTACATGCCATTCATCGAGAAAAGCAGTCTGATCGGGCGGTTGACGCAGTTCGTGATGTCGACCGCTACGCGTGAGATAAGCGCGATTCCGGAATCGAAGTCGCTTTATGTGGGCATCAACATGTCCGCGGCGCAACTGCTGAGCCCCGGGTTCATGGAAGATCTTCGCGATGCGATTCCTGCCAGCGAGCCCACGGTGATACTCGAACTCGATAAAGGCGACGTCACGGAAACGGGACCACAACTGGCGCGAGTCATGACAAGTGCGCGCGCACTAGGCGTGCAGTTCGCACTCTCGGGAATCGGTCCGTCTTTCACTGACCTTCGCTGGCATTCACAATCGGACTTCGAGATGTTCAAGATAGACCGGGCCATCTTCGAGCTCACCCCCTACGAGCGATCGCGTCACTTCGAATCGATTATCAGCATGGCGCATCGTCTGGATGCGGTGGTCGTGGTGGAGGGGGTGGAAACGGCAGTGCAGCACGCTGCCGTGCGCGCGACGCAAGCTGAATTCGGTCAGGGATTCTTTTATGGCCGAGCGCTCAGCATCAGCCGTCTTGCGGCATTTCTCGCTAGCGGGGGTGGCGCCACAATCCTCGCGTGGCGCATCAGGAAATACTCATAACTTGGGGTCCCCTTGATTTCGTTGCATTTTACGGGGATAGCAGCGCCTAGGCGCCATGCGGCTTTGCGAAACGGCCCTATTAAATCTCGACGCCGGCAAGGCGACTCTGCTCAATCACGTCAGGGCTTCCTCTCCTGGCCTTTGATCGGGCAATCGGACGCCGCAAACCGTCCCAGGCCGCCGCAGCATAGGCACTTAACTCGCCGGCGAAGAACAAGTATGATGAATGAGCGACGCTTGCGTCTCGTTCGATGTCCGCACAATATGGTCGAAGTGTTTAAGCTCAAACTCGCTCGGCAATTCCGGTCTTTCTTTCCCGATCGTGGCCCGGTCTGGGGACGCGGCGTCGCGCGCAATCTTGCGGGAGCGAGTGCGGTGATTGGCGGTGTCTGCGTGATACTGTCCGCTGTGGCGTTCGGCGAGCACTACGCGGACGGTGCGATCCGCTTCCGCGAACAACTCGTCGCCGGCGACATGGTCGAATCGGTCGAGCGCATCCTGCGTCATGTGATGTCGCGTCAGCGCGAGCCGCTCGATCAGCTGCCGGGCCAGCCTTGTGAAACCGTGGCGAAGCAGCTCGCCGAATTGAAGACATACGTCCGCTACGTGCGCGGCGTCAACCTCGTTGAGAATGGACGCCTCTATTGCTCCTCTGCGTTGGGGCCGATGAACGTACCGTTGTCGGCCTACATCTCCACCACGCAACGCGATCCCGGCATCAGCCTGATCCGTGGCACCCCTTACCAGCCAGCCATCCCGGTACTGCCAGTCTTTCTCTCGACTGGACACGGCACTGGTCTGCTGTATGTCATCGAAGCCCCGTACGTCGCAGATATTCTGGCGCACGGCCTGCGCTACGGCGCAAGCAAGGTGACGCTGTCTGTCACCGGATCCGGTGCGATTGACGAACATGACGTATTTTCCACCGCCGGTGTCGCTGCGGCGCCGCGCTCCGGCACGCAGGTAGGATCGGCCAGGTTCCCCTTCTCCGTGACGGTGACGGCATCTCCCGCTTTCGCGTCGCAGATGCGCTGGAAGTACGGCGCGATCTTTTGCGGGACCGGGGTGCTGCTGAGTCTTCTAATTGCCGCCGCCTACCTGCTTGCCTTCGCGCCGCGACGATTGTTGCTGTCCGCCGTCCGGCAAGGGCTCAAAACCGGTCAGCTCTACATGGTTTATCAACCGGTCGTCGACATCGCGACCCGCCGCATCGTGGGCGCCGAAGCTTTGCTTCGCTGGAGTCATCCTCGCTGGGGGCCGATCAGCCCCGCTGTCTTCATGGCGGAGGTTGAATCGAGCAGCCTTCTCGCCGACGTCACCCGGTTTGTGCTGCAACGGGCCACGGCCGATATGCGGAGGTCGACCGACAGCGCGCCTTTCCGGATAGCTGTCAACGTAGCGCCGATGGACCTTGAACGCAAAGAGTTCGTGTCGGAGGTGCTGGCGCTCACTAAACGACTGCCCGAATCGACGATTCTCGTGCTCGAAATCACCGAGCGTTTCCTGCTGGCTCGGCATCCCCGTGTTCGGAAGATCTTCGAGACCCTGCGAGAACATGGTGTGCGCTTCGCACTTGACGACTTCGGTACGGAGCACAGCAACCTCGATCTGCTCGGGACGTTTCCGTTCGATTTCGTAAAGATCGACAAGCAGTTCATCGAGCAAGTTGACAAGGGCGGTGCGAGCCTTATTGAAGGGATCGCCGCCGTGGCAGGACACTATGGCATGCAGGTGATCGCCGAAGGTGTCGAAACGGAAGCGCAGCACGACGTGCTGCGCAGGCTGGGGGTTCCCTACGGTCAGGGCTACCTCTACCGACGGCCGGTGGCCGCCGACGAACTATTTGGTGTTCGGCCGGCAGTGGTATTTGCTGCAGATCCAGTGAAATGATGCGGCGAGACGGGACCGGGTGCTTCGCATTCAGGCCGGGGCCCGCTTCAATTCACCGTCCGCCTGGCGCTTGAAGATGGCCGTGATGCCATATGGCGGCGCCTTGCTAAACCAAGCAATTCGGCAAAAGTTCGATTACTCGATGTGAGGAGCAACGTTTGCCGCTCGAGTGCTATCCCGTTCCAGGCCCGCGTTTCCCTACCCACACATCCCGCCGAGGAGACAAAGCCGCGTGGCTGAATGACTGCTCTCAGAGAGCGAAGGCGCCGCTCCAGCGACGCCGCGAGGATGAAGGCGAGCGTCCCTTCATGGCCGGCTCCGGTCCCACATGAACCGAGACTTTGCTCGCCGTGGTTCGCATCGCGGCTGCACAAGCAAACGTACGCGAAGTCGCGGTCATGGCAACGTTGGCCATCAGCGAGTCGAGCACGCCTATGAAACCTCGAGATCCAATGGCTGCGTCGGCCTTCTCCTCGACGTGTGCGACGGGGGCGAAGTCCGCACCGGTCGCAAACCCTCCGCTTCGCGGCTGGCAATGCCGATAACGTACGTCAACCCGGCCATAGCTTCATGCCCATTTCCCGGTAAAGCACGCTGGCCTGTGTGGCTTGCATGCCCCGCCAAGCGTCATTACGAGCAAAGCATACGCCGCCTCCAGTCAAAGAAGCTCGCATTCGCTATTTCTGCGCCCTATAACGGTAGTGAAATAATGGGGTGAAACGCCATGGCAAACTTGCTTCAATCCAACTCGGCTCCCGGCGCGCCAGGTAATCCGCTCAATTGGAGCCGCGCGGACAAGGATGCCATCGGCACCGCGCACTCCCTATCCAGCCAGGTGTGGTACACGACCGCAGGGGGCGTCCTCACCGAAATTTACTTTCCAGACGTTGACACCCCGCAAGTACGTGACCTTCAGCTCATCATCACCGACGGGTTGACCTTCTTTCACGATACGCAGAAGGATTTCACATACCAGTGCACATTTCCGGAGCCAAAAGCCCTGTCCTTCCAGCTGACTTCCCAGGCTACCGGCCAGCCCTACACGGTCGTGCAGGACGTGATCGCTGAACCGGGTGCATCTTGCCTGTTAGTTCGTACGACACTGCAGGGAGCCCAACCTTTCCTGGATAAGCTACACGTCTATGCGCTTCTGGCGCCTCATATGGCGGGATACGGAGCCGAAAACGCTGCCTATCGCGTAAGCACCCAAAATGGGGATCGGTTGGTGGCTACGCGCGCAAATTATTGGCTGGCCTTGGGAGCAGACTGCGGCTTTGGGATGACCAGTTGCGGATTCGTGGGTATCAACGACGGCTGGACCGATATCATCGCCAACAAACGGTTGCCGGTCTGGAATTACGATTCGGCCAAAGGCGGATACGTCGCGTTGACGGCGGAGATCAAACGCGCACCTGGGCAAAATGAATTTGTACTGGCACTGGCGTTCTGCATCGATGAAGCAACCCCGATAACCCAGACCTCCCCCAACAACGCGCTGACCGCCATCTCCGAGGCGCTATCGTATCCTTTTGACGGACCCGCTCTCACTTACAGCCATCTGCAGGCGTTTAACCAGGGCTGGAAAGCAGCAGTTCCCACGCCGTTCGTGCCGAAACCAGGGACCACCGGCGACGGTGATTCGCTTTTCAATAAAAGCCGGAACATCCTGCTCGCACATGAAGACAAGACGGCTGACGGAGCGCTAGTGGCCTCGTTAAGCATCCCTTGGGGGCAGACGATCACGGACCTGGCTTGCGGCTATCACATGGTTTGGCCGCGTGATATGTGCCAGAGCGCAATCGCGCTTCTTGCCGCGGGCGAAGAAGATGCGCCGTTGCGCGGGCTCATGTTTCTGGCCTCCTCCCAGTCGGCGGATGGCAGCTTCCACCAGAAGTTCTTCATCGACGGAGAGCCGTGGCCAGGGGACTGCTCGCAGCTTGATGAATATTCGTTTCCTGTCATCTTGGCCTATCACCTGAGCGAGGCCGGTTTGCTCCAACAGTTCGACCCGACGGGGATGGTGCTGGCTGCCGCCAGGGCGCTGATCATAAATGGCCCGATGACCCAGCAGGAGCGATGGGAAGAGCTCGAAGGTTATTCGCCTTCGACTCTCGCATCAAACATAGCAGCGCTAGTTTGCGCCGCCGATAAATGGGCGGACCCAACTACGGCTCAATTTTCTGCTCGAATACGCTGACTTCCTTGAGGCGCATCTCGAGGCATGGTGCGTCACCACACAAGGCGCACTACTGCCAGACGTTTCGCAACACTACGTCCGGATTTTACCGACGCACGTCAAGGGCGGCGCAAGAGACTTCGATTTTCCGGAAGATCCCAACGTTGTCCCGGTGACCCTTTGGAATCAGACGTACAACGCACGAGACGTCGTAGACGCGGGCTTTCTGGAACTGGTGCGATATGGCGTGCGCGGCGCGGACGATCCTGTCATCGTCAATTCCGTCAAGGTTGTCGATGCGATCATCAGGAAAGGCCTGCCGCAGGGGCCTGGTTTCTACCGGTACAACCACGACGGTTATGGTCAGGGGGATCTTGGTCAGGACTGGTACGTTGGCTGCTCCTTCGGTGTAGGCCGCCCCTGGCCATTGCTCACCGGCGAACGCGGCCACTACGAACTGGCCGCTGGCAACGACCCCAAACCCTACATCCAGTCTCTTGAGGCGTTCGCTGGCTCGCGCGGTTTGCTTCCGGAGCAAGTGTGGGATATGCCTAATCTGCCGAACACGCCGTTCGTCACCGGAGGACCGACCGGCTCTGCCATGCCCCTTGCATGGGCGCACGCCGAATATATCAAGCTTGTTCGATCCTTTTCGGATAATCGTGTCTTCGACCGGCTGGATGTAGTCGCTAACCGCTACCAGCCGACGCCGGGCGGGACTCCGCGCGCTACGAGCACGCTCGAGGTCTGGAACTTCGATCGTCAGTTACCGTCAATGGCGGCGGGCAAGACAGTTCGCATTCCTCTGGACGCACCTTTCCGTCTGCGCTGGTCGATCGATAACTGGAACACATGGCAGGACACGACAGCCGCCGCCACCGCGGTCGCCATCTACTACGTCGACCTGCCCACTCAAGCAGTCCAAGCGGGGTCGTCTCTTACATTCACCTTCTTCTGGACTGCAAGCCAAATATGGCAGGGGGCCAACTTCTCCATCGCCCTCCACCTCTGAGCAAACACGCGTTTGGCAGCGAACAGCTACCGCGATCGGCAGCATGCCACCCAAAGCGGCCTCTGGATTGCCTCGGAAACAGCCATTCGGACAACGCGTTTTAGACGCGCGATGCTAGAAGCCTGATTCCGGCGAGCGCAAATACGATGGCAAGGCACGCTTCCAAAACCCGGCGAATTCGGGCGTACAAGCGGCGAGCTGTCGCCGTCGAGAAAACTAGGGCGTAACCACCGAAGACCGTTATTCCGATGACGAGACAGCCGGGAACCATAGCGACCGGATGAGCGTTTCCTGTGGTCGATGATGCCAGTGCTGCAATCGATATCCAGACGAGGATCGCCTTGGGATTCGTGAGATGCAGCAACGCGCCTCGCGCATAAAGATGCGCTAACGGCGGCGATCGGCCGTAAGCGCCCGGTGATGGCATCTTGAATCGACGCAGCAGCCTTGGGAGCATCGTGTCCACTTAACGAATAGGCGGACACGTGAACACTATTGACCAAGATGCACCCTCGGGGCGCCGCAAACGGCGGCGATACACGGATGAATTCAAAGCAGAAGTAGTGGCTGCCTGCCAAGGACTCGGTGTGTCGGTTGCCGCGATTGCGTTGATGCATAAACTGAACGCCAACTTGCTGCGGCGTTGGTTGGAGAAAGCAGAGAGCGGCGCAACGACGACGGTCAGTGACGTCGTAGCAATGAAGCCGTCAGCGGCGGCGCCCATACCACCTACTTTCGTCCCACTTCAACTAAGCGACACAAATCATCCGAGAGAAATTCGCGTCGAGGTGCGGCGCGGCCAACAATCAATCACGGTCAGTTGGCCGACATCCGACGCGGCCCAGTGCGCAGCGTGGTTACGCGAGTGGCTGAAATGATCCGCATCGACGAGGCGTGGCTCGCAGTTGACCCGCTGGACATGCGTGCAGGGTTCGACACGGTGCTGGCGCGGGTAGTCGCCGTGTTCGACGCGGCGCATCCTCACCACGCTTATCTCTTCACGAACCGCCGAGCTAGCCGCCTGAAGGTGCTTGTCCACGACGGAATCGGAATCTGGTTGGCAGCGAGGCGGCTAAACCAGGGACAGTTCGCCTGGCCGCAGCCCGGCACCGACACGCGTCGGGCGATCACGCAGGAGCAACTGGCTGGACTGGTGCTCGGATTGCCGTGGCAACGTATCGGCCAAGACGGCGTAATTCGCGTCGTGTAAGCCGGCCCGCGACAATCGGTGCGTGTGCCAATACCCTTGTCGCACGGGCTTTGGCACACTATTGGTCATGATCGATAAGGCACAACTCCAGGACATGAACGCAGACGAACTGCGTGCGCTCGCTCTGGAATTGATGTCCGAAGTTCAGGCGCAACAACACATCGTCGATCGCACGGAAGCGGCACTACGATTTAGCGACGCGAAGCTCGCGCAACTTACGCACGAGATGGCAGTACTCAAGCGCTGGAAGTTTGCTGCCCGAAGCGAGAAGCTCGGTCACGAGCAGCAAAGCCTGCTCGATGAAACAATCGATGCCGACTTGGCCGCCATCGAACTCGAGTTAGAGAGGCTGTCCCCGCAGCCAAAGGCGAAAGATGCACCGAACAAACCACGCCGAACGCCGCTGCCGGCAAACCTTCCGCGTGTCAATGTTCATCATGAGCCGCAGTCGACCCTCTGCGGCTGCGGATGCGAACTCAGGCGGATTGGCGAGGATGTCAGCGAGAAGCTTGATTACACGCCAGGCGTGTTCACCGTCGAGCGTCACGTTCGTGGCAAATGGGTGTGCGGCCACTGCGAGACCCTGACCCAAGCGCCGGTGCCAGCGCATGTCATTGATAAGGGCATTCCGACTGCCGGCCTGCTGGCACACGTGCTCGTGTCGAAACACGGTGATCACCTTCCGTTGTACAGACAAGAACGCATCTTCGCGCGCGCCGGCCTGGCGATTCCCCAATCGACACTGGGCCAATGGGTTGGCATGTGTGGCGTTCAACTGCAGCCGTTAGTTGACGCGCTGAAAGAGAAGATCCTGAAGCATCGCGTGTTGCACGCTGACGAGACACCGATCTCGATGCTCAGTCCGGGAAAGGGGAAGACCCAACGCGCTTATCTCTGGACTTATTGCCCGGGGGCATTCGAACCAATGAAGGCGGTCGTCTACGACTTCGCCGAGAGCCGCGCCGGCGAGCATGCGCGAGCGTTCCTCGATCCATGGCGCGGCCACTTGGTGTGCGATGACTTCGCGGGTTATAAGCAGTTGTTCGCCCAAGGCGTGACCGAAGTTGGTTGCCTTGCCCACGCGCGCCGTAAGTTCTATGACTTGCATGTCGCCAGTCGAAGCCAGATTGCCGAAGATGCGTTGCGCTACATCAGCCAGCTGTACGATGTCGAGCGCGAGGCGCGTGATCTCTCCTCCGAAAATCGATTAGAACTTCGCCAACGATGTGCGCGCCCCGTAGCCGAAGCGCTGCACGCCTGGATGGTTCTGCAGCGTGCGCGCGTGAACGAAGGTTCGTCCATAGCGAAGGCGCTCGACTACAGTCTACGGCGGTGGGCAGCGCTCACCCGATATCTCGATGATCCCCAGCTTCCCGTGGACAACAATGCTCTAGAACGCCAGATCAGGCCTATTGCAATGGGGCGTTCATTGTGCACCTCCTTCTGAGGCCTCGATAAACATTGGGATTTGTCCTTCCCCATCATTGCGACACGGGCGATGTTTGCGCGATAAGGCCGCTGTAACC
>NZ_FCOK02000113.1 GCF_001544555.2 Caballeronia udeis | reverse complement strand
GAGTCTCCCTTCAGCGTGATGACCGTATAACGCGCCAGCAGAGAATCGGTTGTCATGGATTTAGTAAACCTCAATAATGCCGGCGCACTCCGCCGAACCCGCGCATGCCGCCAAATCCCCTCATACCACCGAAGCCGCGCATACCACCGCCGGGGAAGGGAGCGCGGTGAAAGCCCGCTCCGATTGGCGTACCGAAATGGCCGTGATCCATCTGATGGAAATGATCGAAGTGGTGAAAGTGATGGAAACGATCGACAAAGATCAAGCTCACGCCCCCGCCGATGAAAAGCGGCGGCCCCCACCACCAGGGGTCGGGATAGGGATAAGCGGCGGCCGGATACCACAGCACGCTACCCTCTGGGCTTTGCACGATCTGCCATGTCCCGTCAGGCTGCAGACACGCACGTCCGACGATCTGCTGCATCGCACCGTCGATTTCTGCCTGCCCGACAACCGCGCGGCAGTTCGCGCCGTCGGCCGGCACGGGTAGATCGTCGTATGTCTGCGCGAGTACAGGCCCGGAAAAGCCCAGACAGACGAGCAATGTCCCGAAGCGAAGTAGTTTGTCCATGATGAAGTCCTGGACGGATCCCGACGTTTCGACGCACGGACATCGCCGGTGTCGCCCAGCACATCGGTGTGCTTGAGCAAGTTCACGCCGCGGCGGTAGCGGCTTGTCGCGCGGGAACGTGGTTGCCTGATGTGTAAACGATGAAATACGCCGGACTATTCCAGCGCCGCGCGTGTATCCCGATCATGCCGCGCTGTAACATCGCGAATTTCGCCGCATAAGTCGATTGGACCGATGCATCCGCATATATGCAGATCGTCACTCAAGGCGATTTCGCAATCACTTTCTGCAATGGTTCGGCACTCCGGACCCGCGCGAGGCCCAATGCTCGCGCGAAGCGGCCCGCGCAAGCTCTAGCCTGCCCCCAGTTCGTGTTCACCATGTGGAAAGTCCACGCCGAACGGACATGCTGGTTACTCCAGTACGACTTGAAACGCTCGGTGCCCACCCCAAAATCCAGATCGAAGCGCTGTTCGAACGCCCATTTCACACAATGTTCGACCGCTATCGAGCCCGGACCGAACTTCCCATACTTCTCGTCGAAACCACCAATGATCGCGTTGGCGCAGGGGTTCCCGCTAGTCACGATCAAACCGGCGATGGGCACCTTATCCAGAGAGACGATGATGAGGCGCGCCATCGCGTGACCGTCGGCTGCGCTGAGCAACGCGACGAGAAAGCTCTGGAAATGAGATGATTCCAGCCAGTCACCATGTTTGTGGACTCGATCGCTCCAGTCACGCTTCCATTTCAGCATCCGGTCGACCATTGTTGTGATCTCTGCCGTATCTGCCGGATCTGACATGTGTATGGTCAGCTCTCCTTCCTTGGACAGTCGGCGTTGAAGCGCCCCGGGTTTTTTGCGGTACAAAGTGCCCAATTTGCTGCAAAACGCGTCCCAGTCGTTTTCATCTCTCAGCTTCGCGATCCAGGAATCATCCCGCTTGGCGCTCACGACACGGCGGTGCCGCCGCGCAAGATCGTACAGTTCGGATCCCTCGTTGATGTATGGCAAGTGCACGAAATCGGCGCCACAGTGACGACATGCCGAACGCCACGCGCCCTCGATCAGCGCTGCAGCGGATTGATCAGTCTCCACAAGAACGCTTGTGTAGTCGCCGGCATCCGGGCTCAGCGGAAGCAAATAGGTCCATAAGGCCCGCCTGTAGGTAACGAGGGGCCATACCATCACCAGGCGCCCTTTTTCTCGACACACGACGCAGCGCAGGCGTCTGCCCTGTGGCTTGACCACGTGAAGCCATGCGAGCAGGCAAACGCTGAAGGCCTGATAGTAGCGGCCATTCGCTCTGGACCAAAGCGCGTCCCAATCCTCCTGCAGAGCGCGGAACTGGTTTTCGTCACTGACGATTTCATATTTCAAGTCTGTGTCACGCATGGCATCTCGACGAATGATCGTTGTTGAGCGCGTTCATGTCTTCTCCCCGGGTGCAGCACTCGTAACGGCCGGCAAACACGTTCGGCTTCAACGTTCCCAAGTGCTGTTGGGGAAACCTCCCGCCTGCATGTTTTATGGTTTTTCTGTACAGGCAGATAAGCATCTTCTTCGCCATGCATAGCAACAACCGTTGGCTTGCGAACATTTGGAACATGAAGTGATTGCGACCACCCTGCGCCATTCCGACTACGCAGCCTGCGGTCGCTCACTCTCGACTGTGGTCCGATGCATCCGGCGAACAGTCGAAGGATCGAACGGATCACGACGATGCATCGAGCATCGGTTGTCCCATATCACCATGTCGCCCGGCTTCCATTCCTGACTCCACACATACCGTTCATTCGTGGCAAGCTCCCACAAGCCAGTGCCCACCACGACCTGATCGGCCGTATAGGTGGCGTTGTTATCACGCAGCAACTTTGCAGCGATCGCCTTCCTGAGGGGCCCGCGTGGTGTATTTTGTGAGTTGCTTTCGATCGCTGCGATTCCACCCGCCTTGATATTGTCAGGCGTGTGGAAGCCAGGTTCGCCAAGGCTGTCCTTCAGCCATCGGCCGGCAACATCGCGAACGGATAATGTCCAAACGTTTCCGGTACCTGGCTCAGCAGGGAGACCTGCAGCCAGGTGTTGATCGCTTCTACCGCCGCATGATTGGTGTTGAAAGCTGTCCGTATGAAGTACTTCCCATGCGCCGTGCTATTTTTCTGACAGTGCAGCCAGACACTCATAGTGTGCGTTCAGTAAATCAGGGGGAGTTGCTTGTCTACCCAATTTGAAGAGAGCGACTACGCGTTAAAGCCGCATGAACGGCCGTTGATACTGGGCAGTCCCGCCAGTCCCGACCATCCGGCGGCAAGGCGCTATGCCTATTTCGCGATCGGATGCCTGATCGGGATCACGCAAGGCCTGGGCAATGGGCTCGTCTCGGTGAACCTGGTCTACGCGCAGGGAACGCTCGGCCTCTACAGCGATGAGGCGACCTGGCTCACCGCCGCCTATTTCATGGTCTATGCGACCGCCAACCTGATCCTGGTGAAATTCCGCCAGCAATTCGGTTTGCGGCGCTTCGTCACCTCCATGCTCGTCACTTATACCGCGATCGCACTGCTGCATCTATTCGCGCAAGGATTCTGGTCGGCGGTCGCCGTGCGAGCCATCAGCGCTATCTCCGCAGCCGGCCTCTCGTCGATGGGAATCTACTATCTGATGCAGTCCATGCCCGCACCCAAAAGGATGCTCGGCATGATCGTTGGCATCAGCGTTCCCCAGCTTGCGACGCCGCTGGCGCGCGTCTTGTCGCCCGGGCTGCTGGAGACGGGCAACTGGCACAGGCTCGGTTGGTTCGAACTGGGGATGGCGCTGGCGACGCTTGCTGCCGTGATGGTCCTGCCCTTGCCGCCGAGCGAGCGCCGCAAGGTATTCGAGCCGGCCGACTTTCTGACCCTGGGCCTGCTGGCGCCAGGGCTGGCGCTATTCGTGGCGGTATTCTCCGAAGGCCGGATCGAATGGTGGACCGATCGCACCTGGCTGGGCTGGGCTCTCGCCGCCAGCGTGGCCCTGATCGCCGCAGGCCTGATCGTCGAACACTGCCGCGTCAACCCGTTGATCAATACGCGCTGGCTGGGCACTCGCGAAGTGCTCCGCATCATGCTGATCGCGGCAGCAATCCGCATACTCCTCTCCGAGCAAACCTTTGGATCGGTCGGCTTGCTGACGTTGTTCGGCATGCTCAACGACCAGATGATCACGCTCAATTCAATCATCCTGGCGGCATCGATCGCCGGGATCGTCGTCAGTGCGTTGACCTTCAATCCCGGCAATCCAGGCAAGCCGATCGCCGTGGCGGCCCTGCTGATTGCGATCGGAGCCTTCATGGATGCCGGCGCGACCAACCTGTCGAGGCCGGCAAATTTCTATCTCAGCCAGGGATTGATCGGCTTCGCCTCGCTCCTGTTCCTGGGACGGGCCATGGTGCTCGGCGCTTCGCGAATGGTGCTGGCCGGCGGCGGGAATTATCTGGTGAGCTTCGTCGTCGTGTTCAACATCAGCCAGAGCGTCGGAGGCGTCGTTGGCAGCAACTTGCTCGGTACATTTCAGACGGTTCGTGAGAAGTTTCATTCGAACGAACTTGTCCAGTCGCTGGTCATGAGTAATCCCGTGGTCGCCGCGCAGCTTCGCGAGGGGGCGAGGCAACTGTCGCAACGCGTTTCGCGCGAAGCGAATGTCCTGGCCTATAACGACGTATTCTTGCTGGTGGGTGTGCTGGCAAGCCTGACCGTTGTTTGGGGCTTGATAATCCAGTGGTTGATGTGGCGACGTCGCGAAGTCTCGCCTCTCATCCTTCTCCAGCAGCAGGCGATGAAAGCACAGCAGGCACAAACCAACCGGAAGAGCCCGGAATGAACGAGCCCAGGAAAGATCCGCCCGCGGGCGATAGTCAGACGCAAACCGCTGCTTCTCCCGCTTCACCTCCTCCCGCGGCGGCTGAGCCGAGCAACTGGCATCCGCCGAAGAAGAGTCCGGTGACGATCATCGTCATCGCCCTGCTGGCGCTGTGCGCGATTGGCGTGGTCCTGCGCGCCTGGCGTCTGCCGCCTTTCGCCGGCGCTTCGGAGGAGACCGACAACGCCTATGTGCGCGGGCTGGTGACGACCATCAGTTCGCAGGTGAGCGGCTATGTCACCAGCGTGCCGGTCAACGATTTCGCCGAAGTGAAGGCCGGCAAGATTCTCGCGACCGTCGACGACCGCATCTACGCCGCGAGGGTCGCGCAAGCCGAGGCCAATCTCGCCGCACAGCAGGCGGCGTTCGCCAACTCCGCGCAATCGCAGCGCTCGCGCGAACTGGCGACGCACAGCCAGGACGCGAACATCGCCGCCGCGCGTGCGCAACTGGTGCGCGCCGAAGCCGACATGCGCCGCGCCGACGCTCTCGTCAAAGATGGATCGCTTTCGAAACGCGAGTACGACCAGACCCGTGCCGCGCTGCTCGCGGCCCGGGCCTCTCTGCAACAGGCCGTCGCGGGCCGCTCCATCGGTACGGAAGATGTGCGCACCGTGGTTGTCGCGCGGGCGGGATTGCAGGCGGCGATCGATTCCGCCAAAGCGGCGCTGCGCAGCGCGCAGGTTGATCTGGAGAACACCGTGATTCGCGCGCCTGTCGATGGACAGCTCTCCGAAATCGGTGTGCGCAACGGCGACTACGTCACCGCGGGTACGCAGCTGATGTCACTGGTGCCGCACACCATCTGGATCGTGGCCAACTACAAGGAAGCGCAGACGCATCGCATGCGCGCCGGGCAGCGCGTGACGTTCCGGGTCGATGCGCTTGGCGACGCGGAGCTGCATGGCCATCTCGAAACAATATCCCCCGCAACGGGATCGGAGTTCGCGGCGATCAAGCCCGACAATGCGACCGGCAATTTCGTCAAGGTGGCGCAGCGCATTGCCGTACGGATCAGCGTCGATCCGGGACAGGAATTGGCGCGGCGGCTGCGGCCGGGCATGTCGGTCGAAACCGCAGTCGACACTCGCGACGGTGACCGATGAACCGCTGCGTCCTTAGTTACGGCCTTAACCTCGGTGTTGCCCTGCTGCTGTCTGCTTGCGCGGGGCCGCAAGTGAAAGTCGCCGCCGTGCCCGATGTCGTGGAGCCCCCAGCGTGGCAAGGCGATGCAACGCAGACGATGTCGCTGGACAAGGACTGGTGGCGGCAATTCGGCGATCCGGTATTGACCGCGCTGGTGGAAAAGGCGCTTGCCAGCAATACCGATATCGGCAAGGCAGCCGGCCGCGTGCGCGAGGCGCGCGCAGACGCAGCGATCGCGCGTGCGGCGTTGCTCCCCACGCTTAACGCCGGCTTCGATAACGCCGGGCGCTCCCGTATCGTCAGCCCCTTTGGTACGCCGCTCGAACTGAGCACCGGACAAGTAGACATCGAGGCTGCATGGGAAGTGGATCTGTTCGGCCGGCTGGCCGACCAGCGCGCCGCGGCGCGCGACGCGTATCTCGCCAGCGCGGCAGCACGCGACGCCATCCGGCTGTCAGTCGCCAGTTCGACGGCCAGCGGCTACATCACGCTGCTTAGTCTCGATGCACAGTTGAAGATCGCACAGGCAACGCTCACCGCGCGCGCGAATTCGCTGCGCCTGGCTAAAACGGAATTCGAGAACGGCTATTCGTCCCGGCTGGAATTGCAACAGGCGCAGTCGGAATATGATTCGACCGCGCAGCTCATCCCGCAAACGAAGCTCGCGATTACGCGCGCCGAAGATTCGCTGAGCGTACTCACCGACGATATCCCAGGCGGTATCCCGCGCGGCGGGGTGCTCGATGCGCTGACCGAGCCGGTCATTCCGCAGGCCTTGCCATCCGGGCTGTTGCGGCGGCGCCCCGATGTCGCGGAGGCGGAATACCAGCTTGCGGCAGCAGACAAGTCGCTGGCCGCGGCGCGCAAGAACTTCCTGCCGCAGTTCAATCTGGCGGCCTCGTTCGGCCGGTCCTTCGGCACAGAACAGGTCTACCCGTTCAACATCTGGTCGTTGGGCGGAAGCATTCTCGCGCCGCTGTTCGAAGGGGGCAAGCTGACTGCCTTGGCCGAAAAGGCCGGTGCGCAGCGCGATCAGGCAGCATTCGCCTATCGCGGGACCGCGCTGACCGCGATCAGCGAGGTTGAAAAAGCGTTGGCCGCCGTCCGGCGCCTGGATGAGCAGTTGGTGATGGCCATCGCCCAGCGCGATTCCCTGTCCGAACAGTTGCGAATCGCCACCAATCGCTATCGGGAAGGCTATGCGGGCTATCTGGATCAGCTCGACGCACAGCGCAACCTGCTTTCGGCGGAACTTGGTGTGGTCCAGCTTCGAGCCGATGCTCTTGCAGCACGCGTGACCCTCTATGAGGCGATGGGTGGGGGATGGAGCGCCGATATGATCGACAGAGCGGACGCAGATTAGTTAACGTCGCTCAGGCCGTATATCGATGCAGTGCCGCGGTCAACTTTCGTTGTCGAACATCGGCATCCGCCTCAGGATCCATTCGAGCAGTTCCTGAGCGCCGGCCGCAAGCGGCCGCCCGGATTTAACAAGCAATCGCGCTTTCGTGCCCTGAAACAGAGGGTGGGCGATCGGCACAATACAGAGGTCACCGGCCGCGATCTCGCGATACGCGGCGAATTCGCCAATCAGCGTCACGAAATGCCCGGCTGAAACGAAGCGCTTCAGCGCGGCCAGCGAATTCGTGGTCATTGTCGGGCTGATTTTGATGTTCTCGGCGAATTCCAGCATCTTGACGACATGGCCGATGCCGAACGTCGCGGGCATCAGTGCGAGCGGCCAGGCGAGCAGATCGTCCACATTCGCCGGGCCGCCGCGCGTCGCCAACGGATGATCGCGGCGAACGAGCAGCACAACGGGTTGCGCCGAACTCGCACGATATTCGATCCGCGGATGCGGCGGCGGGTTGTACGCAAGCCCGATATGCGCGCGACTTTCCGCGACTTCATTCAATACATCGTCGACGGGCAGCATCTCCACGCCGACGTCCAGCTTCGGATACTGCGTACAGAATGGCGCCAGCACGTCGTCAACCAGCGTGTCGACATAACCTTCGCTGACGGCCAGCTGAATATGCCCTTGCTGAAGGCCTTTCAGTGCATGCAGTTGGTCTTCGAGCTTCTCCTGTTGCGACCGGTACCCGCGCCAGAACTCCAGCAGATGCGCCGCCGCCTCGGTCGGTTTGACGCCGCGCGCCTCGCGCTCGAAGAGCGTCGCGCCCAGTTCGTCTTCCAGCAGCTTGATCTGCCGCGTGATCACGGACGGCGACGTGTTGAGATTGTCCGCGGCGCCTCGAATCGTGCCGTGAACCAGCACTTCGTGGAAATAGCGCAGCCGTGTCTGGTTGATTTCGCGCATTGAATGGCTCCGGTTCCTTGTGTTGCTCACAGAGCAACGATACGTGAACATAGTTGCTCTTGCTAGCAGGTCTGTTCCGCGACACGATGCTCCTACCCGACGAGCCGGGCAGACACAGAGAAAACGGAGACGCACATGTCAGCGATTCAGACCTTGAGAGCCGAAGATGCCGTTTCGTCTCTCTACAGCAAGCTCAACTGGCGGCTGTTGCCGTTTCTCGTCGCCTGCTACATGTTCGCGTATCTCGACCGCGTGAATGTCGGGTTTGCCAAACTGCAGATGCAAAGCCAACTGGGATTCTCCGATGCCGCTTACGGCGTCGGCGCGGGCATCTTCTTTCTGGGCTACGTGCTGTTCGAGATTCCGAGCAACCTGATGCTGCCCAAAGTCGGTGCCCGCAAGACCTTCAGCCGCATTCTCGTACTGTGGGGCATCACTTCCGCATGCATGCTGTTCGTGCGCAACGTGCCGATGTTCTATGCGATGCGCTTCCTGCTCGGCGTCTTCGAAGCCGGCTTCGCGCCCGGCATGATCTATTACCTGTCGTGCTGGTACGGCCCCGCGCGCATGGCGCGCGCGATTGCCGTCGTGTTCGTCGCCGGGCCGATTGGCGGCATTGTCGGTGGGCCGTTGTCGGCGTGGCTGATGACGAGGTTCTCGGGGGTCGGCGGATTGGCTGGCTGGCAGTGGATGTTCCTTGTCGAAGGCTTGCCGTGCATTGTGCTCGGCGCGCTGACGCTGTTCGTGTTGTCGAATCGTCCGTCCGAAGCGAAGTGGCTTTCCGCCGACGAGCAACGTCTTCTCGAAAGCGAGGTCGCTGCGCCCACCACGCATGACCATTCGTTTCGCGCCGTGGCGAAGAACCCGCGCATCTACGTTCTCGCGCTTGCTTACTTCTGCATCATCTTCCCGATCTATGCGATCAGCTTCTGGCTGCCGACCTTGCTGAGAGACCAAGGTGTGGCGGACACGACGCGGCTCGGCTGGTACGTCGCGATTCCTTATGTTGCGGCCGCGTTCAGCATGTACTTCGCCGGTCGCCGTTCGGACCGTCTTGGCGAGCGGCGCTATCACAGTGCGGTGCCGGCGCTCGTCGGCGCCCTGCTTCTCGCGTCGGCCATTTTCACCGACGGCAATCTCTTCATGACGCTCGCGGCGCTGACGCTTGCGACTGCAATGATGTGGATGGCGTACACGGTTTTCTGGGCCATTCCGTCTGAGTACATCAAAGGGCCGGCTGCCGCGGGTGGCATTGCGCTCATCAACACCATCGGATTGTCCGGTGGCTTTTGGGGACCTGCCGTCATCGGCTGGACCAAGGCCGCCACGGGCAACATGCACGCAGGTTTGCTCGTGATGGCAGGCATGGCTGCGATTGCATCGGTCGTGATTATCACGAGCAAGCGCGGCGTCCGTTGACGATTCAAGCGTGCTGCCCCGCAGTGCCTCACCGCTTAGTGTTCCTTTCCTTATCGAACAGAAGGATGAACGGCAATGAAGATTCTTATCGCAGGCTTTCAGCACGAGACCAACACGTTCGCGCCGACCAAGGCGTCGTTCCAGAGCTTCATTCAGGGCGAAGGTTTTCCGCCGCTGGCACGCGGCGTCGACGTGCTGAAACTGCGCGACGTGAACGTGCCGATCGGCGGTTTCATCAAGGTCGCACAGGAGCAAGGACATGAGCTGATCCCAGTGATCTGGGCGGGTGCGAGCGCGTCGGCGCATGTGACCGCGGATGCATTCGAGCGCATTGCCGGCGAGATCATCGACGCTGTCAAAGCGGGTGGCTTCGATGCCATCTATCTGGACCTGCACGGAGCGATGGTCACGGAGCATGCCGACGACGGCGAAGGCGAGTTGCTTGAACGCGTGCGTGCGGTGGTCGGCGACAGCATGCCGCTCGTGGTATCCCTCGATTTACATGCGAACGTCACCGAGCGCATGTTGAAGCATGCGGATGCGATGGTTGCGTACCGGACGTACCCGCACGTCGACATGGCCGAAACGGGCGAGCGCGCAGCGCATCTGCTCGAGAAACTGATCGCGGAGAAGCGCAAATTCGTGCGCGTCGTCCGGCGCATTCCATTTCTGATTCCGGTGAACGGCATGTGCACGCTCGTCGCGCCCGCCCATGACATGTACACCGCGCTGGCATCGCTTGAGCGCGACACGGTCGTGTCGCTGTCGTTTGCGCCGGGTTTTCCGGCTGCGGACTTCCCCGAGTGCGGTCCGGTGATCTGGGGTTATGGATTCGACAATGACGCGCTCACGAAGGCGATCGACACGCTGTACGCCAGAATGCTCGCGGAGGAATCGTCATGGGAGGTGCCGCTCCTTACCCCCGATGAAGCCGTTATCGAAGCCATGCGGATCAGCCGGAATGCTGACAAGCCGGTCATCATCGCCGACACGCAGGATAACCCCGGCGTGGGCGGCGACTCGAACACGATGGGCATGGTGCGCGCGCTGCTGCGCCATGGCGCAACCGACGCGGCCGTCGGTGTGATCTGGGATGCGGACGCGGCGGCGGCCGCGCACCGCGCCGGTGTTGGCGCGCGCATCGAGCTTGCGCTGGCGGGCCGTTCGGGCGTGCCCGGCGATGAGCCGCTGACAGGCACGTTCGAGGTAGAGCATCTGTCCGATGGCCGTTTCCGCTTTGACGGCCCGATGCTGAACGGCATGACGGGCGAACTCGGACCGGTTGCGTGCCTGCGTATCGACGGCGTGCGAATCGCTGTCGGCAGCGTCAAGATGCAGATGTTCGATCGCAATCTGTATCGCGTTGCGGGCATCGAACCCGAGCAGATGAAGATTCTGGTCAATAAAAGCTCAGTCCATTTTCGTGCGGATTTTCAGGCTATCGCAGAGACCATTCTTGTCGCGAAGGCGCCCGGACCGATGGCTGCGGACCCGGCCGATCTGCCGTGGCAGCGGCTTGATCCGCAAATCCGGGTGCGTCCGAAGGGGCCTTCCCTCGACGAGATTCGCTCAGCCGCCGCATGACGACGCACTCGACCACGCGAACTTTGCATGCATACCGGCGCGATTGAAGCTCACGCGCTCATGAATTTGAAATCAACCTAAGTGGAGAATTCTCATGTCAGATCAGATCAACTCCCGGCGCCGCTTTCTGCGGACCGCTGCAATCGGTATCGGCGCAATGGAATGGAGCCTGACCGGGCTTGTTCGTGCCCAGTCGAATCAACCCGCGCAAGGCGTCCCTGCGACGAATGGCGCGACGTCGGATGCGTCGTTCGGGGAGATCAAGCAGATCAACGCGGGCACGCTCAACGTGGGCTATGCGGAAGCCGGGCCGGAGAACGGTCCCGTCGTGATCCTGTTGCACGGCTGGCCTTACGACATCCATAGCTTCGTCGAGGTCGCGCCGATTCTTGCCGCGGCGGGCTATCGTGTGATCGTTCCGTATCTTCGCGGCTACGGCTCGACGCGTTTCCTGTCGAGTAAAACGATGCGCAATGGCCAGCAGGCCGTGGTCGCGGTCGACATCATCGCGTTGATGGATGCGTTGAAGATCCAGAAGGCGGTGTTTGGCGCTTTCGACTGGGGCGCACGGACTGCGAACATCATCGCGGCGCTGTGGCCGGAGCGTTGTGCCGGGCAGGTTTCCGTCAGCGGCTATCTGATTGGCAGCCCGCAAGCCAACAAGGCACCGTTGCCGCCGAAGGCCGAGTTCGCGTGGTGGTATCAGTTTTACTTCGCCACGGAGCGCGGACGGCTTGGCTACGAGGCCAACCGGCATGATTTTTCGAAGCTCATCTGGCAGCTTGCATCGCCGAAATGGAGCTTCGACGATGCAACTTATGACCGGTCCGCGGATTCCTTCAGGAATCCCGATCATGTTGCAGTTGTGATTCACAACTATCGTTGGCGGCTGGGTCTGGTGAAAGGCGAGTCACAATACGACGCTTTGGAAAAGCGTCTTGCCGCGGCGCCCGTCATCACGGTCCCGACGATCACGATGGAAGGCGATGCGAACGGCGCGCCACATCCTGATCCGGCTGCGTACGCGAAAAAATTCACCGGCAAGTATGAGCACCGGAATATCGATGGCGGCATTGGTCACAATTTGCCGCAAGAAGCGCCGAAAGCCTTTGCCAGTGCTGTGATCGACGTAGCGCACATGTGACCCGCCCGCGCAGAACGCCTGCATCGAAAGTTTCAACGGGCGCTTCCGTAACGAATTCGCGGGGTGACTTTGCGTTGTACGACAGCACGCGCCCTTACGAACTGTATTTTCCGGACGACTTCGAACAAATCGTGCTGAAACTGCCGGGGATGCAACTCCGCCACGCGTTACGCGAGACGCAAAGGCTGACGGCAACGACCGTGTCCGGGCGGGAAGGAGCGGGTCATCTGCCGATCAACATGATCAAGACGCTTTGGGAGGATTCCAAGTCGCTTCAGCCGACGTCTGCGCTCGCTATCGCAAACGGTGTTGTCAGCGTATTGGTCGCGGGGCTGCAGACCATATCGCCATTCGACCCGCCGCCATTAAGTAGACTGGCCAACTATCACCTGGCTCGCATCAAGGCTCTGATAGACACGGATTTGGGCGATCCTCAACTGTCCGTTAACAGCATTGCGGCGAAGCTGACATTGTCGACCACGCATATTCATCGACTATTTCAAAACGAATCTGTGCGGCCCAGTCAATATATCTGGCTAAGGCGCCTTGAGGCCTGCAGCCGCGACTTGCTTGACGCAAGCTTCGCCGCCAAGCCAATTGGAGAGATTGGGTACCTGCGAGGATTTAGCGACGCAGCTCATTTCAGCCGAGCGTTCCGCGAACATTTTGGCTGCTCGCCGCGCGACTGGCGGCAACGCGGCGCGCAAAGCGTAATCGCCGGTGGTGGCGAACCATAGAAAGCCGTGGAATCGGAATGCGGGGTCTACCGGATATTGATGCCCGAACGAGGAACACCGCCTTTCCTCTTCCGTCTTACCCGTGCAGATGAAAACTGTGCTTGCCCAGATCAACGCCAACGAGCATCACGCCTTGCAATGATGGCCTCCATTTCGAAACCATCCTCTTAGCCAATTCCTGGACCTCGCGCGGACGGCAGCGTGCTTTTCATCGAAAGAGTTTTTCTAACTCGGACCGGCAGTTAATCTGCTTTGTCTTTGCATCACACTATAGTTATTCTTCTGCCTGTCTGTATTGAGGTGGATCGGCCAAAGGCGCCAATGAGCCCCCAGAATTCAGTCGGTCCCAGCCCTAAATCTTTATCCCACCACCACATGAAGGTTCGCTAAATGGATACCGTCCCGCAGGCCCCGTTGATTCTGATAACGGGTGGAGGCCGTGGCGTAGGCGCGGCGACTGCGCGTCTTGCTGCCGCACAGGGTTACGATGTAGCGATAAGCTTCGTCTCCAATGAGTCTGCCGCCCTTGAGGTGGCGGCTGATGTGGAAGCTGTCGGGCGCCGGGCTTTACCCATGCGCGCAGACAGCGCAGATCCAGAACAGGTCGCTCAGCTATTCGCTGCGATCGACCGGAAGTTCGGCCGGATCGATGTGCTGGTGAATAACGCCGCGATGATTGCGCAGCAGTCGCGGCTAGAGGATCTCGGATTCGAGCGGATGCAGCGTATCTTCGCGGTCAACACGATAGGCCCTATCCTCTGTGCACAGCAGGCGGTCCAGCGGATGTCCTATCGTCACAACGGGCGTGGCGGCTCCGTGATCAACATCTCATCGGCATCGGCCCGGCTTGGCAGCCCAAACGAATATGTCGACTACGCTGCGTCGAAGGGTGCTCTTGAGACATTCACTACCGGCTTTGCCAAGGAAGTCGCGCGTGATGGGATACGCGTCAACTGCGTTCGCCCCGGGCACATCTACACTGAGATGCATGCTAGCGGTGGAGAGCCGGGACGGGTGGACCGGATCAAAGACTCGATCCCAATGGGAAGAGGCGGTCAACCTGAAGAGGTTGCGCGGGCAATCCTATGGCTAGCAAGCGCCGAGGCTTCCTTCATCACCGGCACGTTCCTCGATGTCACTGGCGGCAAGTGAGCAACAGGGTGCGGCGCCGGGCGCTTCCCTCGACGCACCGTCTTAAGCATCTGCGCTCAGGCGCTCTCGATACACGACTATCTGATCGTAAGCCCGTTGGTCGGCTACGGATCCCAACTTTTTCACGCCCTCAAATGGGCAGGCCCAGTGTGAGAAGACAATCCCGAATTTTCATTTCGTATTCCTTATAATAATTAATTGATCTGGACCAGACGGCTGCGAGCTTCAGCCTGGCGAACGCATATGCGCGTAATTTATTTCTGGGTTTCCGCGCGACCCCTAATCTTTTGGCGCCACATCCGACCCACGAAGACCTATTGCGGTCCGCCGGTCGCAGACATGCAGACGGTGGATGGCGACTTGCTCGCTTTACGCCATGGAAGCAGACTGTCTACTGCGAATGGTCCGGCACCACCGAACACGAGCGCGACGAGACACGCAAGGTAGAGCAGATCGGTTTCGTAACCGGGTGGTCCGAATTGCGGGCCGGCAGACGTGACAGCCATGAGCTTGATTGACGTAAAGCCGAACTGCAGATGCACGGTAAAGGTTGCGACAAGCAGTACCGCGATCATCGGGACAGTGACTAACGGGACGAAAGCACCGACAAAAATCGCAAAGCCGCCCAGCAATTCAATCGCAATCGTCGCCCACGCCATGAAATGTGGAGCGGGCACGTTGAGCGCATGGAGAATGGCTGCAAAATTTTCAGGATGCTTGACAATCTTTGCGTAGCCATGCGCCATGAAACCGTAGCCCACGATAAGGCGCAGCGGAAGCGGCGACCAACGCCCCAGACGGTTGGCGAGCAACGCAGGGCTTATGAGACTGGAGATGAAACGAACGATGCCCATGCTGAAGGACCTTCCCGAGAACGATAAAGGGACGGCAAGTTCGGTTGCCACCAAGATCTGTGACCGATCGCATGCCGTTATCCAGTAAGTCGGGAGTAAGCGCGGTCCAGTTACAGCGGTTTGACGATTTTGGGAAAAAAGCGGAATAGCGTCGAGCTTTGCTCGGGACAAAGCCGCGTTGAGTTCACGAGCCTGAGCGAAGGGGCCGGATCTGCGTCGGTTTTCTTCCGCCGGAGCGGCAGTTGTCTGGCTCATCCTGGCGTACGCGGAAGGCAGGTGCCAAATCTTAAGGGGAGTAAAAATTTTTGGCGTGGTGTGTAACTGCCGCGTGGTTTTGAGCGACTTACTGTTTAAGGGCGTACCCGCCAAAGCGGCAGGCGCGCGTTCTTTTCAGGAAGAGATGGTGTCAATGAATAGTAAGCGTAATCGTGCCCGATAAGCCGGTGGACCGCACGGCCGCTTGCGGGGTGGAAATGCGGCTGAAAGGTTTACTGCACCTTGCTCTCGATGGCAACGCGGTGGCCTATGCTTCGTTCCTGGAAGTATTTTCAGGTTACCTGCGCGGCATGCTCAGGCGACGCTTGCGATCTTACGAGGACGACGTCGAGGACGTGCTTCAGGAGGTGCTGATTGCGCTTCACAATGGCCTTCACACCTACCGGAACCAGGTTCCCGTGACTGCGTGGGCGGCGGCAATTGTCCGGCACAAGGTGGCCGACTTCTTGCGTGCTCACGCACACCGCGAGGCGCTGCATGATCCGATTGACGATGAAATGGAGTTGTTTGCAGCGTCCGAGACTGAGTCACTCGATGCGCGGCGTGACATTGACAGGCTGCTCGAGCAGTTGCCCGAGCGCCAACGCGCTCCTATTGAATACGTCAGACTGCACGGAATGTCGGTGTCCGAAACGGCGAGGTTGACGGGGCTTTCGGAGTCGGCCATCAAGGTTGGCGTTCATCGTGGTATCAAGGCGTTGTCGCGCCTGATTCGGGGCTAGGTAAAATGAGAACTGACCAATTGATTCCGCTTCTGACGGCTGGCCTGTTGCCGCAAGATCGACATGCAATTCTGCGCCGCTTCTGCATCGCGCTATCGGTCGGCGCCGTGGTGGCGGTCGTCGCCCTTGTGTCAAGCCTCGGTATCCGTTCCGATCTCCCTGAGCTTCTTGCCACTCCGTTCTTCTGGGGCAAGCTGGCCTTCCCGCTACTCATGGCGTTCGCCGCGGTCCCGGTCGCCGCACGACTGGCAATTCCAGGCGCTTCAACGCGGCGTGCGTGGCTTCTGTTGATATCGTGCTATGCAGGCATTTGGGTGGCCGCCCTTGCAGTGCTCGTGGCGGCACCGGCCAACGCCCGGTTAGCGCTCCTGTTTGGTCACACCTGGAGCTCTTGCCCGGTCTATATTGCACTGCTGTCTGTGCCTTGCTACCTCGCACTTTCCTGGGCAATGCGTGGACTTGCGCCTACGAGACTACGGCTTGCAGGCATGGCCGTTGGTCTGCTGTCGGGCGCAATTGGCACGCTGGTGTATGTTTTGCGGTGTCCTGAGATGAGCGTTCCTTTCTGGGCGCTGTGGTATTCGATCGGGATGGCAATTCCGATGTTGGCAGGATGCCTGCTGGCGCGCGTCTCTTTTCGGTGGTGATGGGGCCCGCTCCGACCGGGTGGAGTGGTTGCGGCAATCGTCCGGCGAACCCAGCGCGGAAGCGAGCGCGGGCGCAAGTTGTAATTTGGTAATTTTCCAGTCTGCGAGCAGGACGGGGCTAGCAAAAGCAAGGAGCTGAAAATCCATTCCGTCGATGACCAGCACAACCAGACATAGTGCAAAGATGATCGCCTGCCGGTTGCCGATCTGACGCCCATTGACGAGGTTATCGAACACTTTGTCTGCAGAGGTGAGCGCTCGGGCGGTTTTTATATTGGAACGTCGACACCTGGCCTGCCGTATTTTCGCCGAGCGAGCGACTACCCAGGATTCTGACAATATCGTTACAGCTACTCTGGAAGAGTCGCAGCATAAGGCGCGCTAATAAATTGCAGAAGCATGGCGACCCTTTCGGTGCAGTACCGCACCAGATGCAGTAGACGATGCACCGCCGATAGCGCACGAAGCTGATGAATCTGGCTGGTATCCAATCCCACAGCCCCGCTTGGAGTTTAGTAACAGGAAGTTTTGATTCATTTCAATAAACTTGGCACAGTCATTGCATTTGTCTCTGTGGGGGATCGAGACGGAGCTGCTGCCAGAGCAGAACCGCCGGCTACTCGAGGGCGACTCACGTCGGGTGCGGTCCCGGCCTGGAATTTCTAAACCCTGGAATGCACGCTGCAGACGACGCCATGTTGTTAGGATACCTTGGTGATAGGTAAGCCGTGGGAGATGCTGTACTCGCGAACGGTCGTACCCGAGTAATGCCCGAGCGGATGCGTGTGGCCGCCGGCGTTTTGCTCATTGAAGACAAAGTTTGGCAGACCAACTGGAGACCGAACGGCGTTGGTGTGCCCCAGATGTTTCCTCCTGGAATGTACGTTGTCTACGACGAAGTGTGATGCCCCTTCTGGCGACGTGCCTCACAGCGTCTCGAAAACCGGCCTCCTGGGGCCGTCGAATAGCCGGGTTCCGCGGCACCTGATGTCCTGAACCAGCGATCCATGTTGTGCCAAAGAAGTGGCGATGAAGCCCAACGATGCGGACCTGGGCAGATCCGCCACTTTGCCAGTACAGAGTAAGGGCAATGCGTTTCGATATTTGCACTGCAAGGAAAGTGATCGCGGTGCATTCGACTTTGATTCACCAATCTATCAGGAGCGCAACATGAGCACCCCGCAAAGCAGCACTCAAAGCAGCACGCCAGCAGCGCCGGCACCATCCGGAGGTCTGCGTGCCGGCACCTTGGGTTTTCCGGAGGTCATCGGCCAATCCATCGCGAACCTTTCACCCACTTTCACGCCGTCGATCAACGTGACCGCGATCGCGGCGCTGGCCGGCGCGGGGACCTGGTTGATTTATGGTCTTTCGACGCTAGGGCTGTTGCTGGTGAGCATGAGCATCATCGCGCTCTCGAGCCGGATTGCCTCGGCGGGTTCGTTCTTTATCTACATCGCGCGCGCGCTTGGGCCGATGGCGGGTGGCATTGCCGGTTGGGGGCTGATCGCGGCTTACGTGGGCACTGCAATGGGGGTCGGCGCCGCAGGCGTAGTGTTCGTGCAGAACGCTTTTACGGCCTGGGGCATCAATATCCCGTCGTGGGCGATCTACACGATCTTTGTCGGCCTGGCCTGGTTCTTCTCGGCACGTGACGTGAAACTTTCGTCACGCCTGTCGCTGGCAATCGAAGCCGCTTCGGTGGTGATCGTGGGCGGTGTGCTGATCTATGTGCTCGCACTGCATCCGGACCATATCATCGACCATACGCAGTTGGGGTTGCAGGGCGTGAGCGGCAAGGGCATGGCACAGGGCATGGTGCTCGGCATCTTCTCGTACGTGGGTTTCGAGAGTGCGGCCTCGCTCGGCCAGGAAACCAGGAACCCGCTACGCGTCATTCCGCGTGCGGTGGTCTGGTGCGTGATCCTGTCGGGACTGTTCTTCATGTTCGTGGCCTATTCGATGACGATCGCCTACCACGACGACGTAGCCAAGCTCGGCGGCGATTCGGCCGTGCTCAGCACCTTGCTCACGAGCGTCGGCGCCTCACCGCTCGGTCCGGTGTTTTATCTGATTGCGTCAGTCAGCGCGTTCTCGTGCGTGCTTGCGTGCATCAACTCGTCCAGCCGCCTGCTGTATTCGATGGGCCGTTATCAGTTCGTGCACCGCTCGATGGGCATGGTGCACCGCACGCACCGGACGCCGTACCTGGCCGTTGCGTTTTCCTCCATCGTGACCTTCGTGGTGTGTATCGCGATGCTCGGCACGGGTCCGCTCAACACCTTCGGCTATACCAGTACATTTGCGACCTTTGGGTTCCTGGTCGTGTATTTCCTGGTCGCAATTGCGGCACCGGTTTATCTGAAGAAGCAGGGCGAGCTCAAGACGAGCAACGTCGTGTGGGGCGTGCTCGGCGCACTGGCGATGGTTGGCGCGGTGATCGGCAGCGTGTATCCGGTGCCCGATTATCCGTATAACATCCTGCCCTATCTGTTCGTTGCGTATATGCTGGTTGGCGCAGTCTGGTTGTTGATGCTCAAGAAGCGCTCGCCGCAGGTGCTCGAGAAAATCGAGCACGATCTGGAAACAAGCGACGTGATGACCCACGGCAAAAAGTAAATGACAGAACCCTTCTCCCTGGATAGCTTGCCCGCACCGGACACCGGCCGGATGCCAGGCGATCCAGAGGGAAGGCCCGCTAGCCGTCGCGCAATGGGAATGGGCGGCGAAGAAATCGACTTGCAACTGCGGCCGGAGCGCGGCGAGTGCGCCGTGCTCGAGATTGGTTGCGTCTCCAGCCCTGCCCGCGCCCGCGGGCATGATCACATCAATGAAGACTACATCGGCGTGATGCTCGGCAACCTGGCCGAGCGCGCCGCGCGTGGCAGCGTGATCGCCCTGGCCGATGGCGTGAGCGGCAGCAAGGGCGGCCGGGTCGCGGCCGAACTCTCGGTGCGGACCTTTATCGACGCCTACTACGGGCTCCCCGACACCTTGCAGCCCGGCTTGGCCGCTGCGTGCGCGCTCGAGGCAATACACGGCTGGCTGCATCAGATTGGCCGCATTGACCCTGCACTGAACCAGATGGCCGCGTCCTTCGCGGCGCTGATCGTGCGCCGCGCTACCGCGTATCTGGTGGCGGCCGGCGACGTGCGGCTCTACCTGCTGCGCGATGGCCAACTGACCCAGCTCGGCGACGACGACGTGATGCCGGTCGCCTTCGGTGCTTATGTGGCGCAAGCGGTCGGCATGCATCCGACGCTTGCGACTCGCATCGAAACCCTTGAGCTGCGCGAAGGCGATCGCATGCTGATGTGTTCCGACGGGCTTTATCGCCGCGTGCCGATGCGCGAGCTGCAGACGGTGCTGGCGGCGCGCGGCGGTGCGCTCGACACTGCACGCCGGCTCGACGCGCTGGCGGTGGCGCGCGGCTCGCAGGACGACGTGACGAGCGCGGTGGTCGATGTGGGTGGCCTGCCTTTGCTCGATGTCGGTTACCTGGAGCGCGTGGTCGGCGCCTTGCCGATTCCGGCGGTGCCCGATGCCGGCAATGTCGTCGATGGATATCTGCTCAAGAGCGTGTTGAGCGATGGCTTCTATTCGCGGATTTTCGCAGGCTACGATCTGGCCGATCCGAACACGCCGCTCGCGCTCAAGTTTCCCAAGCCGCGTGTCTCGCAGGACGAGAACGTGCGCCAGTCGATCGTGCGCGAGCGCTGGCTGGCTGGCAAGATTGATGACGAAGGCGTGCTTGCGCCGATGCCGGTCGATGCCGACCGGCAAACCCGGCTCTATGTGGTGATGCCGCTCGGTGCAGGCGTCACGCTCGAAAAACTGCTGACGGCGCCGCAGCCCATGGCGTTGCCGCGTGCGCTCGAAATCGCGCGGCGTCTGGGCCGTTCGATCGCCGCGCTGAATCGCCGCAATATCATCCATCGCGATATCAAGCCCGAGAACGTGCTGGTGATCCAGGGCGATAGCACACGCCTGCTTGATCTCGGTTTCGCTTATATGCCGGGCATGGAGGTGCCGGGCCCCGACGCCGCGCCGGGCTCACCCGCTTATATGGCGCCTGAGTTGATGAAGGGCGCTCAAGGCGATGCGCGCTCCGAGGTGTTCGCGTATGGCGTGACCCTGTACCGCCTGTTCAGCGGCGGCAAGCTGCCCTACGGCTTTAATGGCCGCGTGCCGCTCTATCAGTACCGCCCCGACGCGCCGGAATGGCTTGACCTGGTGCTGGAGAAAGCGCTGCAGCCCGATCCTGCACGCAGGTACCAGGACGTGCTTGAAGTCTGTGCCGATCTCGACCGTTTTTCGAGCGGTCGGGACGCGATGGCGCCGGTTCGGCGCAGACCCCTGCTCGAGAGCGATCCGGTGCTGTTCTGGCAGTTGGTCGCGGTGTTGTTGCTGGCACTGCTGACGTGGTCCTTGATGCGGCATTGAGCGGGATTGGCGGCTCGGCACCGCTGCGCTCTCGGGGCAAGTCGAGCACCATTGCCCACGAGCCGAGTTCTCTTCGCCATCGTCTGGTTTCCGTTGCAGGGCGTTGCCAAGGTGACTGGCCCAGTGGGTTACGCATGGCGAACTCACAGATTCAAATCGATGTAACCGGCCGTATCAATACCGTCTGCCTGGCTATGGTTACTGGCTGTACTCTCCAACAGGAAAACGTGATTGCACACCTCCGGCGCATTAGTGCGCTCTCACAAGCCGTTTTTTTGCGCTGAACCGAAACGGCGTGCGTTTTGACACAGCCAGGGCCGGCTGGCGACCTTCGTGTCGACGCCGACTGACCCGGCGAGCGGCCGGACCGAACCCCGTGCCATACTTGAAGATCCTCTCACCCCTATGGCAACGACCGTGATGACCGCCCTTTCCGCGTCCATCGGCTTTAACTTCAACCCGCTCGACCGCCGCTCCGACAAGCGGGACGACCACGCCTTCCTCGAGCATCTACGCAGCGACCCGGCCGCGCGCTTTCTCGTCTTCGACGGCGATGTCCCGTTGCTCAAGCGAGGCAGCGAGTATGACCCGTGGTTCGTCGCCAGCGAGACCACTGCCTTCGGCCAGCCGCTTCATAGCGTCTTCCTCGGGGAAGACACCGATGGCAGCGGACGCTTCGCGCTCGGCTTCGTGCTCAACCCTGCACTCAACCTTGCCCCAGAGGACCCATCGCCAGGCACCGCCTACGACCGCATCGACCTTCGCTCGCTCGCGCTGCAAGACCTCGTCGCTGCGGGAACGCTCGGAACGCTGGCCGAGGCGAAGTCGATGCTCGACTGGCATCGCCGCCACTCCTTCTGCGCAAACTGCGGCTCCACAAGCCGCGTCACGACGGCGGGTTGGCAACGCGTCTGCGATGCTTGCGGCGCACGCCATTTCCCACGGGTGGATCCGGTTGTGATCATGCTGGTGATAGACGGCGAACGGTGTCTGCTCGGACGCCAGCGCCATTTCGCTTCTGGAATGTACTCGGCGCTTGCTGGTTTCGTTGAACCGGGCGAGACCGCGGAAGACGCCGTGCGCCGCGAAGTGATGGAGGAGGCTCGCGTGAAGTGTGCAGAGGTTGTCTACTTCGCGTCGCAGCCGTGGCCGTTTCCTTCATCGCTGATGATCGGCTGCTTTGCGCAGGCGAGCGATACCGACATCGTCGTCGATACCGCCGAACTCGAAGACGCCCGCTGGTTCTCGCGCCAGGAGGTTGCGGCGATGCTCGCGGGAACGCATGCGGACGGGCTGTCGACGCCCAAGCCGTTCGCCATTGCCCATCATTTGCTGCAGGCATATGTTGAGAAGGGTGGCTTGGTATTGCCCGGCTGAGCGTCCGCCCAAAGGAGCGCTTGCAATTGCACGGAATCGCCCGGTGCGCGAGGCCAGGAGCCGGATCGCTCACTCCGGCGTAAGGCGTCGGTGGGGACCGATTCCCGCTCCTCAAGCTGATCCCGTCCCCTTGGTTCTCCGATGCTTCGGCCAGCGCGAGCTTGGTGTCGGTCAAGGCCGCGGGCGGGCGACTACCGCGTAGCGTTTCTGCGTCCGAGGACAATCGCCCAAAGCCTCGGTCGATCGCTGGTTCCATGGTTTCCGGTTGACTAATCTAGTATCAAACTCGCGTCGTTGATGCGTGCACCGACCGGCTGTCCGCGGTCCAGGCCCTCTTCGCGGATTACTGGCAATGAATTCCGTATCGCTCGGAAGCCGGTAGAAAAACGATCATATCGATATACAACACGCCTAACTGGTCGGTGAAATCACACCCGCTCTGCGCTCGAGGTTTGCGTCTTAACCGCCTTTGCGCTGCAAGCGAGTCGCTTTCGCCGGATATCCAACGACTGGTGAGGTAGCGATGAAATTCCAACGTTTTCTTGCAGCGATTGCCGTCGTTGTTGTGGCTTCCTGCTCCGACCTGTCTACCGTATCGTTCCGTTGCGGTCATCCGAGATCGCCGAGACCGGACGTTTCGGACGGCACGGCGGTCGCCGCTTAGTCTTGGCCGCGAACGGGCTACCATCCGCTTGGAATAATGCTCCCTTCCTCATTCAGATAGTGTCCCCACGCTGTATGGTTGCACCCGCAACCAACCGGTGGCCCGTAGCCGGCACGAGAAAGCCGCGGCCAGACGTAACGGCCCGCGTTCGAGTCGCCATCCCTGTTCAGGGCACGACACGACGGACGCCCGGCGAGACCACGCGCGATCGCTGGTCCCGCAAGCGTAGCAATATTCTGTCAACCGCTAGTGTCGTGAGTTAGAAGTTCGTTGAATCAATTCCCCGTTCATTCCGGAATCACAAAGTGCTGATTAAAAAGTCGCTCGGACTCGCGCAGTCCTTCTTCCGTAAAGATCACGGACTTCGTCTTGTTGACAGGGTCTTCGATGAAGCCTTGTTCATGAAGTCGATTTAGCACATCCCAGTCGAAGCCCTTCCATGCACGGTATCGGTCATGCAGGGTCAGGTAGAGAAGCGCGAGGGAAACTTCATCAATTGCGTCGGTATTGATATTCATGATGCTCCTGCCGCAGCCTTGCGGACCCGCACACAAAACCGTTCGAGGCTGGCCAGGATCTCATCGGCCGACTTACTCCAGACAAACGGTTTGGGGTTCGAGTTATAGACATCCAGGTAATAACGGATCGCGTCTTCGAGTTGACGTGTCGACCGATGCGTACCGCGTCGAAGGTATTTTTCAGTGAGCGTGGCAAACCATCGTTCGACCTGGTTAAGCCACGACGCCGAGGTGGGTGTGAAGTGAACATGGAAGCGAGGATGACGAGCGAACCAGGCTTTGATCGAGGGCGTCTTGTGCGTGCCATAGTTGTCCATGACCAGATGCACCTCCAGATTAGACGGCACGCTGGCTTCGATGGTGCGCAGAAAGCGCACAAATTCGCTGCTGCGATGACGCCGATGTACCTCGCCGATTACTTCACCAGTAGCGATGTCCAGCGCCGCGAACAGGGTGGTCGTGCCGTGGCGCATGTAATCGTGGGTACGTCGCTCAGGGATGCCCGGAGCCAACGGCAACATGGGTTGCGTGCGATCGAGCGCCTGGATTTGGCTCTTCTCGTCCACGCACAGCACCATGGCCTTGAGCGGCGGGTCCAGGTAAAGTCCGACGATATCTCGCACCTTGTTGACGAACATCGGATCGCTGGAGAGCTTGAACGTTTCCTGCCGATGCGGTTGCAAGCCAAAAGCACGCCAGATTCGTGTGACCGCCGTCTGCGACAATTTCATTTCACGAGCCATCGTGCGCGTACTCCAGTGAGTCGCTCCTACAGGCACGGACTCGAGCGTCTTCGCGATCAGCGCATCGACGCGCGCGTCATCAATCGTCCTCGGTGTGCCGGGCCGTGGTGCATCGAGCAGGCCATCCATACGATGGATCACGAACCGCGCACGCCACTTCGAAACCGTTTGCTGTGTGACCCGCTGTTTCGCCGCAACTGTCTTGTTATCCATGCCATCGGCACAGGCCAACACGATGCGCGCCCGCAATGCCAAGGCCTGTGCGGTCTTGCGTCGCATTGTCAACGCTTGCAGCTCTTCGCGCTCCGAATCGCTCAGCACGAGTTCCCCTTTGGACCGTCCACTCATCGTTGCCTCCGCGTATCAAGTGCTACACAGAACACTTTAGTACGTGGTCGGCATCATTCAATGAATTTTTAACTCAGGACACTGATATGTATTTGACCTGTCCAGTGGTTTATAAAGGATTCTGGTTCGTACAATGTGTTGGTAGCAGAACGG
>NZ_FCOK02000112.1 GCF_001544555.2 Caballeronia udeis | reverse complement strand
ATGACGGCCTCGGCTCATCCCGCCATGATAAAAACGGACCGTTAAATATTCAACTTATTTAAGGGATGTTGTACTAGATCTGCGCGCGCCCGCCATCGACGAACAATTCGATACCCGTGACAAAGCTGGAATCATCGGAGGCAAGGAACAGGGCTGCTTTCGCTATTTCTTCGGGCGTGCCCATGCGGCCCATCGGGATAGTGGACACAATCCGGGCCATCGCATCCTCAGGCTGCTGATCCACTGCTGGTGTTTCGGTCGGCCCCGGGCTAAGCACATTGGAACGAATGCGCCGATCCTTCAGCTCAACCGTCCAGGCCCTGACAAAATTACGTATGGCAGCCTTGGTTGCCCCGTAGACCCAGAAACCCGGCGTGCCCTTCACGCTGGCAACCGAGCCGGTGACGATAATGGAGGCCCCGTCATTCAGCAGAGGCAACGCCTTTTGCACCGAGAACAATGCACCCTTCACGTTCGTGTTGAACAGCCCGTCGAAGTGCTCCTCGGTCATTTCGTCTAACGAAGCGAACGCGCCAAAACCGGCGTTGGCAAAAACAATGTCGACTCGACCTTTCTTTGCGACGATCTCGTAGAGCCGATCCAGGTCGGCGAGATTGGCGACATCGCCTTGAACACCCGTGACGTTGCGGCCGATTGTCTCTACCGCCTCATCCAGTTCCTTTTGGCGGCGACCCGTAATAAAAACATAAGCCCCCTCGTTCACGAAGAGTTGCGCACTCGCCAGACCAATCCCCGTGGAGCCGCCCGTAATGACAGCAACCTTGCCTTGCAATTTGCCCATGACTATTCCTCCGATCGAAACTCAAACATGCTCGTCACGCAGTCGCGTGGCGTGGCATGGTTTATCCGCGTCAAGCCGGGAAGCGATCTCCGAACATTGGCAGTCCGCTCCTGGATTCCGCCTGCGTCGCCTCGTCCTGAATCACATCCCAGTGTTCGGCCAGACGACCGTTTGCAATCCTGACGATATCGACGACAACCCACGCAGTCGGACGGCCGATACCTGAAAACCGCCGTGGAGGAGAACGTAGTCGTCTTCCGCGACGATCACCGCGTGCTCGTATCGCAGTGTGTCGGGAATGCTGGCAACCAATCTGAACAGGCCGTCGCGGCCCGGTTCGATGTGCGCACTATGCTGGATGTAGTTATCCGACCAGAAACGAGCGGCCGCCTCGTAATCCCGCTTGTTGAAGAGGGTATCGAACGCCTCGAGCACAAGCGCCTTGTTTTGTTCGGGGGTGGTCTGTGACATGAGATGTACCTCAGTGGCAATTCAGGCAACGGCGCGCTTGAGCGCAGAGACGTCGCCTTGCTTCGGAACCGGCGCGCAAATCGACACCGCCCTCCCTTGCTCAAGGACTGCGCGAGTACCCGCCGCCAGACGAACTTCTGAACCGCGAAGTTCGCAATTCGCCTAAGCATCCAGGATGCCGCCGCACGAATAACGTGAGGTCAACGCTCGGTTGCTTTGAACTGCTGGCGCTTTACGATTGTGATCACCATCGTTTAAGCATCATGATAGCGCATCTTGTCAAAGTCAATGGTGTTCACCATCGATTTGTGTAAAATGGGGGAGAATGACCCACAGTCAAGGAGAAGCGTTCATGGGTGTCTCAAGGCAGCAAGCCATTGAAAATCGGCAGTTGATCATCGCCGCAGCGGAAAAACTCTTCCGTGAGCGTGGCGTGGACGCGGTGGGATTGACGGAGCTGACGAAAGCCGCGGGCTTCACTCAAGGCGGCTTCTACAACCATTTCGAGTCGAAGGATGCGCTGGTGGCGGCGGTGATGGAAAACGCCATGGAGAACGGCGCCAGTCGACTGATCGAAGCGATCGAACAGTCGAAAACGATGGGGCTGGACCCTATCAAACGTCAGATCGATTGGTACTTGTCCCCCGATCATCGGAGCGACATTGAATCCGGCTGTCCGGTATCCACATTCGTTGGTGACGTCCGGCGCTTGAGCGTAGAGGCACGCAAGTCCTACGCCGAGGGGCTTGCATTTAATCTTGATTGCCTCGCCGCAGTGCTTGCGGGCACAAATAAAAAAGAACGTAGAAAGAAGGCTATTTCAGTCTTGAGTCAACTGGTCGGGACTTTGACGCTATCGCGTGCCGTGGTCGAAGCTGATCCGGACCTGGCGGACGAAATATTGAAAGACGGGCGTCGCCAGTTGTTGCTTGCCTTGGTACACGATTGATCGGGATGCGCGTGCCCCTGGTAGACGGCTTCGGGTCCCGCCAGGCAACTTTCATCGACGATGTTTTTTGCCTGCGCCCGACGCCTGATGTAGCAATTCGCTTGCGCGGCTTAGCGGAATCGAAAGTCCGAATTCGTTGGAGTGCTTACGCGTCCGCGACTAAAACAAAGACGATTCCCCGTCAGTGCTTCGTACCTCGAACGTTGGTGGTAACTGCTGCCCTTCTTCCATTCGCCTCGATCGACTGAATGCGCGCCTGTATCGGAAGAGGAGATGAATTAGTTGCCTCGGAAAACCCGCGCTATCCTGCTTTCCCAAAGACACAAGCAAACATCTGAACGGTTCCCTCTTCGACCTGTGTCCCGCAAGCCTGTTGATCGAGCGTCCGTTCTGGAGCGCGACGTCTGTCTCTTGCGGGTCGACTTGCACCAGTTTGTGCTCTCACGCATCTCCATTAGGGTTAACCCATTCGAAACTGTGCGGCAAAGTACCTACAGTTCTTGCATACCAGCTCGCTTCAGACGCGGGGCATTTCTGCATAGGGGCGTCCGGCGGTGTTTCCGCAGTTCCACGAACTGAAAGGAGATGACAAATGGAGATCCGCAATCCTTCCCCCGGCCTCTACAACGAAGATCTCGCGCCCGCCCGGGAGCGCAACTGGGGCGCTTTCAGCATCTTCAACGTCTGGACCTCGGACGTGCACAGCCTCTGGGGCTACTACCTCGCCGCCAGCCTGTTCCTGCTGTGCGGCAGCTTCATCAACTTCGTGCTGGCGATCGGGCTCGGCTCGCTGGTGATCTTTGCGCTGATGAATCTGATCGGTTTTGCAGGCGAGAAGACCGGCGTGCCCTACCCCGTGCTGGCGCGCGCTTCCTTCGGCGTGTGGGGGGCGAACCTGGCGGCGCTGGTACGCGCCGTGGTGGCGTGCTTCTGGTACGGCGCACAGACGGCAGCAGCTTCGGGCGCGATGGTCGCGCTGCTGGTCCGCAACGACAGCCTGCTGGGGTTCCACAGGGGCGCGCACTTCCTGGGCCACTCGGGGCTGGAGGTGATCTGCTACGTGATCATCTGGGCGCTGCAGTTGCTCATCATCCAGAAGGGCATGGAGACGGTGCGCAAATTCCAGGACTGGGCCGGACCAGCGGTATGGGTGGCCATGCTGATCCTGGCGATCGGCCTGTGCGTCAAGGCAGGCGGCTTTTCTTTCACCAGCGGCATTCCGATGAACGTGCTGCTCGACAAGACCAAGGACGCCGGCGTCAACGGCGAGCCCGGCTCGTTCTGGGCGCTGATGGCAGTGGGCGCGACCTGGATCACCTACTTCGCGGCGCTGTACCTGAATTTTTGCGACTTCTCGCGCTACGCGAAAAACCGCAGCGCAGTGAAGAAAGGAAATCTGTGGGGCCTGCCGGTCAACTTGATCGCGTTCTCGCTGGTCGCCGGCGTCACCACCATCGCCGCCTTCAAGGTGTACGGCGAAGTGCTGCTCCACCCCGAACAGATCTCGGCCAAGTTCGATAGCTGGGTGCTGGCGCTTATCGCGGCGCTGACTTTCGCCGTCGCCACACTGGGCATTAACGTGGTAGCCAATTTCGTCTCGGCGGCGTTCGACATCTCCAACACGTTTCCCAAACTGATCAGCTTCAAGAGAGGCGGCTATATCGCCGCGGCCATCGCGCTGGTGCTCTACCCGTTCGCGCCGTGGGAAGGCAACGCCGCGCACTTCGTCAACGCCATAGGCGCCACGATGGGCCCGCTGCTGGGGATCATCCTGGTGGACTACTACCTGGTGGCCAAGGGCAACATCAACGTCGCAGCCCTGTATGAGGAGCACGGCGAGTACCGCTATGAAGGCGGCTGGAACATCAACGCGCTGGTCTCCGCGGCGGTCGGCAGCGTGTTTTCGACCTTCCTGCCCAACTTCACCAACTTGCTGCCGGCCTGGTGGAATACCTATGGCTGGTTCTTCGGGGTGGTGATCGGAGGCGGCATGTACCTGATCATGGCGACGGTGCGGCCGCGTACCTCGATCGCAGCGACCCGTGCTTGATGATTTTGGTTTTACCGGGGTGTTCGAGGCGGTTGCCCTCGTCCAGATGTTGCTTGCTCCGCCGACCTTGCTCGCGTGCGGTTGGTGAAGTAGATTTCATTAAGAGAGGCTTCAGGCGGGAGGGACTGTCATGGAACTGAGCGTAGAACACGTCGATGTTTGGGCAGCGACCATCGAGGACAAAGCGGGCGGGCTGGCGCAAGTATTAAGCGCCTTGCGCGATGCTGCCGCGGACTTGCAGTTTGTCGTCGCGCGTCGCACGCCGGAGGCACCGGGCAAGGGCGTCGTGTTTGTCGCGCCGCTGCAGGGGGAGAGGGAAATCCGTGCCGCGACACAGGTGGGATTCAGCGTCACCCCGAGTCTTCACTCCGTCCGCGTAATGGGTCTGGACCAGTCGGGGATCATCGCGCAGTTGAGCCAGATGTTGGCAGACGGCGGGATCAACCTCCGCGGGGTATCCGCCGCTGTACTCGGCACACAGTTCATTGCTTATCTCGCGGTCGACTCGCTGGCTGACGCCGAAAAAGCCGTGGACATTCTGCAGCGGGCCTGAAAGGCCCGTGCCGGACCGCGAACTGGCTCGGCTTTTCCTGTCGAGCCAACGGGGTCGCCGTGTCTCACATGACTGACGTAGACGCTGTTCAATCCGGCACCGTCGCGACAGTCAGCGTTCACCGCCGGGCCAGTGCCGTCGGTTCAGCATCTTTTCCTCGGGGCGTAACGTCAGGACCCGCACACCGTTTCGGGTCACGGCTACGGTGTGCTCAAATTGAGCGGACAGTTGCCCATCGCCCGTGACGACCGTCCAGCCATCTTCTTCGGTCCGAACGGCATGCCGCCCCTGGTTAATCATCGGTTCGATGGTGAACACCATTCCTTCCCGCAGCACCAGACCCGTTTTCGGCTTTCCCCAATGCAGCACCTGGGGATCCTCGTGCATTTCACGCCCAATGCCATGCCCACAATATTCCCTCACCACCGAATAATCGTTTCTCCGGGCGTGCCGCTCGATGGCATACCCCACATCACCAAGTCTGGCGCCTGGACGAACGGCCTTGATTCCTTTCCACATAGCTTCGTACGTCACTTGCACAAGTCGTTTAGCCGGAGGCGACACCTCGCCAACAAGATAAGTTTTGCTGGAATCAGCGATATAGCCATTTTTCTCCAACGTGATATCGAAATTAACGATATCCCCGCTTTGCAATATATCGGTCGTGGATGGAACACCGTGGCAAACCACATTGTTGCGGGAGGAGTTAAGTGCATAGGCATACCCGTACTGCCCTTTGCTTGCCGGGCGTGCGTTAAGTTCATTCACGATGAGGCTATCGACCAGATCGTTGATCTGCATGGTCGACATGCCGATCAAGCCCAGCCGATCCAGATAGCCGAACACATCCGCCAGCAATTTGCCTGACTCTGCGAGCAATGCGATTTCTTCCGGTCGCTTGGTCATTTGGAAGCCACCTTGACGGCTTGCTCCACAACGCCCGCGGCTCGCAGTTCGCGAGCCATGATCTCATTGAAACTCTGCGTCGGATTCATTTCGCACAACATGCCAATCTTGATCCAGAAGGCCGCTTGCGCGTTGATCGACCGACACGACACTGCGCTCGCCTTGCGTATTTGATCGTGCAAATCATCGTCGATATTCACAATGCCCATGCCATTCCCCATATACGATTCATATATGGATCATATACTACCCGCCGCCTGTGTCAACCGTCGGCTCTTGAGTTGTAGTTAGGGGTTCCCTCCTTGGCGGCGCATTCGCAACCGTTTTACTCAAGAAATGCCCGCGTCTGCCGTAATCAGGAAAATTAGTTTCCAATTGACTTACGGAGGCAGTGTTGAAGAGGTGGTCCAGGATTTGTATCGGCCTGACATGCATAGCGTTGAGCGGCTGCGCGACACGGCAGCTTGTTGCAACGCCATTGCCTGAATCGCGGGTTGGCGTGAAGAGTTACGCCGAGATGTCTTATCAGCCGCTTGCAACAAACGAAGCGAAAACGATCGACTTCGATGCAAATACATCAGCAGTTGCCCGATTCCCGGACGGGCTTGGCGTGTATGCCGCGTTCTCGATACAGCAACAGCCAACAGCGACCGTTTTGCGCGTGCGCACATGGTTTTCAAGTTCGTGGTTGCCCCTGGCAACCGTGCTACAGCCGTTCGTCATGTTCCTCGATGCCGACAAGCGTATGGTCAGCAACGTCGAGTCATTCAAAAGCACAAATGGGTCGACGTTCCTCGACGGCGGGTACAAGCAAGGTTACTTCGCTGTTCCAGGGAACGCGCGATTCTTCATCGTATATTCGGCTTCCTCGGAATCCGATCGTATGGTCCTGTCAGCTCAAACCGGGAAACTGTGGGCGATCCCGAATGCTTATAGCGGCAAGATCGAGGTCAAGCAGCAGTTGTCGCCGCAATGAAAGAAAAAATGCAAATAAAAACTCTGTTGGGTAGCTTGTCGGTATTTGCCGTCTGCAGCCTCGTGACCGGATGCGTCACGACGAACTACATGCCGCCTCCTGGTGTGCCGACTGCGCAAATACGGTTTCGCGAGATTAACGAGGGAGGGTTCCACCTGTATCAACCTCCCCCGTTGCCGGGGTGCTACCTGCCGAGTGATCCGGCGGGTGGTGACCCAATCGGTGTTGCTGACGTTCCGCCCAAGAACGACACAACAATAGTTCTGATCCCTTCGCATCGACAGCAGCCTCGATTAGGAATGCCGATTAATGAAAAATATATCGACAGAAGCTATTTCGAGCTCAGGATGCAAGCAGATCATTTGCTAACCTTGCGGGTGAGGTCTCCGGGCTACGATCAGTTCGATACCGCATTTCGTTTCACGCCGCGCTCGGGTGAAAACTATGAAGTGACGGTCAAATTCGGTATCCCGTTTGACGTTCACGTGTATCACATCGACGCCCATGACGGACACTATTCCGAAGAGCCCGTCAAGGATCTCGAGATTGTTCGCCGATGCTCATAATCCTGCTGCAGCACATAGCTCAGCGAGCAGTGCTTCGCCCGACCATGAAGGGCGCACGTCGGCTCGCTCCGCTTCCCGCACGAGTTCGCATAGCCGCTCGTTCACCGGTGCCGTTTGCCCAAGGCATTGAGCGAGGCGCACGACCTCGCCGTTGATCCAGTCGATTTCCGTGGCGCGCCCCATCGCCAGGTCGTCGGACATCGACGAGCGCGCGAGCGGATCGATCGTCAGCATTGTGCGGCCCAGCCGTTCAAACAACGCATCAGGCACGCCGAGAACACGCGGTATCCAGGTGGCCGGAAGCGGCGTCACTCTGGCGGGTCGTATGTCGGCCCGCTTGAGAAGCGCAAGCGCTTCTTTCTGCGCCATGCCAAGGCAGATCCGGTAGGCCCGTTGCGAGAGCTCCTCCTTCAAAGGCCGGTTCGCTAACGCGTTGATTGCATTGTTGAGGTTGAGCAACAGCTTCGCCCACTGCACCGGCAACATGTTGACGTGCTGGATCAGCGGCAGACCCGCTTTGCTGAACTCGTCGACGAACGGCTGCATGGCCGCCGTATGCCTGATCTCCAGCTCGCCTGCCGAGCCTTGATGAAATGCGCCGGGACCGCGTTCGACGACATTGAATGGCACCATCCCTTCCAGCACTGTGTGCTGCGGCAGCGCGGCGCGCAGCACGTCCGCATTGCCAACGCCGTTCTGGAAGCTCACTACAATCGTGCCAGGGCGAAGCACGTTCGCCAGTTCTGCGGCGGCCGCGGGTGTCGCGGCAGACTTGACGGTGACGAGCACGAGATCGGCTGCGGCGGCGGTGGCCGCGTCCGTCGACACGTCGGTCCGCTCGGGCGGCACATGCCAGTGGCGATCGTCGTGCCGCGACAGCGTGATGCCTTGACCGCGCAACTGGTTGGCCATGCGCGCACGCCCAATGAAACTGACGTCGCTGCCGCCGGCAAGAAGCCTCCCGCCAACATAGCAACCAATAGAGCCGGCGCCGTAGATACAGATCTTTGCCATACAGGTTCTCAGGTAACCTACCCAATTCCGTTCACGATGCGTTGAATCGGCAGACGCGACCCATGACGCTTACGCTGTTCGCTCAGCACATGCCAACGCATCGTACGCAGTGCATCGTGCGAAGGGACAGCGGTCAGTCAGCATAGCCGGGGTTGTGGCGATCAAGCCGACGCAGCAGCCCGGGCCACACCAGCTTCCCGGCACCACCGCTGGTCACCTGACGAATCTGTTCCTTGATGCCGGCGAAAACCGGCTGTGGAATCGGAGTCAGCTTTCCGCCACCTGCCTGGGCACGCACCTGAATCATGCAGGACGCTTCAAAAAAGTACATCGCGACGAAGGCGTCCGCAGCCGAAGCGCCGACCGTCAGCAGACCGTGGTTGCGCAGCATCAGATACGAATTGCTTCCGAGGTCCTGAACCAGACGGGGCTTCTCGGCTTCATTGAGCGCGATGCCCTCGTAGTCGTGGTAGCCGAGCGACGCCAGCACACCCAGTGACTGCTGGGAGAGTGGCAGCAACCCCGCCTCCTGCGCCGACACGGCCACGCCGTTGACCGAGTGAGTGTGCATCACGCAATGGGCGTCTTCGCGTGCCGCATGCACGGCGCTATGGATCGTGAAGCCGGCCGGATTGACGTCATACGGCGATTCGGAAACCTTGCGGCCGTCCAGATCGATCTTGACCAGCGAAGACGCCGTGATTTCGTCAAACATCATGCCGTACGGGTTGATCAGGAAATGATGTTCGGGACCGGGCACGCGCGCCGAGATGTGGGTAAACACCAGATCGTCCCACCCAAACAGTGCCGTGAGACGGTACGCGGCCGCGAGATTGACTCGCGCTTCCCATTCGGCAGGGGATACGTCGTTCTTCAGACTGACAGCAGATGAGGCCACGTCGACACTCCTTATTCGATGATTCAAACAATGGAATAACCTGAGACAACGCCCTGGGAAATCGCTCATTGGGTTGCGGCGACGCAGCAGGTGCATCAAGGGCCAAAGTCATGGCGTCGTCCGATGCGAGTCCACATAATGCTCGCGACCCCGCTTAAAATCTGTCAGATACCCGACAAGCCGGCACGCCAATGGAATCCAGTCTGCACCGCTACCGGTCACAACTCGAAACAACGCCGTGGTTCCGGGGCCTGCCCGTCGAATTGCGGGACTACCTCGTTAGCCATGCCACCCTGATCACGCTGGAGAAGGGCCAATTCCTGTACCGGCGCGGCGACCGGTCCTATGGCCTGTACGCCGTGCTGGGCGGCGCACTCGCTATCGGCACGGTCGGCGTGGATGGGAAAGAGGCGTTGCTCGCGGTGCTCGGACCGACTGCATGGATAGGGGAAATCTCTCTGTTCGATGGCCTGCCACGTCCGAACGACGTCACTGCCGTCAGCAGGACACTTTTGCTGCACGTTCCCGAGCCCGCGCTGCAGGGTCTGCTCGATTCCACGCCCCGCTATTGGCGAAACTTTGCGTTATTAATGACGCAAAGACTTCGGGTTTCGTTCGAGAACGCCGAAGCGATGACCCTGTTGCCCGCGGCACAGCGCGTGGCGAATCGTCTGCTGATGATCGCTGGAGGTTATGGCGGTCTCAACGCCTCGCAGAGCAGGATAAGGGTCTCGCAAGACAGCCTCGCTTCTATGGTGTCTCTTTCGCGACAGACTACGAATCAGTTGCTCAAGAACCTCGAAGGTCAGCGCATATTGAGCCTGAAGTCCGGGGAAATCGCCATTCTGGATGTCGACCGGTTGCGCGCAGCCAGTCTCGGCGATCCAGATCCGTGACGGGTCCAACGCGGCCGACGCGGCCGACGTTGTTCCGGACGGGGCCAGGTGATATTGCGGGGGATGAAAGGAATCACAGATGTTTGGAAATGGAACTCACCAACTTCCGTAGTTCGTCGAACTGCGTGATCAACTGGAGACACAGGACGAACGCCAGCATCGAAGACGGTCCTGGGTAGCGTTCAATCCATCGCAACAATGGAGTCGCATAACGCGTTCTAACGGAGTCGCGCGTCATGACGTAAGTAATGGCGATCCCAATCGCGGCCCCCGCGAGCAAGTCGGTCGGGTAGTGAAAGCCGAGATAAGCGCGCGGAACGCAAATGAAGATCGCGGTGTATAGGAGAGCCAGCACACCAACTCGGCGCCAGACAATAAAAATGCCCGCCGCGACCGACATCCACAGCATTGCGTGATCGCTCGGAAACGAACTCCACGTCGGCAGCATGGCGTCCGGTAGCGAGCCAGATGCAAAGTGCAGATGCAGGTTGGGTTCGTAAAGAGGACGTACCCGGAATGGCAACAAATCAGCGAGGAGTCTTCCAATGGCGAGTGCCAACAGACTGCTCACGATCGTTGCGATGACGATTTCGCGCTGCCGTTCGCGACGCTCGCCAGGTTGGAACCATATCCACCACAAAAGGGGGATGAGCACTAGGCCCTTGAACGTGTACAGATCTGTGAGGGCTTTTATTGCATGGTTAAATACAAAACCAAAGTTTAGTTTTGTAAGAAATGTCTCGATAGCCGTATCAAAGCTGTTCATTTTTTGTATGTCATATGAAAGTAGAGCGAGCAAAACGGGAACCGCGCCCGTTCTCGGGGGCGCTTGGATGACGAGTCACCGCGAACATAAAAGCGACAGAAATAGCATAAACCATTCCCGGAGAACCGATAACCAGCGCTGACAATGGACGGGGACTTCGCCTCATAGGCTGTCCTAACGAGCTTGCTCAAGGCATCAAGGAGGTCACAACGCTCCGCGTGGCTCTGCGACCAGGTGGCGAGCGTCGCCTCGATGGCGTTTGATCCCGGTTCGCCGTGAAGGCTCGGCAGGCGCCAAGCATCGAACATGACTGCGCTGGTGACGTGCGCGGCGAACAGCCTCACGCCTTTTCTGGCTGCACAACTCGAGCGCGGCAACCTCAGGGATCTCGACTGTCGCACTGACGGACAGGCACCGTTTTGCCCCTACGTCCGGCAGGAAATAGATCGAGGAGTTTCTCATTGCGGCTGAGCCTGTTTGCCAACCTCGACTCCTACCCTCCTGCCCTGACGCGACGCGACAAAACGGCACCGACAATTGGTCATCCGCTCCATGGGCGAATTGATACGAGGCAAGACCTCAGCTCTTTTTTGATGTCTTGGCGATAAATGGCGTCGGTGCGTGCTGAGACGTCTCGCTTCCGCACTTCGGGCAACTCGGATGGGCGCTCTTGTGTTCAGCGAGATGTTCAGCGTGCTCGAACAAATGGCCGCACTTCTCGCAACGATATTGGTACGTTGGCATTTGCACTTCTCCAACACGAATCCACCTGGCCGGCCTGATACGACTCATCAGCCCTGTCCGGCACTGTGAAAATCCATTCTAGTGCAGGAAATGCACAGGCATGCATCTCCGGTTCGTACTAGGCTTCGATTATGGCCAAGGCGGTCGCCGTCCGGCGAAACGTGATGAACTGATACCCGTCTGCTGGCGAAAACCGCTTCTCCCCCAGTGTTCCTGGCGGCACAGAGCGAGGTCCGATATGCAAGTGCTTACGGTAACAATTGTCAAACCCGAAGCGACGAACTTCATCCTGGGGCAAAGCCACTTCATCAAGTCTGTCGAGGATCTGCACGAGACAATGGTCGGTACCGTTCCGGGTATCAAGTTTGGTTTGGCCTTTTGTGAAGCGTCAGGTAAGCGCCTTGTGCGTCAGTCTGGCACCGACGCCGACCTGATCGAGTTGGCTTGCCAGAACGCCATGGCCATTGGTGCGGGCCACAGCTTCGTGATTTTTCTCGGCGATGGCTTTTACCCCGTCAATGTTCTGAATGCGATAAAAGCTGTGCCGGAGGTATGCCGGATAATTTGTGCGACGGCCAATCCCACGCAGGTTCTGGTTGCCGAGACAGACCAGGGGCGCGGCATCCTGGGTGTGGTTGACGGATTCTCACCGCTCGGCGTGGAAAACGAGGAGGACGTTCAATGGCGTAAGGATCTGTTGCGTGCTATCGGTTACAAAATGTAGGTACGGTTGCTCTCCTCGCGCGACCCGCTTGCTCATCGACCCATCGAACCATGGAACATTTGCGTCTGCAACCCGGCACGCTGTGGCCAGCCATCCTGCGTCAGACTGAGCATGCACTGCGTTGTGGTGCACTGCGGCCAATCGAGACAATCCAGACGGTGCTCGAAGAACGCGGCATGCGCTTTCTCGTCCGCCAGGTTTCCAGCCTCGCGCGCAAGGAGGAAACCCGGCAGGCGCGCAAGGTCGAGGCGGGGGCGTGCAGCGCGGTGAATCCGTTCCTTCCTTACGACCCCGACCTCTTTGTAGCCGATCTCTCGGACACTCATGTTGCCTTGCTCAACAAGTTCAACGTCCTCGATCATCATCTCCTGATCGTCACCCGTTGCTTCAAACCTCAGGAAGCGCTGCTCGAGTTCGCGGACTTTGTTGCGTTGACCGCCTGCATGGGCGAGTTCGACGGCCTCGGCTTCTACAATGGCGGAGCGGAATCCGGAGCGAGTCAGCGCCACAAGCATCTGCAAATCGTGCCACTGCCGCTCGGAGAATCAGGTCCGCCGCTCCCCATTGAATCCGTTCTGAGGCCTGAGGATATGGAAGGTCCGATCGGCACGGTACCCTGCTTGCCTTTTCTGCACGCGTTCGCCCGTCTGGAACTGGCTCCTGCGGCCTCGCTGCGCGCAGCACACGCCGCGTTCGATTGCTACCACGCGTTGCTCGAAGCTACGGGCCTGCGAGCGATCGAGATGAATGGCGAATTGCATCAGTCGGCACCGTACAACCTGCTTGTCACCCGTCGATGGATGCTGCTCGTGCCCAGGTATTCGGAATGCGTCGAGGGCATTTCAGTAAATGCGCTGGGGTTTGCCGGATCACTCTTCGTGCGTGATGCAGCACAGATGGAAGTCATTGAAAGGCTCGGTCCGATGTCCGTGCTGCAACGCGTCGCGGTCCCTGCCGCCTCGGGTCGACAGGGACCATCTGCATAGCGTTTTCGCTTTAAGGCTGAACCTCTAGCGTACGCATTGCCTGGATGTTGCGAATCGAGATTCGCTTGATTAACGTAATCGTTCAATCAGCATACCGAATTGATATTCCAGCACCGTGTGCAATTGTGTCTAGCGATAAGCGAGCCAGACACGGGCCGCGCCTGTGAACTGCATCGGCGCGGCCTGGTGACTGTACGGGTCGTTAATGGAGCGACAACTCCGTTAGCTCATCGACTCCCCGTCACGTCCGCAACGACATCGCCCTTCTTCAAATCCGTGGGCCGGGTATGTGCCCGAGCTCAGGCATTCATCCCTCCATCCACCGTAAGATTCGTCCCGGTAATGTATGAGGCCTCCGGGCTGGCGACGAAAGCTACCATTGCGGCGATCTCCTCAGGGCGTCCATAGCGGCCGAGTGCTGTGGCGGCCTTCTGTGGCACTGCCCAATCGCCTGAGGCGGGATTCAGGTCTGTATCGATAGGACCCGGCTGGACGTTGTTGACCGTGATGCCCCGGCCTCCCAACTCCCTGGACAGCGCCTGGGTGAACATCCTGACAGCTGCTTTCGTGGCTGCGTAGGGCACCAGCCCTGGCGCAATGGCACGCTCACCCACCGCCGAACCGATCATGATGATGCGGCCACCATCACTCAGGCGCTTCAGTGCAGCCTTGGTCGCAGCGAATGCGCCGCGGACGTTGATGTCGATCACTCTATCCATCTCCTCGAGCGTCGTATCTTCGAACGGTTTCGGAATGGCCGTGCCGGCATTGTTCACCAGCACATCCAGCCGCCCGAATGTCGCAAAGGTTTTTTCGATCGCGGCCTCGACAGCTTCGACGTCAGTCGCGTCCGCCTGAATCGCAATAGCCTTTCCGCCATTGAGTTCAATCGCTTTGACCACGGCCGACGCCGCGCTGGCGTCCTTCGAGTAGGTAAACGCCACGCTCGCGCCATCCGCCGCAAGACGTTTCGTGATTGCCGCACCGATGCCACGTGAACCACCCGTAACGAGTGCCACTTTTTGAGCTAACTTGGACATATGATTTCCTAAGGTTTCCGTGAGCGTTTCACCGCGTCACTAATCCACTGAATAATTGACGGTTGTCTTTGCCTGTAAGGGTTTCTGCAATCGAATCCACGAACTTCTTCATGGCGCCACTTTGATCCATGGGCGTGCAACGACTATAGGTTTCTGCGGAAGGTGCGACAAAGACCTTGTATGCAGGGGGGCATGCCTCTCGGGCATCGCGGGAGGAGCCAAACGAAAAAACAAACGGTCGCTATGGAGCCGGTGGAATGCCCCCCGGGTCGAGTTCTGCCCGATGCGGACCGGTCAACGGCGGCCCAATCCGCCATTTCAACGTCGAACCGGATTCGGCCATCTCCGGTCGTCCGGTTGATTGAAAGCGCGGTCACTGCAATGGCTCATTTGCTTCCAACATCGGCCCGTCGTCTTTACTGATTCTTGTGCGCTACAGTTGCTATGGTTACCTCACGATTTGTCCAAAACTGCACGCTAGGTCGCCACGCTATCCATTTACCCGGCCAGATTGGACGCAAAGCAGATCAGGTTGCCGTCGAGATCGCTAACGATCAGGCTACGCATGGCCCAAGGTTCGTCGCGCGGTGCTTGCCAAATATGAGCGCCAGCTGCTTGCAGTGAATCGTGCAGGACGTTGACGTCGGAGACCTCGACGAACGCACTTAGCAGCGCCTCGCCGGCGGCGTGATCGATTACAGGCCTGGCCACATGGCGGATTGCCAGAATCGCCTCATCGCGCGCCACGTGAGCGTAGAAAGGGGTTTCGCCGTAGACGAACAACGGGTGGAAGCCAAGCGGCCCCGTGTAGTAAGCGAGTGCCGCCTGGAAGTCTTTGACGAAGATGTTCGGAATTGCCTGTTTCAACATTGCTATCTCCTTGCGCTTTCCTGCGTCGGGTTTCTTCCGTCGTCCGCGAACACGGCCTTCAGCCCGCGCGGCGGCGAGACCGGCGGAGGTCCGCTCCCGGATCATGGCGTGTTCGAACCAGGCTAAGGCCCCGGCCATCTGCATCATCGTACGCCCGGCCACGGTGGCGGCGTCAATGTTCATAAGGGGCGAGCGGCCCCTGTACACTCGAAAGTGGTCATTGCATTGGCCTGTTTCAGAACGACGGCTTTAGGTCGACAGGACGCGTTTGGCGCCAAACGTGGGGCAGAAGGGCACCCCAAAATCGCGCGCGGATCTGCCCCACGCTGCGCGGCTTCCAGGACTGGCTCTTTGCTCAGCTCGACGCATGAGCGGCAAAGCATGAAAGTTGCTGAACGGTAAGAACGCTGACAAACCGTAATTGCGCAGACAGTCGGGTGCAATTCAAACGCCACCAGGCTTGTCCAAGCAATGTGGCCCTGCTATCGAGGCGCCGTTTTGGCCGGGACGAAACGAATGGCGCACCTCATGCCTGGCCCGCTCTTTCCGAGGGAGAAATCGTGCAAAAGAAAATCGTTATTCGAGCTATCGCGGGAGGCGTTTGCCTGATGGCGCTGTCCGGCGCGGCGTTCGCTCAATCGCTGGCGTATACGAATCAGCCTGTGGACGTTTATGCGGGTCCGTCCGGGGACTATCCGGTGGTCGCGCAAGTGCCGCCTGGCGCGCAGCTTACGGTGTACGGCTGCGTTACCGATTACAGTTGGTGCGACGTCGAGGCGCCCGGACTGCGCGGCTGGATCTACGGCGGATATCTCGACTATCCGTACCAGGGTACCGAGGTGCCGATCATGACTTACGGCGTGCAGATCGGGGTGCCGATCGTGGCGTTCTCGTTCGGGACTTACTGGGATCACTACTATCGCGGCCAGCCTTGGTATCACGACCGGGACCGGTGGGAGAATCATCCGCCGCCGATGCGGGGCGGTCCGCCGCCGCATGGTGGTCCGCCGGCGGCGGGCGGTCCGGCCATGAACCCGAGGCCAGTCATGCACGGCGGCCCGCAGCCGCAACCCCAGCCGGGGTACGCTCATGGGCCGACGCAGCCGCAGCCCCAGCCGGGGTACGCTCATGGGCAGCCGCAGCCCCAGCCGGGATACGCTCATGGGCCGACGCAGCCGCAGCCCGGATATGAGCACGGGCCTGCGCAGCCACCCCGGCAAATGATGGGCGGTCCTCAGGGACAGGCTGCCGTGCACCCGGGCGGTCCGTCCGGTGAGCACGGCGGCGAGGCGCGCGGCGGCAATGGAGACCACAATCATCCGCCGGATAACCATTAGCGGTTGAACGCTTTTCGCCCGCCACCGCTTCGCGACCGCATGGCAACGCGCCTGGCGCCCATGTCGCTCAATTCGACGAATTATCGTCGGGGTGATCGTGAAGCGGGTCCGGGCTCTTTTGCGTCGAGCGCAACACGCCTGCGTCGTCGAAATAGAAGTGAAAGAGCTGGTACCACGTATTGTCTTCCAGGTACCGGTAGGTCCAGACTTCGCGCTTGGCTAGCGGCAGGTACATCGTTTCTTCGGGACGGCCGAAATTGACAAGCACGTCCGCGCGGGTCCATTTTCCCGGCTCCGCGCGATAGAACTCCAACGGCTGCAGCACCTGGCGGACGTCGACGACTTTGCCGTCCGCGTCGATATCCGCGGCGACGGTGGTTTCGCCCATCGGTTGCGTCGGCCACATCAGGCGCTTGCCGCCATTCGGAAGGTCATAGGTTTCTTTGGGCTGGCCTAGCGCGGCAGTCACGGCGGATTCCGGCTCGCCGGTCTTGAAGCGATCCCATGGTTGAACGCAGGCGCTCAAGGCAAGTGTCAACGCAAAAGTAAGCGTGATGCGCCACACGTCCAAGCGATGCTCAAGTGGACAGCCGATCTTCGATTTGCGCCGTGTCATGCCGAACCTCGTGTGCGGTGCAATGCATGAGGGTTGGACACGGCGCGCCGGAGAAGATCTGAGGGCTTCAGAAACCGACGAGCTCGACAGGTTCGTAATCGCGGCCACCGCGGGCTTGCCGGTCGAGTCCACGCTCGCATGCTCATGATGACGACAAGTATAGATCTGCGCGGGCGGTGAGCAGGTAAGGTTGCGCGTGAAGATGTATGGCAGATCGGCGACGGGCGACGGATATCAGGGGTTGATGATTTGAGGCGGTAGACGGCCAAAGCGGAACTGGCAGCAGCGGAATTCGACGCAACAAAGCCGCCATTCAACGCGGCGAGCAGCAGAGTGGCCTCGATTGGTGGACGCGTTGGCGATCGTTGAACAGAGCTTGACATGCAAGGGATTGCTTGCCTATCATTCATGCAATAGATTACTTGCATGTAGCCGTCCATGCCCGAGCGCCTCGATGACACCGACCTGCTGTTCAAAGCCCTCGCCGATCCCAGCCGGCGCAAGCTGCTGGACTTGCTGCAGGCACACGACGGCCGCACCCTCAATGACTTGTGCGAGCACCTGGACATGACGCGGCAGGGCGTGACGCAGCACCTGGGCGTGCTGGAGACGGCGAACCTGGTGGTCACCATGTGGCGAGGCCGCGAGAAGCTGCACTTCCTCAATCCGGTGCCGCTGCAGGAGATCTACGAGCGCTGGATAGTCAAGTTCGAAAAGCCGCGCCTCAAGGCGCTGGGCGACCTGAAACGACGACTGGAGAAAACCAATGGCTAGATCGACCTTTGTCTACGTGACCTACATCCGCACCACGCCGGAGAAGCTGTGGTCAGCACTGACCGACGGGGAGTTCATAAAGCAGTACTGGTTCGGCATGCACGGCGAAAGCAAGTGGACGGCAGGATCCTCGTGGAAGCTGGTGTCCGGCGACGGTCAGATCTTCGACGCCGGCGAAATCGTCGAGGCCGAGCCGCCAAGACGTTTGGTGATCCGCTGGCAGCATCAGAACAAGCCCGAACTCAAGGCCGAAGGCGAGTCGCGCTGCACGATGGAACTGGAACCCAGTGGAACGGCGGTCAAACTCTCCATCACTCACACCATCGAGCGCGAACCCTCGAAATTCATCGAGGCGGTGTCCGGCGGCTGGCCGAAGGTCATTTCCAACCTCAAGTCCCTGCTGGAGACCGGCTCCATCGTTCTGCAGGATCCCTACCCCATTGAGAGCGCCCACTCTGGAAAGGCGTAACCATGGCAAAGGTCATTTTTGGAAACCATTCGCTGGTTCTGGTTCCGCGCGGAGCAGCCCGAACGCGCTGACCTCGGTCACGTGCACAACAGAGAAGAGGCCCCTGGGGCCTCCCTTTGTGTCGAACTCCGTGGTTGTCACGGTTACCCCCACCCTGGTACTTCGCAATCTAGCCTTCACCCAAGCGGCCGGTGGCGGAGCGGACGGCAGTGAAGGGTCGCATGCCGTCGATCGGCGTCAGACAGAAACCGACCACAAAACGACACTCACAATTTTAGAAACGCGCCTGGATCGTACGGCAACCGGTGCGCGACTGCGTTCGGAATCGGACACGCGGTGTCTTGCTTCCAGCGCTACACGCTGTTGCGTTCCGCATGCAGCGACTCGACATCTTATCCTGCACTCCTTAGCGAAGTGCAACCGCTACCGCCTCGTCAATCTGCGGCGCAAAGCGTGCTTCAACATTGGGCACCGCGAAGCCAATTGACAGTTCCAGATACGCGTCGCCAAGCACCAACTGAACGAATGTCGCTGCCCGCAATGCAGCAGTCGATTCGTCAAATCGCTTTCGCAGAATTTTTGCGGCGAAGGCACGCACGACCTTTGCACCATTTTCGTAAAACACCTGGCCGAGTTCCGGAAGACGCTCGGCCTCAGCAACGATGGCCCGGTAAAGCCTCAGATAATCCGGCGTAATAAGGCTTCGTGCCAGCAACCATCCCAACTCGCGCAACTCGACTTCGGGTGCGCCATCGGTTTGCTCGCCCTGAGCGCTGGCAAGCAGCGCGCCCACCTGAGCGCACATCGCGCTGACCAGACCAACGAAGAGCGCCTCCTTCGACTTGAAGTGGCGGTACACCGTCTGTTTGCCGACGCCGGCGGCCGCGGCGACATCGTCCATCGTTGCCAAACCGAAACCCTCGCGTAAGAAAACGGCTTTCGCGCCGTCGAGGATTGCGGACCGCTTGCGGCATTGCAGCGGGCTCAGGCCCGGGAAAGAAGAAGTGTCCATGCGAGATAAATAACAGATCATTGAGTAGTTGACAAGACTGGTCAGTCTCGTTTAAATTTGCCAAAACGAGACCGATGAGTCTCGTTTGTATAATTTTTCAACTTCGCAGCCAATCATTGGAGAACGCTTTGAAACTGTTCATTACAGGTGGTACCGGCTTCATAGGGCAAGCGGTGGCGCGCAAGGCAATCAGCCTCGGCCATCAGGTGACGGCGCTGGTGCGTGAGGACAGCTCGGCGGCCGCCAGCGCGCTGGCACGTCTCGGCGTGACACTGCATTCCGGCGACCTGCGCGAGCCACAGTCTTTCGCTGCGACTGCCGGTGCCGCTGATGGCGTGGTGCACGCCGCGTCGACGAACGATGCTTCCGCCGCTGCTGCTGATGAGGCCGCGGCTGTAGCAATGCTTTCGCATTTGCATCCGGGCGCGGCGTTTGTCTATACGTCGGGCACCTGGGTCTACGGCAATACGGAGGGGGAGCCCGCAACTGAAGCATCGGCGCTGAACCCGACACCACTCATCGCCTGGCGGCCCGCAGTGGAGCAACAGGTGCTGGCGCTAGCAGCACGCCGCTCGATTGCTGCAGTGATCCTCAGGCCGGCGATGGTGCACGGCTACGGCGGCGGCGTCTTCGGCATGCTTGCCGGCATGGTCCGTCAGACGGGCAGTGTGAGGATCGTCGGCGATGGTCGCAACCTCTGGCCTGCCGTTCACGTCGATGATCTCGCCACGGCCTACCTGAGCGCGGTGGAGCGGGCGGCAAGTGGGGACGGTCGAGTCGCGGGACAGATCTTCAACGTGGTCGCGGAAGACGCCGTTGCCGTTGCCGAAATGGGTGAAGCGATTCGGGCCTCGGTCGGCGCCGATCGCGTCGAACCCTGGCCGCTCGACGATGCCCGCAAATCGCTTGGACCGTTCGCTGACGCACTGGCGCTCGATCAGACAGTAAGCGGCCAGCATGCCCGGGGAGTTCTTGCGTGGAAGCCCCATGGCCCCGGCCTGATTGCGGACCTCTCCGTACAAAAGCACTTTCAGCAAATCAACGGAGCATGACCATGGCGTGGAGCAGTGCATCTTTCGAATCAATTCTCGCGATGATCGCAGCGGTTCTGTTCGCGGTTGCCGGGGTGGTCAATCTCGCAGGACTCGGCGCGGTGAAGCGCGATTTCGCGCGCTGGGGTTACCCGGCATGGTTTCGTTTGCTCTGTGGCGCTCTTGAGTTGTTGTGTGCGGCACTTCTTTTTGGACAACAAACCAGGGTTTTGGGTCTGACGCTGGCCGGTGCGATCTTGGTCGGCGCGCTCTTCACGTTGCTACGAAACCGGGAGCCGTTCGGGCATCTCGCCCCGGCGCTGATCTTCTCGGCTCTCGTCGTGGCTACTGTGGCGCTCCGCGGTTGAGGCTTGCTCGCCACCAGGCGAGTGAGCCCGGGACGATAACAGGCCGCGCGGGCAATCCGTGCTGCAGGTACTTGAAATACGCACATGGATAGCGGCATTGGAGCAACTCCAATTTGATCACGTGCGCCACGTGTCTGCTTTTTGTAGCGATGGCTGGGCGCTCCGGGTCGCCCGCCGCAGATCACCGCTGTACGTGCCACGGGAAACGGCCCCTCATGCATGGGGCAGCAGGCGGCCAGGAGCCGTCACTCACCGTCTGTTCTGGCCCCGCAGCCGGAACGCCCGGTGCGCCAGTACCTGCGTCGCTTTGTGGCCGGTGGGCGCCGCAAAGGGCAAGCGGCTCTTCACTCGTGCGGCCAGAAAAGAGACTGTCCTGCCCGTCCGGTCGGCTATCATGCCAATCCCCTCCGAAGTAGCTCCTTATGATTTCCGTCCGTAATGTCACGCTGCGCCGCGGCGTCAATGTCGTACTCGACAGCGCGTCCGTCACCTTCACCCCCGGCGAAAAGATTGGCCTTGTCGGCCGCAATGGCGCCGGGAAGTCGTCTTTCTTCGGCCTTCTCAACGGCACGCTGCACGAAGATGGCGGCGAGTTCTCGATTCCCGCTGCATGGAAGATGGGCCAGGTCGCGCAGGATATGCCGGAGACCGAGCAGAGTGCGACCGACTTCGTCATCGATGGTGACACCGTACTGCTGGCCGCCCAGGCCGAAGTAGCCGCCGCTGAGGCCAGTGACGATGGCATGCGCATGGCGCACGCCTACATGGCCCTGCACGACGCTGGTGCACACGATGCCCCCGCACGTGCCCAAGCGCTGATCCAGGGCCTTGGCTTCAGTGCTGAGCAGCTTAGCCAGCCGGTCAACAGTTTCTCCGGCGGCTGGCGCATGCGACTGCAGCTGGCGCGCGCGCTCATGTGCCCGTCCGACTTGCTGTTGCTCGACGAGCCGACCAATCACCTCGACCTCGACGCGCTGGTCTGGCTGGAAGCGTGGCTCAAGCGCTATCAAGGAACCATGGTAGTGATCAGCCACGATCGCGAATTCCTCGACGGGGTGACGCAGGTGACGGTGCACGTCGACAACGCCAAGCTTGTGCGTTACGGCGGCAACTACAGCAAGTTCGAAGAGATGCGCGCTGAGCAGATGCTGTTGCAGCAGGCCTCGATGGCCAAGCAGGCGGACAAGATCGCCCACCTGCAGAAATTCATCGACCGTTTCAAGGCCACGGCCTCGAAGGCGAAGCAGGCGCAGAGCCGGGTCAAGGCGCTCGAACGCATGGAGAAGATCGCGCCCGTGCTTGCCGACGCAGAGTTCACCTTCGAGTTCAAGGAGCCGCTCAACGTCCCGAACCCGCTGTTGTCGATGCTGGACGCGAGCTTCGGCTACCCGGCGCCGACCGACGCACCGCCGGGCACGCCGCCCACGGTCATCGTGCGGGGCATCAGCCGATCCGTGCTGGCCGGGCAGCGCATCGGCATTCTTGGTGCCAACGGCCAAGGCAAGTCCACGCTGGTGAAGACGGTGGCGCACGCGCTGGCGCCGATTGCCGGCGAAATCAGCGAAGGCAAAGGCCTGAACATCGGCTACTTCGCACAGCAGGAACTCGACGTGCTGCGTCTTCTCGACACGCCGTTGGAACACATGATCCGCCTTGCCAAGGACACGCCGCCGAACATGCGTGCCCCCGGTCAGAGTGGCACCGAACAATCGCTTCGCACCTTCCTCGGCACCTTCAACTTCAGTGGCGACATGGTCCATCAGGCGGTAGGCACGATGAGCGGCGGTGAAAAGGCGCGGCTCGTGTTGTGCATGATCGTGTGGCAGCGCCCCAACCTGCTGCTGCTCGACGAGCCTACCAACCACCTCGACCTGGCCACACGCGAAGCGCTGGGCATGGCACTCAACGAATTCGAAGGCACAGTGTTGCTGGTCAGTCACGACCGGTCCCTGCTGCGCGCGGTGTGTGACGAGTTCTGGCTCGTCACCAAGGGTGGCGTCGAGCCCTTTGACGGCGATCTGGACGATTACCAGCAGTTCCTGCGCGACGAAGCCCGTCGCATGCGCGAGCAGGCTGCCGGGGAGCAGAAGATCATCGCCTGAGTTGAGCAGCCCCTGGCAGTTCCAGTTTGAAAGCTGCCAGTGCAATCAGTATCAGCGAAAGCGGAACGGACTATCTATATTGGGTCGACTGCGGAAGTTCTGCGGAAGTTCGCCACCGGTCGGCCGCCGCGGCTGCCAACGCTGACCTCGTACTGCCGCGTTTGGGCATCTCCGGTCGTCCGGTTGATTGAAAGCGCGATCACTGCAGTGGTTCATTTGCTTCCAACATCGGCCCGTCGTCTTTACTGATTGTTGTGCGCTACGGTTGCTATGCGTATCCATCCGGCGGTCCGCGAGCTGCTCCCGACGCTGCTCGAGGGTCTTGCGCGTGTGAAGTGAAAGTTGACGTGAGGTCGAGCCATGCAACTTCAATCGGGTAACCTTTTCAGCTTCGAAGCGAAGCTCGGCGGCGAAGAGCGCATCGACATGCTCATCACGGGGCAGCGCCTGAACGTGGAGCGGATCGTGTCCATGGGACACGCGAGTCCCGAGGGGTTCTGGTACGACGACTCGCGCGCCGAATGGGTTCTACTGCTGTCGGGCGCGGCCGCGCTCGAGTTCGAAGAGGACTCGACGCTACACGACATGCGTCCCGGCGACCACGTGCTGATCGAGCCACATTGCCGGCATCGCGTTGCGTGGACGCATGCCAAAGAGCAAACCGTCTGGCTCGCGATCTACCACGAACGCTGAATCGAGCGCCGGTTCATACGCCGAATTTGACCATCGTCGAGAGCTCAGAAAGCCGAAGTGTTGTCCAGTGCCGCGGTTAGTGAGAGCTGGCTCTCTGATTTTGTTCGGCTTTCAAACCGCGCTGGCACGGTAGAGCCGTACGCGCGACGCAGAAAGTGAAATGCCGCTCGCGCCGGTCAACTCGCATGTCCGGCTGGCGATCTCGCGGTTTCGAGACGGTGACCGGAGCTATACAGATGTCCGCTTTTCGTTTCGTTCGCGTCATACGGCCATGTGAGTTTGCGCTTGCCGAAAACTGGAGCCAGTCCAATCAGTAGCCCTCGATACGAGAGTTCGCGTCAACGCCGCATCTTCTGATTCTCGGAGCGGGCCTATGCTGGTGTATCTAACGCCGCAAGGACGACATTGCGCGCGTGGAGCAGGACAGATTTGAGCTCGTCTGCGGAAACCTCTGCAAACCCGAGTCCCCGGAGCAGAAAAATACCTTCAACAGCCAGCAGTGCGTGACGTACTTCAGCAACCTCACCCTGTTCTGATCGAAGCGGATCGAGCAGTGCATGGTAAAGGCTTCGCACCGGCCCCAGCATGTCAGGGGCGTGCACCAGGGCGGTTACGAGAAAAGCCGCCATTTGCGTCGAGGCGTCGTCCTCGTCCAGGGCTTCCTCGATATGCGCGAGGACCAATTCGACCGGCCCAGTTGGCCCGCTGCCAAGTCGCCGACGCACTGCCTCCTGAAACCGGGCTACTTCTCGTTCTAGCGCCGCGTGTATCAATCCATCCTTGGTCGCAAAGGTATAGACGAGACCGCCCTTGCTGATTCCCGCGCGCTCGGCGACGGCATCGAGCGTGAAATTTCGGCCACCTGATTCGAGGATGACGGCCTCGGCAGCATCCAAGACCCTGTCTTTGTCGATTTCCTTCTTTCGTGTCACAACAACCCCTTGCTTTTTCGACTGATCAGTCGGATACTATTTCCGACTGACCAGTCAGATTAACGCAGCGATGCTCGCGGCGCAAGATTGTTTCTCAGCTAATTCCATTTCTAATTCAATAGTGTAATAATAAGCACACCTTCCATGTAGAGGTGCGCGCGATGGTTCGTCAAGCG
>NZ_FCOK02000111.1 GCF_001544555.2 Caballeronia udeis | reverse complement strand
GCGTAAATCGATCATCGTTGCCTGCTGGAAGCAAGCCGAGCTTTGGTGATGTCATGATTTACGTAATACTCAATAGTCCAACTTTCCCTATGCGAACCTCTCGCAACTCTTCTATGGGATCGTCCAGCGGGGAGCCCTCAGGAACGCATTACGCAAGCCGTTCAGGGGGCAGGAGCGCGGTCTCTCGCCGTTAGCCGGTCATACGTCGAATGGTGACAGGAGTCGCGTTGTTCCGTCCCCTTGCGTCACATCATCCCGCCCATGCCGCCTGGACTTCCCGTGCCGCCCGTTCCGGTCCCACCCGTGCTCGGGCCTGGCGCCGTCGCGATCGGATGTGCGGCGCCCATCGTCGCCATGAGTGCGGCTGCGCTGCTGCTCGGCTCGCCGTCGGCGTCGATTGCGCCGCGGGCCAGGAGTGACTGGAGATCACTGTCTACGCCTTGCTGACCGACAGCGAACGGGGTGACAAGGAAATTGGGTGTGGATAGCGTGACGCCGTACGTTTGCTGAAGATTCTGTACGACGGCGGCCTGCGCAGCCAGCACGTCGTCCTGACTCGCCAGCGCCTGCTGAAACCGCGTATTCCCGGTGAAACCGGCGATGAGCCCGCTTTCGTTCGTGCCGAGCTGTGCCGCCAGATACGACAACAACAGGTCCGTTTCTGGTGTGACGTTGTACGTCCCGCCAGCGAACGCGGCCGAGTGCAGCACCGTCCCGCCCGATGTCGCAGTGATCATGCACGGCATCACCGCGCCGAGCGTCGCTTGGTAATTTCCGTTTGCATCTGCGCTGACCGATATTGAACCCTGTGCGCAATTAATATTGGTCGCTGCGTTCGCGAGTGCCTTGCCAGTCGCTGCCGTGCCGGCGAGCGTGACCGTGGACATGCTGTTTGCGCCACCGCCGCCTCCGCCACAGGCAGCGAACAACGCAACGGACGCAATGAGCAGCAGTCCGCCGGCAGATCGGATGACGTGCCCATTTCGAATGCTCATCGAAGTCTGCCCGGGTTCGGATATGTCGTATAAACGGTTCGCCGCGGCGATGTATTCCATTCTTCGCGCAAAGATTGTTGCTGCACGGTCAGCGCGTGACGAGCAAAGATGTATGCAGGCCCATCGCGTAGTGGCCTTGCTTGTTGCAGATTATCGGCGGCCAAGTCCGTTTTAAGAACGACGAACTCATTGAGTCGTAGTCGCAATCGTAATCGTCGCGCACGGCGGCGGATTTCAAGCGCGAACGCGTGTCGAGTGTTGACCATTCCGCTCACCTCCTCACTACCGTAACGAAACGTCCAGCGCGGCAGGGTTATTCCAGTGTCCTTGCGTGCGTGAGATAGAGGCCTCGATCGACGGTCGCCGGCCACACGGATTGGGACTATCCCGCTGCGCTGCGCTGCGCTGCGCTGCGCTGCGCGGTCGCTGAGCGAGATGCGATTTGACTTCCCGACGTATTTTTGTAAGTGCGGCCGTGGAATAACTCAGCGTGTTTCGTCGTTTAGTCATTAGGCAACAACGTTCCGAACGGCAAGGGTCTGCCGCCACGGCGTGAAATTGCGTAAGCACACCGAAGTGCTGGGCGATGCGCGTGACGCCCGTGCGTCGAAACGTCGGGGATCCATCCAAACCCTCTTCCTTAACAAACTATTTCGTTTCGGGGCGTTGGTCGTCTGTTACGTTTTTTTTGCGCCTGCACTCGCACAAACCTATGACGTCTTGCCGTTGCCGGCGGACATCACCATTGACAACCCCCCTGTCGCGCGGTCGGCGGACAGGTGGAAATGGACGGCACGATGCTGCAGATCGTCGGGCGAGCGTACCTGCAACCGGGTGAACGCATTGCGCATGCCGGTCAGCGGTTCAGTCACGCTGCCGTTTGCCGTTTGCCGTTTGCCGGTGGCGATGTCGGCGTCAAGCTGATGGTAAAAACGTCCTTTGAGGAGTTCGTCGTGAAACGCCTGGATATTGCCCACGCTGCCGGCGCTGGCTGCCTGCGCACGCGTCAGCAGATGTCGCGGCGTGCGCGTTGTTGTCGGAGTGGACGTGCCTTCATGCGCGTAGGCGATGCACAACGCCGTGCCACAAGAAGTTACTTTCGAAGAGGTGGAAACCGAGCCCATGAACAACGATGCCGACCCGACGACGCCTGACCCGGGTGAGCAGGACATCCGCGCGCTGTCTGCGTTTGCCGACAATGAGCTGTCCGCTGGACAACGGGCGGCCACACTCGAGTGGCTCGCGAATGACCCGAAGGCTGCCGCTCGCGTGGCTCATTATCGGGCGCAAAGAACTGCATTGACAGTAATGCTTGCGGCCTCAGGAGAGGGCGCGCGACGCATCGTCTTGATAAGCAGCACGCGGTGGTGGCCGCGCGCGGGGATGGCGGCTGCCTGTATGGGCATGGGTGTGGCGCTCGGGTACGCGGCAGGCGGCTTTTCATCGAGCGTTTGGATCGACCAGCCAGTGTTCGTGGATCGGGCCGATGCCGCTTACGCCGTGTACACGCCGGAACAACGCCATGCCGTTGAGGTCACCGCGGCGGACGAGGATCATCTCGCTACGTGGTTGTCGACGCGCCTCGGTCAACCTTTGGCGGCACCTTCGCTGCGGGCATATGGTTACTCGCTGCTTGGCGGCCGTCTGCTGCCCGGCGAGTCCGGCCCTGCAGCACTATTCATGTATCAGAATGCGATCGGGGCCCGGCTCACCCTGTACGTAGCCACGGTTCGACAGGACCTAATGGCATCGCGACTGTATCGTAAGGGTAAGCGCAACTCAATCTACTGGACAAGTCAGGGTAGGGGATACGCGCTGACCGGCCAGGTCACCGACGCGCAGTTGCGATCGATGAAGATCGACGTAGACAGCGCTCTCGGTGTTGTTGTCCGTTAATTTCGGGAGTCGCTCCGCCGCATCAGATGAGGTCTTACCATGAAGCACATGATTTTGCCCCCTTTGACAGGGGTGTTTGCGGCTGCGTTGTTGGGCGGCTGTGCCGCGGCGCCTTACGACACATCGATGAATTCTTGTGATCAGGAGTACATGATGACAAATCCTGCGGGCGCCGACTATTATTGCGGTCCCGGGTATGGGTACCCCCTGTACGAGGGAGGTTTTCTCGGCTTTGTCGATATCGACCACTTTCCTCACCACCACGACCGCGACCGCGACCATGACTTCGATTTCCATCGCGGTCATGACCATGATCGTGACGTTCATCACGGCGGCGCCATGGCTGGTCGCGGGCACGGCGAAGCGCACGCCGAAGGCCACGGTGGCGGGCACGACTCAAGCGGTTTCGGCGGTGACTTTCAGCCCTCGGGAGCGAGCGGATCGCACGGGGGTGGTCCGCACAAGTAACCGGAATCACGCCAGAATCACGCAACGCACAGCCCCTCCACAATCCCCCGCTCGAACGCCCCGCGTTCTCTGCTGGACACATGGCAATGGTTGGGGCTGGCGCCGAGGGTCAGCGCCAGCCCTGATCTTGACGATCGAGCGGCGCACTGATGCGTATCCGGATCCCGGCTCTTGCCCTTGTTCTTGGTCGAGGGCTGCGCTGCGTTCCAGATCGATCGTCAGGCGACTGGCGCCCGCTCTTGTAATCCAGAGCGGTTCGCGATGGACGATGGCGTACGCCTCTACGCCTCTACGCCTCGCAGTCGCTCGCTTTGTCCTTGCCGTCAGGTACGACTCGGCGGGATGGATTGATGCTAGTAATTCTGGGGCTGAAGCGACAGTTCGTTGTTGACCGACTTCACGCCGGCAACGCCTCTGGCGATCTCCTCCGCCCTGGTGATCTCAGCACTCTCTGGCACCGATCCCGTTAGGGTGACCACGCCGCTTCGCGCACGAACGAAGATGTTTGTCGCCGTTATGTCTCTTGTCTTGCTGAGCGCGCGACGGACATCAGCACCCAGTTTATGATCCGCCTTTCTGATGCTTTTCTGACTCGCTTTAGCCGTCGCCGTAGTGTCCGATGTCGGTGTCGTGGAAACAGATTCGGCACAAACGCCGGATGCGACTGTCAGACCAAGCGTGACGCAAAGTACCGAAGCCAACGTGATTACGTTCATAAAGCCTCCTTTCCCGTTGAAACGTTGCGGCGAAATCCGCTTCCCACGGCTTGTGCCACGGCAATGCGTTGAGCGATTCAAGCGCCGCCCGGACGCGCTTTAAAACCCTGTCGAAACTCAGGCGATGCTTGACATCGGATCGCCCTGGGGTGCGTCCACGCACACGCGGCGCGATGCGTGCCTTCAGCTGTCGGACTTGCGACTCCAGGTGAGCGCCGCGTTTGAAGTCAGGTATCTCACCGGGTCATGTCGTGTCCTTCGAGAATATTTATTCAGCGACTTCGATCGACAACAGCGGCACGTATTGCTGCCCGCCGTAACAGTCACCATCGCCTTTTGCGCATTGCACAAGGGGTCGTGGTATCGATGCCTTGATGGCGAGCGCGGCGTCGTGATACACGAGCGTGACCTCCGCCTCGCTCGCACCATATAACTCGACCAGGTGTTGCTTGGTCACCGCGCGCGTACGTTTGGCACGTTGGTAAAACTCCACACTGGAAAACATAAGGTCGAAGGTCAGCAGGAAGGGGCCGGCATTTTTTGAGCGAATCAAGCTGCACATATCGAAGAGCGTCGTCATGTCAAACCTCGATGAAGGTGGTACGAAACATATCCAGTGGTGTGTCGGGTACGTTGACATGGTTCAGCGTGAATCGGTAGAGCGCACCTCGTGGAACTTCGGGTGGAGAGAACGGATACGCGATCGTGCTGACGATGCCCTCGTATCCCGGCACTGGCAGGTGCGAACTTACGTGAGCAACAAAACCGGCGATCTTGTTGGCTTGTTCCTGGCTCGGCGCCGTGACGGTGATCAGAACACCGAGTTCATGCGGATTGGCCGTGTCGCGCCGTGGCTCAAGCGCGCCCATCACGCCATCGATCCCATACAGGCGGTATTCAATGTCGTAGTCTTCGGGCTTCAGTGTGTCGCCGAACAGGTCGGCCACGCGCGCGCCGAAATAGCCCTGCGCGCGCTCGATCAGTTCGGGGAGCGCCTTGATGATATGAGGATCGCGCACACCGCCGACGACAATTGTCTGATAGCCAACGATCGCCGCGCCTTCCAGCTTGATGGTGTACTGCGCCGACGGATGAAAGCGCGAGCCCTTGACCCGCACGCGCCGCTCGTCCAGCGCTTCATATGTGGCGCCTTCCGTATCGATCACACCGCCGGGCTCGGTCAGAAGGAAAGGGTTTGCGTTCTCGTAGAGCGTATGAGCTGCGATGCCCAGCGGCGTGCAGCGTGCGGCAAGGTCCAAAGGTTCGATATCGAAATGATCGTCGCGGATGGTGGCGAACATACCGTCCGCGGTTGGTACGACCGCGCAGGCGGCACCGCACTCCATGGTCTTGGCGGCATGCCACGCGAGCCCGGGGGCGGCGCCCAGGGCCACCGGCACTGCCGCAAACAGGGCTGAATCGCTGGCACGTCCCGCCAGCACAACGTCCGCACCCTTCTGGATGGCGTCGATGATGGGCTCAGTACCCATCATGCCCACGACCGGCGAATCGAAGCTGCTCGCATCGATCGGGGGCGCTGGCTGAAGCGGTCGAATCCGGCCGCTCGCCATTTGCTGCTTCAGATAGGCCGGATCCTGATCGGACTTGATGGTCGCCAGCTGAAAGCTCAAATTTTCTTCCGCCGCGATCTCAAGCGCCATCCCGGTGACCCAGTCCACGCCGACATCGCGCCCACTGGTGCCGCACGAACCGACGATGAGTGGGACCTTTAAGCGATCTCGAGCGAGCAGCAGCAGTCGCAAATCCCGCTTGCACGCTTCCCGGGACAACTTCGGGCGACCGGCGCCCAGCGCTGATGGGCCGGAGTCGGTCGAGCCAGCGTCGCAGGCGATTACATGCGGGTTCAGGCTGACGCCCCGCTCCAGGGATTCCGGTTTGAATCCCGTGCCGAGACAGCCATTTCCGGCAAGCACTCTTATTTCCATGGTATCAATCTATATAAAGAGGATAGCGAAATAATCTGAATTCATTCAGGACGATGTTCATTCGATTCGGCAATCTACGGCTCGCCGGGCCCGATGGCAGACCTGTCAATCCAGCACACCAGCAGCGGCGCGGCGGCCTCGGGCAATACGTGTGGCGGCGGTCGGATCTGAAAGCGCAAGTGCTTCACTTTCATGCGCAAAGTTTCAACCAGTCGCTTTCCGTCGCCACGAGACGCACGAATTCATCGCGAATTCCGGCGATATGCCGCCGGCCGGCGAGCTCTGCCATCTCGGCGTCGCGTTCGGCAATTGCTTCGACAATGCGGTTGTGTTCGACGAGTCCGCGCCGGCCTCGGCTATCGAGATCCTTGAAGCGGAACAAACGCGTCAGGCGGTTGATATCGCTCTGAATCAGCGTTTCCAGCAACCGCACGCCTGAGAAGCTTGCGATCATCACGTGGAAATCCTGTTTGCCGTAGGCGGGATAGGACTCGTTAGCGATTTCCGGCGAACGCACGTTGTCCGGAAGTTCCGAGTACGCACGGATCCCCGCCTCTTCGAATTCGGCGTGTTGTCTCAAGGCCAGAATTTGCTCGTCGGTGGCGTGCGTGGCTGCCAGCCGGCAAGCCATACCTTCCAGCGCCTCGCGGACCACGAACATTTCCAGCACTTCGTTGCGCGAAAGCTGGGCAACACGCGCGCCCGCATGCGGCGTGCGTACTACTAACCGACGCTCTTCGAGGCGTGCGATTGTTTCACGCAACGTGGCGCGACTCACGGCATAGCGTGCCGCGAGGTCGATCTCCAGGATCTTGGTGCCAGGCGGTAATACGCCCGAGAGAATGTCTTGTGCCATGCGGTTAAGCAATTGGTCGCCCACAGTGGCAGGTGCGTCTGGGGTTCGATCTATCATGGATTCAATCCTGTTTCGTGATGCATGGCTCATGGTATGCGCTGGCTGACGGTTGCCATCGCCGTGCCTGTCACCGAATCGCACCCGAGCGTGCGGGGCCCCATCACAGTCACGACGACTGCAACGATGATCTGGCTCGTGGCCAGGAAAATAAATGCGGCGTTTGTGCCACCGCGCTGCAGCAGGAAGCCCATGATCAGGCTGGAGAAAACAGCCGCGAGGCGTCCCCACGAATACACAAAGCCGATCGCCTGTGCTCGCATTGCAGACGGAAACAACTCGGACTGGTACGCGTGTATTGCATAAGCGCTCAGCACGTTGAATACCGTCACGCCGACGCCGAACATGATCAGCAGCGCCGGATTGTCCTGGTGCGCAAAGCAGAGTCCGCATACGCCCGCGCCGAGTGCAGCGATAGCGATCTGCCATTTCCGTTCCACCTTGTCGGCGAACAAGAGGAACACCACCGGGCAAAGCGGGTAGCTCAGGCCAATGTAAAGCGAATACTCAAAGCTTTTCACGACAGGGTGACCCTGCGCGGCGAGCAGGGTGGGGACCCAGTTTCCAAAACCGAAGAAGCCGATTGCGATGAATACGTTCACTATCGACAACATCATCACGATCCCGATCCACGGGGACCCGAGCAGCACGCGCATTGCGACCTTGCCATGATCCTGTTCGTCCACGGCGCTGGCGACAGCAGTCAGTTGCGGCAGTCTGGAAACCGCCTGCGCACCAAAGCATTTCTCTTCAAGCACGCTCACAATGCGGTCAGCTTCATCCATCGAACCATGTTGCGCCAACCACCGCGGTGACTCCGGGAGACGCGAACGCGTCAGCCACACCACCGCAGCACCGATACAGCCAATGATGCAGACCCAGCGCCAGCCGTCGACACCAAGCGGCCGATGCGGAATGAATACAAGGCTTAGCGCCCCGGCCACCGGCACGGCTAGAAACTGCACGAACGCAGCGAACGCGAATGCGCGCCCACGATAACGTGCGGGAACGATTTCGGCGATATAAGCATCGATCGTCACCAGTTCCACCCCCAGCCCTATACCCGCAACAAACCGCCAGACGTCGATCCACAGCGCCGTTTGTTGAAGCGCCATCAGCAGAGTGGCGGCGGTGTACAACAACAGTGCGACGGTAAAGGTTCGCTTGCGGCCAGCGCGATCCGCGTACCGGCCGAACAGCAACGCACCAACAAACAGGCCCAGGAACGTCGCCGCACCAAACGCCGCCTGATCGGGAAGACCGAGTAGACCGCCGCGTGCCGCGAAAATACCCACCTGCACGAGCCCGGGAGCCACCAGTGCGGTTAATGCAAGATCGTAAGTTTCGAAAAATGCGCCCAGCGCCAGCAGAAAGACCAGAAACCATAGATGCCGCGTCATAGGCAGGCGATCGAGTCGTGCTTCGATCATGCGCGTCGCGGCAGTGTTGCGGAGTGCTCTCAATTCTGGCCTCCGCACACCTGAAACCCACCAAGGCTCTCTCCACGCCGGCTTACACCAGAGCATTTATTGTACGACAATGAGTTCATTTTATCGACTCGATAAGCATAATACAACATACTCCAAGGAAGATTGTCTGACATTGGACGATAGAGTCAAAACTGATGCCGGATGCCGGCCATCAACCCGAGTTGTGTACTTTTCAGCGCCGTCCCGACGCCGTTTACCCCTTGTATCTGCGCACCGATCAGGTCGCCACGGTAGAGGCCATAGTTGCCTTCGAGATAAACATCGGTCCGCCTGGACAGGTTGTAATCCGCGAGCAATTCGAATTGCGAAGCGTTGCCGTCGAGGTGCGGGGTCTTGCCGATTTGCAACGTGCGCCAGTAGTTGAGCGAAACCCGCAAGGCGGAACTGAACGACTGCACCACCCCCAGGCTAAACATGCGTCGCGAGCTAAAGTCGGTGTATTTAAGGGCTGACAGCGCCTGCGCCGTGAATGGACCGTTCAGATAAGACTGGAAACCGGGGTCGAGCCGATTCTCGAAGTAGCCGGCGTGGAACTGGGTGTCTTGCCACGTGTAGGACGCGCCCGCGGTCCAGGACTTCGAGTGGGAGCCGTTGGTTGAGTCTCGCGAATCCATGTAGCCGGCACCTGCCGTTAGCGGCGCGGCGGGCAGGTAAGCAAGGCCGACCGCCAGTTGCGATCCATAAGACGTATTTCCTGCGGTGTTGCCGAACGCGTACGATGCTTCGCCTATGACGTCTGCGAGCTTGACCGTGTATTTGGCCATGTTGCTCGACCAGAGGCCGCCCAGCATGGTGATTTCTGGTTGGAACGCGAAATCGAAGGGTACCCACGGGTTCGACGCGTAGGTCCGGTCGACAATATTAACCAGCACATTGCTCTGCCGGCCCATTGTAAGGCTGCCGAACCGTGTGGACTTCAGCCCGACAAACGCGGTGTTCCAGAAAGGCAGACCCGGATCAGACTGGCCGTTATTGAGGTCGAAGCGGTTCTCCAGCCGGAAGATGGCGGCAGTCCCGCCGCCAATATCTTCCGTGCCACTCACTCCGAAGCGACTTTGCGAGAGACCGCCAGTGGTCATTCGTACCAGAGAGTCACCGGTGCGATCTGCGTGCGTCAGATACTGGATGCTAACGTCGGTGAGTCCATACAGCGTCACGCTCGATTGGGCCATTGCAGATCCCGATCCCAATGCAAGCAGTGCTCCAGCAACATAAATAGATTTCACTTCGTCTCCACTTTTTATATGTGCATTAGTTCAATTTGCCGCTACTTCGAGCTCACGAAACACGGCCGCCGCACGCGCAATGCCATGCCGTCAAATCTCCTGGACGAGGCTTGCCCTCGTTGCTAACCAAGGTTATTTGCAACGATTCGCTATCCTAAATAGGCGTTAGGAAACAGGGCCCTGTTCTCGTGGGCCTCTCGCGCTATGCGCAGAGTTTGGTTTTCTTGGGTCGGCTTTGTTGTCCGACGATTTGATGATATTTCATTGAAAGTAAGCTGATCAAGTGGGGTAATCCCAGGTATTGTCGGACAAGGAATGGAAAACCATGGTTTTCCAGCTTGTTGACGTTCACGAGGCAGCACCAGGATTTGGACGCCAACGTACAACCGCGGCGCTCCATGATTGATCAAAACAAGGACTTGTCACGAGCTGATGGTTCCGGCTCAATGGGCTCGAAGCACGGTATGTATCGATCGTCATGCAGCGGGGCTTTCGAGACCGATTACATAAAAGAAGCCAATCCAGAGGGCACCTTATCTCTATCGCGGTAAGGTACCGCGCGAAGCTCATGTCGACTGCTGCACGCGTGCCAGGAAACTGTAATGCCACGGCCTGCGAGGTCGACAGCAATACCTTTGACTATGACGGCAACTGCGGCCTTCGTCATTGCCCGCGCCTCGATAACGGGGTCGATTGCTCCGCACTCTTGTCCTTCGCGAATGCGATCGGCCGGGCGTTTGAAAAGCGCATGTCCTAGCTTGTTCCTCTGGCTCTATCCCTATGAGTTGCTGATTCCGGAAACATGATCGAAGCCCACGATCACCGACGATTTTCGCGATCCACAAATCTTTGCCATGTCCGTAGAATGGAGCGAATCAACGAGATCTGAGAAAGTGGGCGAGCAAGAATCAGCAATCTGCCGGTTCGTGCTGGTGCACGGTCAGCATCGCAGGTTCGATCTGTAAGCGCGTGATACTGTGGAAACAAAGCTCCTCGGCCTGGTGGGACATCCTGCCAGGCAAACTTGAATCGTGACGAGTACGAGGGCTTTGTCAGGACTCGTCATGCAGTCCATTTCGTTTTTTTGGGGTGTAGAGCTTTTGTGGAAGGGGCACTTCGGGCGACCATTGGCAAATCGAACCCGGCCGCCGGATGCACTCTTCCCCATTCTCGTCGTCAGGCGTTGACAACTCAGAAAGGATTTGCACGATGGCCAAGATCGCTGCAGGGGTGGGTCCACAATTCCCACAAGTCGTCGTTCTGTTCGGCGCCACTGGCGATCTGGCGCGACGCAAGCTCTTGCCAGGCTTGTTCCATCTGTCGAGTGCAGGATTCATTCCGGGCTGCAGGGTCATTGCCGTCGCACTCGACAACATACACATTGACGACTTTCGCCGCACGGCGCGGGAAGCGCTTGACGAGTTTTCTTCTCGCAAGGTCGCCCAGCCGGAGTGGGACACTTTCGCCGCCAATCTTCACTATCTGCCGCTGACAGCAGGCGCGGAGGCGCTCAAGGCGGCGGTGCTGAACGCCGAACTGAGCTTCGATGGCGAGTGCCGGCGGCTGCATTATCTGAGCGTTCCGCCTAACGCCGCGCTCTCCGCAGTTGGCATGCTCAAGGAAGCGGGTCTCGTGGAACGCTCACGGATCATCATGGAAAAGCCGTTCGGAACGGATCTGACGAGTTCTGTTTCGTTGAATGCCCGGTTGCACGAAGTCTTCGAAGAAGAGCAGATCTTCCGGATCGATCATTTCCTGGGGAAGGAGCCCGCCCAGAACATTCTCGCTTTCCGCTTCGCGAACGGTCTGTTCGAGCCGATCTGGAACCGCAACTTCATCGACCACGTTCAGATCGATGTGCCTGAAACGCTGGGCCTCGGCAAGCGCGCGGGTTTCTATGAACAAACAGGCGCATTTCGCGACATGGTCGTCACGCACCTGTTTCAGATTCTCGCGTTCATGGCGATGGAGCCACCAACGTCGCTGGAACCGTCGCCCATTAGCGAGGAGAAGAACAAGGTCTTTCGTAGCATGCTGCCGATACAGCCAACCGACGTCGTCCGTGGGCAGTACACCGGTTATCGGTCCGAGGATGGAGTCAGTCCAGAATCGGAAACGGAAACATTCATCGCATTGAAATGTTCGATCGATAACTGGCGCTGGGCCGGCGTTCCATTCTATCTGCGCACAGGAAAGCGGCTTGCCGAGGGGCAACGCATCATTTCCATCGCATTTCGTGAGCCGCCGAAGAGCATGTTTCCGGCTGGATCGGGCGTCGGCTCACAAGGACCGGACCATTTGACGTTCGACTTGGCGGACGCTTCGAAAATGTCGCTTTCGTTTTATGGCAAACGCCCGGGTCCCGGGATGCGGCTGGACAAACTGAGCCTGCAGTTCGCCATGCGCGATACCGGTCTGATTGGCGAAGTACTGGAAGCCTATGAGCGATTGATCCTCGATGCCATGCGGGGTGACCGTACGCTTTTCACCACCGCTGAGGGTATCGAGCGGCTGTGGGAAGTATCGACGGCCTTGCTCGAATCGCCGCCTCCCGTTCGCTTCTACGCGCCGGGCTCGTGGGGGCCAAATGCCATCCATCAACTCGTTGCGCCCCGGGCGTGGCGGCTTCCGTTCGAGCGGGCGTGGCGGGATCCAAACGCGTTGGGTAGTTGACTCGATTCGGTGTTGGAGATACCTCGTACGGTTATAACTCGTCGATGCGAGCCCTTCTGGCTGCGCGCCGCGGTTGAGCGGACGCTCTGCTAAATCATCGTTTTGTGCATGCGTTGGTGCCAGAGTTACAAGCTCAGCCTTGCTGACCTTGTAGAAAGATGACCGAACGCGGCCTAAACCGGAAAATACGGAGATTCGATAGTGAGACTTGGTGAATACCGGTTGCTGGTGACACTCATGGCGCCCGCGTTCCAGGGTGGCGGCAGCGAGCCATGTGTCGACTCGCACAGCGCTCCCGCAGAGGTCTCGCGCTGATGGAATCGGAGAGCTATCGAGGGTACGGCATCTGGGGCCACGCTATCCTGCAACTAGAAGATATTCTGCAGCCGGAGCAGTACGCTGGTAGCGGAACCATCACACGGAGCAACAAGCTTATTGAAGGGTCGGGCGTCCTTGGCCATTTTGATACCGAAGAGGAAGCGCAACATGCCGGGCTTGACTGGGCTCGCGCGTGGGTCGATAGCCGCGGTTGACCGCCGCAGTTCCACGTCGACGCTCCAGCGAGCGAGCCGGCATCCACTCCCCTGGGTGGCGACCAGGCGCCCACTTGCAAACCACATGACGTCGGCTGTCGTCCATGTTGGCAATGGCAGCAACTGCTCAGGTTGCTTCACCCAGACACCAGCGGCAACTAGCCGATGTGCAGCAGTGACATCTGGCTTTCCAGCAACGCGCGAAGCTCATTCGAATCCGGCCGTGTTCCCCAATTTCGAGCGCCGGCGACGGAAGCAATGGCCATCCACGAATTTGGCGGAAACCACTCGCGCACGAGAGCACCATCTTTGAGGATGCGAAGACGTCCGGTCTGCGCGCAGTACTCGGCGCACATCTCGGTGTCTGCCAATTGCGCGGTAACTCGAAGGCTACGGATTCGCAGCATTGCTCTCTCCAATGTGATGAGGCGGTGACCGGGTAAGCCCGTGACACGGCCGTCCTCGACTCAAGGCGGGACGGAGTGAAGCGGACTGTCTATTGGACCGGGCACGACGCGATATTCTGTGCGCCCGATACGGGCTACCTGCGGGCTACCTGCTTCCAGTCATCAGGACGGCGCGACAGCCGTGCGTTGGCTTACGGCTACCGTCCGCTCTTTCTCCTTTTCCTTTGCATAGTGATGCCCCACGATGCAACCGCCCACGGCTCCGATTACGGCATGGTGACCTGCGACGTGGCCGCCCACTCCGCCGACCACCGCGCCCTTCAGACATCCCGATGCGTGCGCCGTGCCGACGGCCGAAAGTAATGTCAGCGCCGATATTGCAGTGACCACATCTCGTGTGTTCATTTGTAGCTCCAAAAAGATGGTCGGACTCGGATGCCGTCCAGTCGATGGAGTCTATGCGCGGGTCGCGCTCACAAGTGAAACCGGCTTGCGAGATTGGTAACACGCAGTTACCGCCCGCACCAATGTCGCCGACGTTGAGCGGCGTGCGCCCTGGAACAACAGCGAGAGGCTTTTCCACCGTCAACCGGCGGTGATGGCTGGCGACGCTCTTTTTTTCTCTCGTGCTTCGGCCTGATCCGACAGCAGTTCGCGCTGCTCAGACATCAGATGAACGCGGCATATCACCGTGCGGTACTCCTGGAGCGCTTCGCCACATGGCATTGTTGAACTGTCACCGCCGTAGCCGAAAGAAAGTTATCTGATAAGGATAACTATTCTTTAGCCAAAAAGGCCGTCTACGCCCTGTCAACTTGACAGAGCCCGTAAAAGGCAGGCCGTCTACCGTGAAATGACAGATGCGAGGTCCGGTTTTGAAAAATCGCAGAGCCGCCGGGCGAGGTCGGCCACCATTGAGTAGAGTGCGGTAGGACCATCGTTGCGGTAGATCGCGTAGTAACGCACCGCAGGCAAGCTCTGCGTCGAATGCAGCACGTTGAGCAAGCCCTGGTCTACAAGATCGGAGAAATACAGCGCCGGCAGATAGCTCACTCCGAACCCCGCCACCGTGAGTGAACTCAACGCGATCAGGCTGTTGCCCGCGAAGGTGCGACGAATCGTCAGGTTTTTGGACTCGAACCATCGCTCGTAGATTGCGTCGACCCCCGACGTGCCAATCTGCATCAGGATTGGATAGTTCGCAATTTCTTCCAGCGAGAGCACCTGCGAGTCAGTAATCAATGACGGGCTCGACATCCAGTGGAGCTGGAGTTTTTTCAAGGGAACGGACGTGAAGCGGGGATCCTTGAGGACGGTCGGGGCGATGATGAAGTCAATCTCGCCGTGCAGAAGCCGCGTGGCGAGATTGGTGCTGACATCGATTTCCGGCTCGAGTGACACCATTGGGTAGGCTTGGCGAATCTCCTGCACAAGTCGCGGCAGGAACGTCAATGCGATCAGCTCCGTGATGCCCAGGCGGAAGTGCCGCACGACTTCAACTTCCTTGCCCATACGTTCGAGTAATCGATCGCGGGCCTGCAACATCTCCTCAGCTGCCTCGAGCAATTCTCGACCTTTCGCTGTGAGCCGCACGGTGCGTCTGCTGCGATCGAACAGCGAAGCTACGAAGAACATTTCCAGTTCATTGATGCGTTTTGAAATGGCCGACTGAGTTGTGTAAAGACGATCCGCCGCTGCACCGAAGGTCCCGAGCTTGGCAACCCAGTAAACGGCTTCCAGTTGCTTGAGAGTTAGCATGGTTTCATGCGCATCAAAGGTTGTTTGCGAATGTTGTTCAGTCACCGGAGTTCGTTTCGGCACCGGCTTTGGCGGGATGCCGCGGTGAAGTATTGACCCGTGGCGTCTGGTTTGCAAGGAAGCCGCTACCTTACAACGCCACGTCAGCGCCACGTCAGCGCCACGTCAACGCCACTTTCTATCTCGGTGACCTATGAATTTTATTCATTGGTGACGATGCCTATTACTCGTAATACGACCTGTCGCGGTTTGCGATACTCACCTCTGCGGTAGCCTTGATACCACAGGGAAAAGAGCATCGCGGCGCGCCATCAATGCCCGGTCGAGACCCGCTCAATCCAGGCCGTTCCGAATCGCGAGACCAACGACATGTCAGGAAAAACCCTATCAGAAAAGTTGTTGTCCCTCAGCTCGGGGCGCAGCGTCAACGCGGGCGATATCGCGATCTGTGAAGTGGATTGTGCAATGGGTACTGATGGTTCCATTCCTATGGCAATGGACTACTTCGCTGCGATGGGCGCTTCACGCGTTCATTCCCCCCACAAACTGCTTTTTGCGCTCGATCACTATGCGCCGGCGCCCAGCCCGAAGGCGGCCATGCTGCAGGCGAGAATCCGGCGTTTTGCACGCGAACAGGGCATTCCATTGTTCGATATCGGTGAGGGGATCGGCCATCAGATCGTGGTCGAACAAGGCCTTGCAGCGCCTGGCCGGCTTCTCGTCGGCGCCGACAGCCATGCGGTGACCTACGGTGCAGCGAATTGTTTTGCGACCGGTATTGGTTCGTCGGATCTGGCGGGCGTCATGATGACCGGGAAGGTGTGGCTCAAGGTGCCAGAGTCCATCCGGATCACCTTGCATGGCGAGTTGCCGCCGGGTGTGTATCCGAAGGATCTCGCGCTTCATCTGGCGAAGCTGCTGGGCGCGGACGGTGCCGCGTATCAGACGCTGGAATTTCACGGCGAGGGTCTCCAAACGCTCGATTTTGAGGATCGTTTGGTCCTCGCCAACCTGTCGGTCGAAATGGGGGCCAAGAATGCCGCGTTCCCTTTCGACGCAGCCTGTGGGCGTTATCTGGACGGACGCGTTGCCGCCCCGTTGGAAGGCCTGTCCGCGGACGCGGATGCCGTCTATACCCGGGCACTGGATATAGATCTCACGACGCTGTGCCCGTATGTGGCATTGCCTCATAACGTCGACAACGTCGCACGCCTTGATGAACTGGGGGAGGTGCCTGTGCAGATGGTCTATCTCGGCACCTGTACCGGCGGCCGTGCGAAAGACTTCCGTCAGGCGCTTGCGGTGTTCCGTAAGTTCGGCAGGCCCGCTGCGGGCGTGCAGCTGGTAGTCACGCCGGCATCGCGCGAAGTGTTGCACGAGCTGGCTCTTGGCGGCGAGCTCGCCGGGTTGATCGAGCTGGGCGCCATTATTGTTACGCCGGGTTGCGGATCATGCTGCGGCACGGCCGGCGCCATCCCGGAAGACGACGCGAACGTGATCTCCACGGCCAACAGGAATTTCGAAGGGCGAATGGGCAACCCAAGCGCCAATATTTTCCTGGCGTCGCCAGAAGTGTGCGCCGCGAGCGCTGTAGCCGGCCGGATAGCCAGCCCGCAAACCCTCTCCAGGCGATAAAAGAATGACGTCACTGTCCATCAAGGGTACCGCGCGCCTGTTTGGCGACGACATCAATACCGATTACATCATCTCTTCGCGACGCAAGCGGAAATCGCTCGATCCTGCCGTCCTGAAGAACTATCTGTTTGAGACCATTGCACCCGAATTTGCCGCTTCCGTGCATGTTGGCGACATCCTCGTCGCGGGTAAGAATTTCGGCTGTGGCTCGGCAATGGAAGTTGCGGTGACGGCGATTATCGGCGCCGGGATCAGGATCGTACTCGCTCGAAGTTTTGCCCGGACCTACTTTCGCAACGCAGTGAACAACGGACTCTATCCGATTGAGTGCGATACCAGCCGGATGGCGGAAGGCTATGGACTCCAGATCGATTTTGGACCTCGTATCCTGGTGCGCTGTGCGCTCGACGACCACGAAATCGAGGCTGCGCCAATACCGTACGACATTCTGAAGATCCTCGACGCAGGCGGCCTCGTGCCCTACTTGCGCCAGCATTCAACACTTTAATTTCCCTCGTCACCAGGACTTGCACTCATGAGCCATCAACACATGCCTGGCTTTCGGATCATGCCGATGCCCGCGCCGATTCCTCACGACCTCATCGAGCGCTTTCGGTCCGTCGTTACTCCGCACATCAGCGACAACATGCACCGGTTGTGCGGCGTGATCGGACTGAAACCCTACCACCGCCAGAAGAAGCTTGTGGGCCGTGCCATCACGGTCAAGGTGAGGCCGGGCGACAACCTGATGATCCACAAGGCGATAGACATGGCCGAACCCGGCGACGTCATTGTCGTCGATGGTGGCGGTGAAGTGACACAGGCGCTGGTCGGTGAATTAATGCAGATGCACGCGCAGGTACGTGGCATCGCTGGTTTTGTCATCGACGGCGCCGTGCGTGACGTCGCCGCGTTTTATGCGGCGGACTTCCCATGCTTTGCTCGAGGCAACACGCATCGCGGTCCGTTCAAGGAGGGGCCTGGAGAGATCAACGTGCCGGTTGCTATCGGCGGTCTCGTGATCGAGGCCGGCGATCTGATTGTTGGGGATGAAGACGGGCTTGTTGCAATTCCCGCTGATCAACTCGACACCCTGCTGGCTGCCGCGACCGCTCAGGTACAGAAGGAACAGCAACGCAAGGAGGCGATTCTCGCGGGCCAGGACAAGCGCGGCTGGATCGACATCTACCTGACGCAAAAAGGCGTGATCGCCTGAGCATCTTTCACCTTGTCACGAGACCAATATGAAACTGATTGCCGCCCGCATGGAGCGCATCAAACCGTCGCCGAGTTCAATGGCCACAGCACGCGTGAAGGAACTGCGAGCGGCAGGCCGGGACATCGTCGGCCTGACTTCCGGCGAGCCGGACTTCGACACGCCGCCGCATATAGTCGAAGCCGCCTATGCTGCGATGAAGGCAGGTAAGACTCGCTACACGGTGGTGGATGGTACTCCGGAACTCAAGCGGGCCATATGCGATAAATTCGAGCGCGAGAACGGGCTGGTTTTTGCCCCGGATGAAATCACGGTTGGGAACGGCGGCAAACAGGTCGTGTTCAATGCCTTGACGAGCACGGTGGAAGAGGGCGACGAAGTCGTTATCCCCGCGCCATACTGGGTGTCATATCCGGACATGGTGCTGCTCAATGGCGGGCGACCGGTAGTTGTCGAATGTGACGTGAACAGCAACTACAAGATGACGCCGGAGCAGCTTGAAACGGCCATCACCGATCGCACCAAGTGGGTCGTGCTCAACTCTCCGTGCAACCCGACAGGGGCGACTTACACCGACAATGAACTCATCGCGGTTGGCAAGGTGCTCAGCCGCCATCCCAATGTCTGGATCATGACTGATGACGTCTACGAGCATCTCATTTATGACGGCCTGAAGTTCGCTACATTTGCCCGCTGCAACCCGCATCTGCGCGAGCGCACGCTCACTATCAACGGCGTGTCGAAGGCGTTTGCCATGACAGGGTGGCGCATTGGCTACGCGGGCGGTCCCAAGGCGCTTATCAAGGCCATGGCCAAACTACAGTCGCAAAGCACCAGCAATCCATCCTCCGTGAGCCAGGCCGCGGCACTGGCGGCCCTGACCGGCCCAACCGATTTTCTAGCCGGCTGGCGCAGTGAATATCAGCGGCGGCGCGACCTCGTCGTGGAGAGCCTGAATGCGATAGAAGGCCTGTATTGTCCCCGTCCTACGGGCGCGTTCTACGTCTACCCCTCGTGTGCGGGCGTCATCGGCAAGCGCACTCCGAATGGCCAGGTAATCGGTAACGACACCGATTTTGTCATGTACCTGCTCGAGAGCCAGGAAGTCGCGGTAATCCAGGGCGCAGCCTTTGGCCTGTCTCCGGCCTTTCGCATTTCATTTGCCACTTCTTTCGCGCAGCTCGAAGAAGCGTGCAAGCGGATTGCGGCTGCGTGTTCGGCGCTTCGTCGCTGACTTGTGGGCGAAGAGTGCGCTATCAACTATCGGACTATCGGGAAAGGAAAAAAATGAACAGGTTGCCTTATCGTGCTGCTGCCCTTGTGTTGTTCAGCTGCGTGGCGCTTGGCGCTCACGCTCAGGATCTCACGGGACGGCTCGCATCGATCAAAGCCAGGAATACGATCGTGCTGGGCTTTCGCGAGTCGTCGGTGCCGTATTCTTACTATGACAACGACGACCACGTCATCGGCTATTCGCAAGACATTGCGCAGGAGATCGTGAAGGAGATCAAGACAGCGATTGGTGCACCAGGCCTTCAGGTTCGGATGATTCCGGTGAACGCGCAGAACCGTATCGCGTTGGTTCAGAACGGCACGATCGATCTTGAGTGCGGCGGGACGACGAACAACAAGGAGCGTGCACAGCAGGTTGATTTCTCCAATACGATCTCGGTGACGGAAACGCGGTTACTGACGAAGGCGGATTCAAACATCCATTCGTTTAACGACCTGATTGGCAAGACAGTGGCGGTCACGACCGGGACGACATCCGAACGCTACCTCAGGTCTTATATCCAGAAGAACAACGCGAACATCACGCTTGTCGAAGCACGAGACCACAGCGCTTCGTTCCTGAACCTCGAAACAGGCCGCGCCGCAGCCTTTTTCATGGATGCCGATGTGCTCGCAAGCGAACGGGCGACCGCGCACCGCCCGGAAGACTATGTCATCGCCGGGGAGCCGCAAACGCACGAAGCGATCGCATGCATGCTTCCCAAGGGCGACGCCTCGCTTAAGGCGGTAGTCGATCGAACCATCGCACGGCTTGAAACAAATGGCCGTGGCCAGTCGCTTTACAACACGTGGTTCATGTCACCGATTGCGCCCAAGGGCATCACACTCGGGTTGCCAATGAGCGATTCTCTAAAGGCCATCTTTTCGCATCCGAATGATCGCCCGATGGACGATTGAACGGTGCAGACGCCTAACGGCCGCATTCCGCATTTCATTTGCGACGTCCGTCGAGCAACTGATTCATATATTCGAACGGGCGAAGCATCGAACCACTCTCTCCACGCTATGTCGGACGAAATTCGCATCTATCAAACAACTCGACTGGCCGGCGAGGCGGCGGGCGCTTGCACGGTGTGCGCGGCAACGATATTTCGCCACCGTTCGACCGATGCGACGTAACCATCGAAAAACGCCGCGCCTTCGGTCGGCTGGTGGTACAAATAGCCTTGCGCGAACGGTATGCCCATCTCCTGCAGCGCACTGTGCTGTGCTTGCCGGTCCACACCCTCGGCAACGACTGACGCTCCGAGGACCTTTGCCAACTGCAGAATACCTTCGATAAGTTTTCGGTCCGAGTCAGCCACTCCTTGAATGAAACACCGGTCAATCTTGATGTAGTCAAAGTGGAACCGTTGTAGCAGTGCGAGGTTGCTGTTTTCCGTGCCGAAATCATCAATGGCGAATTGCACACCCTTGGCTTTTAATCTCGCAATTCCCTCCCTGACTGAGTCTTCGCTGGTTATCAGGCCGCGCTCGGTGATTTCCAGAACTATGTTTAACGCCGTAGTCTGGAGGTCGAGGGCCTCGCATATGTCCCGAGGGAACGACGGCAACTCCATGTGGCAAGGAGCGAGGTTCACGGTGAGCCGAAAGCCGTCGGGCAGACCGACCGCCCCTAGTTGCGCGAGCGCGGTACGCAGGACAAAGTCGGTGAATGGCGCAATGATGGGGGAGGTCTCGACATGCCTGATGAACGCGTTGGGCGCGACGACGCCCCAGCGCGGGTGCTGCCAGCGCACGAGCGCCTCCGCACCCACCCACACCCCGGTCCCAACGTCAACGATGGGCTGGTAGACGACAAAGAACTCATCACGGCGTAACCCGACTTTTACCTGTCGAAGAATGCGCTGCCTGGGCGTAAAGCCGGCGGTGTAGCCGAGCACGACAGTCGTTGCGATGGCAACCCCGCAGAGTAGCGCGGCCAATACCGCCAATGCGAGATGGTCAGACGGGACCTTTCCCGCCACAACGACCTTCATGCTGTTGCCGTTAGGCAGAACGACCGCACCGGCCGGGATCGTTGCGTTACCGGACGCGAACGTATTGTCACTTGCTAACGTTCCGGTGCCGACGCTCAAGGTGGCGGAGCGCTTCTCTGACCCTTCCGCTCGCGCCAGCAAATCGGCGAGATACGCTCCTTCGATGAGATACAGCACGCCATCGCGCCGGCCGACCGCCTCAAACACGGTTAGAACCGGGCGATCAGGATAAACCGGGGTGCCTGGTATCAAACCCATGCGGCGGCTCGAGGACCCGTTCGGCACAAACAACGAGAGGGGATAGCTCGCGCGCGCGTCCCCGAGGCTAGAGCAGTAGACCGAGCCGTCGTGGACCAGCACGATGGCGCGCACATAGGGTGCCGCCCGCTGCAACAACGTGAGGCGGTTTTCAACCTGAGGGCAGGGCTGACCCGCGAGGAGGTCAGCCTGTTGCCGACGCGTGTCGATAGACCGTAAGACCCGGTCGATCGATCGGCTGATGTCGAGCGCGACTGTGGCGTTAGTCTGCCGATTAATGGACTGCGCAAACCAATACCCTGTCGCCCATGATGCCGTTGCAGCGATGGCGAACACGAGGAGCACGGCACCCCGGCGGAGGGAAAACGCCCGCGACGGTACGAACAGGCTCGTGTCACTCATATCGCGTCCGTCATTCATGACCGCGGCCCCTAGTATGGGCAACCTTGGCCCTGAGTCGAGTAGCTAGTACCGATTTTTCTTATCTGTTGCGCTGATTCGAGCTTCCGACCAATACGGTAACTCTTCGCACTGAAGCGAAATCTGCTTCGTGCATCGCTCTACTGAAAGCAACTCGGCGAACGCTTTGCCGCGTGGCGTCGTTTCACCGGGCTTAGCCAAAATCCGTCTGGCTTTTGAGGAAAAGTCAGTCCATCGAACTACTGCCAGCCAAACGCTTTAATGTGACAACGCCGGCGCGCGCTGAGTCGCTCTCGCCGACCTTGAACACCGCGACTGCGTCACGCAGCGCTTGAGCTTGCTCGGCCATTGAATGTGCCGCCGCCGAGGCCTGTTCGACCAGTGCGGCGTTCTGCTGGGTCACCTGGTCCATCTGGCTGACCGACTGGTTGACCTGCTCGATCCCGGTGCTCTGTTCTTGCGACGCCGACGAGATTTCGCTCATGATGTCAGTCACTCGCTTCACTGACTGGACGATTTCGCTGATCGTGCTCCCCGCTTCCTCAACGAGCTTCGAACCGGCATCCACCCGGTTCACCGACTCGCCGATCAGCGCCTTGATTTCCTTGGCCGCCGCCGCACTGCGTTGGGCCAGCGTGCGGACCTCGCTGGCCACGACCGCAAAGCCACGCCCCTGTTCACCAGCCCGCGCGGCCTCGACCGCTGCGTTCAGCGCCAGGATGTTGGTCTGGAACGCAATGCCTTCGATCACGCTGATTATCTCGGCCACCTTGGCTGAACTGTCGGAGATCCCCTGCATCGTCTCGACCACGCGGCTGACCTCGTCTCCACCGCGCTGCGCGATGGCCGACGCCGTGCCGGCCAGCGTGCTGGCCTGCTGCGCGTTGTCCGCGTTCTGGCGCACTGTCGCGGTCAGCTCTTCCATGCTCGATGCGGTTTCCTCCAGCGACGCAGCTTGTTCTTCGGTACGTTGCGACAGGTCGGTATTGCCGGCCGCCAACTGTTGAGTTGCACTCGAAATCGATAGGCTGGCTTGCTTGACGCCCCCGACGATGCCCGCCAATTGGGCAATCGCCTGGTTCAGCGAGTCAGCCAGTGCGCCGACTTCGTCCTGGCGGACGACATCTATTTTGACGGACAGGTCGCCCCGCGCCAGAGCATTGGCGCCATCGACCGCGCGCTTCAGGGGATGGACGATCGAACGGGTCACCAGCACGCACAGGACCGTTGCGACGATCAGGGCCAACGCCGCGAATCCCCACAGCACGGCGCGTGCCGTGTCATAAGCGTGACTACTGTCCCGCACGGCGGCGTCCATCTGGTCTTGCTCATAATTCAGAAAAGTGCTTTGCGCCTTGAGGAGCGCTAGTTGCAACGGCACCGTGCCCAGCAGGGTTGCACGTGCCCCACTGACGTCATGGGCGGCCAATTGCGCATAAGCAGGCTTCATCGCTGCCGAATAGGCCGTATATGCCTGTGTCACGGGATTGAAGGCAGCCCGTCCGACTGCTGAACCCATCCGGCTTTGCACGTCCCGGACGAGGGCAGTATTTTTTTCGACCTGGGCCTGGAGTTGCTCAAAGTCGGTTTGTTGTGCTTCGGGTGTCGGTTCCTCGAGCGAGCGGTACGCCAGCAAGCTGACCAGGTACGTTCCTTCCTTGAGCTGATTCCCATTCTGCAGCTTTTTAGCCTGATGATCGACGATGTCTTCAGTATTCGCGTTCATGTCCGCCATCTGCACGCTGACCGTCCCACAGATCACCAGCAGCAAAACAAGTACCGCACCGAAAGTGATAGTAAGCCGAGCCCCGATCTTCATTGCCATGTGGCACATCCTTTTATTAGAATTTTGCAAGGATCGGGGCCATTTGCCTCCATCCAGGTACCAGGGAATCGTGCGCCTGCTGCACCGCGTGTAGTCCGAAGGCGTGGAGCCTTACGTGATCGACGCTACGATGAGCAGCCCGCACTTAGCCTTTATTTTTAGAAGTCAAACCGAAATCTTGTGCGACCAAGCCGATACAGGGACGTATGTAAAGCGTCCTTCACCTGTATCGGCTCAGGTCAACCGAACTTGAATCCGAAGCAATGACTGCGGCGAATGGCCCCAACGAGGCTAAAAACGCAGTTAGGGCGTACGCAAATTTCATCCGAACGATCGGATTTTCGAGCTGCTGACGCCGGAAGTCATCGAGCATCTCTCACGATGAAACTGCTCGATCTTCCAGCGCAGGCTGCACGCGTCTTGTGTGGCCTCCGAGTAATCCTGACTCCGGCAGGGCTTTTTGCGTAAGTATCTATTTTTACTTCGCATACCGAAATAAAAATTGAAGTATAAGCCTGAGGCTGTCGATGTCGACGGCCCACATGGACCGGTGAAATTCAGTGGTCAATCAGGCAAAGCTTACGATATGCCCCTCCTTACAGCGTCACAGTGCTTGTCCACCTAACTGAGTTGAAGAGTGTCCAGCGCGAGCAGCATACGGTTCTTGCCGCAATTCACGTGACGAAAACGCGCTTCATAACTCGCCTGCGCGTTCTTCACCTTGAGCGCCTCGAGAACCTTGCGGTTCGACTCCAGCAACACACTGCGTTGCACGAGGCCACGCGTGCGAAACAGATGAAACTCCTTCATGAGCGCGCGATACATCTTGATCAGCCGGCCGTTTTCGGTCGAGCGCACCAGAAAATCGTGAAACTCCCGTTTAGCGGAAAGAATTTCGCGAAGTTGCCGCTTTCGGCCGCCAATTCCATCTCTGCCACCCGCTTCGAGCTGGGCGAGCCGCGCCGCGCTGAGCATCGGGCCGCGTCTGACCGTCAGCTTGTCGGCACCAGCCTTTCGTTCATCCGTTCACCCGGCGCCAGTTCGCCGCTCAGTATCATGCCTTCGATTTCACGCTGAACCACGCCGGTCAGCGTGTGGGCACGCAGTTCGGCAACGGTGACTCGAGACGTGTGTTCGGTATCTCTAGACTAATGTTCCACGGAATTATGGAAACTGTCAACAGTATGCTGCTCGCAATATCAACAAATGTTGCAAATTGCCAAAGCGGACATTTGAATCTAGCTAAAAGCGGACATTTCTAAAAAGCCCTGACATTTTAATGTCGAGGCCAGGTAGAGATGTCGTAGCGTGAGCAAAGTAGAGATGTCGGGTTTTGGGGTGTTTTTAACCTG
>NZ_FCOK02000110.1 GCF_001544555.2 Caballeronia udeis | reverse complement strand
CAAGCTCATAACGTTTTATTCTGGCCTGCTGCGAAGCCGGTCTTTAACGCCTTGCACACAAAAATACTGACAGTTCCGCATACCCGGCGATGTAGACAGCCCGCTGACGAAATCGCTTGCGCAGCAATTGGCCTGATCAAGCGGATCAAGCGAACCAATGGCGGCATGGTTCCGCAGTCTTTGCTAAAGAAAAAAATCGTAGCGCGTCCGACGACCAGGCGTCTCGCCACGCCCAGCCGCCGGCACGCCACCTCTCCCCTCGTTAACTATTTAATTCGCTTCGTTTCACTCGCCGGTTACACGCCTCCCTTGTTCTACCCCCGTCGCATCATCACCGGCGTCCCCGTGCTGAACTTCAGCGTCAGCTTGTCCCCGTCTGCACCTTTTCGAGTCCTGACCAAGGCAGCGCGAAAATTCGCGCGCGGCTTGGTCGTTTGTTTTATTCGCTTCGAGTGGCTCAGGACTTGTCTGCTCGAATCGTTAGACGCATTTAGCCACGAGATTTCGTGACGCGCATCCCCACTAAAGCAGGCATACGAATGTGTATGCCTGCTCAGGTAAGTCGCACACGAACGGGTCTAAGGGAGCGGCGGCCTAAGAACGCGCCATCGATGCATCGAACAGATTGAATGCCGGCGGCAGCGGCTCGACCGCATAACCGCGACGCACCCACTCGTCCAGGCCGCCGTACAAGATGCGAACGTTCACGACCTTTTTCCGCAGCAACTGCTTGCGAACCTTCCTGGCGGTCGCGTCGTTCGGATACATGCCGTACACAACAATATCGCTTGCCGAAAGATTCGCGTCCATGGTCTCCAGCGACTCGACGTCAAGCAGCAACGCCCCCGGGATTCGATATAAGTCGTCACGCCGGACCGACACCGGACGCGCATCGAGAATCAAGGGCGGCGTGCCTGAACGCATCATCCGGTAGAGCCGCTCGGGCGAGACGACCCTGCGGCTCAGCCACTTCCGGAAACGCCAGCGCAGCAGATATCGATACGTCAGGTAAAGAACGGCGGCGATAAACAGCACATCGAGTATGGATCCGCCGTGGGGTCTGAGCCAGGTCAGCAACAACGCAAGTTGCCGCTCGAACAACGCGCCGCCCAGCAGCCAGAAGGAAGCCCAGGCCACCGTGCCCAACGTGTCCCAGGCAACGAATACAACCGGCGCGATAAGCGTGGTGCCCATCAGCGGCGGCGTAATGAGCGCAAGGCCCGGAACAAACTTCGCCACCGCCACGATCGCCACGCCAAACCGTTCAAATAACGCACGCGTGGTGCGTATGCTTGCATCGAGCGATAACGACATACGCCCGAGAATATCGGTCAGGCGGCGGCCGTAAATGCGTCCTGCAGAAAACCACACCCCGTCGCCAAGCAACGCAGCGACCACCGCAGCACACAGCACGTGGGAGAAAACCAGATTCCCGCTGGCGATCGCCGACCCGGCGAAGACAAGCACGGGGATAGCCGGCAGCGGCACGCCCAGCCGCGTGGCCAGCACATTGGCGAAGACCGCTGCGCTTCCCCAATTCTCGATTGCCGACGGTGGAATCTGTATCAAGTACTCGTCTCCTGAAGCACTCGGCAACGCGCTGCCGCCGCTTGCGTTTCATGCTGCGTTTAAAGCTCATCGCTTCACACGTGCAGGATTGACATCATTTCACGGCTTCGTGACTCCTTGCCTACTGCTCCTTGCCTACTGCTCCTTGCCTACTGCTTCTTACCTACTGCTTCTTACCCACTACTCGTTACCCACTACTTCACTCATTGCCTCTCGGACGCCACCAGCGTCACGGGAATGCCCCCACAGCCTGCGCTTCTCGCCACCTCCAGGCCACTCCACGGCGATGCCTCCCCGTGGTCGGCAATCATTTGCTCGATCCGCTTGTCCGGGCGCAGCACATTAAACGGCCACGACGGCCGCAACAGCCGCTCGTGGACAAGGGAGCCGAGCCATATAGGTGTTGGCGGCTGTCCACCCCGATGTGCCACCGCATACTGCGTCGGCCAGAATCGCAAGACATCGCGTTCGTCCGCACTCGTGTGAGCACGCGTAAAAACCAGCACCGATGGTTCGCCATTGTTCAACCTCGGCAACACGGGAAGCGCGGTGGCCACCACATTGGGAGACACGAGAGACAAGACGCTACGCGCCGATAAACGCGTCCCTTCCGTCCATCCACGGCGCTCCAGTTGAGCGCGAATCTCCCCGGCTGTTGCGGCCCATTGAATGGTGATGGGTTCCAGCCGGTCGCCGTCCATGCTTGAGCGATAGCAAGAAAAGGTCCGCCACACGGTATCGGTCCATTGCAGAGGCGTCACCACGATAGCCGGCGGCGCCGCTTCGACCGCCATCGCGTCAAGGCTCGTCCTGAACTGCAGCGCGACGCTCGCGCATACGACCACCAGGACGGCGACGGGCATCATCGCGCGTGGCGCCGGTTTCGCGGGATATCGCCACACGGCGGTGAGCGCGACAAGAAAGACCCAGGTGGCGGCAAGTGCGGCGCCGCCAACGGCATCGGAGAAGGTGAAGCGGCCAAAATAAAGTCCCGAGAAGGCAATCGAAGCCAGCACGGCGATGGTTGCCATCGCGACGAATACTCGCGCCACCGCCCCCACCCGGCGCGCCAGTAAAAACGAGAGGAAGCCGTAGATCACGACACTGGCAGCTACGTGGTTGCTCGGGAACGCGCGCAGGCTGGACGCTACCGCGCCCGGAAGGGGACGCTGGATCGTGATCTGGATCGCCAGGATCAGCAGCTGGGAAAAGGCGACGGCGGTCAGCCAGTACGCAACCGTACGCCAGCGGCGTTCGAACACCATCCATACGACAACCAGCACCGTTAGCGCGGTCAGTGTCGGCACGCTGCCCAGCGTGGCGAGCACCGCCAGGACCGCGTCGCCCCATGACGACCGGACCGATTGCAGGAAGCGATAAACGGACACATCGACTTGAACCAGCGGGTCGCCATGCGAGACGCCGTGCAACGTGGAAAAGAACACGGTGGCCGAAGCCAGCAGCAGCACGGAGATGACCGCGATAAGCGCCGCGGCCTGGTGCTTCGGGTCCAGGATACCGAGGGCGATCCGGCCGGTCCTGCCGGGGTGATGACGCGCCCAACGCAGCAGGTTCCGGCGTGAAGAATCCGTCCAGGCCCTGGCGTGTGACACGAGAAGGCTCGTCAGCTTGAACGTCAGCCAGGTGACGGCGACCAGGATAGCCAGCACCGCGACGAGCCGGAAGGACACGGCGCCCGCCAGTTCGATCGATGCCCCGAAGACAACGCCGGGAAGGATGTGCACGGGCGCCCAGACGAGCGCCGAGATGATGTTGATGACCAGGAACCGGAACGGCCGCATTCCCATCATGCCCGCGACGACGGGAACGACCGCACGCAGCGGTGCAATGAAGCGCGCGAAGATCACGCTTTTTGCGCCGTGCGCCTCGAAGTAGCGTTGCCCCGCCGCCAGCATGCCGGGATGCGTGCGGAACGGCCATAACCTGGCGATGGTGTCCTTATGGCTGCAACCGAACCAGTAGCTGGCGGCGTCGCCTGCCACGGCGCCTGCGAGGGCACAGGCGAAGACCCAGCCGAGGTTGAGCGAACCGGTGCCGACCAGCGCGCCCGCCACGAACATGGCGGTGCTGCCCGGAACAAACGTGCCTATAAAAGCAATGGATTCAAAGAACGCGGCAAGCAATACGACCGTGAGAGCCCATGCAGGATGCCCCGACAGCAGATGCAGCAATTTGAAGTAGGCATGCTCCATCAGCATCTCCGGACCGTTCTTTCCTTTCAGCAGATTTTAAGACCAGATTTCAGGACTGTCCCCGCGAGGCTAGACGTGCCGTCGGATCTCGCTGCATCGTCTGCGTCGTGCTGGTTCTAATGGTCAGTATGTTCCTGCGACGCTGTTATTGGGTCGACGCGCTTCGGCAACCTCCTCTCGCGTGGGTGCGCGGCAAGTGTCGCGCGCTGAGTCATGACGAGCCAGCCGGGCGCAGGCAAATGCGTTCGCTAATAAAATTCGAGGGGGTTAGAGCATCCCTGGCGGCGCTTATTCAGGGAACGTAGCAAGACTGTGACCTGCCAGCGGGCAGGCGGTCAGGATCGCAGCACGTTCCAGAACGGCATCCAGATATCGGAGAACGAGCGCGCGCGGTCGGTGGGTGCCAGGTCCTCTTCTTGCTGCATGCCATGCGTCTCAGGAGCGATCTCCTCCGACTGCGCCGATGCAACCTCGGACTGCCTGGACACGTGCAGCGCAAGGGCGCTGTCGGCAATACGACACGCGAGGTCGTCGCTGCAATCGTGGGCGAGCAGCACGCCGCGGACGACGTCACGGTTATAGCCTTGCGTGGCGAAGCGCATCGCCAGCGCGACGCGGCTGGCATATTCCGCCTCCTCCGCAGCGCGCACTGCGGCCTCGCGTTCAGCCTGCTCCTGCTCCTCGTGTCGCCGCTGTTCCTCCTGACGCTTCATTTCTTCAGCAAAAACGGCGTCGTAGACCCGCCTTTGCGCGGGATCGGACAAAATTGCGTAAGCATGCCGAACGTCCAGGAACGCTGCCCGCGCGACATGCTCCTGACCCGCATTGCGGTCCGGATGCCAACGCATGACTGCCTTCCGGTAAGCCTGTTTTATCTCTTCGGCCGTCGCATCTTCCGAGACCGACAATGTCTCATACAAGGTTGTCATTGCCATACCTCAAACTTATCCGCGAGACATCCTAGCACGGGAAAAAAGACATTTTTATAGCGTGGCAAGATCTAACCGCGCGCCACGCCCAGATCAATCCTGAGCTCAACCGGCGCTCAGAATGCGGCCTCCGCCCTTGAACTTGCGGAGAGACGCTCCTGTAACATAAACGCTCGAATACGCGAAACGGTCAATGGAATGCAAAACCAATCCTTGGAAGAAAAGCTTCGTTTGCACGCATACCATCTATGGGAAGCGGACGGTCGTCCCGAAGGGCGCTCTATGGAGTATTGGGAAAAAGCACGCGCTTTGCTGGAGCAAGAGCTTACCGCTGCTTCGCCGCCCGATGAAGCAAACGAAGTGGATACGGCTACCGCGCAACCCGTAAAGAAGCCGGTCAAGGCAAAGTCAAAAACGACACCGGCTGGCAAGGACAGCGTCAAGACACCGAAGGCCAAGCCGAAAACTAACGCCAAGGTTGCACGCAAGACGGCGGCCAAGACGGCGGCCAAACCGAAGGCCGCCGCGACCGGCGCAGCGCCGAAAAAACCGAAGACCGCCGCTAAGGCTGCGGCCAAGCCGAAAGCAATCGCCGAAGCAGGTGAGAAACCCACTAAGAAACCAGCGGTCAAAGCTGCGGCAAAGGTTTCGAAGAACTCGAAGAAGTAGCCTCAAGGGTGCCGTGTTTTCGTTTTGGACGCCTGCTCCGGCTGAAAACGCGGGCTCATTTTTTATCGCCGGATAGTGCATCGGCGAGTAGACACTCTGTCCGTATTTTTGTGGAGTACCTATGCGAAGATTTCTCGCGGTCGTCTTGTTGAGCGCTGCGGCAAGCGCCGCCATTCCATCGGTGGCTGACGCACGGCCCCGGCAGGAATGCCGGCGCGTCTGGGTCCATGGTCATTACGTGCGGCGTTGCCGTCCGTTGCCGCCCAGACACCACCATCATCGCCCGCCGCCGCGGTACCGGCCGCCTCCTTACCGGTATTAAGGCGTCGCGGACGCGCTAACCGAGGGTGCGGCGGACCGGCAAGTAAGCGGGTAACCCTCATGCAATAGAGGCTTGCCGGTCAGACGGATCCAGGTCGTTAATCAACACCTCTCCGACCAAAGCATTTAGCCCCGCTCTTTGCTTTCGGCTTGTCCTTCCTGGCGATAATGGCGGCTCTTCTCTCTCGCTACCCGTGCGATCGAGCAGTCATTACCCTCGGCGTTGCGCAAAATTGCATCGATATCCTCTGCATTGAAGATACGGGCCTGCCCGTTGCCAGGATCATCCAACTGAATAGCGCAGTGGAGAGTCGCGAGATATGCACGCCGTCCATTTTGACTAAGCTTCAGCCGGAGTAGAACGATAGCTAAGCATCCGACATGCAAGCCGCAAAGCCGCGATTTTTGTCATCGATTGAAACAAACTGTATTAATAGACGCACGTCGTTAATACCAAAGCCTATTAGCCGCTTCCGAAATCAGAGAACGCATGGCATAGTGCGGGCAATCACTCTTAAGGAAACCAAAATGCCTACTCTGGAACAGATTCAAGCCAAGCTGAAAAAACTGCAGGCGCAAGCCGAAGCGTTGATCGCAAAACGAGCGCAATCCGTGCTCGACGAGATCCGCAAGCTAATGGAAAACCATGGACTGACCACCGCTGATATTGAAGCGCATTCATCCACGAAGAAGCCCCGCGGCCGGCCTGCCGGTTCAACGTCCAAAGCCAAGGCGCAGGTCAAGGCAAAAGGTGCAACAAAGCCAAAACTGCCTGCCAAGTATCGCAATCCGAAGACCGGTGAGACGTGGAGTGGCTGGGCTAGACCGCCACTCTGGATCAAGGACGTTAAAGACCGCACGAAATTCCTGATCGATAGCCACAGCGGCAGCAATACGGTCGTAGCAAGCGCGACAAAACCTGCAAGCAAGAAGGCAGCAAAGAAAGTAGGAGCCAAGAAAACGACGGCGAAAACGCTAAGCGCGAAGACGCCTGCCAAGAAGGCGTCGGCTAAGAGCGCGACGGTGGCAAGCGGCCCTGCGAAAAAGGCAACTGCAAAGAAAGGATCCGCGAAGCGCGCGTTGGCCAAGAAATCGCCTGCTGCGAAGAAATCCGCAACCGGCGCCGGCAAAACGGCTCCTGCAGCTAGTCAGGATTCAGCATCGGCGGTAGCGGCTATGCCTGCAATTTAACGAAAAGCCAAAGAGTCCCGCTTTAATAAACGAGGGGCTCGCCACGCGCAAGCGTCAGTGAATTGTTTGGCGCGTGGTTTCTCTCTGTCACCGCCAAGCCTGGAAAATTTGACCGGGCTGGCGAGATCGGAGGAGAAGCTTTACCGGAATCTTCGGCTTGTGGCTCGGCTTGTGCCGCTCCCTCTGCTCGTCGCAGTTCGGCGAACGCGCTTGAAGCATCCGAGCGCATCCGCCGAATACTTGATTACCGGGAAACCGTCCGGCAAACGGAACGCCTAAGCAGCCCTTTGGTCCAGCCCTTTGGTCAGGCTATTCAAGGCATTACGTCCTAACCACGGCCTCCGCCGTGGCCACCACCGTGGCCGCCCCCGTGACCGCCGCCCTGCCACTGCCCCCCGCCACCGCCGTGCCCGTAGCCGCCACCATGGCCCCAGCCGCCGTGATAGCCGCCTCCGTACCCGTGGTTCCAGCCATGCCAGTGGTTGTAGTAATGGCCGCCGTACCCGCCGCCGCCAACGTAGATACCGCCACCGTAGACAGCCGGATAACCGTAGTAATACGGCCCATAATCCGTTGCGTAAGAGTCCCCGTATCCGTCATATCCGTAGCCGTAACCCGGCGCGACGGCACAGCCGCCTAGGCACGCAACAAGTGCGAATAATGCAATTGGCTTAAGCATGTGATGGTCTCCCGTGCTTCTTAAGTAGGAGCGGAGGAACCTTGCTTAGTTCAAGCGCAATTGTGTCTCTGGATTACAGAGCGAAGCTCGTGGCGGAAGAAGATCCTCGGCTTGAAAGTCGCGGCGCTGCACCAAGTCGATGCAAACCAAAGACGCTCCAGCCGTCCGCCCAAACGCGACGACGCTACGCCAAGGACATCCAACGCTCGCTGGCATGGCCGCCTCTTACTGCACGTTCTTCGCAACACCCGTAGCACCGTTCGACGGCATCGCGCCCATGCCGGCGCTATTGTCCATTGCCGGGTTTTGCATATTGCCGGGCATGGAACTCCTCGGCGTGGCGACCGGATCGCCCCAATGCGTCATTCCAGCGGTTGCAGCGCTGTGCGCATTGCCGCCGCCCGAGCCACCGTTCCCGTTACCGCCGCCCTGCGCGAACGCTGCCGCCGAGCAACCGCACAAGAACGCAACCGACACGCCCGCCAGCACCGCTTTCCGCAATACCTTGCTCATGGTTTTTCTCCATTGGCGCGAGTGCAGGATTGCGTCGCGTCAAGGCTATATACGGAGTCGGTGGGACGCTGGATGCATGGCAGACCGAATTGAAGATGAAGAAATCCGCCGCCGCTTAATGAACGTGCCGATGATGAATATCCGGGAAATGTCCATGCGTATGCGTGATCGGCAAATGTTGATGCGGATGCGGATGCGGTTCGTCGCCATCCCATTTGAAGTCGTGTGTGTGCTGGTGATGCTCGTCATGCCGATGCCGATGGTTGTGCTCCATCAACACATGCGTATGCGCGTGCTCGTGACGCTCGCGAATATGCAGCCACACGCCGAGCACCATCAACGCGGCCGCCACCCAAAACAACGGACCCGGGATATCCGGCCACAAGATCAATGACAGCGTCACGCCGAACAGCGGCGCGACTGAAAAATACGCGCCGGTGCGCGCGGTGCCCAGGTTGCGCAACGCGACGACAAACAGAACCAGGCTGACACCGTATCCGGCCAGACCGGTGAGCATGGCTGCTCCCGTCCTGACCAAACCGGGAAGATGCGCGCCGAGCAAAAGGGCGATACAAAGATTCACCGATCCGGCGATCAGTCCCTTCAGACAGGCAATGACCATGGCGTCGTTCGTCGACACTTTTCGCGTCAGGTTGTTATCTATCGCCCAGCAAACGCAGGCGGCAGCGACCAGCAGTGCGCCAACGGATATGCCGGACGTGCCCGGTTGCCATGACAGCGCCATGCCGCCGGCGACTATTGCCACCATACCGAGAAAGATCTGCGCGTCCACGTTCTCACGAAATACGACCCACGCGATGACCGCCGTAAACACGCCCTCAAGATTCAGCAAGAGGGAGCTCGTCGCGGCTGGCGTGGTGCTCAAGCCGAACATCAGCAGCACCGGGCCCGCTATACCACCTGCGGCAATTGCGCCAAACAACCAAGGCACTTCAGCCATCTGAATCCGGCTTTCGTTAGCACGCTCTTTATCGGAACGCCTGACGCGCTGGAAGGCAATCGCAACAGCCAGGCCAACGCCGCTGCCTAGATAGAACAAGCCGGCGACCATGAAAGACGACAGGGTGCCAAGCAGCGTCTTGGCTAGCGGGGTGGTCGCGCCAAAGAGGGCGGCAGCGAGAAGCGCCGTGAACGCAGCGTTGTAGCGTACAGACATGGATGTTCCCGACTCTGGAATTACCTTCGATTCTAAAGAAGGTCATGGAGCTTCGCCCGCAGGGTTCTCGCGCGTCAATCCCGAACGCGAAAACCTTGCGCAACTAATTAGCGTGACTGGCGCCAAGTGTAAATACATCAGATCATTGTGTCATTTTTCCCCTTGTGATCGACAGGCGGCGCGTGACCTGCGCAGCCTGTCAGACACCCTCACGGCACGGCTAAAACCATGCGCGCGCGGCAACCTGGCCCGCCATGAAGCTAGCGCTTTTGTATTGTCAGAATGGTCATGGTGCCGGCCACTTTCTCAACGCGTACCTTCACTTTATCCCCCTCGTGGCCCTGCTTTAGCATCGCAGCATCCCTCGCTTTGAACGCCATCATCATTGGCGACATACCCACGTTTTCCGGCGAGCCGTGTTTAAGCGTAACCATGCCGGACACCGGATCGACCTTCCTGATCTCCGCGTCAGTCAAAGCAGATTTTGATGCCGCCGCCGGGCTCATTGCGACGGGACTCTCTTCATTCCGGCCATATCGTCAGCAACAGCAGATTGCTGAACGGCGAATGCACCGAGCGCCGTACCCATTGCCAACGCGGCACAAGTCCGACGCTTAATTTCAGATAAAGCCCTAAGTTAATGGATGATTCTTAGCGTTAGGGCACCAAGCGCGCTAAGCCTTTAATAGCGATTGAGCGACGGAAGCGGCGACTGCATATTGCGTTGTTTACGAGCGCGCTTAGCCGCCTTGCGCAGCGACGCATGGCAGTCAGATGTCCGCCAGGTCATGCGCGACGATCGGAATAATCCGTACTTGCGGGCGGTTAGCCTTGCCGCAGAGACGCCCACGTTGATCGCGCGATTTCAGGTGAGTCCAGTGTCTCTGTGTCAGGTAACTGGATAACAACCTCGTGCAGATGGCTGCCAGGCTGGCGCACGGGGCCGTGCCCGGCTGGAAGACATACGCTCATGCACACTCCCGGTCACGCTCCTGGTGACGCGCACGAAGCGCATGAAGATGGACTTTCGCACGCTCGGCCGCAACCAGTTCTCGCTTGCCTTTCAAGGTCGCGCTTTTGAACCGGGGGTCGCCCATCGCAACGACATACTTGTCCCACCGATACTTCTGATAGCGGCGGAAAAAATCCGGCCCGGGCAGGCCGTTATCGCATGCCAGCAGCACACCGTAGTCAATATCGGGGCTATCGTTGAGTTCTCGCAGAGCGGCATCGAGCACCTCGTATCGCCGGGTCAGCGGAACCGTGCGCGCAAACAGGACATGGAAACGTTTGTACGGCAATACCGTACTTTGCAATGCGGCCCGTTCGAGTGCTCGGATGACAAGGGGCAGTGGATTCGGGTCCATACGAGTCTCCGGTTGAACAACATGTATCGCCACTCGCGGCCGGTCTGAACGTAAATTGCGTTCCGCTCCGGTCCGCGCGATTGAGGTAAAAATTGACGTGTGTCTCCTGGTCCACGATCACACCGTCTTTATTCAGCGGAGAAATTCAACGACCTGTCGGGGGATCGGGCCGAACTGTGTTTGCATGGACGAGCGAATATCCGGTCCGGCATGTCACTGGTTATTTCCGATCCAAAAAATCGCCCTTTGCGCTAGCGTCCTGCGACTGAGCATGATCGATCTGATCAGCGTGCTAACCACGAAAAGCATCGTAGTACGCACGATCAGGAATGACCCTTTCCACTCCGCCCAAAAACTGATCCGAAAGAGGCAGGTCCAACCGGCTATCCACACGCTCCAGCCCGATGAAAAGCGCCGATGTCAACGTAACGTCATCCACCTTGCCGTTGCCCCAGTAGAACAAATCGGCAAGCGGGGTATCGATGTTGTATGTCGTCGATAACTCGCGAACCAACTCGTCAACCGTGGCCGGCGCAGGATTCTTCGAGTAGTAACCCTGCGACGTATTGAAAATGGTGAATGTCCTGCCGTCGTAGATCAGCCCCTTGGGGTCCCGGCTTCCTGTGATAATCGCTCTCAGGCGATTCGGCCGTTCCACCTTCAGGTCTGTTTCATGAAGAAACGCCACGTTCTGTCCACTGTCGAGCACGGCGTCGGTAGCAGATGTTGCGGTCACATCGAAGCGGCTCAGCGAACGCAGATAACGCCCCATGGACGACAACGCGTCGATAGCCTGCTGCTGGCGCTCTGGTTGCGCAGCGGCCGCCGATGTGGCCGCTGCAGCGCTCGCGAGCTCGGGGCTTGTTTGCGCGAATGCATTGACCGCGCTGATGCCTAGCGCGATAAGCACACTGCGTATGGGTCGGTGATAGTGTCGTGGCACGTCGCCCCCTTATTGAAAAGTGGCGCTGATTGAAAGTTCGACCGCGTTTCCCTTCGGGCGGTTACGCACTGCAAATTCATTGACCCATCGCAACGACGCCGAAACGGGCGTGCTGCTCAGCTTCCCTGACCAGGTCGCCATCGGACCGATCCCGAGGGAGTGGCCGCTGCTGCCTCCCGTCACGTCGGCGAGACCACCGGTGTCGTCGCCTAGCTGCTGAATCCAGCCGCCGACCACACCCACGCCCCATCCTCCCGTGAAGCGCTTGAGCGCAAGCAGGTCGAGCACGCTGATCGGGGCGTTGTGATAGTGCGTCTCGTTGTTGGTGGTATAGAACTCGACGCCGTAGTTCGCTAACAGCTCGACGTTGTGCTCGGGCAGGAGCTTCGTGTACGCAACAGTCGGGATGAATGTCCACGTGTTCTGTCCGGCGTTGGCAAGACGGCTGGTACTGTAAGCGCCGGTGGGTGCGTACATCTGGACGCTCAACGCGATATGGTCGGTCTTGGTCAGGTGATAGCCGGCCACGACCGGGGTAAAGTAAATATCGGCGAATTGCGTGGCCTTATCGTTGGGCAGCCGGCCATTGAACGACGACACCGACGTGTATTGAAACGGCACACCGAAAGACGAAGCGAAGTTCCATCCCCCGGCTGTAATGCCCCACGTCTTGACCGCGTTGAGGATGGTGTACGAGACGTGGAAATTGAGTCCGGAGGTCACCGTTCCTGCGATCGGGATGGATTTGCTCTTCCCGAGCGATCCCTCGTAATAGATGGTCGAGACGGAAAATATCCAGTCCGAGGTAGGCGGCACGATACCGGCATAAGGCGCGATCTGCTCGCCTGTTATCGGGCGCCCGATACCGCCTTCAGTCCCGCGGGCGACGGCTGGAATACCGAGCACGACGGTGGCGAACGCGACTGCCGTCAGCTCCCTGCACCCGTTTTTTCGCGCACCGGCCCGCTTGTTGCACGTGTCCATACTGGCTCCTTCATTCATTGGATTTCGTAGCCTGCGTTTCACTGGACGGTGTAACCGCGCCCTTGCATGCACACGCCATACGCGCGCCAGTACGTATTCATCTCGGCCTGCTGGCTGGCCTGTGCGTTCTGCGCTTGAGCGGCGTGTTGCCGGCGGCTCCGAACGCCGCCGGCCAATGCACCCGCGGTCGCACCGACGGCCGCGCCGTGTCCCGGATCGTTGTGGTTGACATCGCCAATGAGAGCGCCGGCAGCCGCCCCGCGCGCCGCGCCGCCCACTCGCGCGCCCGTGGGTCCCTGCGGCGGCGGTGGAGTGCCGGCAACGACCGCTGGATCAATGCCGGTGTTTTGCTTGGCCCAGGCGTAGCAAGCGCCGTCATCCTGCGACTGCTTGCTGGCGCTTTGCCCGTGTGCCGGATAGACCGCGGGCTTGGCTGCAAACGCGGCGCTAGTGGACAGTGCAAGCGTCGCCGCCAGAAGAAGTGTTTTCATGGCAACCTCGATATCGATTAGTAAGACTTATTTTTCAACGATTTCATATCGATTCGATGTCACCCTCCTCCCACTTTGGTCGGTTTCACGAGATGCCACGTCCCGTCAAGCACCTCGGCGTTCGGCCCGTAAATGCGCATGATCAGCGTGTAGGCACCCGTCGGCGCCGGCAGCCAGTTCGTTTCTTTCTCCTTGCCCGGTGACTCATGCTGGACATAAAGATCGAGAGAACCATCGGCGCCATACTTCAGGTGTTTCGTCCGGTCACCGATCGAATAGCGATCAATTGGATTGGCGACGAGATGGCGCCCAGGAAGGTCATACAGCGTCATTGACCAGAAGAATTTGGCGGGCGGCAGGTCTTTCTTGTCGAAGTGGAGGACATACGGCTGAGCACCTACGAGTTGCTGCTTGTCCGCATCAACGCGATACCCGACATACACCGCTTCCTGCTTCGTATTGCCGTAAATGCCCATTCCTGCGGCGACCGCGCGCGTCATGTAGTCGCTCTTCAGGTCGTCTCGCGAACCGAACAGGCCAAAGGAGTTGGTCGTCGACTTTTCGGCCGCTGCCAACGCCTGTTTGCCGTCGGCCACACCGCGTTCCAACGCGTCACGGGTTGCCGGGTCAAGCTTGGTCACGTCGAATGGCTTGCCGGGCGCAATCCCTATCTTCGCGAAACGCTGCATCTGTTCCGTCTCGGACGGATTGGTCGGCTGCGTGAATTGCAGCATGAAATTCAGGTAGCCAATGAAGTCGACCGATGTTGCCTTGGCTTCATCCCACGCGGGAAAGCTCGCGTTCTCGACCGCGGGCGGCGGCGTGGTGTGTTCAAAGCTGGACAGCGGCGTCAGCTTGTACTGATTCTGTATGCGAACAACGTGCGAGACATCTGAGGGACCATTGAGCGCGGTACGGCCGAGCGTCAGGATGAGATCGGTTTCCGACTTGAAGACCTTGCCGATACCGGGCGGCGTCTGGCCATTCCAGTTGGGACCGGCCAACATATAGTGACCGGCGCCGTTGCCGGTTGCGCGCGATCCGACGTAGGCGAAGTTGTAGGTGAACAGGTCGATCCACTGGAATACGTAGTAACGGTCGTCGGGAACCTGAGGCACCGTCAACACCCACGGTTCGCGGCGCAGGTCCAGCCACGCCCACGAATACGGTGTGTCGTTGTTGGGCGTGACTATTTCCTTGTTCTCCGGCCCATATAGTTGCGAATAGTGCCGAAATTTCCCGAAACCGCCGACGTACGCCTTGTTGCTCCGGTCTTGCGTCTGCTGGTAGAGCGTCTTGTAGTTGAACAGCATGGGGTACGCATAGATGAATGCGTCCTTGGCGATAGCCTCTGTTTCCTGCGGCGTCACACCGCCCGGTTCCTGCTGTGCATTCACGGACGACATGCCTGCCACTGCGAGCGCATCCATTAGTATTCCGAATTTAATGATGGATTTAAATCTCATTTTTGACATCGTCCGTTATTTGCCGAAAGTCATGTTCAAGCCAGCGAAAATAGTGAATTGCGGGACACCCCGCCCTGAATGAGCCACCGAATACTGCGGTTCGATATACGCGTTGTAGATGGTTGACCCGCTCTTCCAGGCCTTGCCGCCACCCAGGCCGACCGGAATGTAGTAGGTCCCGTGCTGGAGGTCGAATGTCCAGATGCCGGTCGAACGCACATACCAGCCGCCCGGCAAGTTAAAGATGCCGAAAGGCTGGGCTGTCAGCGACTGTACGGTTGGCCGGCTATCTTGCCCGGCGAACGAGTGTTGCCACTGGACCAGCGCGCCCAGCAATCGCGCCTTGGTCGCACTGACCGCGACCGCGGCAAGACCGGCTTGCCATTTGCCCGTCCCCAGGCTTGGGTCGGTTGCCGTGGGCAGGGTGATCAACGGTCCGACGCCAATCTGAACGCCCTCCTGGGAGAGCAGGAAAATATCGAAAAGGTTGATATCTCCCAATCCCGTGTTGTATCCGCCCGTGGGATCGGGGCGTGTGCTGACAGGCACCGTTACGCGAAAGATCTGCGGCACGCCTATCAGCCCGTTGGGCCCGATTGGAATAGTCGGACGAAGCAATAAATCATTCGTTTGCGAATTCGTACCAAATACGCTGGGTGTGTAGTAATTTTGAATATTTAATGACGCAGCAAGATTCAGCGGATTATTGCTTTTATTAGCTTCGTCCGCGGCGCTCTGCGCAAATGCCACGTCTGCCGAAACAGCCATAATCAAGCCCGGCAAGCATTTACGAACGAGTTTCCTCGTACAGCTGCTCATGATTTTCCTGATGTTGATTTGGCAGGACATAGATATCCCTCCGGCGTTAATCAAATAACGCTTTTCGGGCACGCGAGCATAGCCCTCCGGCTTACCGGAAGAGACTTTCAAATGCGGCTTAGATCGATTTTCCGCGAGATACCAATACGGAAGGACGATATGATTTAATCAGACTGCCTGGAACGAGAAATAGCCATACGTTAGTCCTCTCAGAGACATAACAGGCGCACGCATGCCCCGTGCGGGTCTGCTTTGCGCAGTGCGTCCGCAGAATTACATTTGTTACGGATGCTAGCAAACGTTTTAGCGTTTGCCAATATTATTTTGTAACTGGTAAAGCCTAATTCAATCGGAAGATACGTTTCGAAAAATGTTGCCAAACATTAGTAACGACTGTCTCGATCAAACCGCGTCATAGACAAAATTTTACGAAATTGCAAGCAAGAAATTTTACATGGGATCGGCCCCAAATCTCGAGAAAACAGATATTGGTTAAAAAATAAGCTTCGGAGGATTTATTCCACTGGTTTCGGGAACAGTGCAATTAACTGATTTAATAATTATCGGCCGCGCAATGCACCCGAATATTCACATTTTTTTGAAATTCGAAACGGAGCACTTGAGTGTTTCAGATTTGAAATCCGACCGCCCTGGCGAGTCGGCGCTAAAAAACAAGCGGCGACGGACTGCCGTGCATTCCTGATGATATGAGGACGAGTGCACAGATGCTTTCTCAGCCCGAGAACCTTCCCAGCGTCGTACGTCGCCTGGGACAGATGCTGCTCGACGGGGCGTCGGTAGATGACGTTGCCGAGCAGCTCCACCTGTCCCAGGCGACGGTGAAACGCTACAAGGCCCTGGTTGACGCAGGAGGCCTGGATGCGTTGAAACAGTTGGGCGTAGGCGGGCGTTCCTCCGTGCTCGATCAACGGGCCCTTGAATGGATATCCGCGGCGCTGCATGGCTCAGCCAAGGATCATGGCTTCGACAGCGAGGCATGGACCAACGCGCGGCTGCGAGCACTGATTGAGTCCAGGTATGGCGTTCGTTATTCGCGCGTGTACATCTGGCAGATAGCGACCAACCTCGGACTTGGCCATTTGCTGTCCAAGTCGCGGAGATAGACCTCGGCTTCACTACCCCGGGCGATTAGCGGCCCTCCACATCCATCACTCGCTTGACGAACAAAAAGGAACCCCTGATGACTCGCAAATACGCGTCGCTGGTTTTCAGCGCCAACATGCTCAAGGCGGCAGTTGTTGTTTCCGCCCTCTTCACCGCTCCGGCGTTTTCGCAGGATGCAGCCTCGGGCGCAGGTCCGGGCGGCGTGGGTGGCGCCGCCATCGCGGAGGTCGAGGCGCGCGTGGTCGGCATCGACACCTCATCGAATAGTGTCGCATTGCGAGGATCAAGCGGGAGAGTTGTCCAAATCGCGGTCAATCCCGAGGTCGGCGATGTCGGCAAACTGCAGATTGGCGATACCGTCCACATCAAGTATGAAAACGCCGTGCTGATCCGCGCAACCAAGGTCGCGTCGAACGGCATTCGCGAGCGCGTTGATGAAACGGCCACCATCCCCGCGTCGGGCGGATCGACCGCGACCGCGCGCTGGGTGCAAGTTCTCGCAACGGTCCAGAAGGTCGACCCGGCGAGGCGAACCATTACGATTCGTGGCCCGAACAAAACAGAAACGCTCCAGGCGGGTCCCGACGTTTCGCTGAAGGGAATAAAAGCCGGCGACAGTGTGCATGCCGAATTTATTGAAGCGACGGCAGTATTAGTGACACGCAATGGCGCTCCAATAAAGTAAGCCGGTCCACGTGCGCGGGCATCCACGCAAACGATCGGTTCGAAAACGATTCGTGATGCGACCGCGCCGACCTGGCGTGTCCGGTGCGTGACATGGGAGGGTAGATGACGACTGAAAACAAGACAGCGTCGCGTATGGCAGCGGGCAAGGCGCACCGCGAGCAGATGACCCGCTCCGCGCACGCCAGGATCGGGACAATAGACCGCGATCCGATCGAACTGCTCGAGCGAAACAGCCAGGGACGCGTTGAGCGGCTGATCCCGCTCAGATATGGACGGATGATGGCGTCGCCTTTCACGTTCTACAGGGGAAGCGCGATCCTGCAGGCTCACGACCTTGGCAGGATATCGAATACGGGCCTCGTGCTGCCTATATGCGGCGACGCGCATTTGATGAACTTTGGCGGCTTCGCGACGCCGGAGCGCCAGCTTGTATTCGACCTGAACGATTTCGATGAAGTCGCGCTCGGCCCTTGGGAATGGGATATCAAGCGACTGGCCGCGAGCTTCATGGTGGCCGCGCGGCACATGCGTTTAAGCCGCCTGACGGGCGAAAACCTGATCGAATCCCTGGTGACGCAATACCAGACCCGCATGCAGGAATACGCGCGATACAGTGCGCTGGAGCTCTGGTACGAGCGCATTACGTTCGACCGGATGCTCGAGACCGCCGTGACGCCGGAGCGCAGGCGCACGTTGCGCAAGGGAATGGAAAAGGCCGCTAGCCGCACCCACGACAGCATGCTCGACAAGGTAGCCGAATTTAACAACGAGACCGGGAGCTGGACCCTGCGTGACATGCCGCCGGGCATGTTTCACGTGCACGGCGGCAACACGCTGTTCGAACCCAACGATGACTGGATCAAGCTCGGAAACTGGCAAGCGTTGATCAAGGGCATGTTTGCGCAGTATGTGAAAACGCTTAGCCACGACCGGCGCGCGCTGCTCAAGCATTTCACGGCTCAGGATCTGGCCTTCAAGGTGGTGGGCGTCGGCAGCGTCGGGACTCGCTGCCTGGTTCTGTTGATGATCGACGAACTGGGGAAACCCATGTTCCTTCAGATCAAGGAGGCACGGCCGTCGGTGATCGAGCAGTACTTCGATGCCGAACGGCTGAACCATGCGGGCGAACGCGTCGTACGCGGCCAGCGGGTGATGCAGGCAGCCAGCGACATCTTCCTCGGCTGGGCGACGGGACCATCGGGACGCCATTTCTATTTCCGGCAACTGCGGGACATGAAGCTGTCCGCGAACATCGAATTATTCGATATCGACGTGCTGGAGGGTTACGCCCGGCTGTGCGGCTGGATACTGGCGCGCGCCCATGCAAAAGCCAGCGGCAAGGCCGTTGAGATCAGCGCCTATCTGGGCCAGGGTGCTCAGTTCGCCGAAGCGCTGGTCGCCTATTCGAAGGACTACGCGGATCAGGTTGAACGCGATTTCGAGCTATTTACGCAAGCCGTCCGGACCGGCCGGATAGTCGCCCGGACAGACGAAGACATGGCTGCGGACTTTCATGTTTGATTGCCTGGAACGGGCGACTTCAGCCCGTACTTCAAGGAAGCCTTATGCACGTTCGATCATGCCCGTGACAGATATTCTGACGAAAGTTTTCCACGCACATGCTGCTGATACGGACGCTTATTCAGCAACTGGACCGCAGATTTTAATCCGCGTAGTCACTAACTCGTTGCATGCGGATGACATCGATTTTTAAAATCTTTGACCTACACTGGATTCGTGTCCGAATCACTTACTCCAGGCGCGTTTTTGTCATGCAACAAAGCGATGCTATAGATGCACTGCACCATGGATTTTCAAGGGCAAGCCGTCCGCGTCCACCGTAGCGCATATGCCGGTTAAGCGGGTAGGTAAGCCTTGTCTCCCAACGCCGGTCAGACACATGACCCCAATGTTGAAACTCGAACAGGATCGGCTCTAAAAAAATCAAGCACTTCATTTAGCGCAATGTCAGTTAGCGCGGTCTGGCCACTTCGTATTGAACCCGTTACCAATCTTGGATGGCACATCATGCGATTACAACAACGTCTTGCTGCGGAAATGTTTGGCACGTTTTGGCTGGTTCTTGGCGGTTGTGGGAGCGCAGTTCTCGCAGCTAAATTTCCCGGTACCGGAATTGGATTTGCAGGCGTGGCATTCGCGTTCGGATTAACCGTCCTGACCATGGCTTACGCGCTCGGGCATATATCGGGTTGCCACTTGAATCCGGCGGTCAGCGTCGGCCTCGCCGTTGCGGGCCGGTTTCCTGTCCGGGACCTGGGACCCTATATTGTTGCGCAAGTAGTAGGCGCGATCATTGGCGCATTCGTGCTGTACCTGATCGCGTCCGGCGTACCCGGATTCGACGCAGCCGCGAGTGGATTTGCATCGAATGGATACGGTGCGCGTTCACCCGGCGGTTATTCGTTGACTGCCGCGCTGATCTGCGAAATCGTGATGACGTTCTTCTTCCTGATGGTCATTCTCGGTTCGACCGACGGACGCGCCATCTCCGGTTTCGCACCACTCGCCATCGGGCTTTGCCTGACGCTGATTCACCTGATATCCATCCCGGTGACGAATACGTCGGTCAATCCCGCACGCTCGACCGGACCGGCGCTGTTCGCCGGCGGCGCTGCGTTGGGACAACTCTGGCTTTTCTGGGTCGCGCCGATCATTGGAGCCTGTATTGCGGGCGCCTTATATCCGCGGCTCTTTCCCGAGAAGGTCGCGGCGGTCGCCCCGGCCCCCATGGCTATCGACGCACCTTGACGCTGCTGGCGAAAGGGTTGACGCGAGACCTGCTGCGGAGCTGCTGTGTGGCCGCCGGTGCGCCTCGCGCCCTGCAACGGCGCTTGGCTCTGCCGCCCCAAAAAAACGAATGGCCCGCCTAGGCGGGCCATTCGGTTCACGCAATCAAGCCGTGCTGTAACGAATTACAGCGGCTGGATGTTCGATGCTTGCAGACCCTTGGGGCCTTGCTTCGCTTCGTAGCTTACTTTCTGGTTTTCCTGCAGTGTCTTGAAGCCTTCCGAGCGGATCTCAGAGAAATGCGCGAAGAGGTCATCGCCACCGCCGTCCGGCGTGATGAAGCCAAAACCCTTCGCATCATTAAACCACTTCACAATACCTGTTGCCATTTGCTGATTTTCCTAGAAGAGACGTAATTCCGTTTGGTAGCGCCACCAGCCGTCTATCGGCCAAGCGTTGCTGCCTCCTTTTACCACGCGAAAATGACAGTCGGCAATTGGATTCTGCCCGATGTTTCAAAAACAAAGCTCCAAAAACCGTCGCGTACGGAGTGCTGTGACGCTTGACGCTGACCATCCGGAAGATCAGATAATAAATAAACATTTGGTAAGACAAAGGAAAAAGTCTATTTTTCGCGATCATTGAGGCTTCTGCGCGCATCAATCAATGAAAAAATGGGCGGATATCAGCGTTTACAGCCGGATGCCTGTTTTGGAGGCACTGTCATGAACGGGCCGATTTCGCACACAGAACGACTTTGTTAGCAAAAAGGCATGAGTGTGTTGCGGTTTGCACAAACGGCCGGCGGCGGAACCCCTTCGCGGTGGGCGCGTGGCAGGCAGATGCGGTCCGGGTATCGGCTCGTTGGCGGCATATGGCGATACCGTTGCTGGCGATCACGGTGATATATCGCATTTCAGCGCGTGTATCAGGGCTGGCGCGCTCGGGTTGACTGGTTAGTGCGCCGCGCCTGTTTTTCGCCATGAAATGAACACTGCGAGCGAATTAGGTACCGATCCCTGTGTAACGCCATGAAATGGCGCCGTACGCCGCTATCGGTCGACCGCCTGACGCCGGAGGGCATTGAGATGGAGCGGGCGCTCAGAAGACCGGGAACGCCGTCGTGATCGTATGCGTGCCGGTTTTCCACCAATGCCCGGTCGCGGGGATCGGTACGACCGTTGGCGGAATAACGAGCATCCTTAGCGGTGCAGGAGGGACGTCCAGGCGATTGGACGCCCGTCCCGGGGAGCGTACAGATGTAACTGGCCGATGAGTTCTGCGCCTGGCTTCCACTGCGGCGTACCGTCCCTGACCGCACGAACTGCGCAGGGCCGGGCAGCCGCTATTGCTGACCGCGTTTTGGCGCATTGCAGTCGGGCGTGCCGTTACTTTTCAGCATCGGCGTGATGCCCCGGTTTTCGGCGATCAGGTACCGGCAACCGGTTTCGTGATCCGTTTCCACCTGAATGTTGATGTCCTCGGTCGTTTCGCGAGTGAATCGCGACGAGTAGGCATTGGTGGCCTGCCTTGATTCCGCGCCCGCAGCGTATGCGCTGCATCCAACCGATGTTGCCAACAAAACAAGTAACCACTTCATCTTTTTGCACTCCGTGAGTCTCAGCGATATCGCACCTTAGTGTACGGGTGTATCGCGAAGGGTACCGTGCCGGGGCGAACCGGCACGAGCATCCCTGCTCAACTCGGGCGCAAATCGTCCCCGCTCACAACACGGGAAAGAGCCGGGGAGCCAACCTGGCCAGCGCGACGAAACCACCGCTGATCGCTCTTTGAACCCTGCATTGATCCTTTCGGTTGCCCTACTTCGAGCCGTGCTCGCGCAAATAGTTGCCGAATATCTGCAGGACCTCGGGCATGTTTCGGCGGCCAAAACCAATCCGGAAATGCTCGTTGCCGTACTCAAGCAACGTGCTGGGCAACAGAAGCACGCCGGTTCGCTCGAGGACTTCGGCGCAGAAACGCTCTGCACCTCCGCCCTTCAGCCGAGGGAAAGCGACTGTCCCCGCCGACGGCCGCCGCCACTCCATGATCTCGTGATGACGCGCGAAGAAGGTATCGAGGATGGCGAGGTTATTTCTGACAATCGACGTATTGCGTTCAATCAACGTACCGGTGTGACGCAGCGCAATGCCCGCGAGATACTCGCTGGGCGCGCTATTGCAGATGGTCAGGTAGTCCTTGAACGTGCTCATGGCCGCGAGCACATCGCGATCCCGGGTTGCGACCCAGCCAACCCGCAGTCCCGCCAAACCATGCGACTTCGATAAAGCCCCAAGCGATATCGCCTTCTCATAGGCATCGCATGCAGCGGGCAAACGCGCTGCGGGATCATGCTCCAGCCCTCGATAAACCTCGTCGCTGAAAAGCCATAGACCGTGTCGCCTGGCGAATTCGACGATAGCGTCAAACCGCTCGCGCTCAGGCAGATAACCCGTCGGATTGTGCGGTGCGCAGATGAGCAACGCTTTCGTTTCCGGCCGGAGGAGTTTCGCCAGCTCGTCGGGATCCAGGGCCCAATGCTCTGATTCGCATGCAAGCCACGGCGAAACCGAAACACCCGCCGCTTCGGCGATTGAGTAGTGCGACTGATAACCGGGCATGTGGACGATCATGTGATCGCCTGGCTTGAGCATCGAGTGCACGAAAGAGAAGATCGCTTCCTGAGCGCCCGTATGGACGATCAGGTTGTCCATATCAATTGATTCGTACAACGTTGCAATTTCTTGCCGAAGTTCAGGCGCGCCGGGATATTCGGTGTAGCCCAGGCGGAGGCGGCCAAGACCTTCCATGGAACCGGGCTCGAATGCAAGCAGCTCCGCAATCGACATGGATTCCGGGTCGGAGCTGCACAGCAGATAGCGTGCAGTGAATTCGTGAACAGCGAAATAACGCTCGAGTTGAAACGGCGATGGGGTCATGGTTTTTCCAGAAAAGGTGGCTGTCTTTGCAGCGGGTAGCGAGGCGCGCACGTGCGGCAGCCGAAGCCCCAGTCCGGGTCCGGCAAAAACGGCCGGTGGACGGGCGCTATCAACAGGCGTAGTCTGCCTTTCGTCAACGCTTAACAGAAGCTAACTTTCCTAATGCGAGTTAAATTTTACTAATGCTGGACTACGCCTTGCTCGATGCACTTGGAGCGGTGGTACGCCTCGGCTCGTTCGATCGCGCCGCCCGGGAACTCAACGTCACGCCATCGGCCGTGTCCCAGCGGGTGAAGCTGCTGGAGGAGAGGGTCGGAAGCGTGCTGGTCAAGCGCGGTCAGCCGTGTATTGCCACGCCTCCCGGAGCGCTGCTTTGCCGTCATATAGAACGCGTGCAGCGTCTCGAAACAGAACTGGGCGGACAAATGCCGACCTTGCCGGGAATGCTCGCAGGAAAGTGGCCGACGTTTCGCATGGCGGTCAATGACGACAGCGTAGGCACCTGGTTCATCGACGCCATCGCAAGCTTCTGCGCCGAACGGGAAATGCTGCTCGACCTGGTTATCGAAGATCAGGAATATACGGCGCAGCAACTCCGCGACGGCAGCGTGCAAGGGGCGGTCACCACGCAGGCCGAGCCGGTGCAGGGATGCCGCTCGACCAAGCTGGGGCGCATGCGCTACCTGCCCGTTTGCTCACCGGCGTACTTTGACCGGCACTTCAGCGCAGGGGTCACGCGCGACGCGCTGCGCCATGCGCCGCGCGTCGACTTCAGTCCGAAAGACCAGATGCAGAAGCGCTTCATGCGGCGAATCACGCGCGCGGATCTCGATCCGCCAAGGCATCTGATTCCGCATGTAGCGGGTTATCTGCGCGCGTGCCTGTCCGGGATGGCCTGGGGCATGTGTCCCACGCAGATGATCGGGCCGGCGCTCGCATCCGGCGAGCTGGTTGAACTCGTGCCGGGTACGCATATCGACGTCGATCTGTATTGGCAAAGCTGGCGGTTGTCCATCAGCTGGCTCGATGACTTCAGGGCTATGCTCCAGCAACGCGCAGCCGAGTTCCTCGACTGACTGCGCGACTGACAAGCGCGATTGACAACGCAAAAGCGCGATGCAGTCAGGCCATCTATCATGTCTCCCAACCGCGAGGGGCTCGCGCCGAAGAGCCGGTGGTTTCCAAGAAGGATGGCTGACATGAAAAAGCTCATCAACGACGTCTCCGGGGTCGTGCCCGACATGCTCGACGGACTCGCCGCACTCAACCCGGGCTTGTCGTTGCTGCAGGGCAGCACGATCATCGTGCGCGCCGATGCCGAGGCGGCAGCAGCGCGCGGCGAAGTGGCCGTGATCTCGGGCGGCGGCTCGGGGCACGAACCCGCTCACGGTGGATACGTGGGTCCCGGCATGCTCAGCGCGGCCGTGGCCGGCGAGGTCTTCACGTCGCCCTCGACCGATGCCGTCCTCGATGCCATTCGCGCCGTGGCCGGTCCTGCGGGCGTCCTTCTGATCGTCAAGAACTACACGGGCGACCGCTTCAATTTCGGCCTTGCTGCGGAGATCGCGCGGGCTGAGGGCATTGCGGTGGAAATGATGATCGTCGCCGACGACGTCGCCCTGTCGGCACACGGCGAACACGCCGGCCGGCGCGGTCTTGCAGGAACCGTGTTCGTGCACAAGATAGCGGGCGCGGCTGCCGCCGAGGGGCGGCCGCTTGGCGAAGTAGCGCAGATTGCACGCGATACGGCGGCGTCGCTTGGCACCATGGGCGTGGCCCTTACGCCGTGCACGGTGCCGGCGGCAGGAAAGCCGGGTTTCGAACTTGCCGACGATGAAATCGAATGGGGTCTCGGCATTCACGGTGAGCCCGGCGTGGAACGCGGGGCACTCGAACCGGCGGGGCAGATTGTCGGACGCCTGCTCGCGAAGATCATCGACGATCTTGCGTTGAAGCCCGATGACCACGTCGCGCTACTCGTGAACAATCTGGGCGGCACACCATCGAGCGAACTGAGCATTGTTGCGGGATCGGCGCTGCGCTACCTGCGCGAACATATGCTTGCAGTAGAGCGTGCGTGGTCGGGCACGTTCCTGAGCGCACTGGAGATGGCCGGCATTTCCCTCACGTTATTGCGCGTGGACGATCAACGGCTCGTATGGCTCGACGCGGCTGCGCAGACCACGGCATGGCCCACGTTGAGCGGCCGCGTTGCGCAGGCATCGGTCAAGCCTGCACCTGTTGCGCCGGTCACGACTAGTCCATTGAACCGGATGAATCGCACCGGATGCGGCGCTTGGGGTTGGCGTACTTCCATTTCAACGGTTCGGCT
>NZ_FCOK02000109.1 GCF_001544555.2 Caballeronia udeis | reverse complement strand
AACTGGATCACCAACGGGTTCATTCCATCGTCGCGTGGCCGTGGATGATTGATTCACTATTGAATTAGAAATGGAATTACGTGCATCGGCGAAGAGGGCACTCGTAGCAGGGTGTCGCACAATCACTTCCAAGAATCTCTCGATTTCGGCTTTGGCGGCGATAAGTAAATCGATTCGATCGGAGCTAACGCGCAAAGATCCCCGCTCGAAATAGACCCTCCGCACCTCGACAATGAAGCGTTCGAGGACTTCGTGTGTGATTGCTCCAACTCGCCATGGATAGTCTTCCGGGCAGCGCACCGCGCCAATCACATTGCAGCCATTCCTTCACGCTCACGCGTCCTCCTTGCGGCACTCGCCCGTAAACGATCAGAATGGGCCGCCGTTCGGGATCGTGCTTGGGTTGCCGAGTTGGCTTACAAACGAATGTCGCTGAAAGCTCTACACGAGATGGTGTCTCCAATGCTTGGCAGGATGGCATCGATCAGCCCCCGATTTCTGATGTTCAGTTAAACATATTCTGCTTTGCGCTCGAAGGCGAGCCTGTACAGCCGCCGCCTGCGTGTGTTGTGCATACAAAACGATTAGATGGTCTGCGAAGCTGGGCCAGTGCAAGACGGCACGAGGGGAGGGCGCTCATTGATCTGGATCTGTAGTGCCTTGCGCACACATTTTCTGATTCCGAAAGGCCAGTTGCTAACCTGTGCTTCCGGTGCCGGCTCTTAGGCCTTGCTCAACGACGGCGTGTATTACTTTGGCGAACTCGTCGGGCGCTTCGACGCATGACGTATGGCCAGTTTCAAGCACTACAAGCCTCGAGCCCGGAATGCCGTTGTTAAGGCTTTGTGCATGGTACAAGGTGCGAGCCGGGTCACGAATTCCATGGACCACCGAGGTCGGCAGGGATGATAGCTCGCCGAGCATGCTTGTGAGATCAGTCTGTTGCAAACTGCGCAAGCTCTCGGCCGTCGCCTCGGCAGTAATGCGGCGTGGATACGTCATAAACGAATCCACAAGCTCGGCGGGGCAGACGCTTCCAAGCGAGCGTTCGGTCATAGCTTTCCACAGCGGCGGCCCCCATGTCCGAAGAACTCGCTCGATGACTGATTCGACATCGCCATGTCCCTTTGTGTTTGCTCCGCTATTGCTCAGCACGAGACCAACTACGTTGCTTTTTGCTGAGCGTAAATCAATCGCAGCGGCGAGTGCCGCGATCGGTGTACCTACCGAATGGCCTATCAACACGGTTGGCCCGAGCTCTCTCAGTAGAACGGCTACGCGCGCTGCAACCGAGTGGAGGTCGTGCGGCCCGGCACCCTCGAGCCAGCCCACGCCAATCGCGCGTAGGTTAACGATTCTTGTGACCGGCGCGATGGCATTTGGCGGGACGAGGGCACCCGGCAAGAAGACGAGGGTCGGTCGATTTTTGGGTCCATGACTGAGATGGAACGTGGCTAAAACCTGCGTCATTTATCAACGTCTGTTTTGTGATTCGATGGGAGCGGAGCTGCATTTTGGTGATGCGCCTTCTGGCGGTTCCGCGATTTTCGAATAATACGCCGAACATTTTTTTGAAGCGCTGCGGTTGCTGCGCGGGCAATCAGCACTTGAGGTGTCGGGTCGCGTCATTGAAACAGTCATTTGCTACTTTTGATTCGACAAGCCGGCACCCATATGAATAGCTTTGCCCGCTGTTGTTCCGGCGGCGGTAGCGCCGAAGAACGGGCTTCGCACTATCCGCGGCACTTCTGATCCGACGAATCGTCGAGGGATGTTGTTGAGCAGCGCAGTCTATAAAAAAGCCACTGCGATGCAACGCATTGGGATCGCTCCCAGCCGAATAAACGCTAGATTTTGGCTAGTGTCTCCCGGTGTTTTATTGTAAAAGTGGATGGATGAAAATTCGTGAAATGAGCCTCTTGCCCAACGCCCGCGGTGAGCTGCTGTGCTATCTCGTCGCGACCGCAGCCGCGATCTACGCGTTGACCAGTGATTGGCGAGTGGACCTTATCGTGATCTCCTGCCGGTCGTGGCCTTCGCGCAACTGGCTGAGCCTGCCGTGGCTTGACCGAGTTCGTCTTGGGCAGTTAGCGTTGCAAATTGCACGGCGCGATCTGCGCGGCGTAGGCATTGCGTTAAAACGAGCTGACGTTCAGGGTCTCTTCACGAGCGACATGAAGTTGAACCCGGCCAGTACGGCCGTTCAGCGGATGCTTCAGGTATGCCGCCATGCGTTAGAGGATCATCGGTTCGCATGGGGATGGCAATGAATGCAACCAATTCCGTTGAGCCCACTATCGTAGGCGGCGGACTCGCGGTCGCTTTCGAACTCGTCGCTGCGGGGCGCGTCGTGAAATGCACGGTTTCGCGCGAGTCGCTGCAACACTACTTTTGGCTTCAGCCCGATGCGGACGATGCACGTGTGCTCAAGATTTTCAATGACGGACGCCAGCGGATCGTTGCTGTCGCCGAACGCAAGGCGCGTCGACTCGCAGCCACTTCTATCCACCTTGAAGCGGTTGACTTTCAGCGGTAGGCGAGACGGTGACGCGCGGCCATGCAATCCACAATGCGAACATGAAAGCTGAGAATTCGAATCCTCGCGAGGCAGCGGCGCTGGCAAGAGTGGCTGAGGCGGCCCGCGAAGTGCAAGGCGCGTCTGCGGCCATTCAAGCTCATTTCAATGCTGTGGGGGAGCGACAGGCTTCCGCGCTGGAGCTTGCACGTCTTACGGCCGCCGTCCAGGAGCTCGAAGACGCTCGCTTGGCCTTGGCTGTCGTCATCGACAACGGCGATAGGTGAGGGCGCAAAAGACATCCGTTGTTTGCCGAGGCACATGTGCGAATCGAGTGCTGTCGCGGACGTTAGAATGGCTTGGAAAATTCTTTCTCGAATTTCTCTGTGGGAGACCCCGTGTCGTATTGATTAGCAGCTAGAGGAGACGTAGATATTTTCTATCGCTGGAGAGACTTCGTGCTCGATATGAAGGAGGGACGCATCGGTACCCCCGAGTTTGATGGAGCTGCGCTTGAAAAACTGAAGAAGCGGCTTCCTCGCAAGGTTTGGATGTTTGCGGCCCCGCCTGGGAAGAAGGATCGGCGACATCTCGTCGGCTCGTTTTTAATCATCAAGTCGAAGCCTGTCTCGTTCGTACCCAAGTCGGCGTAACCTTTTCTACGATGCTGCGTCACCTCGACTGTCCTTTATACCGAGTCGGACAGCCCCGAAAAAATTGATGAGGTGAGCGGCTATTCCAATCACCGATTCAATGCGACGGGCAAATCTAATTTACGTGGGGAAAGGGCATCCAGGAAATGGAAGCGGGCGTCGTCTGCGGTTTCGAAAAACTAGTGCAAAACCACGCGGCGCTCCAGTTCATGGATGGATTGCTCGAGATGCGCTAAACCTCGGGAGAGAAACGTGAAATGCACCGCCTTGATTGCGAAGGCGCGCGTTTAAAAGTTTACGTGGCCATGCGTGCGGCAACGTCAGGCGGTGTGCCTTGGCAATTAAGTAGTGGGTCAATCTGCGATAAATGCAACTAACTGTCTAGCCTGCTCAGATCTGCGAACTCGAACTCACCGCGGGCCGGTCACGAAGTCGGCAGCCTAAGATCGCGTCGGTTGAATCAAACGTAGTTACCCACGCAATACCGGCGGTTATCGCCATCGAAATGGCTCTGATTTGATTGGCGACTCCCTCCCTTCGGCATAGACGCATTCCAACATGGAAGGGATGTCCATCGCATCAAAGCCCTAAAAGGCGGGTGAACAGAAATCAATTGCACTACCTCCCGGGTTTGGATGCAGTTAAAAGAACGGCAAGAAAGGCAGCATAGTACCGTCCCCGAGTAGCGCGCGTGTTAACCCAGAAAAGAGCATCGGCTGATGTGGGGGAGACGAAAACAGCAGTCTCATAAAACTGAGCTCTGCCACACCCCAGTGATATCGAAAATGTCCGCGTGATTCACCAACTTTGCCTTCCTACACCGCCCTCGCGAAATTCGGCGGGATGGTGGAAAACAAGGAACTCTTCGCTTGACGCGGAAGATCAGCGACAAACATTCCATGTGTCGCGGATGGATTTTAACCTGTGACGACTCCGAGCAACGGATTGCCTGACCAAGCAGAGGCACTCCTTACGCTTGGTCTTGTAGTACCAGGTTACCGCGACATTACGGGGGCAAGCACCGGGCCATCGCGCAAGCGTTTCCCTAGATTGCCATGATTGATCGATGGTGTGGTAGTGAGAGAAACCTACCTTTTTTCGAAAGGGTTCTCATCGCTGAAAACCGTGCATCCTGCGCCTAGCGTTTTCGCCCGGTACATGGCGCGGTCCGCATCGCCCAACAGCGCCGCAATGTCCGTGAGGGCGGATACCATGCAGGCACCGATACTTGCCGACACCTTCACCGTTTGGCCCTGTATCGATGTCATATCGGTGAGCGCCGAATGAACGGCGTCAGCAATCGCGAGTACGGCGTTTTTGTCTTGTATATCGAGAGCGAGCACAACGAATTCATCGCCGCCCAGTCGGGCGACAGTATCGACCCTGCGCATTCGTGATTCGAGCAGGGCCGCGAATGTCTGAAGCAGCACGTCACCCACAGCATGACCATAGCTATCGTTGACCTCTTTAAAGCCGTCGAGGTCGATCAACATGAGCGCAGATGTCGGAGAAGTCGATGCTGCCAAAATGGCTTGTTCGAGCCTTTCGTACAACGCGAAGCGATTACATAGGCCCGTAAGGGGATCCGTGCCGGCCTGGTGAATAAGTTGTTCGATGACACGGTTTAGGCGCTCGCCCAGCAAACGTAAGTAAAACCAAGTCGCCATTACGCTGAGCGCAAGACCTAATGCCACCGGCCGATTCTCGATCCACCAAGGACTCAGCAAAGCCAGAGCGAGTATGCCGCTGACCGCGGATGCGCAGGATAGTGTCAGCATCGATTTGCCGAAACGGCATCCCGAGTCGATCAGAAGCCAAAACACCGCCCACATCATTGGGAGGGTAAGCGGTGCGGCGGCAAGTAACCATATGACCAGTGCCTGGTCTAGGAGAGTGGTAACGGCGAGTCGAGCACGCAACGGCCGGCTTACCAGGTCAACGGCCAGCAAGCTCGCGGCGCCATAAACTACGTAGAGCAGACCCACGAGAAATGCATCAATGGTTTGCTCCGGTCGAACCGTCCCTGCGCACATCGGCCAGATGACGAGGACAACGATGCCCAGCGTCACGCGTCGAGTTACCTGTTCCCTCTCCAACTCGCGATACGAGCAGCGGCCAAATTGAAACGGTCCATGCACGCGCTCGCTCGTTTGATGAGCGCCGAACATCCTTGATCTTATCTTCGAGATTCTCATAGATCCTTGCTCTTCTCTATTGCGACACGAGACTGCGCGGATGCACTGTGCGCAGCAGTACGGAATCCCGATGTGGCCAACTTCTACAGAGCGCGGGCGCCTGCGGTTGGGCATCCAGTAAAGATTGAGCGGACAGCGGTTGATTTAATTCTGCGATGGCAAGCGTTCGTTGCAAGTCGGCCGCGCGCTGCCAGCGTTCCAGTATCCATCAATCAACGAGTTCCAGCCTGACGTGGCAAGTCGCAGAGGCGGCAAAACAATTTCGCGCTTATTGTTTGAGTCTGTGTGGCTCAACTGCATCAGTCACGTTCCCGTAAATCGGGTATGCGCGCATTCGACTTAAAGAGGCAGGTTGACAATGTGCACAAGGTCTTGCGGCGCGAAACCACACGGCACCACGATCAATACTGTGATCCTCGGGGCGATCAGCTTGGGTATTGGTAAGCTCGAACGCCACCGATACTGACCGTAGTCGCCTTCCATATGTGACACAAGAGTGGTCGCACCTTAGTTCGTGCGGTTGACCGGCAATGATCGCGACGGCACTGTCGCATGCAATCGTGCGAAGAGAAACACGAGATTGTTTTATCGCGGCCACGGGCACGGTCTTCGGGCTGCGTCCATCAACCACGCAACGTGCTGGCATTCCAGTTTGATGCGAGCTGGAAAGCATTGGTGAGTTGTCGATAGAGCACCGGCGACGATTAATAATTCAAACCAGTCCGACCGCGATGTGACGAGTGCGGCTCGGGCTTCGCACCGCGCATTCCGGCGCCCTGCTAGCCAGGCGCAACAGGAACCTCGACGATATTCCGAGTCATTGTCCGGCGAGCCATGCGTGATGTAAGACGAAGCAACGCGCATTCTCCGATCACGTCGTGGTATCGGCAAGCACTGAGCAGATCGCTAATCGCTCGGGTCATTGTGCTGATTGTCGACGCCGCTGTCCGGCGCATTGACTGTCCATCCACCACTAACCCCAGCATCAATTGCCGTGATTCGAGTGACTGCTCGTCCGGAAGTAGTTCGTACTTTGGATTAGGCCCGGACGAGCAAGTGAATACCCAGACATGGTTAATTATCATTGAGCGTACTGCGCAACGCAGAACGCATATCGACCATCGTGATAGTCTTGGTACCTTCACGCAAATGTCTGAGCACCGCACTATCTATCACACGTTGTAGCACAGAGTCTGCGTCAGCTATCGAGCGTCCCAAAAGTTCCGACACGAGGTATTCCGTTGTATGGCGCGAGACCCCAAATGCGCAGCCTGCGAGCAACCGGAGTTTCGTGCGTACATACGTCACGAGCGCTTCATCGCTTGGAACATCGAAGCGAATTTTTTGCTCGAACCTGCCGCCTCGAATCGCGGCGCTGTCGAGTGAGTCTGGGTGATTCGTCGCGGCGATGTACAGCACGTCCCGCACGCGGCCATCAACGCCGTCGATGGTGGTGAGGATCTTGTTAGTCACAGCGCTCACAGCTGACATACGTCGGTCGCAAAGCACGTCATCTGCCTCGTCGATGAATACGATAACCGGTCTAAGATTCTTTGCATTCCGAATAAACTTGTCCCATGATAATGGATTGGAGAGCAGTTCCGCTCCTGTCGTTTTCAGAAATGCGTAACCGCTGGCTGCCGCGAGAGACATAGCGGCTTGCGTCTTGCCTGTACCTGGTGGCCCGTAAAAGAGCAGGCCCCGTGGCAGGTCTCCACCCAGCTTTTCGAGGTTGAAAACGTGCTGAAGTTTGAACGCAAGATCGCGCAGATCTTGACGAGATGCGTCCGGCATGATGATTTCCTCAATCGTCTTGACCTTCTCCGGCAGGTGCCCCTTCGATCCCTGGATGAGACGCATGGCCTGCATGGCAATATCGAACGAAACGACCCCACTGAATGCGCCCCCTTGCCGCATGTCGGCGAGCTGAGGTCCAAAGGCCATCAGACGCGCCGCACTGAACCCCTCCCAGCGAGCCGCGAGACTTTTGAGCGTCGGTACGCTGAGGGCGTTGGGTCCGAGCGCCTGGAAGACGGTACGGGAAAGTAGCGCTTCACGTGCCGGCGCGTCTGGCGGTGGCACCTCGACCTTGAAGTCGAAGCGACCCTCGCGCACAGCGGCCCCGTCAAGCCAGTCGAGATCGTTGGTGGCGGCGACCAGGATAACCCGGGTGCCGCGCAGGCGAACGATCTCGGTGAGCATGGTGTTGGTCAGATCGCGATCCATGTGATGAGAACCGGTGCGTGACTTGATAAAACCGTCCACCTCATCAATCAGAAAAACAGCCTGGCCCAACCGTGTGGCCTGCGCGAAAACTGCCTTCACGCGCTCAGGCGTTTCATTGACCCACTTCGAGGCAATATCTTGGTAGGAGATTGAGAAGAACGGGATCCGCAGCTCGCCGGCGAGTGCTTCAGCAAACATCGTTTTACCGTTTCCGGGTTCGCCGGAGAGCAGGATGCCATTTCTAGCTTGTGCGGGGTTGGCGAGGATGTCGCGCGCCGCATTGAGCAGCCGGTTCTTTGTGTCAGCCATGCCCGTGATGGCGTTAAAGGCGAACCGGGCGCGCAGTACACGCTCGTCCAGGGAATACGCCCGCTGGGGCGTCGCTTGACCGGGTGCGTGTGGCGTCCCTGAGCGCGGGACGGGCTGTTGTACGGGTTGCTGGGTGGGTTGTCTGGTCTTGCTGTACCCATTCCCGGCACGCAATGCGAGCCACAGTACGATTCCGGCGCTGAGCAGACCGGCACCCGGCACAGAATACTGACCGATCGCAAGCACCAGCATGGCAACGGTCCCGGTCATCATCAGCCAGCGTGCGGCGCGGACGAAGTGGTGCAGTACGAGCGCCAGGCCGGCGCAGATCAGCATTGCGAGCAGCCAGTCCCGGTCATGGAGGTGAAGAGCCGACCTGAAACCGGCACCCGCGAGGGTGCCGGTCAGGATCGGAGGGAGCAGGCGGGCTGTGGATACAATGACATCCTTCATGGTTGCTTCTCCGAGCAGGCAAGGGGGCAATGGCAAAGCGATGGGGGCGTTGATACACGCGGCACGCCTAGCGATACCGGGGCATGATCTCGTCCTCGATCATTTGATACAGCTCGTCGCGGATGAACTGAGCGAACTGCTCGCGTTCGTAGAAGGCCACGGTGAGAAGAAGGGCCGTGAACCCGATTGCGCCGCCCTTGATCATGTCGATTACCCCGAGGGCAATACCTTGCGCTAGCGCCGGGTAGACCTCTCGCAGGCCAGCGAGCCCCAGCAGGATTCCGAGGCACGAAGTACAGGCCAAAAAAGCCGGGGTGAAGAACGTGAGTATGGCGACGATGTTGCAGAGCGCCCTGACGGGACGGGGAATGCCCGCGTGGTCCGAGTGGATGAAGGAAAACAGTGAAGTTTGCTGTTGATCGTTGTACATCTGGAACTCCTTAGATAGTGAACTAGATCTGTTCCCGCGCGACGGCCCGTCGTGCGTGAAGAAATCCAGGTTCCCATGGCCCCGTGGGGCAGCAAGTTGATGCGGACTAGCGAAGTACGATGAGCGGGCGACCTCGTTTGGGGAGCCACAGACTCGGCCCTGGGCGCCGACGGCGTGTACGTTCGCGCATCGGCCGCGTTGTGCGACGCTGGTTCTGCCGCAGCAAGCGTCGCGAGTGTGCAATGGGTCGCCTGAGGTCGAAGCTCAGGCGTCGGTACCAGGTTGCAATCGCTTCGGGCGGGATGCTTGCGTCGATGTAGCCCGTGACGCCCGAGTCGGTCACGACCTTGATAACCTCGCAAGCATTGGCTGCAGTAAAGCGTGTGGTTTTCATTTGTGATCTCCGTGCTCGTATTTTTTACGTTTCACTTGCGGATATGGCGCCGTAGCCACCGTGCGACGGCGATGAGAGGCGTGCATATATCGACGAGGCATAATTTGCATTCCTCAATGAAGATGTGCCAGAGGGTCTTTTGGGGGTTGCCCATAGGGGTATCCTTGTATCAGTTGGGTCACTAGAGCAAAATAGCTTTTGGGAATGGAATCAGGCCGCTTATGGATGCGTTATGGAGGCGACGTCCGAACCTGCCGGCGTACGAGCTAACGTGGCGGGATGCCGCGGCGCTGTTCTTCCCGCAAAGCCTGCAGGTCCTGAGGCATCGGCGAAAGATCGGCACCTGCGCCGAAGAACGCCTGTTCACGGCGACCGGTCGTGATTCCTTTGTTTTCGCTGGGCGTGCAGTCGACGCCTGGTATCACGGCATCTGTTGTATCCAGCATGGTCAATGCGGCGACCTCTGCAAGTTGGTCCGCTGCGGGGAGCCTATGCCCTGGCGTCACGATGCTCATCGGTCCAACACCGTCTTCCGTCGGATCGGAACGAGCGAAACGACGTGAAGTTGTGTGCTCGGATTCGGCGACGGTACCGACCGACGCAACCGCGATCTCTGCTGGAATGGGTTCCTTAGAATCTTTGTTGCACATCGAGTCACTCCATCTGGTTATGGTTGTTCATCAGCCGGACAGAACTTAGAGTTACCATCCGACAGCCTTCCCTGCGCATGCTGCTGCGCGAGGACAATCCAGAGTCACATGGAGTTCCGAGGATGCAAGTCAGGGTGCCTTTGCTTCAAATGGTCGTGAACGTCCATACGTTGGCTATCTGTTAGAGGTAGTGATGTTGTCGTGCCGTTCTCACACAGCGCTGATCGGCGACACCGCGACGACCGGCGCTAGGTCTGGACTTAGGGGTGACCGCTGAATCGGCTGGAGGATGCGTTCCGGAGGAGGTCGAATGATTATCACACTTACGACCAGCAAGGAGCCCGTGTACTCGGAAGATGCAAACGCACGTCGCCTTGGCATAGGGGTTGGCGCATTCACACCGGAGCGGCTGAGATACGGCGGGAGCATCTAGTTCTGCCGGTTGTCGCACGCGCAGCGATTGATTTCGTCGATGGCTAGAATGGGAGGACGCAATGTGTGAAAGTCTGGGCAACGTGGTGGACCCGTGATGCCGGCGCAGAAGTCTAGTTGGCTCGCGCGCCTTTACGACTAACCCGATTCAAAGGATTCCGAGAATGGCAACAGGGACTGTGAAGTGGTTTAACGATGCGAAGGGATTTGGATTCATCACGCCGGATGCCGGCGGCGAAGACTTGTTCGCGCATTTTTCTGAGATTCAAGGCAGCGGCTTTAAATCGCTGCAGGAAAATCAGAAGGTATCGTTTGAAGTAACGCAAGGCGCGAAGGGTAAGCAAGCCTCGAAAATCACACCGCTGTAACGCGTTGTAGCACCCTTGATTGCATGAAGAATGGCCCGCAGATGCGGGCCATTCGTTGTTTGACACCTGTCATCGAACCAACAGCGCACAACTGTGTGCGCGCCGATATCATTTGAACCAATGGTCAGGATTGGATTGACTAAGAGCCGCTCAGCTAAACAGTGTCCTGAGATGGTCATTCAGGAAAAACCCTTCAGGGTCAACGCTTCGCCGTAGCTCCTGGAATGCAGCAGCCTTTGGAAACAGCCGGTCGACATCGTCTCGGTTCGTGAAATGCAATTTCCCCCAGTGCGGCCGCGAGCCGTAGCGTCGGAGTATGTCGTCGACATCGCGAAGGAACGGCCAGTAGTCGACGCCGTTCGGGCCGCCAGAGCAGGAGATAGTGACGCTGTCCTGTTCGTAGAAGGGACTTATCCAGGCGGGGTCAGCGGCAGTGAAGCGATACTCGACTGGGAAGATGCAGTCCGTGTGCTTTGTAAGCATAAGCTCCCGGATTTCACGAAGTGCCTGCTTCCCGTATGAGGCCGGCACCGCATATTCGAGTTCGTGGAAATTGGGCACATACTCGATGGGGTAGACTTCGGAGCTGTAGGCGATTTTTTCGAAGGGTGACTCAGACGGCTGCGTTTCGGACGTTATATCCATAACTTTGACTTCGCAAACGTCATAGTCTTTCGCGGAATTTGACGCCTGAGATGTGTCCGGAAGACAGTAGAGATGCCGACTCTCGGACTTCGGGCACCAGAAAAAACTGAAATGCCGATGCCTGGCTGCCAACTCATCGTGCATTTCCATGCACGCATCGAAATCCTCCCGCCAGATGCGCTCGTGCAAGTTGTAGGAGTCCATGACCTGCAGTGTGATTTGTGACACTACGCCGAATAGACCAAGATTTACCTGCGTCGCGTGCAACAAGTCAGCATCGGTTCTGTCACTCACCTCGAGAATGCTGCCATCAGGACGAACGATGCGCATGCCAACCACTTGGGACGAGAGATTGCCGAGCGTTGTCCCCGTTCCGTGAGTACCGGTCGCCAACGCTCCCGCGATCGCTTGCGAGTCGATATCGCCTTGGTTACTCAGCGAGAATCCGGCTTGCTTCAGGTGCTGAGTAAGCGCGTTGATTTGCGTGCCGGCGGCGACGGTCACCCGGTTCGCCCCCCGGTCGACGTGCAGAACACCCTGGTAATCCTTGAGCGACAGCAGCATTCCACTTGTCGCCACGATGGGCGTGAATGAGTGTCCCGACCCGGCGCATCGTACGCTCAGCCCCTGACCCGTTGCTTCTTTCATCAGCGCCGCGAGTTCCTCTTCCGAGCTGGGCGCGGCCATGTGCCTCGCAACGAACGACTGGTTTCCGACCCAGTTGCGCCAATGTCCCCCACGTGGAATTTCCATTCCCAGTTCTCCCCAAAAAGAGCTGCTGCTTTGCAGCGTGTGCTCGATGCGACTAGTCGACCACCGTGTTCATTTCAGTCATGGTTACGATTCCTAGAATCCGATGAGCCAAATCATGGTCTCGATGCCGCGTTCTCAGTATCGTGGCGTTCCTTGTGGAGCACAAAGCATCGATTCCATCTGTAGTTCTTTTCCCGACGAGCCAGAACGAGGACTCGCTGTGACGGCAACATTCTCCGATCTCAGGCGTATAGGCGACGATGCCCAGTGCTTTCGCCGCGTTCGCGAAACCATGTGCGGACTCGGGCGGGAACGCATCTTCTGCCTAGATCAGTTGTTCAGGTACGAGCATTTGCTTTTCTCATGAGCGCCTGTTCGCTATCGACAATTTTAGCGAGTAGCTGGACGGCAGATACGGCCGACAAGCAAGCGACTGCCGATCTGTCAAATTTCGCTTACGTTAGGCTACGCCATTTGACTCTTACCTTGGGTGCGCGTCGCAAAACTCCCCTCCACAAACGTACGCGTCTGCGCCAGATCGGTCTTCGCATACAGCGCCGTCGTCTGCACCCAGGCGTGCCCGAGCAACTGCTGCGCGACCGGCAGCGGCGCCGCATTATCAACGACCAGCGTGCGCGCGTAGCCGTGTCTGAGCCAGTGCGTCGATGCCGCACGCAGCACCGCCAGCGTCACGCCGTCAGCGGGTGCGACGAGGGTTTCCGCCGCACGAAAGACTGCCTTGACTTCGTCGTAAAGGCCACTGTGACCGAGCGCCCCGCTGTATGACCGGCAGCCGTTCGAACGGAGCGGGGGCCCGTGGCAGTCCGCGCGAGAGCCGGTCGCGCTCGCTGCGCCAGGCCTCGCGCTGGTGTTCGGTTTCCTGCAGTAGTTGCCGGGACAGACCTTCATAGCGAACGTGCACCGCGGCGAATTCGTCTGCATGCATCTGTCTGGTCTGGGCGAGCGTTGAAGTGACCGTGTTCAGTTCCGCCTGCAAGTCTGTTGCCGAAGCCCTGAGCGTCTCGGGCCGCTCGCTGAGGCTGCGGCAATCCGCACGCCGATCGGCCAGTTCGGTGTCGCGTGCGCTCAGTTGCGCGCGCAGCTCGGCGAGCTCGATACGCAGCATCTCCGTGCGCAGATCTGCGTCGCGGCGCGCTGCATTCGATGCCTCCGCCGCATCGGTTGCGTCGGCCTTCAGTTTGACCACCTCGTCGAGCTGGACGCTCACCGCCGCGTGCCAGAGCGTGCGCATCTGTTCGGCGATCGTGTCGGGCAGCCCGGGAATCACGACTTGTGCGAGACCGGCGCGCACGACCTCGGTTTCAATCGCGTTCAGCGCGCGCGAGAGCATCGCCGGGTCGCCGGCACCCAGGCGTGCGCGCAGTTTGCGTACTGATATCACCTTGCGGAACCGCTCAGGGGTGGGCGGCGCGTGCTCGGCATCCAGCTCCGCCTCGGCCAGCATCGCCAGCATCGCCAGCACCGTGGTGCGGATCTGCTCGGCGGAGACGGCGGTGAGGTGGAGCATGGAGATCTCCAGCGCGCCGCAGGCGGAGTGCGGCCCAGTGCAAGCGTGCAACGGGCACGCGTCCCGCGTCCCGCGGGCGGGAAATTCCAGTCTAGAACACGCACAGGTCTAACGCCAGACAACCGTTTTTTGGCCGGGAAAGAAAAGGCTGGCCACGATAAACCCCCTTATCGCGGCAAACCGCGGCGTTGCGGCTAGCCGCCCAGCGATGGGCGTCGGGCCCGCCCGGGCGCTTACTTCAGCCGTTGTAGGTAGGCCTAGGGTGGCCCGTGCGGCGTCAGGCCGAGGGATGAGATGGGAGAGCGGCGCTGGCAACCATCCGGTGACGCCAACGCGGCAGCCCGCGCAATTTTGAGCGACCTGAGGCGAACGGTGTCTGCGGCTGGCGGCATCGTGTCACTGCGGCGAACGACTATCGGGTGCTCAGGCGCACTACGCTACTAATGGGTGGGCGATTGAGCGCTGGTAGGTGCCGAGCGGGGCGATGCAGATTGGCACGACGGGTCGGGAGGCAAGCGCAGTGTTTGGCCTGCCAAGTGCGCAGTCGCCGAAGACGGGATGCGACGATAGCGGCCTTACTTTGCGGTGCGCTTGGTCGGCACCGCCTGCGGCTTTGCCGGCTTCGCCTTCCTCTTACGCGCCCGGCGCGCGGCCGCTAGCCGCTGCTCGACCTCGAGCAGCAGATCGCTCGGCGCGCAGCCGAGCGCCGTGGCGAGGGTGAACATCATACTCAAGGTCGGCTGGTTCTGACCCAGCTCCAGCATGCTGACGTAGTTACGGCGGATGTCGGCCTCGAAGGCGAGCTGTTCCTGCGTCAGGCCCGCCTGCAGGCGGCGCTCACGCAATACAGTTCCGAAGGCTTCGACCGCTTCCAAATTCCGCTCCCAGTGAAATGGGAGCACTGTGGTTTTATCGGTATAATTTGTCTTCCCAGTACACTGGGAATTTGATGCCGGCTTCGACGCGACAGGGTGCGCCGGGCTTGGGTTTCCGGCCGTTTTGCATTGGCCGCGTATGAACCGCGACGATCGTCACAAAAATCAGCACAACCGCTCGCCCCCACACGCCAAAGGTGCGTTGTTATTGGTCGTGCGTTTTGCTGGAGTAGCGGCCCGGTCACGCCGTGCGCGTCACGCCTGCGCAGGCGTTGGGCAGAGAAGAAGGCACTTGGCGGCGAGACTGGAATTACCTTAAGGAATAGTGGATGTTAATGACAGATACGAGCTGGGCGGAGTCCCATCCGGTCAAGCGAGCGCTCGCCAAGCCCTATCAGGCATGGCGCTGCGTGGGATGGACCGACGAGATGCTGAACTTCCTGATCGTCGCGTCGCGCACCATGCGTGCGGGCGACCACTTGCCGGACGGATGGCTGGTCGGTGGTCCGGAGGCGTTGCTTGACGCGGCTTCACAACTGGAAGCAGGCGCCTTTACCGTCTACGTGCTCGACCGCGCCACTGACGTTGGAGAGATCCAGCTTGGGCAGGTCACGGGCCTCTGGCGAGAACAGATGCCCGAGGGCGCCGTGCCGTCGTTCTGGTACGCCACCGGCGGCGGTGAACCGAAGCCCTGTTCGCGCATGTGGATGCGTTCAGACACCCCGCCGGAGCTGGTCAACGTGTTGAGCTTGGCCAAGCGCACTGGCGCTCGGCGCACCCGCCAGTAGCCAAGCGGTCACCCACCGGTCACTCACCAATCGCCATCGTGTCGGGCCTCGCGATACGCCGTGCACCGGTGTGCGGTCATCGCGCGGTCACCCGTGTGCGCTCCCCTTGTCGACGACGTTAGGCAACCACTATGCGCATCCAGATCGCGTCAGACCTCCACTTTGAATCGCTACGGCGACGCTTCCCCGACTACCGCGCGCTCGAGGTGGCCAACGCCGATGTGCTGGTGCTGGCTGGTGACATTGCCGCCGGGACTGACGCGGTCGATGTTTTCGCCGACTGGCCCGTACCCGTGATTTATGTGCACGGCAACCATGAGGCCTATGGATCCGTGTACGGGGAGTTGACTCGGGATATCCGGGCTCGGGCGGCCGGCACGCAGGTTCGCTTTCTCGATCGTGATGAAGTGATCATTGGCGACGTGCGTTTCCTCGGCTGTTGTCTGTGGACCGACTATGCGCTCTACGGCACGCGCGAGCGCAGCATGCAGATGGCGCGTCGCTTCATGCACGATCACACCGTGATCCGGGCAGAGGAGGGCGAATGGTTCATGCCGGAGCATGCGTTGGCCGAGCACGAAAAATCTTTCGCCTGGCTCCAGGAACAGCTCGTGACGGCTCTGTCAGGTTGATGGGGAGTCGGCGGTAGAATGAAATGATGAAGAAAACGAAATCGCTTTATCACGGTCACCGCTTCTCTGCCGTCGTCATCAGCTGCGCGGTTCGCTGGTATTTCCGGTTCAGCCTGAGCCTGCGCGACATCGAGGAGTTGTTGCTCGAGCGTGGTGTCGTGGTCACGTACGAAACAATCCGTTGCTGGTGCGACAAGTTCGGCGCTGGATTCGCCCGGTGCGCCAAAGCGGCGCGGCCCAAGCCGGGCAGCACATGGCATCTGGACGAGATGTTCGTGACGCTGCGCGGCGAGCCGTATCTGTTGTGGCGAGCGGTCGACGAGCATGGTGCCGAACTTGACGTGCTGGTGCAAAAGCGGCGCGACAAGGCCGCGGCAAAGCGCTTCTTCCGGAGAGTGCTGCGCTCAAACCCGGTACCGCGCAAAATCGTTACCGACCAGCTGCGCAGCTATCCAGCGGCGAAGGCTGAAACTCCCGAGCTCGCTCATGTGAAGCACGTTTTCGTCAAAGCGGCTGCACGCGTGAACAATCGTGCCGAGAACAGCCACCAGCCGACCCGCAGGCGCGAACGCCAGATGTGCGGCTTTCGCAATGCGCGTCGCACGCAGGCGTTTCTTTCATGCTTTGGACCAATCCGGCAGCACTTCGCGTTGCCCAGACATCAGATGAGCGCGGCATGTCATCGTGCCGTGCTCAAAGAACGCTTGGTCACATGGCATGATTGGACTGTTACTGGCGCAGTCGAGAAAGGTATCTGAATAGGATTACTACTCTTTAGCTTCATAGGTAGTCTACGCCCGCCAACTTGACAAAGCCCTTTTACGCCCTGGCAGGTGACTTTTATAAGGGTGTGGCTTGCGTGGCATCCATATGAACGAGCTGTCTCTGCTCAACGGCCGCTTTCCGAAAATCTGAAGGGCGGTTCAGGGTCGACTCCGGCAGCTCATCGCCGGATCGGGTGCTGCTGTAAGCTCCCGCTCATGGCCTTGCCGGTCCTCTCCATCTGCCGAGCGAACAACAGCGCGGCCTTCTTGTACGAAGCTCGCTGAACGGCCAATGTCGGGGGATGCGACGATAAATTCAGTTCTTGGTTTTCATTGTTGCGCACGTCGTCGTGGATTGTGAATGCGAGTGCAGATAACATGCGTCTACCTTATCGCGTCACCTTTGCCGGAGTCTGAGTCAACAAACATGCCACGCCCCCAACATTCGATTAGCCCAGCGGCGCGAACCCATCCACTTTGCTATTTAGTGACCAGTGCGCTCGCATCGCACGCTTTGACGAAAACATGGCGCGTCGATCACGTCGTCGAATCGGCACGCATCTGGTTGGCGAGGAACATGATATCGGCGGGTTGGCTTGACCGTCTGATGCTTGGACAAATGGCGTTGAAGCTGTCTCGCGAGCACGTGACTGGTGTGCATGCAGTACGTCAATCGGATGTGCTTGCGCTGTTCACGAATGAGCTGACGCTGAACTATCAGAACCCACTTGTCGGGCACATCTGGCAAAGGTGCAGCGATGCGCTGGAGGCCAGCTCTTACCGAGCCGGCGCATAGCGGCCGAGGCTGTGTGAAAACACATTGATCGCCTAAACTGAATCAACGCACTGAGATTGGGTGACTCATGAAGCGATTCGTTGAAGGCGATGACCGCAAGCAGTTCGCACTACTTCCAGAATGTGTGGATGACTACATCGGACAGGATAACCCGGTAAGGATCGTAGACGCCTTTGTGGACGAACTGGATCTTCCGACACTAGCTGAATAAAATCATCATCGACGCAACCGCGCAGGTCACAACCGATGCTTATCGATCAGGTTCGGGATTTTGTACAGGACCGTCTCCGGGTTCGCTGCCCGGTGCAGCCGGCGTGCCGTCCGGCGATTTCGTCGGGGTCGAGAGGCGTTTGCCCCTAAATCAAGCTAACGCTTCTGCCTGGACCGCGACATTTGCGCCGTCGCCTCGCCTTGGAGTTCGTGTTCGTCCTCGCGGCGACCAGTCACGGCATTAGATCTAAACGGCCATATACACCACTGGTCGGGGTCGGACCGGCCGCGAAGAACAGCGTGTTAAGTGGCTGGTTATCGACGTTGTTGCCAAATGCAATTCCCCAGAGTCCCGTCTGCTTGAAGATCGTTCCATCAGTCTGCGTGAGGGCGCCAATCGACGCGCCTGTGTTCGGGTCGAACACATTGATCGTCCCATCGCCGAAATTGCCCACCAGCAGTTCATTGCTCGCCGCCCCAAAATTCGCCGGGGCAAGCGCCACGCCCCACGGCGAATTCAAGACGCCGCCGGTCGCGATACGCTTGATGAAGTTGCCGGCGGCGTCGAACGCATCGACAACACCATTGCCCGCGCCGTTCATCTGCGTATGGCCGTCCGGCCCGAGCACGGCAAAGGCGACGTAGACAGTGCCCCCAATGTCCGCGATGCCGAACGGCGACAGATCTGCGGGCAGGTTCGGATCGATGAAGCTGCCAGCTAGCTGGATCTTGTTGAACGACTTGTCGAACACATCGATCTTCTTATTGTGGAAGTCGGCCGCATAGAGCAGGTTTACGCCGGCGCTCATGCCGATCGCGAGGCCCTTGTAGACTGCGCCCCCCGCGCCGTCATCGTGGGCCGTGACGGCTTGAGTCTGCAGCACCTTTGGAGACCATGCGGCGATGGTGCCGGCATCCGTCGCGAAAATGAAGAGCGCGTTGGACGTGGCGCCCCCGTTGGCGCTGATCTGGAAATCCGTGCTTGGGTTGAACACGATGCCGGTCGGTCCGGCGGCCTGCCCCGCCGCGTTAGGCGGGATCGTGACCACGAGCGCCTGCGGCACGCCGTTGCCGTCATAGAGCGTTGACTTCTTCGTGTCGTTATCCGACACCCACACTGGCCCGGTCGGGTTGAACGCGATGCCCCAGCCGTTTTTCAGGTTTGCGTCGATGTTCGCGGACGCAACGCTACCGTCCGATACAAGGATGGTCGACCTGAACTGCGGGGTCATCCCCTGGTTGTCGTCGTGGTGATCGTGGCCACCGCACGCAGCGAGGGTTACAGCAACACAGCTCGCGGCGACAGTACGAACGGTCCATTGATGGAGTTTCATATGAACGCTTTCCTTTGATCGAGGAATTCGCGGGCCCCGGCGGTGCAATCCTGTTGACGCCGTTTTTATGCCCGAAGGAGAGTGAGCCGCAGCGCTGAGCCGTCCGGAAAAAATCGTCGCAGCGCGGAAATAGTTCGATTTCCATGCTGAAAACGACTGTCGCCGCGATTTATTCCCAATCCTCACAAAATATTTCCCAACAGTTCAACGAGGCCGATCGAAAGATCGCCGACAAGGACATGTCGATGGCGGAGGCTTGCTTGAATGTTGATCGCCCGTGGAATATTTCTGCGCGTCGTCCGTTTCGTCTACCTAATTCGATTCGCCCTCTCAACGCCGTATCGTCGGACCCGCTTGCCGCTCTGCGGCAGCCGCGGGAGGCACCGGCATTTTTGCGAGTTTTTTATGAAAAGAACCGTGGCCGCGAGCGCGCTCGTGTTGTGCATTTCCGCCGCGCATGCGCAGAGCAGCGTAAGCCTGTATGGCATCATCGATGAAGGCTTCGAAGCCATCAGCAATGCGCCTGTTGCAGGCAGCAACGGCGGCGGCAGGCTGTCAGGCTGGATGCCAACAACGGCCTCAATGGGTCGCGGTGGGGCTTAAAGGGCTCGGAAGATCTCGGCGGTGGTGTGAAGGCTATTTTCACGCTCGAGAACGGGTTTGAACTGAACAACGGAAAGCTCGCGCAAGGTGGCGATGAATTTGGTCGTCAGGCCTTCGTGGGTTTGTCGAGTGAGCGGGTTGGCACGGTGACACTCGGGCGACAATACGACCCTGTTGTCGACTATGTGGGGATATACGAATTCGGTGATTCAAACCTCGGCTCGGACCATGCAGCGCACCCTGGCGATCTTGACAACTTCAACTTCACTCGCCGCCAGAACAACTCAGTGAAGTATCAAAGCCCCACGTACGACGGCCTGACTCTCGAAGGGCTTTACAGTTTTGGTGGCGTACCCGGCTCGCTTGCGACCAATCAGGCTTACTCGTTCGGCGCACATTTCACCAACGGGCCGCTGGGATTGGCGCTCGCGTATTCGCACGTCGACAATCCGGCGGCGTCCTTGTTTGGAAGCAATCCGACCGACACGCCGATGTCGAACGGACTGACGGCGAGTCCGATCTATAGCGGTTATGCGACAGCGAGAACCTACCAGGTGATAGCGGCCGGAGGATCCTATGTGTTCGGGAAGGTTGTCATGGGCGCAACGTATTCGAACATCCGGTATTCGAACATTGCGGCGCTTGCTGAGAGCAGCGCGGATTTCAACGATGCCGAGCTCAGCGTGCAATATCGGTTCACGCCTGATTGGTCGCTGGGCGCCGCCTACAATTTTCTCAAGAGCAACACAGTTACACAAACTATCGGAGGCGCGAAATACAACCAGATTTCGGCGGGACTGAATCACGCGCTTTCGAAGCGGACGGACGTCTACGTGTCAGCAGCCTGGCAGACGGTCAGCGGCGACGATTCGACCGGCCACGCGGCGGTCGCGAACATCGCCGATTTGTCGCCCTCCTCGAATCGTCATCAAGCGGTCGCGCGCCTGGGCATACGGCATAAGTTCTAGGTTTCGGGGCAGAAGTCAGCCGCGCAAGCGGTGCAACGATCGAATGTGATCGGCGTTCCAACTGGCGAGCCCGTGTTGAGTGGGCGGCGCCTTCGTCGCGGGCTGCATCAAGGTACGGCCCTCGCGTTCGCGGATCGCGAGTCTGGCTACCAACGCGTGTGCGATGTCCGAAATGCTCCTTCACGAGGATCGGCACCGCGGCGCTGGGTTCGTGTTTCCTACAAACCATTCTGCAGGAACTACGCCACCTTCCAGAGACCCGGCTCGCTTCAGCGGCATTGCCCCGTGTCAACATTGCTGCGCATATCGAGGCAGTTCCATTGACGTGTGGCGTGAGTGCTTTGGTTCGCATCCCGCTTACGTATAGCCGCATTAGACGCGCCGCGCGCGCGGACACATGTCCCCCGCTTGCCGGGCACCAGCATTCCGGCGGAATCAACCACGAACGGATCGAGATATGCGGTCAACCCGTCTGCCGACGACACCAGATGCTCCGCGCCGACGCTCACCGTCCATGCAGCGAGCGCGTGCCGGGGTTTCGTTTTGGAAAGGTCCGGCTGCGAATACCTCGAACGCGCGAAACGTCTGATCGCCGAGGCTCGGTCAGCTAGACCCACATCCGCACGGTGTGGCCTTCGTCGACCATCAGAGCCGCGCCATCGCGCTTGTAGTCGACGTTGCCGTTTTCCTGCACATGATGCGTGATGACCGGCCCGCTATAGATTATTTCGTTCGGCTCGCCGGCGCTGACCCTATGGCTCGCACCGAACGCGATGCCGGGACTCTCGCGTTCGTCCCCCGTTCGCTGTGTTGGCTGAATTAGCTGCATCCTTCTCAGCTCACGCAGTGCCCGCACATTACCGAGTTGCGCCTGTTCCTGCAGAAAGTCCCGATACTGGTCCGTCAACGGCCGCCGCATCGCGGCTTTCAAAGCGTCGCGCTCGCGAGCGATCTGTTCAGTCGCGGCGTATGGCGACCGCTTGATCCCGACGGGTGTCTGGTGCGATTCGGTTCGCAACCAACGAGTGAGAAAACGGACGCGGTTAGTATTCGCACGAATGAAGGTGGCGCGCTGTGGTCGCTGTGAATTGACGCAATTGTTTGCGGCGTACCTGTTTTACCCTTGACCCCGGCCGGCTAATGGGTGTCGCTTGTTAGTGTTGAAGCGGACGAAATCGAAAGTGGCGGGATCGGCTCTTGTGGGTCGTCATGCAACCTTCGCCGCTGCCGTAATCGGTTGTCCGTCGGCCCGAAGACTCGCCGCTCGGGCAAACTTCGATGTATTGGTTGCGGGTCGACGAAGTACCAGACCGCTCGAGCGCTACGCTCGTCTTTTCGACGGCTGGTTGACAAGCGGAAATGCTTTATGTGGAAACCGCATGGTTCGTCTGCCATATACATGCGGCTGTACGGAAGTTTGGCTCTCCTAGGCTGTTCAGCCGTTGCGCACCAACCCGTGATATCAATTGCGAAGTCAAATCAGACTAGAGCAATACGGCTTGTCGCAATAGTTCCAAGGCTTTCATTTCGTCTAGGCGACCAGTACGTGCTTTGCCAGCGAGTGTCTTTATCAGCGCCTCCGCTATCGGTTCAATCCCTTGCAGATCGTCCAAGCTGGTTGCCGAAGTGAGACGGTGCGGCTCCGTGATGACCTGAGTTACGGAGGCTGGCGCAAACTGATGACGGGCGGCGGGGAACGAGACATCGTTATCAACGGTTTGCCGAGTCACGGGATCGGCAGCGGACGGGGCCGCTTGGTCTAGTTGCCCCATGACCACATTCGTCTCAGCCGCGACGCCTGTTGGACCGCCTGTGCCATTCGCATCAGGGGGTAGGGCGAGTCGAGTACCCGCATTTTTTGCCTTCGTACCCGCAGGCTTCTTCGCCGCTGTCGCTTTTGGCTCAATCGCGGGCGGCAGTTCTTGCTGATCGGATGCGTGGCGACGCGACGGGGGAACAAGCAAATCCGACACCGACTCAGGGATGTCCGTTACTGAACGCGGAGCGTCCAACCAGCCAGTCGGCAAACCAAGACGTTCGGTGAACCGGTTTGCTTCAGCATCGTCCATACGTTTCTGTCCATAGAAACGATTGGCCATGTTGGAGTCGCTGATTTCCATCACTGCGCCGAGCCGCACCTTCGATCCTTTGGGGGACGTGAGCACGTGCAGGTTAGCGCGACGAATGTTTTCCAACGCTGCGACGTCGTTCAGCGGCAAGGATTGGTGAACCCCCGACTTTGAAGGCGCTTTGACTTTTGGAGGTGCCGATTTTGTCGGAGTTGCCGTGGCAGGCTTCGCGGCCGTAGCGTTGCTCTTCGCGACGGTCCTTGGCGACCCGCCATCTGTTTTCTTTGGCATTTCTGATTCTCTGGGCAAGCGATCGGTGAGGGTAGAGTGCTGATTGGCCTGTATAACAGAAGCCGGCTTCAATACTTGCTCGTACGCAATTTCCGGTTCGGCGTTCGCATGAATGAAGTCAAGTGGTGACCTCAAGCGCCCAATGGTCTCGGGTGTAAGGACAGGATTGGGCTGATCGAAAAAACCATCGGGTAGCCCAAGCGTCGTTTCGATATGAAAGGCTGTCTCAGGTGTGAATCTCTCGCCATTCACCAATTCGGCTACGCGCGTTAAGTTGGAGTCGAGTCCCAGTGCGATGTTCTCCGCGCCCACTGCATCTACCAGCAACTTAAACGAACGTGTTTTGAAAATGGACGCCGTGTGGGCCGGGTCTCGAGTAGGTGGAGCTTTTACGTATGGCTTGTTCTGTCGGTGGGATGTCGCTTTTGCAGGTTGGCGCGATTGACGCTGGCCTTTGTCTCGAGATCCCGAGTATCGCCCGTGTGCTTGACTCATAAAGTGGGGCTCCCCGCCGTGAAATCACTATCAGTTCGCGCATTATAGGCGAGCACGAAGCGGTGCCGCCGTTGTTGAGAGGCCGCGTGCGATCTTCCCATCGGTCCAGCGCGCGGTGAAGCTGGCCACGCATGTCACCATATAGCGATAACCTTCAGCGAAGATTCGAACGGCGAGGATCTCTACGCTTGGGCGAACTGCTCATAAGTGCCGAATGTGCCGTACAACGCGAAGTGAGGTTGGTCAGGAAGGAGCTTGAGCGTGAGAAGACGCGACTTCCAAGCTTGTGAACTCAGTCCTCAGGGACGCATTCGGAAAGTCTAGCGACTAAGCAAATCTCCCCGAATGAAATCGCAAAATTTATGGAAGAGCCCAATTCCTCGGCGGCTTTTCTCTCGGCAATCAGTTGGTCGTGGCGCGTGTTGCATCGCGCGTTAATTTCGGAACGGCCGCCATTGATTAATGCAGAGTCCGCGCGCCGCGATTCGTGCCCGCGGCCTCGACCTGTTGGAGGATATTCGCGCGACACTCGGCTTTGATCTGGTTCGCCGCTTCCCTAACCAACGCGTTGCCGTAAAAACGCGCAACCTTCGCGTCGATCGTGTCTTCCACGTGCTGAATGGCGGCTTCGACGCTCACCGGGTCGTCCGGATCGAAGCCGGTCGTGATGACGTCCTCCTGTAGTGCCTTGAGCCCTTCGCCGGCTTCCGCGAGAACTCGGGTCAACTCATCGGACAGTTTGTTCACAGAGCCCTCTCAACTTGATTGATCGACGACGCGCACCGGCGTTTTGAGGAAATGCCAACTGCGGCGATCAAGATCACGAACGATTATTCCCACGACGTTTGGTTTTTCGGAAGCGCGCCGGCGGGATCAAAGACCGACATTGTATCGGCCTCGTTAAACACGCTCGGGTAGAGCACAAGGTTGGTGCCCGTTGAGGCTAGGCGTGAATTGAAAAGAACACCTTTAGCCCCAGTACTGAGCACTAAATCACCCAGCACCCAACTGGGCGGTTCAATCCGATTGTTAAACCACAACGCGCGCCAATCGCAATAGAAATCTTCCCAGAGCGGATCCCATTCGCGCGCGTTAAACCCCGCACGAAAATCAACGATAGGTGCGGCGCTGATCTGATAGGTTACGAACGTACCCGGTGGCAGAAGTGTCGAAACCTGCTTGTATTCATCGATGGCCGTTTGTACATCGAGTGCGAGATAAAGCGCTTCTATCCCGGGCCTATTAACGCGGCCACCGTGGGTGGCCGCGCCAGCGCCGCTTAAAGGCAACGAAGCCCACTTCGGTGTGTGAACGCGGTAGGCGGTGATCTGGTCAAGCTGAGTGACAATCATCCGGCAGCACCCGCCTCAAGCGACACCACATAACGGATCACATCGTCAGCCCGCCCGTCGGAGACAAGTTGTTCAGCAGTTTTGTAGCCAAATATGGGCAGAGGTTCGTTTCGATACCAAAACATCGCGCGCTCAACGTCGCCGGAAACATCGCTCGCGGCTCGAAGGACACGTATAGCCTCGCGCAAGAACCGTTGCACGCTCTCAGAGTTCGGTGCCCGGCTGATCGTGTTCCGATGCACGTGGGCTTGCTGGGCTAGTGTTTGCAGATCAATTTTCAGCGCTTGTCCAAAGGCACGTGCAGACAACGCCGGCGAGTCCGAGTCACGAAGGGATTCCATGAACTGCTCGAAGCTTGCGCGATGACCGACAGCTTGAGGTATCGTTGTGTCCATCTCAACTCCTCGGTGCACAATATTTGCACCATTATAGCAGCTTAATCGCACAACACCTCGTGGTGTTTGCCTGGAGTTCAGCGCACAGACGTTCACGCAAACAGACTCGCAACGCCAAGGCAGACGCGGCCATCGTGGTTGACCCCGAATTCAAGCGATCCAGGTTCAATCACTCTATAAGGTAATTTGTTACTTAAAAGTGATAAATTGCTCATTGTCAACTGATGTATCACCTAGGCCTAGATCGGCGTAAGGCGTGCCTTTTTCACGCAGCGCAGCGCGTACCGTGAGACCGGCGCGGGCGATCAAATCCTTAAGAGTGCTCCTGCTCGGCGGGGTTTTCAGGTATTCGACGATCACTGGCTCGATCCCCGCTTTGCGGATCATGGCCAGCGTGTTGCGCGAC
>NZ_FCOK02000108.1 GCF_001544555.2 Caballeronia udeis | reverse complement strand
CGCTAAAGCGCAAACTCCGGTCGACTGCTCTGCATGGGACCAGAGTAAGCGCTAAAGCGCAAACTCCGGTCGACTGCTCTGCATGGGACCAGAGTAAGCGCTAAAGCGCAAACTCTGGTCGACACAGGAGACATCGGATGAGCGAGCAATATGGGTCGTTTTGCCCGTGCTGTGGCAACGCGGAGCATCGGGCAATGAGCCGTCGTACGTTCATGAGCCTCGTCGCCGGCACCGCTGCCGGACTCGTGATCCCGCCGGTTTTCGCGGACGCACAACCGGTGCCGTCGATTGCTTACGACTCAATTTCAAATCCCGTTCATTTACCTAAAGACACCTATTTCGGCGAATGCTCCGGCGTCGCGCTCAACTCGCATGGGCACATCTTCGTGCTGTCACGCGGCAACACGAATGGGCCAGCCTACGGCGCGGCTGCGGCACAACTTCTGGAGTTCGCACCCGACGGACGCTTCATCCGCGAGATAGGACACAACCTGTATGCATGGTCGTTCGCGCATTCGGTCAAGGTAGACCGGCAGGACAACATCTGGGTAACGGACAAAGGCTCCGACATGGTGATCAAGTTCACGCCGGATGGACGCGTCGCAATGGTGTTCGGCCGCAAGCAGGAAGCCGCCGACGAAGACACAGGCCCGCTAAAGCACCCTAACCAGCCGCTGCCCGCCGAGCCTGGCCGCTTCCGCCAGGTGACTGACGTCGCGTGGGACGTCGCAGGCAACACGTACATCAGCGACGGTTATATCAACTCGCGCGTCGCGAAAGTCGATCGCGATGGCAACTGGATCAAGTCCTGGGGCGAGCGCGGCACCGGGCCGGGGCAGTTTCATACGCCGCATAGCATCGCGCTCGATGCGCACGACAACATCTATGTCGCGGACCGCAGCAACCGGCGCATTCAGGTGTTCGACACCGAAGGCAATTTCCAGCGGCAATTCACGATCGACGTTCCAGTGCCACCGGATGCACGTCCGGCGATCGGCAACATGCCGGATGAAGCGGCAATCGCGGCCGGCACGTTCGCGCCAGGCTCGCCGTGGGCCATCTGCATCTCGCCCGGACCAAATCAAGTGCTCTATAGCTCCGACGCTTTTCCAGGCCGTATCTACAAGATGACGCTCGACGGGAAAGTGCTCGGCGTGCTCGGCAAATCAGGCAAGCAACCCAAGCAATTCGGCTGGATTCATCAGATGGCGTGCCCATCGGAGAACGTGCTGTTCGTCGCCGAACTGCTGAACTGGCGCGTGCAGAAACTGGTTCTGCACGCTTGATCCGCAGTTCGGTCGAAGATGTTCGTATAGCCCGCAGGTGCATGTTCCGCTCTCACTGGCGGCGAGCTGTAAGTCCCACCGGTATCGGTGGAAGCGGCGCGGATCATCTATATTGGGTCATCTTCGGTCGACCGAATTGGACGGTAGTGGGCCAGGTGCGGCCGGTCGACATCGATGCCTGGATCGATGACCATCATTTTCCTTGCGTAAGCAAACAGGAGCCACTTTGCCATCAACGAATCTGCGTCTCTACGCCGACGCTCAATTCGCAAGTCCATATGCGATGTCGGCCTTCGTGGCGCTTCACGAAAAGGGATTGTCGTTTGAGCTTGTAACCATCGACCTGGCCAACAATGCAAACCTCGAACCTGGATATGCAGCGAGTTCACTCACACAGCGTGTACCCACGCTGGTTCACGACAGTTTCGCTTTGTCCGAGTCGTCAGCAATAACCGAGTACCTCGACGAGGTCTTTCCGGGAACCTTGCTATACCCAAAAGATGCGATCAGGCGCGCTCGGGCACGTCAAGTACAAGCGTGGCTGCGAAGCGATCTCATGCCCATCAGGCAGGAACGCTCCACTGAGGTGGTATTTTATGGCGCTTGCGCGGCACCCCTATCTGCTACAGCACGTACGGCTGCAGGAAAATTGTTTTCTGCTTGCGAAGTATTGCTTACGGACCACTCGCCGAACCTCTTTGGCGAGTGGTGTATCGCAGACGCCGATCTTGCTCTAATGCTGAACCGGCTCGTCCTGAATGGCGATACGGTGCCGGGAAGATTGGCTGACTACGCTGCGCATCAGTGGCAAAGGCCGTCTGTTCAACGTTGGGTCGCCCTGAATCGCCCGCCGCTGTGAAACCTTCGAACTTGCCGCAGGGGCTTCCTTGTTCCTCCTGGTGCCTGATGCATGCGATCATTAGTGGTCGACATCTTGGACGGAACAAGCGATGGACATCGAATCTCTCAGCGACGGTAAGATCATCGATTCGTGGAAGCGCAACGCTTTGCCTTGGATGAACGCGGTACGCGGTGGGGAAATCGAGAGCAGGCGATTGGTCACCGATCAAGCCATGTTGGACGCGGTGCTGGCTTGTGAACCGGCCACCGTCCTCGATCTGGGCTGCGGAGAAGGCTGGCTCGCCCTGGCGCTTCAGCAGAGTGGAATTGGCGTGACGGCGGTGGACGTGGTGCCGGAATTGGTGCTCGCCGCGACTGAAGCCGGTTTGATCGATGGCAGGGTCCTGTCCTATGAAGAGATCGCTGCGGGACGACTCAAACTGAGCGCCGACGTCGTGGTCTGCAATTTTTCATTGATCGGCAAAGAATCGGTGGAAGGTCTGCTGCGCAGTATGCCGATGCTACTCAAGCCGGATGGGTCCTTGATCGTGCAAACGCTGCATCCCCTGATTGCATGCGGTGACTTGCCGTACGTCGACGGCTGGCGGAAGGGTTCGTGGGCAGGGTTTGGTGAGACGTTTATCGATGCTCCGCCTTGGTATTTCCGGACCTTGCACACATGGCTCGAACTGATGTGTACTAGCAGGCTGACCCTTCGGGAGATGCGAGAGCCTTTGCACCCGCGAACCGGCAAGCCAGCATCAGTGATCTTTCGCGCGCAGCTACAATGCCAGAGGGGAAAGTTCGATCCAGTCACCGGTTAGGGGTCTTGATCAATTCGTCACCCTCACCTTCTTGTCTCTTTCCGCTATATCGCCGACCCTCGCTGCAAAGTGCATTCGACCAAATCACGAAAATCGGCAACAACTTAAGTCGCGGCAGAGTTCAAAATCAACCTCTTGCGACCTGCCCTCGGTGAGCGCTTCATAGCCATCGGGCGGCCGTTCGCGCACGTGTGGCGAACTACAACCCATTCCGCCCAAGAAAATCGAGCATCCACGCAGCGATTGCATCTGCGTCGGGCGCAAGGTCGAGCGCGAAATGCCCGGCATCCATCACGTGTATTTCCGCTTCGGGCAAATCCCGCCCATAGGCGGCTGCTTCCGCGGCCAGTTGCGACGGATCGTAACGGCCCCAGATCACGAGTGTCTTGGTTTGCGCCTTTCTAAGCCATGCTTGCCATTGCGGATAAGACGCGACATTGGTTCGATAGTCGTAAAACAGATCGCTCTGGATTGCCGTCTCGCCGGGGCGACTCAACATCGCGTATTCATCGGTCCAAAGGTCCGGATCGTACACACTCGGGTCGGGGCTCGTGCCGACATGCCGTTGTTTCGCGGCCGCAAGCGACATCAAATTTTGTTCGACGGCAGCCTCGTATTTGCTTCGATCGTTCCAGAACGCCTTGCGCGTGTCCCATAGTGGGCCCAAGCCGTCTTCGTGCGCGGTCGCATTTTGAATGATGAGTGCCTTGACACGTTCGGGATGGGCCATTGCGAGCCGCATACCGACGGGACCGCCGTAGTCCTGTAAATATAGTACGTATGACGCCGCATGGACGCTCTGCGCAAAGTGATCGACGATGGTCGCGAGATGATCGAACGTATAGGCGAACTTGTCGGATGGCGGTGCGTCGCTATGACCAAACCCCGGGTAATCGGGCGCAATCAGGTGATACCGGTCGGCGAGCCTTTGAAACAGTGGCTCATACATTCTCGACGTCGACGGAAATCCATGCAGAAGCAGGATCGTCGTCGCAGCAGGCGGCCCCGCCTCGCGATAGAAGATCTGGAGACCGTCGACTTCAACGCTTTTGTAACGTGTCGGTTCGCGCATCATGTTCTCCTGAGCGGTGACCTCGAGTCATGGTCACTGCTACCAAACGAACGGAATCAAGCGATATTTCACTTTGCTCTGATATTCGATATAACCGGCGAGATCGCGAACGAGCACTTTTTCTTCGCTCTTTATACGGAAATAGAGAACTATCAGAAGAACGGGTGTCAGCGCGAGCGCATACCAGGAGCCAAGCGCAAGCGGCGTACCGATGATCAGAAACAGCGTGCCGAAATACATTGGATGACGTACCCAGGCGTACACGCCCGTGTCCACAACCTTCTGTCCTTCTTCCACGCGCACATTGGCAGCCGCATAGCTATTGACTCTGGCGACAAGATAAAACAGATAATATGAGAACACTACGAGCGCATCGCCGATAATTGATACATACCACGGCACGGGCGACCATGCATATCGCCAATCAAGCGGTGGCAATACGACAAGTGTGACAAATGCCGCAATGATAAACAGTACTATGATCTTCTGAGCCGGTTCCCTCTCATGCGACGGACCCATCTGCCGGCGCCGAGCGAGGAGTGGCGGATCGTATTTGATGAGATAAATTGTATAGAGAAGGGATCCCCCAATAGAAGTGGCGAGATACGCCCAGCCCTGCCAATAATTGAACGTCCACGCCGGCGTAAATACGAGGGCGAGGAATACAAGTGTGCCAAACACACTGTCGAGTATCAATTTCTTGTTCATAGCGCAAAGCGTAGTACTTCCGAAGGACTGCATTAAGAACCATCTCGGCGGACCCGTTACGAACAGGTATTGCAATAACGCGAGCTCAATTGTGGTGAGAACGGTGGTGCGGAGCAAGAGTACGCGAAAGTTTGAAAGACAGTTTTGCTCGATCCCAAACGTCCGCTTCGTGGTATTCCCAGCGTCTTTTCAGGGTCGCTAGCACGCGTTCGCCCCAGCCGTAGGCTGACATCCGCAGCGCCAGGGTCGTGAGCAACCGGTAAGAGGCTTCCAGCGAACGGCTTACGGTTTACTGTCGAATGGCAGGAAAGGCCGACCACCCGTCCGATAGTGTTGACCGGATGATCGGCATTCGCTGTCTGGCGGCCCGAGCTAACTGCCAGGTCACGGGAAAAAAGCGCGGGCGCCGGGGTCCCGCTGAGCTACCAGGCATCGCAGCGCGCTTCTGTCACAATATCGTTCTGCCGTTTCGCTGACGTGCCGCTGGCAGCGCACCACAACTGACTTTCTCGTAAATGCGCATATTCGGAATAAGCCTCTACGTCATCATCGCCCTGTTCTTTGCGGTGCATGCCGTGCGCAACCAGCAGAACATGTACTGGCTGCTGATCCTGTTTCTTTTCCCTGGCCTTGGAAGCGCGGTCTACTTCTTTGTCATTTACTTGCCGTCCCTGCGCCAGTCGCGCGGGGCAAGGACGGCAACGAGGGCCATCTCGCAGCTTGTCGATCCCAACCGGGCGGTGCGCGAGGCGCGCACGGATTTCGATCGCGCGCCGACCGTCGCGCATCGCATGCGGCTGGGTGCGGCGCTGCTCGATGCAGGAAATGCCGCCGAAGCCCTGGAGCATTACCAAGCGGCGGTCAGTGGGCCGTTCGCATCCGATCCGGCTTTACTCCAAGGGCTGGCGCGTGCGCAGTTTGCAAGCGGCAATGCTTCGGCCACGCAGGACACGCTGGAAAAACTGTTCGCCGTCAATCCCCTCGCCCGCCAGCAACCAGAGCCTGCCTTGCTATATGCACGGGCCTTGGCCACGATTGGCGCACCGGGCACGCGCGCCGCGTTCGAGATGGCGCTCACCAACGCAAGCGACGCAGCACCCCGTTGCCTGTACGCCGATTGGCTAGCGGCGCAGCCCGACGAGGCCGATCGCCAGCGTGCGCGCGAACTTTATGCTGAGATCGTGCACGATGCCAGGCATTGGCCACGCCACGCCCGCGAACATAACAGCGAGTGGTTGCAACGAGCCCAGGCCTCCCAAAGCCGATAACCCGCGGGCGCCCGCTGCAGAGCGGCGCGGGCCGCGCACTGATCGTCCCCGCGCCCGACATAGGTACTCTGTATTTTCGTCATCTCTTCATCAAAATGTGTTCGAAATCCTTGAGCGGCACGCACCGTTAATTAGCTACTACCTATTTGGCGCTCTCCCACTGCACTGGCAGGCAACTCGGATTGCACTAGCGTGCAATCTTCCTCTCGCTCCCTGCGATATCGTTATTTCACCCACAAACGTTGCTGAACTCAAATACGGTTCGGCTGATCTCAGGAGACGATGATGGAAATCAAACCGAAGATTCAAGAAGAAGCGGTTCAGATTAACGACATTCCGTGGAAGCCCTTCCCGGCTGCCCTCTCTCATGGCGGCATTCGCTGGAAGATGCTGCACGCCTCTCCCGAGATGGGCGCATGGACCGCGATTTTTGACTGTCCGGCGGGCTCGTCCTTCAACGCGCATTTCCACGTTGGGCCGGGTGAATACCTGCTGACGAAAGGCCGCATGGACGTCCGTGGCGGCAGTGAGCACGGCGGCGACACCGTCGTAGCACCGGCGTACGGTTACGAGTCTGCAAACGCTCGTCACGACAAAACCGCGTTCCCGGTCGACAGCGAGTTCTACATGACGTTCCTCGGGCCGTTGTCCTTCATCAAGGAAGATGGCACGCCAATCGTGGTGGTGACCTGGGACGAAGCCCAGCGCGCATACGCGGCCTGAAAACGCTCCTGAATACGTCGTGTATCGGTAGCGGCCATCGTTGCCGATACATCCCCGTAGCCCCTCTTGCGGACACTCGACATGTCAAAATCATCTGAACAGGTAGAAGCAGCAACCAGACAGGTTCTCGACCATCACCTCGGCGCCTTTGCTCACGGTGTTGAGGAGATTCTCAAGGATTACGACGACAGTTCCGCCCTCGTCACCCCGGACAAGACGTTCCGTGGTCGTGAGGAGATAACCGGCTTCTTCAAGGCCTTCCTCGATGGCGCAGACCCAGCGTTCTGGCCGGCGTTCAAGATTACGAGCATGTGCACGGTGCGCGACGTCGCGTATCTCGCGTGGGAAGCAAAACCGTGGGTCGCACTCGCAACCGACACACTGGTCGTCAAAGACGGCAAAATTTCGGTTCAGACGTTCACGTCGTTCTCGGCCTGACCGGACACGTCCAGCGTCGCTGCTTCGCTCAACAGCGTGTCGGCAATGCAGAGGACGTTGCCATGGCTGCGCTCATCCTCGCTTCCGACGACCGGGCAGACAGGTTACCGTCCTGTTCCCTTTGTCATACCACTTCATCCGCAGGACCAACGCCCACGGTCCTGCGTACATCACCCGGAGAGGCGCCGTACTTCTCCTTGAACGCCCGGCAGAAATGGCTGATCGAATTGAATCCCCAGCGGAACGCAATCTCGGAGATCCGTTGCCGGTTGTAGGCTGGGTCCGTCAGTGCCTGCTTGCAGGCATGCAATCGCCTGTCCAGAACCCATCCGGAAACGGTCATGTCGCTACGCTGAAACAGCATGTGCAGGTAGCGCAACGAAATGTGATTTGCTTCCGCGATGCGGGTCGGACTCAGGTCGTCTTCGTGCAAGCGTTGCAGGATGAAGTCCTGCACACGCCGGAGCATAGCCGCACTGGCATCAAACGCTGCGGACGGTTGCTGGCCCGATAGCGCTATGCCCAGTAGCTCAAGTGTGGACCTGCTGACGGATCCTTGAACGCTCTCGTCAAGCGTTGCGATCTCGTTTGAAAGGGCGAGAAGATGCACAGCCAGCAACGAGCCCACGCCCGTCCGGCTTTCAATTTTGCCTCCAGTCGGTGGATGTTTGCGTTCGGGTAGCCGTTCTCGCATAACTGACCATGGAATCATCAACGTCACTTTATGCAAGCGCTCAAGAACCTCAAACTCGACCACCTGATCGGTTGTCCAGACCACGACATCGCCAGATGCGACCTCCACTCCCGAGTCGCCGATCTTGAACCGCTCACGGCCGCCAGTGGTGAGCTGAACACCGACATAAAGTTCATCATCGTGGCGGACATGTCCGCGGGTGCGTTGCCCCGTACACGGGTCGCAGACCGTTTCGACAATCCCGGCTCCAGCGAAATCGTGCTGTTTGACGTGAGCATAGAACGTTGCAGGAAGGCGATGAGGGACCTGCCATTCCCGGTAGTTCGTACTGAGCACCGATTCCCAGGCATCTGTGCGGTCCCCTAACGGAACATCGCTGGTTGACCATTCGGTCGAGCGGTTCTGCACGTCGCGCCTCCTGTCTCCTTCGCGCCGCAGCATCTGTTGCGTGCGGCGTGCGCACACCTCTGCCTAAATACGGTACATGCGAAGCAGCATTGCCAGCAGTAGGATGTACCCTGTTTGAACCCTATTTGTCTCGTACGCAATTCGTCGCTCGAGGGTGCCAAAACTGGCTTGGTAGCGTAGGCCCCGCCCGGAGTTGCAGCGGTTGTGGACACGGCCTAAAACAAGTTAGCATCCCTGATCGAATGGTACACGTACCTTGATGGAAGTACCGTAACCCGGCGAACTGGCTACGTCGAGCGCGCCACCCAGCATCAGCACGCGCTCCTTCATACCCGCCAACCCAAACGATTTCCTGGGGATCGCAACGGGATCAAATCCTCGGCCGTCATCGCGCACTTCCAGCAGGCAATCGTCCGCCGTCTGCTTCAGCGTGATGAAAACCTGGTGCGCATCGGCATGTCGCGTGACATTGGTGAGCGCCTCCTGCACGATCCGGAACATCGCAATGGCCCGCTCCTCGGCAAGCTCCGGGCTTTCTTCCGGCACGCTCAGGTGGCAGGTCGTCTGCCCATTGCGCGAAAATTCGGCAGCCAGCCACTCGAGTGCCGCTGCAATACCCGCGTCGAGCACCGCAGGACGCAGCGAGGTCACCACGTCGCGTAGAGACTGCATCGTCTTGTCGGACAGGAGCAGTATTCGCTGGACGTGCTGGCCGAGGTCCGGATTGTCATGGCCGAACCGCAGGCGCAGGGTCGAGACGCCCATGCGAAGCGCGGTCAGTTGCTGGCCGAGTTCGTCATGCATCTCGCGGGCAATACGCTTGCGCTCTTCCTCGCGTGCCGTTTCACGCTGTGAGGTGAGTTCACGCAGCAACTCATAAGATTCGAACAGGCGCTGCTCGGCTTCCTTGCGTTCGGTGATATCGCGCCAGATAGTCAACACGCTCTGGACCACCCCATCCGCGCTGTACTCGGGTACAGCGTGGGCATACCAGCACTTGGGCTCGCCGTGCCGGGCCCAGTTCACTTCGAATTTGGCGGCCACGCCGCTTCCCATGATCTCCTGGAGTTTCTTCTGAACCTGCTGTGTTACTTCGTCCGCGGCACCCAGTACCTCCGTAGGCTCACCCAGCAGTCTCTCGGCCTCGACGCCGCTCACGCGCACGAACTCAGGATTGACATACGTGCGGCGGCAGTTCCGGTCGTACCGGACAATGGCATCCGGCGCATTCTCCGCAAGCGTGCGAAAGGCCCGTTCGCTCGCATAGAGGCGCTGCTCCGCCTCCTTGCGCTCGGTAATGTCGAGTCCCAGCGCCATCGCGCCCACAATCTCGCCCTGCAACCCGCGCTCCGCGATGATCCGGATATGATGATGGCGCACGCCACTGCCGCCATCGGACACCATGACTTCAATATGACGCTCCATGCCCGTTTCTATAACGCTCGCAAGCAACGCCTGATACCGCGCGTACCGCCCATCGGGCTCATGTTCCACCGGTGTGCTGCCCAGCAGATCCTGCAAGGGTTTGCGCAGCGTCGCTACGAGCCCTGAATTCGCGTAAACCAGGCGGCATTGCCGGTCATAGCGGCAAATAACGTCGAGCGTGCTCTCCGCCAGCCTGCGAAACTGCGCTTCAAGTTCCAGTTGGGTCGTCAGTAGCGATTCTGTCCGCTGCTGGGCCGTCATGTCGCGCGCAATGCCCACGATCCGGTGAATGCGCCCTGACTCGTCGTGCACGGGGATCAGGGTCAGGTGGTAATGGTGGCGTCCGCTGGGTAGTTCGAGCGTCACTTTATCGTCGCAGACCATGCCCGACTGAACACACAGCCAGCATTTCTCGCCGAGGACCCCGGCTGCCTCCAGCTCCATTTCATCGATGAACTTGCCGATCAGTTCCGCCCTCGGGATACCGAGCGATTGTTCACCGGCAGGGTTGATCTCCAGCGCGCGGAGGCGTCCTTCCGGTGTCACTTCGAGCAAATAGAGTACATCTGAAACATTGTCGAAGACTTGGCGGTAACGCTGCTCGCTCGCCTGTAGCGCGCGTTTTGCGCGCTCGCGTTCGGTGACATCGCGCGCGAGCGCCAGGTTGTATTCCTTGCCACCGTATTCGAAATGGCTGGCGTTGACCTGGACAGGCAGCAGGCTGCCGTCCTTGCGGCGATGCGTGGTCTGAACAATGACCGAACCCTTCTCGCGCAGCGCCGGCCATGCCTCGTCCCACCTCTCGGCAGTCCAGTCCGGATCGATATCCGCCACGCCCATCCGCAACAGTTCCGTGGCGCTGTATCCCAGCGTCCGGCAAGCCTCCTCGTTGGCATAGACGAGGCGGCCGGTTTTATCGAATAGATAGGCGGCTTCGCGCACCCGATTGAGCGCAAAACTGGTCAGGTGCAGGAGTTCATTGCGTTCGGCCACCAACCGTTCCAGATTCTCGCGGTCCTGGCGCAGAGCAGCATTTTCCCGTTTCAGTTCTTCGAGAATCGCAGTTGTCGCGGCGTCGCGTGCGGATTCGTTCATACCGTTGCCCACGAAAATTTCTACATGACGCGCAATTGTGCGTTGCTGGCATGTCCATGCGAGAGCGCCAAGCCGTTGTTTCGCGAACGTCTTGCCGTTGACGAAGCGCAAGTTCGGTTCGCACACGCGTCCCGAAGAAAACACCTTGAGCGGGCCTGGCTATCACAATACCCCGCGGTATATTGACAAGCCAGTTGAATCGCCGCTGGAACCCCGGTGACATATTGGTGCGGGTCATACGGCCATGCAAGACCCGGTAAGTTTCGGACGATGTGTATCAGCTTTGATCCGACGTGACAGGTAGTCGGAGAAGGAAAGTTATTAAGTGGATTCAGTGGGGAGGCGGAAAAAACAGACAGTCCGAACCGCTCAATGCGGGTGGCGTCGAATTTGCGCCGCGACTCACGTTGTGAGCAAGGGCCGCAATTGACGAATGTCGCCCAGGGTCTCGAGATTGTTGATCAGGGCCTAGCCTTGCCGTATCGCATGGACGATGGCGTCGCCCATCCCGGTCGTCGTGCCGGTGCCGCCGAGGTCCGCGGTGAGGGACCGCTTCTCCCGCATCACCGTGCCCACGGCTTTCTCGATCGACGCGGCAGCCTGACATGCTTGCACATCGTCAAGCTTGCGTCCCAGCCACTCGAGCAGCATCTTGCCGGACATCACCATTGCATAGGGGTTGGCGATATTGCGGCCGGCAATGTCGGGCGCCGAACCATGCGTTGCTTGCGCCATCGCGTGTCTTGGACCCGCAGAGAGGCCGGGGGCGAGGCCCAGACCGCCTACCAGCCCTGCGGCTTCATCGGTGAGAATATCGCCGAACATATTGGTGGTGACGACTACGTCGTACTTCTGTGGCGTCATGACCAGACGCATGGCGAAGGTGTCCACAATGGCCTCGTTCATTGTCACGTCCGGATACTCGGCGGCGATGCGCTTCGCTTCCTCGACGAACATACCGCAGCCAAGCTTGAACACAGTGTTCTTGTGTACGACAGTCAACTGCTTGCGGCGCGAGCGGGCCAACTTGAAGGCCTCATGGAGTACCTTTGACGAGCCGGCACGAGTGATCACGCGGACCGAAATTGTCACGTCGTTAGTCGGTCGAAACTCGCCGGACCCTGCCACGACATTGCGATCAGGCTGGAAGCCCTCATTGTTTTCGCGCACGATCACGAGATCAACGTTCTGGTGCAACGACGGAATACCTTCATACGACAAAGCTGGGCGGATGTTCGCGAACAGGTCGAAGTGCTTGCGCAGGATCGGATGCGGATTGATGGCTTCGGGTACTTTCGGATAAGCCATATGCCCGATCGGACCGAGAATCCAGCCGTCCAGCGCGTCCAGCCTCTGCAAGGTGTCGGGCGGCAATGTGTGGCCCAGCTTGTCATAAGCCTCGCGCCCGATCGGGATCCGATGCCAGTCAATCGCCAGCCCGGTCATTTCCGCCGCCGCCCGCATCACCTTCACTGTCTCCGGCACCACTTCGTGGCCAATATCGTCGCCTTCCAGAATACCTATTTTCATGCCCGCTTCTCCGTTTACGTTCAAATTTCCCAGCCAATCAAGGCGACAGTATTTCGAGGCTACGACCGTTGGTGCGCGGGCCAAATACGCCAATGCCGACAATAATCGTCAACATGGCGAGCCCTATCATGACGAACACGCCGCGCTGGCCGTAGGCCGACATCAGATCCCCGACCCAATAGCCGACGAACACCGAACTGACCCGGCTCCAGCAAAACGTAAAGCCAATTGCACGGGCACGGATACGCGTGGGGAATAGCTCAGCCGCGTACGGGTGAAATATCGCGATCATCCAGTTGTTGCCCAGTGCAATCAGGCCACCGGCGCAGACGATGACCGCGACCTGATGGCCCGTGGCAAACACGGTCCCGGCAGCGCCAATCAGGCAGGCACACAACACGAGTTGCCATTTGCGCTCGATGCGTTCAGAGAAGTAGCTACCGATCGCGGCGCCGATCGGCGCCATCAGGACGATGGCCAGGGAATAGTTGAGAGAGTGAATGATGGAGAACCCGTGCTCCATCAACAGGACCGGGACAAACGCCGTGAAGCCGAACACCGCGATCGTCTGGGAAAACTGGAACAGTGACACCACGATCGTGCGCGGCAGATAGAAGCGGCTGAACATGTCACGCCAACGCCCGGTCTCGATAACGGCATCGGGCACACTCAGGTCCGGAGCCGAGAGCGGTGTCCCCCGTTCGGCTTCTACCGCCTTCTCGATCTCCGAGATCAGCCGGTCGGCTTCCTCAACGCGACCGTGCACTTCAAGCCAGCGCGGCGACTCCGGCAGCCCGCGCTGCAAAAAATACACCAGCAGGCCACTGGCCGAGCCCATTGCCACCACGATGCGCCAACCGGCGATCCCGAACGGATCGAGCGGCACGAGGATAGCGGCCAGGAATGCCGCCACGGGAATGGCCGACAGCACGAAAATATACGAGGTCGTCATGTAGCGCCCGCGACTGGCACGCGGCGTAAGCTCGGTGACATAGCAGTCGTTATTGATCAGTTGCATGCCGACCGCAAAGCCCGCGAACAGGCGGGCCAGATCGATCATCAGGGGATCGCTCAGCACTGCCACAGAAAATTGGGCCACTGAATAGAGCACCATCGAGTAGACAAATACTGAGCGCCGCCCGAACCGGTCCGAGACAAAGCCGAACACCGCGGTGCTGAGAAACATGCCGACAAAAAATGACGCTAGAAAACTGGCGAAACTATGAAAGTCCAACAACCCTTTGTTCGCAATGGTGTAGATGCCTGAGCGCACCAGTCCGAGTGAGATAAAACCCGGCATGAACAGCTCAAAAAATTCGAACCAACCGCCGGCGGCAATACGCGCCACGATTTTCATCAGGTGGCGTGACGGTGGGAGCCGATCGATTCGCGCCAGGATGGCGTAGTTCCGTCTCAGGACCTCGGGCGAGCCAATTTCCATGTCTGTCTCCATTTGTTATTTTTCCGGCCTTTCCGGCTTTCGCCGCTAGCCTGTTTTGGTTTTGTCCACCATGAATCGTCGGCAGTCCGTAAGGTTTAGGCCCTGACACAACAATGCATTCTTGTCTCGCAATTGCAACCCCGCAATCCTATAATCCCTCACTTCTTTATTTACTTTTGGTTGGCAATGCAGGATCGAGCCGATCTTCTCCTGGTACTTGCCGTAAAGGAAACGGGTAGCCTCGTGGGGGCGGCCAAGCGCCTGGGGGTGACCGGCGCGGCCGTTACCAAGCGTCTCGCACAGATCGAAGCACGTCTGGCAGTCCGCTTGTTCAGGCGCACCACGCGCAGCGTCATGCCCACCCCTGAGGGCGAGCTGTACTGCGAATTGGCCAGACGATTGGTCGATGATTTCGAGAGTCTGGAAACGCGCGTCGCAGATCTCGGCACAACGCCGCGGGGGGCCATAAAGCTCGCCTGCAACGTCGGTTTTGGGCGCCAGTGGGTCGCACCCGCGATCGAGCAGTTCTCACAGCTCTATCCCGACGTCGACGTTGAGCTGCACCTGCTCAACCGGCTACCGGACCTGCAAGCTGAAGGGTTTGATGGGGCAATCTGGTTATGGCACCCACAGTCGACGCAATGGATCATTCAGACTTTGGCCAGGAACAATCGCGCGATGGTCGCTTCGCCCGATTATCTGCAACGCGCCGGGACGCCCCGCACGCCAGAGGAACTGTCATTGCATGTGTGCCTGCTCATGCTCGAGCGCGACATGCCCATGCATATCTGGCGCCTGAGCCGGCTGGGACCGCAAACAGATCCCCGTCCCGCGCTCGACATTCGTGTCTCCGGCCCGCTGCGAAGCAACAACGGTGAGGTCCTCAGGGATTGGGCGGTCAATGGAGCGGGCATAGCCCTCCGGCCGTTCTGGGACGTACATGCGTATATCCAGAGCGGGCGCTTGATCCACGTTCTTCCCGAGTACGCGAAGCTCGATTCCGATGTGCAATGGATCGCGCCGTATCGCGCACATTTGCCGGAACGAGTGCGCTTGTTGAAGGAATTCTTTATCGTACGCCTGCGCGATGCTCCGTGGATTCAGTAGCCCGCTGCGGCCCCGGCAATGCCGAGCGGAATGAGGACGACCCCGGGAGCCAAGGTGCCGGTCGCCTCATGCGCGAAACATCAATCCGCCCAGGCGTTGATATCAAGCACCGCGCGGGCGAATGCTTCCGGCGCCTCCTGTGGAAGGTTATGACCTGCATTCGGCAAGACGCGATTCTCATGGCGTCCAGTGAACCGCTTCAAGTCCGCGTGCCCTCCTCCCAATGGCCTGACGCCATCGGCGTCTCCCTCGAGTGTGATCGTGGGCATGGTGATCGACGGCATGGCCGACAGACGGCGCTCCATATCGTCGAACTGAGGATCGCCATCGACCAGTCCGAAACGGTGTCGATACGAATGGATGACAACATCGATGAAATCCGGATTGTCGAACGCGCTTGCCGAGCGCGCATAAGTGTCGTCGTCGAAACCCCACGTCGGCGACCACAATGACCATAGGAGGCGGCAGAACGCGCGCCGGTTCTCGGCCAGTCCAGCCCGGCCGCGCTCACTATGAAAATAATATTGGTACCAGAGTCGATGTTCCTTGTCCGGGCTAGCCGGCCGCATGGCGGTGGCTAAATTCTGGATGTTGTAGCCGTTGACCGAAACCAGCCCCCGCGCTCTCGACGGATACAGCGCCGCCACGATGCATGCTGCCCGGCCGCCCCAGTCATATCCGCCCAGCACGGCCTGTTCAATCTGAAGGGCATCGAGCAGTGATAAAAGGTCTGCCCCAAGCGCTGCCTGCTGGCCCGAACGAAGGGTGGCCGGCGCAATAAAACGGGTTGGCCCATATCCCCGAAGATAGGGCGTGATAACCCGCGCGCCCTGAGATACCAGGGACGGCGCCACTTCGCCGTACGCGTGGATGTCGTAGGGAAAGCCATGCAGCAGGACTACCGGCCATCCGTCGGCATCGCCCTGCTCGTCATAGGCGATGTCAAGCAGACTGGTTGCAATATTCTTAAGCATGGCGTCATCCTGAACGTGAAGTGGTCTGGCCGGTCGCGACGGATTGCCGTACGCGTAGCGGGTCTGACAGCGAGGTGTGGCGAACTCGATAATCCCTTCCCGTGCCCCTCGCCGACTGATGACCGCCGATGCCGGCATCGGCGGTACGGCAAGAAGCATATCTATCTTGTGATTAGCTAACAAACCAGATAAATAGAGGCTTCGCAATAGCTAAACTATTCTATTGCGAATGAACCGGATATTGCCTGCTACGTCGCCGCGTCTGGTTGCCTGCTGGGATTGGGCGGTATGTTGGATAGCGACGGCATCAGGTCAATCCGATTTAAACCAGGATCGAAAATAATCACCTCACATGCAATTCATCTATATTGCACGCCAGTGGACGGTTATTTTCAATGCGGAAGGTTTCATTTATCTTGCGTTTACCAGAGCGACAATAACTCAGACAAATAGCCTGACGGCATCAGTGTCCAGCAGTTCCGCGAACCTCATTTTGTGACACGGTGTTGACTACCATTGACGTGGTCGCCACCCAATTCCAATCGCAAACTTTGATACATTTTCAGCAGGGTCGAACCAGGTCGATGTATGGTTAAATAGTCACGGGTTGCGGCCTCAAGGCGCTCCATAATCCTATCCTCGGGCCGCGCCGGACAGTCCCACGGTATCAGCCACTGACTTGAATCTCTTGAATAGCCTGCCCATGTGGAGGCGAGAGATTGCATGATTCGAAGTTGAGCCAGAACCAAGGTTGCGACAACGACATTGTCGGACGTTGCAAGATCCTTCTCTTGCCAATCAAGGACCACCTGCATGCATAGCCAGACGAATCCGCGCAATCTGGAAGCTCTGCTTATCGGACGAAACAACAATTTTGGTTTGATCCGGCACCTTGCCGCACTATTGGTTCTCTATGGCCACGCCTTCATCTTTTGGCCGGGTTCCGGTGGAACGGACGTGATCCGGTCTTTCACAAAAATCGAGTACAGCGGAAGCCTGGCGGTATTCGCCTTTTTCTTTTTGAGCGGAATTCTTGTCAGTCAAAGCTGGGATAAGCAGAAGAAAACGAAGACTTTCATAGCGTTGCGATTTTCAAGAATCTGGCCCGCTTTGTTTGTCTGCGTGATTTTCATTGTGTTCGCAGGGGCGCCGTTTTTTTCAGATCTTTCGTACTCGCGATTCATTTCTGACAAAGAGACGCTTGCCTTTCTTGTGAGGAACATCACCCTTTTCACCGGTATGCGTTACAGCCTTCCCGGTGTATTTGAGCACAATGCGGTCAACGCGGTGAACGGCGCCTTGTGGACATTGCCGGTAGAGGTTGGGTGCTATTGCATCGTGCTATGCCTTGGATTGTTGCGATTTTCCAAAACGCGCATCGGCGCGATGATTGGCGCGGTATTGGTCTTCGTTGGTTGGCTCGCGCTTTTCCGGGTGCATCTTCACGGTGCAATGCTGAACGGTCTTGTCTACAAACCACAAGACTTTACCGCGTACCCGGTGATCTTCTTCCTTTGCGGTTTTGTTGCTTATCACTTTCGCAGCCTGGTGATTATTCGGTTGGATGTCGCCGTGATTCTTTGCGTCGTGTACCTGCTTGTTCGTTCGACGGTGGCAGGACACGCCATTTTTTACATCGCGTTTATCTACCTGATTCTTGCCATCGCTGCGTCACGATACTTGCGAAAGTTTGAGCCGACCTGGGACATATCGTATGGAACCTATGTTTACGGTTTCTTCGTTGAACAATGTTTCGCGACACTGTTTCCCGCCCAAAATGTCTATGTTGGTTTGCTGATGTCAGTCGTGGTGACTGTCATCCTCGCATCCCTCTCGTGGCAGTTCATAGAGAAGCCGGCAATCACCTTCGCGCGCGGCAGGCTCGGCAAAAAGAATGCCGTTCCGCACCCCGTGCCAGCGCCGCTGACGCAGTGATGCGGCGTCGAATGAGGCCCGTCGGCTTCATACGGCCACTCGTTGCTGAGTCAGGTTTGGGGTACCCGACAAAGGTCTGCGTGTCATGGTCAGCACCGTGACCGCTCCCGCCACAAGCAGAAGACCGGCGATGCCGAACGCCCAATCGTAACTTCCGGTGGCGGCAATCACATACCCTGTGGCAATCGGGGCAATCATGCCGAAGATGTTTCCACCAACAACCACGAAAGCCATCGCTTTAGCGACATCCCGCGAGTGAGGCAGCAGATCGTTAAGCAATGCGAAGTTCAAGGAAGTGGTCGAAGCAATACCTGTCAGCGTGATGGAGAAAATCACCAGGAGAACCCCCAGGTTCGTCGTGAACGGTACCGCAAGGATCGCGGCCCCCGTGAGCATGGCGAGTGCCACGGCATTGCGGCGCCGGCCTGTACCTACACCTACACCGGTCTTCTTGAGGTACTGATCGCTCAGGCGGCCCGCAAAAATGCAGAGCACGACCGCTGCCGCGTAAGGCACGGCGGAAAATAGTCCCGTATTGGCAATGCTCAGATGCCGGCTCGCCTGAAGATAGCTTGGCAGCCAGGTAAGGAACAGATACTGGGTGTACACATTGCAGCCCTGCGTGATCGCAAGCCCCCACAAGGTGCGGCCGCGCATCAACGAGAGAAGACCGCTCGATCCGGCGACAACGTTGCTGTCACCCGCCGTTGAGGCATCGCGCTCACGCACAATCCTGTCGCGCTCTTGCGCGCTCAACCAGCGTGCCTTTTCGGGTGAGTTGAAGAACACGAGCCAGGCCACGAGCCACACAAAGCCGATGCCTCCGGCGATGACGAACGAAACACGCCATCCCCACAGTGCGATAAGCGCGCCGAGGATCACAGAGCAAACCGCCGGTCCTGCGTACGATCCGCTGTTGAATATGGAGGTCACCACGCCGCGTTCGTTGGCGGGTATCCACTGCCGGATGACCTTGGCGCCAATCGGATTGCTGGCCGACTCCCCTGCGCCCATCACCAGCCGGGCTAACATCAGGCTGCCGAAACTGCCGACGGCCGCAGTCAATGCGGTCGCTGCCGACCAGACGAAGATCCCGACCCCAGCCATGCGTTTTGTGCCGAACCGGTCGATAAGAACACCCATCGGAATCAGGAACAGCGCATAACTCCAGATGAATGACGAGAACAGGTAACCCATGCCCACCGCACCGAGTTTGAACTCGCTCGCAATGGGTTTCGCCGCGATCGACAGCGCGATCCGGTCCATGTAGTTGATCATTGAGAGTGAGAACAGGAAAACTGCTATCCAGCCTCTGCGGTATGACATGGTCGTCTCCAGATGTTCTTGTCTAGTCGTGGTCGGAGTGGCATGCCAATCCGGGAAGTCGAAGCGCGACGCGGGCAACCCGCGCGCCAGCGCGCCTGAATTTTTACATAAAACGCGTTTTATGATCACCAAACGCAATGACGGTGACAAAAAACGGCCAAAGCCGTCTTGAAACCACTACCGCTATTGGCCTCGCGGAAAAATCTCCTGTGCATGCACTTTGCCGCGGCGCGCGCCCTCGATGTGGTCGCGCAGAAGGCTCGCCGCACGCAGCAGGTCTTGCTGGGCGATGGCCTCAAGAATCGCGAGGTGCTCGAGCGCCTGTTCCTGGCGTGGCTTGCGGGATTTGGCCTGGCGATACTCCACGAGCCGGCGCAGCCTGTCCATGCGCCGTACCGACTGAGCAATAAAACGATTGCCGGACCATTTGGCGATGGTCTCGTGAAAGTCGCTGTTGGCCTCGAAAAGCTCGACGGAATTCATCGTGAGATAACCACCGTCGACAATAAATTGCTGCCGGCGGCGCAATTCGTTCAGCTCGGTGCGCTCGACCCTGAATCTCGGCGACAGGACGCCAGTCGGTTCAATAGCGGCCCGGAACAGGTAGCTTTCCTCATACGCTTCGACCGAGTCGATCATCGGCATGAACTGCCAGCCGTGACCGACCTGCCGTTCCAGCCATCCTTCTTCCTGCATCCGCGACAAAACACGCCGCAGCACGCTGCGCGAAACCTCGTACTGGCGCATCAGGTCGGCCTCGGAGACGACATCGGACAGGCGCCGCGCCAGCCGGTCTTCGGCGATCTTCAGATACAACGGCTCGTCGGGCTCATCGAAGAACTGCGCGGCCACCTCCGTCAGTTCACGCGCGGCCTTTGCCATGAAGAAACCGCGGTTCGCATCGTGGAAAACCACACCCAGCGAAACCAGGTGATGCAGGGCCACGTTGACGGGCGAACGCGACGTTCCGATCCTCTCGGCCAAGACGGATTCGGCAAGGTGATCACCTTGAGAAAGATCGTCGCGCCTTGCCAGTGCAAGGATTTCCCGGGTCACGCGCGTCTGCAAAGGGGTCAGCGGCACGGGCGGTTGTTCAATCGAATCCATAGGGGTCGGGAGCAGTCCATGACCGTTCACGACCGCCGGGTGCGGCGGTGCATCTGAAAGATCAACCTGGAATTTTGCCATTGCCAACTCCAATCCTAAGGGCCTCGCGCGCCAGCCAGCGTCCGGTTGACCACTGGCTTGGCTGCAGCACCCGGGAAATCCACGAGTGACGCTGTGTTTGCCAATTGCGTTTTATGATCATAGAATGCACTACATCGAAACGCAAGCAGCAGTGCGCCCGCAGCGCAGTTTCTTGGAGAAGACCCTGATGTCCCGTCACCCGCTCCCCAGCCAGGCCGTCGATTTATTCCGCGTCGTCGGCGCAGCGGTGTCAATCGATGCCGCTCAATTTGCCCGCATGCCTTATTGCGTGAGGGTGTTCGCCGAAAACATCGTGCGCAGGCAACCTGCTGCCGAGGCAGCGCCGTATCTCGCCGCGCTCGCCGCGCGCCGGCACGATGTCGATTTCCCGTACTACCCGGCACGAGTGGTGTTGCAGGATCTGCTCGGCACGCCGGCACTGGTCGATCTGGCCGGCATGCGCGATGCAGTAGCGGAAGCGGGCGGCGATCCGGGGACCGTCAATCCCGTGGTGCCTACGCATCTGGTGGTGGATCATTCGCTGAACGTGGAAGTGGCGGGAACGGACCGCCAAGCCATGGCGAAGAACATGGAGATCGAGAATCGCAAGAACGCTGAGCGCTTCGAATTCCTTGCGTGGTGCAAGCAGGCATTCTCGAATCTCGACGTCCTGATGCCGGGCAACGGCATCCTGCATCAGGTCAATATCGAACATCTGTCGCCTGTGATCCAGGTGCAAGACGGCGTTGCGTTCCCGGATACGCTGGTGGGCACCGACAGCCACACCACCATGATCAATGCATTGGGCGTGCTGGGCTGGGGCGTGGGCGGTATCGAGGCAGAGTCGGTCATGCTGGGCCGTGCCGTGTGGCTGCGCCTGCCGACCGTTGTTGGCGTGGAACTCAAGGGCTTGCGCCAACCGGGTATCACGGCGACCGACCTGGTCCTCGCGATCACCGAATTCCTGCGCAAGCAGAAAGTGGTCGGCACGATCATCGAGTTTTACGGCGAAGGGGCTCGCGCGATGACGTTGAGTGACCGCGCCACTATTTCAAACATGGCGCCCGAGTTCGGCGCTACCGCTGCGCTTTTTGCGATTGACGACAAGACGCTCGATTTCCTGCGTTTGACGGGACGTACCGAAGCACAGATATCTCTGACGGAGTCCTACGCAAAGACGCAACGCCTGTGGGCCGATGCATTCGACAACGCCGAGTATGACCGCGTCCTGTCGTTCGACCTGCCGTCGGTGGGCCGCGCCATTGCAGGCCCGGCGAATCCGCATGACCGCGTGCCGCTGTCCAGCCTCATATCGAAGGGTATTGCCCGTCCGGCCGAAGCGGCTGCCGCCAGGCCCGACGCGACCGCTCCGGTCAAACTCGACGACGGCGCAATCGTGATAGCCGCGATCACGAGCTGCACCAATACGTCCAACCCGCGCAACATGATTGCCGCCGGGCTGGTCGCACGCCGCGCTGTTGAGCTCGGCCTTGAACGCAAGCCCTGGGTGAAGACCTCTCTCGCCCCTGGATCGAAGCCGGTCGAGCGCTATCTGCGTGAGGCGCAACTGATGGAGCCGCTGGAAGCACTCGGCTTTGGCATCATCGGTTTCGGCTGCACATCATGCAACGGCATGTCTGGCCCGCTGCCGAAGCAAATTGAAGCGGACATTGTCAGCCGCGACGTGCATGCGGTCGCCGTTCTGTCGGGCAACCGGAATTTCAATGGGCGTATCCACCCACGCGTCAAGGAAGCGTTCCTCGCTTCCCCGCCGCTCGTGGTGGCCTATGCGATTGCCGGGACGATTCACGTGGATATCGAGAACGGTGTGCTGGGTACGGACAAGACCGGCGCGCCGGTCTATCTGAAAGACCTGTGGCCTGATGACGAAGAAATCGATGCGTTGCTCAAGGCAAGTATGCACGGCGGCCAGTATCTCGAGATCTATACGGAGATGTTCCGCAAGAGCGAGCGCCTGGAAGGCGAAGCCGCGGTCCCGGCCCGCTTTCCGTGGCGTGAAGACAGCAACTACATCCGGCGCCCGCCGTACTGGCAGGCCAGTCTCACCAGCGCGGCCACGTTTGCGGACATGCGCGCGATCGGCGTGTTCGGCGACAACGTCACGACCGACGACCTCTCACCCTCAGGCGCCATCCTTCCCGAGAGTGCAGCGGGCGAATACCTGATCCGGCATGGCGTTCAACCCACCGAATTCAACTCGTACGGTACGCGTCGCGGTGACCACCTCGTGGCCATCCGTGCGACCTTCGCGAATAATCGTCTTCACAACGAGATGGCCGATGGCAAGGAAGGCTCCCTGACCCGGCTCGAACCGGAAGGCAGGATCATGCGCCTCTTCGATGCAGCCGAGCTCTACGTATCACGTGGTCAGGAGTTGATCGTCATTGCAGGCAAGAATTACGGTTCGGGCTCGTCGCGCGACTGGGCCGCCAAGGGCGTGCGGCTGATCGGCGTGCGTGCGGTCGTCTGCGAAAACTTCGAGCGTATTCATCGCTCGAATCTGGTCGGCATGGGCGTGTTGCCGCTCGAATTCAGCGAGGGCGATGACCGCACGGCCTTGCAGCTCGACGGCTCGGAAATTTATGCGGTCCAGGGTGTAGCAGGCAAGGTATCGCCCGGTATGACGCTGAGTCTCAAGGTGACGCGCAAGAACGGCGAGGTCGTTGCTGTGCCGGTCAAGTGCCGTATCGACACTGAGGAAGAAGCAGAGATCTTCAACGCGGGCGGTCTGCTGCCGAGGATTTCAAGTGAAATGCTCGAGGCAGCATAACCATGACAGCCGTCTTCGCTTATGTCGGATGCCGCACGACACGCGAGCGAAACGCACGCGGGCGGGGAATCGGCGTCTATGCAATCGACACGCAGTCGGGTGCATGGGAGCACGTTCAGACGTTCGAGCCGTTAGAGAATCCGAGCTTTCTCGCTTTGAATGCCGCACAGGATGTCCTGTACGCGGTGCATGGCGATGGCGCCGAGGTGAGCAGTTATTCAATCGACGCTGCACACGGGCGGCTGACCGCGCTGAACCGCCGCGCCTGCGAGGGCCGAAATCCCGTGCATCTCGCCCTCTCGCGAGATGGCACGTCGCTCGTGGTAGCGGCCTATGCAACAGGCGCTGCAGTGCAGTTTCCGCTTGGCGTTGACGGGGCATTGGGAGACGTATCGTCGTATGTGCGTTTTCCGGGTGAACCGGGACCGCATCGCGTTGAACAGGCTTCATCTCATCCGCACCATATCGCACGGTACGTAACGCAACGCTATGACACCAATTGGCACATCGTGCCCGACAAGGGGCTCGACCGTGTCTTTGCGCTCAAGTGGGAGGGCGTTGGCAGTACCCCTGCCCTGACCTCGGGACGCAGCCGCGAAGGAGCGGGGCCGCGTCATGCGGCCTTCCATCCAACGCTGCCGCTGATTTACATCTCGAACGAACTGGATTCGACCGTGACAGCCTGGGCCTTCGATCCAATCACAGGTGCGCTCGAGCCTCTGCATACGATGCCGGTTTTGCCGGGCGCTTACCACGCGCTCTCGCGTGCGGCCGGCATCGTGATCCGTCCCGATGGCCGCGCCCTTTACGTGACTAACCGCGGACACGACAGCATGAGCACCATCGAACTCGACGGAACCACCGGTATGCCGGTGCAAGCACACTGGACGCATACGCGGGGACAGTGTCCGCGCTTTCTATGCCTCAGCCACGACGGCCAGATGCTCTATGTGGCCAACGAGCACTCGGATTCCATCGTCCAGTACGCACTCGATGCAACGACGGCCATACCTGCGCCGACCGGCCGTGTCGTCGCAACGGGTAGCCCTGTGTGTATCATCTTCAAGACCTGTCAGGAGTAGAACATGGCTCAATACAAGATTCCCGCCGTCTATATGCGCGGCGGCACCAGCAAGGGTGTTTTTTTCCGCGCCGACAGCCTGCCCGCCGATCCTGTGCTGCGCGACCAGATCCTGCTGCGCGTGATCGGCAGTCCCGATCCGTACGAAAAGCACATCGACGGTATGGGCGGCGCAACCTCGAGCACGAGCAAGCTGGTGCTCGTGGGGCCTTCGTCGCGGCCCGACTGCGACGTCGACTACCTCTTTGGTGCGGCCTCGATTGAAAAGCCGGTTATCGACTGGTCCGGCAATTGCGGCAACCTCACCTCGGCGGTGGGTCCTTTTGCGATTGCACAAGGCTTCGTCAAGGCGCCACAGGACGGCATTGCAACCGTACGCATCTGGCAAGCGAATATCAACGCGAAGATCATCTCTCACGTGCCCGTCAAGAACGGCGAAGTGGTAGAAGAAGGGGACTTCGAGCTGGACGGTGTCACCTTCCCCGCAGCCGAAATCAGGATCGAGTTTCTTGATCCGGGCGGCTCCGAAGATGGCGAAGAAAGCACCGGCGGCATGTTTCCGACCGGCAATCCGGTGGACGCACTAGATGTGCCCGGTTACGGCAGGTTCCATGTCACGATGATCAACGCAGGCAATCCTGCCATCTTTATCAACGCCGAAGATCTCGGCCTGCTCGGCAATGAAATGCAGGCTGACGTCAATGGCAATGCCGGGTTGCTCAAGAAATGCGAAGCCATTCGCGCTCACGCGGCGGTTCGCATGGGACTGGCGGCAACTGCGGAGGAAGTCACTACGCTAAGGCCCCATACGCCGAAGCTGGCGTTCGTGTCGCTGCCCACCGGATACGTGGCCTCGAGCGGAAAGACCGTGGACCCCAAGAGCGTCGATATCAACGCCCGGATCCTCTCCATGGGCAAGCTTCACCATGCGATGACCGGAACCGGCGCGGTCGCAATTGCTGTCGCCGCCGCCATTCCGGGCACCATCGTGAACCGGCTCGTGGCGGGTAAGGCGGCTGATCAGATCCGTTTCGGACATCCCTCGGGTGTGATGGCGGTGGGTGCCGAAGCCGAGCAGCGAGAGGGTGCCTGGGTTGTCACCAAGGCGATCATGAGCCGCAGCGCGCGCCGTCTGATGGAGGGTCAGGTGTTTGTCCCGTCGTCGCTCGATCCTCAACGCGCTTAGTCGCCGTCTTCGTTCCAGCGGTTCGCCTGGTTGGCGATGCGCGGCCATCCGTGCGTCAACGACGGCGTTACGATGGGCGGGTGATCAGGTCGTCCACTCTTGACAGGAACAGCTTCAGGACGGGCGACGTATTTGCCTTGCTGTAGCCGATAGTCAGATCGATCTCCGGCACATCACCAGCCAGGGGCCGGCTAACCACGGACCACGGCATCAACTTCTCGAGGTACGAGGGAACGAGCGTCAGACTTCGGGTGGATGCCACCAGCGACATGACCATCGCAGGGTTATCGACGTTTTGGGCCGGTACGATTTCGATACCGGAACGCGCCAGGTAGCAGTCGATCACCGCGCGCAGCACCTTCGCCTTGGCCGCCATGGCGATAAAGGGGTAACAGCCCAGGTCATGGGGAGAGACTACGTCGCGTGATGCCAGTACGTGGTCGCTAGGCCGTACTTTTCCCCATCAATTAGCCGAAACCTCCGCTAGCATTGGGTTTCGGCTATTTTTAGGGTTTAGGTGTAGC
>NZ_FCOK02000107.1 GCF_001544555.2 Caballeronia udeis | reverse complement strand
CATGGACCGCTTCCGCTGACTCCATCCTCGCAAAGCTACAAAGACTTTGTACGAGAATCAGCGGAACGGAACACTAGGCATGAAGCGTCAATTGCCGCGTGCCGTGACGGAGTGGGTGAGCTTGTGTGCGACGACCGTTCCCGGTTGCGCCACCGAGGCTTCATGCCTTCCGTCACCGCACTCCGGCGCACATCCGGTTCGCTGCAAGGCGAACGTTCAACCCATGGATTCGAGTGACAGGCGTAATTGCCCAAGGTAATGCCATGAGCCGCTTAAGACGCATACTCTCCGCCTTACGATTGCCGCTGTGCGCGCTGGCGTTGGGCATTTCACTGGCCGGTTGCGCGTCGATGCAAGGCGCATCGACCGATCCGAATGCTTGCGTGGGTCCGGTGGATTACTGCCAGCCCTTCTTCGGTTCCTGATCCAGGACTCAAGAGAACGCGCGCTGCTCGACCAACCGAAACAGGAGCATCCTGATTCCCGCCAGGGTCAACGCCGTGAATACGTCATGCAGACGACCAGCAACGCTACGAGCGCCTGTCCACGCTATTCCCCGGCAGTCTGATCAATGCGGTCAAGGTATGGCTGCCGGTCGGATACCGCTCGGAATGGGTCTCGCATGAAGGAGATGAATTCGTGTACGTGCTGTCGGGGCATGTGCGCTATACCGTCGGCAAGAAAGAGTATCCGCTCGCGACCGGCGACTCGTTCCACTTCGACGGACACCGGCAGCACCGTCTCGCCAACATCGGTGAAACGCCGGCCGATCTCATCTCGATCGGCACACTGAAACTGTTCGACGACAACAGCGGCGCCGTCGTCGCCAGGAAACGGCCTGCTAAAAAGGCTGAAGCAGCAACCTCGAAATCAAAACCAAAAGTCGCCGCAAAAACAACTCGCCGATAACATCGCACGGGACTGGCCGGCGCCCTGCGCTTAGGCGTTTTCGAGGTTCGGTCGAGGAACGGAAAAGGCGGGAACAGGCGGCAGTTGTGTCGTGCTGATCTGATAACCGAAACGGCTGACGGTTTCGAGACGCGCGCCAAAGTCATGCAACTCAAGCTTGCGGCGTAACCGCGAGACAACCAGATTCACGCTCGACGGGTCCACGACGTCCTTGTCAGGCCACGCATACCGAATCAACTGGTCGCGTGCAACAGGGGCATCTGGCTGGCGCAGCAGTGACTCTATCAACAGGAACTCGCGCTTGGTCAGGGGGAAACGCTTGTCCCCTTCCACCAGCTCCCGCGTAAGCGGATCCAGTCTCAGCGAAAGATCAAGCATGGGGTCGCCCAGGCCATGCACCGACGATCGATACAACGCCAGCATGCGTTCCTGCATTTCAATGAACGAGTACGGCTGCACGAAACAGGCATCGGCGCCGGCACGCAGCATGCGCGCCCTCTCTACCGGCGTCGCGCGTCCGAGCACAACCAGGATCGCAGGTGAACCCGGCAAGCGCGCGAACTCGGACAACAGCGTAGCCAGGTTGCAGATGGACTCGGTATCGACGGCTACGATCAGCACCGCATCGAAGTTGTCTTGCGACGCGAGATGGAGCCCGTCGCGCAGGTCGTCGGTCATTTGCAGGCTGTGCGCGCTTTCGCGTAAAGCCTTATGCAGATAAGCGCCTTCAGTGCAGATAGTGGAAATGAGCAGAACTCGCATAGGGGTGGCTCTTACTCGGTTAATCAGTCAATCAGGGAGACCCGACAATCAGCACGCGCGTCATTCGAGCGCGTGCGGCCAACATTCAACCGTCATTGTCGTGCCGGGGTTGGTGCCAGTACCATTGACGCCCACACGAAGCGCGAAATCATGCAGCCGCATCACGGCCGAGACGATACTCAGGCCAAGCCCCGAACCCGCCAGATGACGCGTCTGGTCGGCTCTGTAGAAGCGCTGCATGACCGCTTCTCGCTCACGCTCGGGAATGCCTGGGCCGTTGTCCGAAATAACCAGGAGCGCGCCCTGTGCGTGATCCGTCAGTTCGATCCGTACCGCACCGTTATCCGGCGCGAACTTGATCGCGTTATCGAGCAGATTGCTGAATGCTTCAAACAGCAACGCCCGATCGCCATGCACCGCCGGAACCTGTTCGACCGCAACCGCCCAGCTGATTCCACGGTCCTCGGCGAGCGGTTCATACAGTTCGCTTAATTCATGCACCAGAGTAGTGAGATCGACCGACGAGAAGCCGCCACGCCGCTTCAAGGCGCCAATTTCCGAAATGCGGAGCATTGCACCAAAACGATCCAGCAATACGTCTGCTTCGACTCGCGCGCGGTCGAGCATTTGCGCAACGCCGTCGTCCTGGATCACATGCATGCGTTCGGCCACGTTGGCAAGCAAGGTGCGAATATGCGCGGCCGGAGTACGCAAGTCATGCGCTATTCCGTCGCATGCGCTCTTGACCTCCGTCATGAGCCGTTCAATTTCCGCGAGCATGTGATTCACCAGATGCGCGAGCATATCCAGCTCGTCGCGCCCGCCGATCGGCAAACGCCGGTTCAGGTCGCCCTCTGCGATCCGCAGGGTCACGTTGCGGATATCACGCACTCGCCGCATCTGTCGCAGATTGAGCAGCAAGCCGCTGGCTATGCTCACCAGCAAGCAGAACAGACCGCCTCCAACAAGTGCGTTGATCATCGTCTCGCGAACGGCCAGCACGTGCGTCAGGTCGCGGGCCACCACGATCTGTTCGCCGCTGTGCCGGCGCACGCCCATTGCGCGGACGACCGGCGGCTTCGTCTGGTTCGCGACAATCAGGCTGCCGTTGAGCGTATGGCCTTGACGATCGAGCGGCAGGTCCGCGGGCAAGACGCGGATATCGCCCGCAAGATGTGTTCCGTCGGCGGCGAACAGCCCGAAGTAATTGGTATTCAGATGCTCGCCTTCGGTGCGGCGGTAAACTGTCGCAGGCAGTTCCGGGTCGTCTATGGACCCGAAGTAGAAGAGCTGCCAATGGAGCACCGAGTCCGCGTCGAACTCCATGCGCGTGGTCGCCGACCAGCCGATAAATCCAATCAGCACCATGACCGACAGCGCGAAGATGACGGCGTAGACCGACAGCCACCTGAAGGTCGTGTTATGCCAGCGGCGCCCCATGTCTGTGGGATGCGGTCGATTCGTTGAGTCAGCCAAGGTGTTCTTATAGGAGATGGATCACGTCAGTATGTAGCCCGAACCACGCACGGTCTGAATCGTTGCCTTGGTACCGGGGGGATCGATCTTCTTGCGCAAGCGTCCCATGTGAACGTCGATCAGATTGGTGCCGGGGTCGAAGTGATAACCCCACACCGCCTCGAACAGCATGGTGCGTGTGATGGTTTGACCGGCGTGCCGCATCATGAACTCAAGGATGCGGTACTCGGTCGGCAGCAGCGACACTTCAACGCCGTCGCGCGTTACCTTGCGCGAAATCAGATCGACGAGGAGCGGCCCTGCATTAAGCGTGGTTTCATTGCGTGCGGGAGTCTCGCGCCGGCGTCGCAGCAATACTTCAAGACGTGCGGTGAGTTCGTCTGAATTAAACGGCTTGGTCAGGTAGTCGTCACCGCCCGCCCGCAGGCCGCGAATACGTTCGTCTACGTCGCCGAGCGCGCTTAGCATCAACACCGGCGCCTGGACACCGACCGTTCGCAGGGTGGTGAGGATAGTCAGGCCGTCGAGTCCCGGCAGCATGCGGTCGAGCATGATCACGTCATACTCGCCGCTCATCGCCCGGGCCAGACCGTCCGGTCCGTTATCTACCCAGTCCACCTCGAATCCGCATTTTTCAAGCTCTGCCACGATCTCATTCGCTGCAAGCGGATCGTCCTCTACCGTGAGCACTCGTGTCGTCATTGTTCCCAATCCCAAGTCGGCACCGGCAGAAAACCGGGTACCGTCTGCACTTCCAGAGGGTAAATGATGCCACAACCGACTCGAAGAGATCGGCGAATGGAATTGACGGACAGGCATCGGAAAGCTGCCTGTCCTTAGCGGCTGCCGCGATAAACCACTGTATCGAGGTAATTAAGCTGACCGTCTTTTTCAGCGTGAACGAGCGAGCGCTCAACCTGCGCGCGGGTGAGCGTCGAGGCCGGCGGCTGCCACGACTGGTCCTGAGCGGGCTTTGCCGGTGACTGGGCAAATGCCGAAGAACACACTGCGCATGAGAGAAGGCTGGCTGCGAAAAAAAGTTTTTTCATGTCACGACTCCTGGTGATCCTGGTGAATTAAGTGTCGCTGTCCGCGAATGGCGTTACGACAATGTTGAGACTACGCGGTGACCCTTAACGGTCTGTCATCTGCTTCATGAAAAGATATTTACTGAAATGCGCTTAGGGAAAAGCCTCTAGGACAACATCGAAATCTTGTGAACCATTGCGTGGCACGACCTGTCGAATTTCCGGCTTGCTTCGTACAGGTCGTCCAGGAGTGGCGCTCAAGACCTAGTTCGCGGACGGACTGGCCGGATCGCCCGCGACCTGCGCCGGCATGCAGTCGTGACGGAACTCCTGCTGCAGCTTGGCCTCGGCGGCTTGCAGATCGTCCGGATATTCGTTGTCGTCGGCGGTCGGCTGATACCCGACCGCTTCCAGTTCGCTCAACTCCTGCATCAGTTGCTTATGCGTGACCGTGTGCTTGAGCGGCGTGAACGGATAGTCATGACACTCGGCTTGCGTGAGGACCGGGGCGGCCAGGGCCGATGCGCTGGTAAGGGCGAGTGAAAGCGTAATCAATGCAGCGGAAAGGCGTTTCATGGGTGTTCTCCGTAAAGATTCGATCTTGAGTAGTCGCCTGCGCCTGACTGGATTTGTTGAGCGACGGGTGACGAGATTAAGGATAGCGAACTTATTTCGACGGAAAGCCCGCTGTAACATGAAGAGTAATTTAAGGTTTGTTGAGGTAAACGCAGAGGTGCCGACGCAAGGTCGGGATGGTCTTCCGCTGGGTGTGTATTGAACGAACCGGCATGAGCGCGCGACAGAACGCCGCGTCCGGACACACTGGGCTTATCAACGACAGCGCGGAGCTACACGCCTCTTGCGTAAAGGCTCGTTTCGCTTACAAGCGGCGTTGCACCTATCACACCCCCTGCCCGCCCGGGCGGCCGTGCTTTCACATCATTGCCTTCGCACACAGGATGCGAACGCTGCGAAGCGTTCGAGGAACGTCCCCATGCATCAATTCAAATTGTTTGGAAGTTGGCTGTATCGGATTCACGACACACACTCTCCCCGTTCGTCCCTGCCTGATGATCTGGACAGTTCTCCGCTTCCTCGCCAGCAAGCCCCAACGCGTCTTGAACGCATCTCTTCCGGCGCCTGAAAATCTGAATTTCAGTTAGTCGGCGCAGCTGCGAATAACGGCTCATTAACCTTCGTGGGCGCTTTCATGAAGTCTTAAGTTCGTCGTCAAGTTCGCGCGGCAGGAACCCACATCAAGCGACACACACGCGTCTGAATCTATATATTGGGATTTGAAAATCATGAAGAAAACCTTGCTAGCCGCTGCGATTCCGGCAATTTTCCTGAGCACTGTCGCGCATGCGCAAAGCAGCGTCACGCTCTATGGCCTGATCGACGAAGGGTTTGACTTTACGAGCAATGGTCAAGGCCATCGCGGCTACGAAATGGTCAGCGGCGACACCGTGGGTAGCCGTTGGGGCTTGAAAGGCAGCGAGGACCTGGGTAATGGCCTGAAGGGAATCTTCCTGTTGGAGAATGGCTTCAATACGAACAATGGGCAACTAGGTCAAGGCGGTCTTGAGTTTGGCCGCCAGGCTTACGTTGGCTTATCGTCAGCTCAGTATGGTACGTTCACCATGGGTCGCCAGTACGATCCGACCATTGACATGTGGAGCGGGTTCACTGCTGCGGGCAACACCATGGGCGATCTCGCGGCGCATCCGTTCGACAACGATAACTCCGACTGGGATTTTCGTATCCAGAACTCGGTCAAGTATGTGTCGCCGACCTATAGCGGCTTTACTGGCGAAGCCATGTATGGCTTCAGCAACCAGGCGGGCGGATTCGCGACGAACCGCATGTACAGCGCGGCGGGCACCTACAAGATGGGTGGCTTTGCGGCGGCTCTCGCGTATATGAAGATCAATAGCGGCGGAGCCAATGCCTCGGGCGCCGTGTCGAACGATACGACGGTCTTTACGGCCAACTCGCAACAGAATATTGACGCCGGCGTGTCGTACACGTTCTCCAACAAGGCACTGTTGTCGTTCGCGTATTCACATGTGGATGTCTACAATCCGACGGGCAATCTGTACTTTACGGATCAGCCTGTGGCGGGTACGCAGAACTCGTGGAAGTTCGACAACTTCGAAGTCAATGGCCAGTACTTCTTCAAGCCTGATTTCTGGATGGCGGCGGCTTATACCTATACGTTCGCTCACATTTCCACTACGACCGGGCGCTCAATGCCTAAGTACAATCAATTCTCCCTGATGCTTGACTATGACCTTAGCACGCGTACGTCGGTCTATATTCAAGGTGCGTATCAACACGTGAACGGCAACACGGGAACTCAGTTCGACAATGCGGATATCCCGGGTTCGTCAGGGATCTCTTCAACCGGAAATCAGATGATGGCCCGGCTGGCGATGACACACAGGTTCTGATCAGGGGCACGGGCACGGGTCGTTCTCCTGCGTGCAGCGTATTGCGCGACGTCTGCGCAACACGCTGCACGAATCCGTCGCACCGCTAAGCGCCGAAAGCCAGGCTCTTCAACCCAAGATTCTCCCGTAACGTGGTGCCTTCATACTCCGTTCGAAATAGTCCGCGGCGGCGCATTTCAGGAATCACCAGTTCTGCCAGATCGTCAATTCCTTGCGGCAACGTTGCCGGGCACATGTTAAAGCCGTCGGCGGCTCCGCTCTCGAACCAGTGCTGCAGATCATCCACCACGTCACCCGGCGTACCAATCAACACACGGCACCCGTTCCCCGCCGCCACAGTCTGATAGAGCTGGCGGATACTCAGCTTGTCTTTGCGTGCCAGATTCAACAGGTTCTCAGCGATGCTGCGCACCTGGTTGCCACTGAGCACAACCTCGGGCACCGGGCCGTCGACATCGTAGGCGGACAGATCGCCGAGATAACCATGCAGCATTGCAAGCCCGCTTAGCGGGTCGATCAGCGCCTGGAGCTCATCGAATTTTGCCTGTGCTTCCTCGCGCGTCCTGCCGACGTACAGCGTGACCCCCGGCATGATCAGCAGTTGATCCGCTGTTCGCCCATGTTTGGCCAGGCGCGCTTTTACATCGTCATAGAAAGCCTTGGCGGGCGCCACTTCGAACGCGTTGCTATAGACGACATCGGCGTCCTTCGCGGCCAGTTCACGTCCCGCCTCGGACCCGCCTGCCTGGACAATGATGGGCCGCCCCTGCGGCGTGCGTGCCGCGTTGAGCGGTCCCCGCACGCTGAAATGCTTGCCCTTGTGATTCAGCGTGTGCAATTTGGACGGTTCGTAAAACACGCCGCTCTCCTTGTCGCGAATGAACGCGTCGTCCTCCCAGCTATTCCACAGGCCTTTGACGACATCGACGAATTCATCGGCCCGCTCGAAGCGTTCGGCGTAACCAAGATGCGTGTCGCGGCTGAAATTCCAGGCTTCCTGTTCCGACCAGGATGTAACGACGTTCCACCCCGCGCGACCGCCGCTGATGTGGTCGATCGACGCGAACTTCCGTGCAACGTGAAATGGCTCGTTATAGGTAGTCGACGCCGTCGCGACCAGGCCAATGTGTTTGGTACATACGCCAAGGGCCGCGAGCAGGGTCAGGGGTTCAAGCTCGACGTTACGCATGTCCCGGCAGAGCGACCCCGCCGGTTCATCCGACGCGCGTATGCCGAGCCCATCGGCGAAAAAGATCATGTCCAGCTTGGCCGCTTCGGCCTTGATGGCGCTCTTCAGGAAGTAGTCGAAATGCACGGCGCCGTCGGCGGGCACATCACGATGCCGCCACGCGGCAACGTGATATCCGAGGTAGCGCATCGACAAACCCAGCTTGATCTTGCGGTCCTTCGACATGGCTCGTTTCCTTGGTCGGGAAGCTGTGTGGAAGCTATTACTCACGAGTGGCAGCAGGCGAATCAACCGAAGAATTGCAGGAAATCGCCGCGGGCCCACGTCACGCGTTGTCCAACTAATCTAGCGCAAAATTTCACCAAATCCTTATTGTTTTCTTGAAAACAATAATTTTTTGACAGAAACTTCATCACAGTGTAATTTTTAATGCACCCCCCGTACAAGGCGACACCGTGTCCGAAGACTCCTTGCCGTTGACGAATGCGCCTACGCATGAGCAGGACGTGGTCATCGGCGGCCGCTTGCGCGCCATGCGCAAGGCGCAGGACCTGCGCCTCAAGCACGTGGCCGAGCAGGCGGGCCTGTCCGTCAGCATGCTCAGCCAGATCGAGCGCGGCATCAGTTCGCCTTCCATTCGCGTGCTTCGCAACATCTGCCATGCGCTGGGTGTGGACGGCGCGGCGTTATTCGACGAGCGCAGCACGCCCGCTCCGCAGGGCGGCGCGGGCGCGGATTTCGTTGTCCGGCTCGCGGATCGCAAGCCGGTGAGCGTGGGCGGCGTCACCAAATATCGCGTGACGCCGGCGGGCTGCTCGGTCATGGAAGGGTTCCTGATGGAGATCGGCGCGGGCGCCGTGTCGGACGTGAACTTCGTCTTGCAGACCGGCGACAAGATTGGTTACGTCGTGCGCGGCAAGCTGCGTCTGTTCGTCGACGACCAGGAAATGCTGCTGGAAGCCGGGGACGTATATGGTTTTCCGTCGGGTCACCGCTATCGATGGGAAAACGGCTGGGAGTCGCCCACCACCATCCTGGTCATCAACAGCAATCATTTCTACGTTTAGGTTTTCGCCCGGGCGCGGCCAGTCTTGTGCGCCTACTTAGCTGTACTGGACATACCGTGCCCCAACCGGCCGGTGCTCACCACACGGGACGCAACGATGAAACAGGCGATCGGCAGCATCGATTCGGGCGGTATTCCATCATCCAGGCAGGCATCCACGCACAAGATTCGCGACGTGGTGGCGGCGAACGTGGGCACGTTCTTCGAGTGGTTCGACCTGCTCGTGTACGCCATGTTTGCCATTACCATCTCGCGCCTGTTCTTCCCTACCGGCAATCCGCAGTCAGCGTTGTTGTACAGCCTGCTGACCTTCGCGAGCGCCTACGTCATACGCCCCATTGGCGCGGTGGTGCTGGGCATCTATGCGGATAAACGCGGCCGTCGCGCGGCGCTGACCATCGCCGCGTTCCTGATGCTCTGCGGCACCTTGCTGATGGCGGTGATTCCAACGTATCGGGTGATTGGTGCGTGGGCGCCCGCGCTGCTGGTGTTCGGACGCTTGCTGCAGGGCTTTTCGGTCGGCGGTGAATTTGGCTGCGCGAATTCCTACCTGACCGAGCAGAACTCGCGCACGAAAGCGCTTTTCGCCAGCCTGCAGTTCTCGACCTCGGGCCTGGCGGTGCTGACCGCCTCGCTGTTTGCGTACCTGATCAACCACTATCTTTCGCAACAGCAGGTCGATTCGTGGGGATGGCGCACGCCGTTCATCTTCGGCTGCCTGATCGGTCCGGTGGGACTGTATATCCGCACCAAGATCAACGAGACGCGCGAGTTCGAGGAGATCGCCGACAAACCGCATCGGCCGCTTGCGGAGGTCTTCACCTTTCACAAGCGTTTCCTGCTCATCGGCGCGGCCGTTGTTGCGGCAGGCAATGTGGCAAGCTTTCTTAACATCTACATGCCGACGTTCGCTATCAACAACCTTGGTATAGCCAAGGATTCAGCGTTCATTGCATCCATCTTCAGCGGTCTTGTCAGCACGATATTCCCGATTTTCGGCGGACTGGCCGCCGACCGCTTCGGCACGATCAAGGTCATGCGGATTGCGTTGATCGCCGGGTTGATCATGATCTTCCCCATGTTCTTCGTGCTGACGCATAGCCCCTCGTTCCAGTCGCTGATCTTGTTCCAATGCGCAATGTCGCTGGTGTTCTACAGCTTCTATTACGCGCCGGTCGGATCGTTGCTGTCACAGCTCTTTCCAACGTCGTGCCGGACGACCGGCGTGTCGATCGCCTATGTTGCGTCGCAGACGTTTTTCGGCGGCGTCACGCCGCTCGTGGTCGGCTTCCTCGTCGCACAGACGGGCAGCATCATGTCGCCGGCTTATTACGTGATCGTGATAGGCGTGGTTGCGCTGGCCGGCTTGTCGGCAAGCCGAAGCCGTGTTCACTGACCGTCAACGACCGCTTACCCTCGAGGACAAACCATGCGTTCGACATTGCCTGCGGAGATCGATGTTGCGATCATCGGAGGCGGCATTATTGGCATCAGTACCGCACTCGCGCTCGCGCGCAAGGGCATACGTGTTGCTGTATTCGAAAAAGGCACGGTCGCGGGCGAGCAGTCGTCGCGTAACTGGGGATGGATTCGCACGGTCGGGCGGGACCCGAAGGAGTTGCCGCTATCTGCCATAGCGAACGACATGTGGGTGGACATCCAGGCGCGCATCAACGTGGGTTACCGGCGTACCGGCCTCGCCTATCTGGCGGAAACGGACAAGGAAATGGCTCGTCATCAGGCGTGGCTCAACTCGGCCAAGGGCACGGGCACCGAAGGAAATCTGCTGGGGCGCGACGAGCTGGCGCGCCTTATCCCTGCGTCGAACCGGCCGTGGATCGGCGCTTTGTACAGCGCGGGCGACGGCGTCGCCGAACCCACGCTCGCGACCGCAGCAATCGCCCAACTGGCGGGCGAAGCCGGTGCACTCGTGTTCGAGCAATGCGCGGTTCGCGGGCTTGAGACCAACGCGGGGAGAACGTCGGCGGTCGTTACCGAGCGGGGCGTTGTGAAGTGTGCGTCGGTGGTGCTGGCAGGCGGCGCATGGTCACGGCTTTTTTGCGGCAACAACGCGGTGGATTTCGCGCAGTTGAAGGTGCATGCGTCAGTGCTGCGAACGGGGCCATTGGAAACCGGGCTGGAGATGGCGATCAACGGGTCAGACTTTACGTGCCGCAAGCGCGCTGACGGCGGTTATACGGTGTCGCAACTCGGGGCATCAATTGCTGATCTCACACCGGACAGCATCCGCTTGTGCCGTCAATTCCTGCCGGCCTGGATGGCAGAGCGCAAGTACTTGAAGCTTCGTGTAGGCAAGCGTTTTGTGGAAGAGATGAAGATCCCGCGCCATTTTCGCCTGGATGCACCCACGCCGTTCGAAGCATGCCGGACGCTCGATCCACCGCCGACCATGAAGATGGTCGACGGCGCATTAGGCAAGTTGAAGCATGCGTTCCCGGCGTTCAAGAATGCGACGGTTGCACAAGCCTGGGCGGGGTTTATCGATGTGACACCTGATGCGGTGCCGGTCATCTCCGAGGTCGGCAAGATTCCAGGGTTCTTTCTGGCCGCGGGATTTTCAGGGCATGGATTTGGCATTGGCCCGGCAGCCGGCGCGTTGATGGCTGATCTGGTGACCGGGGACACGCCGAGAGTGGACCCGAAGGCGTTCCGGCTGGACAGGTTCAATGCGTGAGACCGGACCGTCTTGGAGACACGCGGTATCCGTAGGAATTTCTCAAAACTTTAGAACAAACCGCTGCCATTTGGTCCTGTTGCCGACGCCACACTCAGGGCGGATCACTACGCGCGACGGCTTATCTTCGTGGGCGCGCGCCCTGTCGACGCCCTCACGACAATCTTGTCATGCGGAATGATGACGCTCGTAGTCGCAGGGGTAACGCCAGTCAAAATGTCAACGAGCATCGCCACTGACTCGTAGCCCAGTCGGTCAAGCGGATACAAGACCGAAGTTACAGCCGGGTTTAAGAGTTCCGCCACAGGGCCGTCATAGAAGCTTGCGACTGACAGGTCTTTGGGCACATTAAACCCCTGCCGATGTGCTTCATGAATCGCACCTGCTGCAACCAAATGGTTTGTCGCAAAGATCGCGGTGGGACGGTTCGCAAGCGATAGAAGCGTGCTGGCGCCTCTTTCTCCGCCATCACGGTCGTAACCCGAGTCGATAGCCAGGCCTGGATCGAAGGGCAGGCCCGCCTCTTTCAACGCAGCTTTATAGCCGGCAAGACGACGAGTACCGAGATAGCGTCGCAATCCGCCCAAAAAACCAATGCGTTTATGTCCCAGTTCGATCAGGTGCCTGACGATCGCGGTGACGCCTCGGACATCATCCAGCACGACGTGCGGATGCGATTCGTCAAGATACCGATTAACCAGGACTGACGGGGCCCCCAACGTTTTTACCGCCGCGAGTTGCTCTTTTTCCTGCGTCCCCGTCGAAATCAAGAATCCGTCAACCTGGTTGCGCGCCAAAATCCGTGAGGGAAGTTGCGGGTCGTCACCTTCTTCTCCAATGCCCCCAAGCAGCATTGAATAGCCACGCTCTCGTGCCGCTTTTTGCGCCCCCAAGATGATGGCGGTAAACGCTGGACTGTTGATTTCCGGGACAATCATTGCAATGGTCCCGGAACGGGACATTCTCAGGCCACGGGCCTGAGGGTTGGGCGAATATCCCAGCTCTGCGATGGTTCGCCGTACATGCGTTTTCGTTTCTTCCCGTACGTTCAGAGTCGGATCGTTGTTCAAAATTCGCGACACCGCGCCCACCGAAACACCCGTGGCTTTCGCGACGTCCGAAATAGTCACCCTCTTCCCGGCCATTATCTGTTTCCCGTTTCATGAACCGGCGAGCAGTCAACAGACCGAGCGACCGGCGAAACCAAGATAATAGCTCGTAGCCTGACTGCCATAAATCCAAACCAGCGCGCTCCACGGCTGCTACGCTCCCCCTCCCAGGTAATCCCACGCTGAAAGCGCGTGGGTCTTGACTACGGCAATGAACTCATCAATCAGCACCGACTCATCCGGCGCAGCCATACGGGTGGGCGCTGGCCCATAGATATAAGCGGGCACATTCTTGTATCGCCAAAACTTGCAGTCAGTCGCACCGAGCGAGGGGATAGCCAGCGGTTTCGTCCCCGTGATGCTCCGGGCGTTTTCCGCCAGGATTCCGACCATCCGATGGTCGTGCGCACATGAATTGGACGGATTGCTCGCGGCTTCTTGTACAGACACCTCCACCTGTGGGTAATCTCTCAGGATGCCGAGGATGAGGTCCATGACAGTAGCTGCATCAAGCCCGATCGGCAGGCGAATGTCTGCTTCAAAAACACAGGACGCCGGAATCATGTTGACCTTCAATCCGCCATGGACCGTACCGATATTGAGCGTCGGGCGCGCCAGAATCTTGCCGGCGCCCGCACCCATCGCTCGATCAGCAGCCGCCTGTACGTCGGCCTGAGCCAGGTAGGAGGCGAGTGACGCAGGGAGAGCCGGCATGATGTTTTCGATTACGGAGAGCTTCATGATGAGACTAGCAGCGATGCGACTCGCACTTTCCGTTTTGTGCACGTAGGCGCCATGGGCACCTGCGGTTCGAACGGTAAACGTCAATCTCAAGGTTCCCTTTTCAGCGAATCTGATCGTACCGACGCCACCCGGCTCGGCGTTCAGCATACAGTCTCCATGCCAGCGCGTGTCGTTATCCAGAAGCCATTTGCTTCCCCAGCGACCACCCGTTTCTTCGTCCGACACAGCCGTCAGTCCCAAGCTGCCCGCAAGTGCGTGCCGATACTCGTGCAAATAGCTGAACGCAATGACAGATGCGGCTGTGCCCGCCTTCATGTCGCAGGCGCCTCGACCATGGACCTGCCCCTCCTCAATGTCTCCCGACCAAGGATCCTTGGTCCAACCCTCTGCATTCCCGACCGGGAATACGTCCATATGGCCGTTCAAAATCAAACGTCGTCCATCGCGCGGTCCGTGAAACTCGCTGACGACATTTGGCATGTCTGCCTTGGGCGCGACGATGGAGCTCTGAACTCCGCGCCGCAACAGATAGGCGCTCACAACAGAGGCGACGTCTCGTGTGTCGCCGGGCGGATTGGGAGACGGTTTCCTGATGAACTCTTGAAGGAATGCCACATGCGAACGACGGTCCGCCTCGATTGATGCCAGCAGTTCTGATTTAGTCATTTTCACTCTGTAGTAAAACGATTTACTCAAAAAATTTACCCTAGCCGAGCAGAAACGTCAAGATGCATTGGTATAGGCATCGCAAGAAATATTTACGCAGTATTCCTAATGCATTATCCAGAAGCGCAAAATTTTTATCAAATTCATGCATGGCGTCGTCAACGATCCGTCATCGCGGCGTGCTCCGCAGTCTAGCGACGATTCGATGAAAAAAATCATAAAAACGCATCAGTAAAACCATTTACCTAAAACAGGTTATTTCTGGCAGCATTCCCTGTCAAGTGACAATTGCGTCCTCCTCGGGTACAAATTTTCAGAGGGATGGGTGCCAAGGGCCAGCGAAGGTTGACAAGTAACGTGCTTGCGAGAACGCCGCAACAAGACGGTCGTTGTGCTGCAAGCGTCGTCCTGACCTGTCAGGTTTTCCCTGAAAACCTCGAATTTCCGTTGACTTTTGTTTTTGTGTTTTGTACCGTAATTGCCGTGGTAAAACGATTTACTTGCATAGTCATCAATCAGCCGAAACCTGCCCGGAATGTCCGCGGTCGGCCTGTCGTTGAAGAATGAAAAATCCTGTTGGCTACATGAGAGAGCTATGTTAACTGCAGCGAACGAAGGTCAGAGGATGAACAATCCAGAAGATTTCAGCGACATTTCGCACTTCGAGCATGTCCGCCGACGATACTACGGGCGGTATTTCGCCTCCGTCGTTATCGTTGCGATTGCGGCGTGGATTGTCATGGCGTTTGCGCGCGGCCAGGTCGAGTGGTCATACGTTGCGCGATTTTTCACGGTTCGGTCAATCATGACCGGACTGGCAAACACGGTCTTGATGACGTTACTCGCAATGAGCCTTGGTGTGCTTATTGGGGTAACCGTCGCGGTCCTTCGCCTGTCTTCGAATCCCGTACTTCGAACAGTTGCATCAACCTACGTATGGTTTTTCCGAGGCACGCCGGTTCTGCTGCAGTTGTTGATCTGGTTCAATCTGGCGTTGGTTTTCCCGACCATCGGAATACATGGTTTATTCGAACTGCGCACGGTTGACGTAATGACACCGTTCCTGGCGGCTCTCCTCGGCCTCGGTATCAACCAGGGAGCCTATACCTCTGAAGTAGTCCGGGCAGGATTACTCTCAGTCGACCCCGGTCAGTATGAAGCCGCAAAGTCCATTGGCATGCCAAGGCTGCAAGCATTGCGTCGAATTGTGCTACCGCAGGCAATGCGGGTCATCGTGCCGCCAATCGGCAATGAGCTGATCGGCATGGTCAAACTCACGTCGTTAGCGAGCGTCGTTCAATACGCCGAAATAGTACATAGCGCGGAGAACATTTATTACGCGAACGCCCGAGTCATCGAACTGCTCATGGTCGCGGGCATCTGGTACCTCATCATCGTCACCATTCTGTCTGCAATTCAGGCACGCGTGGAGCGCCGTTTTGCGCGTGGCGCGGGCCGCACGCCGGCGAAGCAATGATATCGAAGGAAACATCATGAGCTCAATTGTAAAAGCGGTCGATCTCCGCAAATCATATGGTGATTTCGAGGCGCTTCAAGGCATCAATATCGAAATCAGGAAAGGCGAAGTGTTGTGCATAATCGGGCCGTCGGGCTCAGGGAAAAGCACGTTTCTCCGCTGCATCAATCAACTGGAGACAGTTGATGCAGGCGCGCTATGGGTGAACGATGAACTGGTTGGCTACCGCCGCGTTGAACGCAAGCTCTATGAGCTTTCGGAGAAACAGATAGCGCACCAACGCCTCGCTACGGGAATGGTGTTCCAACGCTTCAATCTGTTTCCGCACATGACCGTGCTTGAAAATGTGATCGAGGGGCCTGTCCAGGTGCTCAGGAAGGATCGAAATGTCGCGCAAGCGGAAGCACGCGCACTGCTCGATCGCGTCGGTCTGGGTCATAAATGTGATGCCTTTCCCGTTGAGCTTTCGGGCGGTCAGCAGCAACGTGTCGCGATCGCGCGGGCCTTGGCGATGCAGCCGCAATTGATGTTGTTTGATGAGCCTACATCGGCGCTCGACCCGGAGCTTGTTGGCGAGGTTCTGGCGGTCATGCGAGACCTCGCTCGAAGCGGCATGACCATGATAGTGGTGACGCATGAACTGGGGTTTGCTCGCGAAGTTGCTAACCGCGTGTTGTTTATGGATCAAGGACGTGTCATTGAAAGCGGCCTTCCTGACGAGATCCTGTCCAGGCCGCAGCACGCTCGCACGCAAGAATTCATTTCTGCGGTCCTCTCGTAACTTCAGCGGCCCAGCGCAATCAAGAAGCCGGGTTTAAATCGATCAAGGAAAATTTTATGGCTGGCCTTTGCCTTCAACGTGCGATTGCAGCTGTCGCAGCTGTCGCACTCCTTGCGCATTCGTATGCAGCTCACGCCCAAACACCGCAACCGCTTAAGAGCACGCTCATTGCCGGAACGACGCCTAAATATCCACCCTTCGAATCGAAGGACCCGGAGACAGACAAGATGATTGGCTTCGACATAGATATTGTCGAAGCGATTGCAGCAAAGATGGGTTCGAAAGTCGAATGGCAAGAGACAAATTTCGACCAGTTGTTAAGCTCGATCACCACACAGCGAACGGACCTTATCGTGGGTGGAATGGCTGATACGCCGGAGCGCGAGGCGAGCATCAGCTTCCTCGATTACCTCAAGCTAGGTTCTGTGTTCTACACGTTGAAGACCCAGGCTTCCAATTTCCCCAGCATGGCGGCCTTGTGCGGAAAGAAAGTAGGGACTGCTCGTCGAACGATATGGCCCGCAGCAATTGCAACCTGGAGCAACGAGCACTGCGTCAGGCAAGGCAAGCCGGCAATAGTCGTTATAGGCACGGATGGGTCCCCTGACACTCGCCTTCAGCTCAACCAAAACCGAGTGGATGCCGCAGTACAAGGCGCTCCAACGCTCCCTTATCAAAACAAAATGGAAAACGACCGGTATGTACAAATCGGCACGCCGTTTCTCCCACAGCTAATGGGGATGGGATTCTCGAAGACCAACCCTGCCTTTGGGGTCGCGCTCCAAAAGGCGTTCAACGGCATCATCGCCGACGGCACTTATCACAAGATACTTGTCAAGTGGGGGCTTGAAGGAAGCGCAGTCGATAAAGCAACCATCAATGGCAAGCAATAGCTCTGGCCAGCCCCGGCGACGCACACTCCCACCGCCGGAGCCCGTCGATCAAAATTCCTGCATGGTCGGACGAAGCACGATCTCGTTGATATCGACATCGCCCGGTTGCTCGATCGCGTAGGCAATCGCACGAGCGACCGAGTCAGCGGGAATCGCCTGCTGATAAAACTGCCCAACCACCTTCGCGCTCTCTTCGTGGGAGCTGCCGAGTTTCAATTCGGAGTCGACCGCGCCCGGCAGGATGATCGTGGTGCGGATCGACGCGCCGACTTCGTGGCGCAGCCCTTCGGAAATAGCGCGCACGGCAAACTTGGTGCCGCTATAGACAGTGCCGCCGGGGCTGAAGACCTTGATGCCCGCCACCGACGAAATGTTGATGAAGTGACCGCTGTCCTGCTTCTGGAATACCGGCAATGCGGCGGCGATCCCGTACAGCACACCCTTGATGTTGATGTCGATCATGCGTTCCCACTCGTCGACCTTCGTCTCCGACATGGGCGCGATCGCCATGAAGCCTGCGTTGTTGATCACTACATCCACGCGTCCGTAGGCACTCACTGCCCGATCGACCAGCGCCTGGACATCTGCGCGGCGGGTCACATCGGCAGCCAATACCTCGACCTTGCCGCCCGCTGCGCGCAACTCGGCGGCAATGCTTTCGAGCCGGTCGAGACGACGCGCACCCAATACGAGCGCGGCCCCTTTCGCCGACAAATGACGCGCCGTTGCTTCACCGAGCCCGCTGCTCGCGCCGGTGATGACAACGACCTTACCTTCAATTCCATTGCTGACGTTATGGCTCATTGCTGACATGCTCCTGTGTTCCTGAGGGGCGAAGGCCCCCGCGACAGAAGATAGTATGGGAATCGCGAATCAACCATTCAATGGAAATGATACGATTTCATAATTCCAATTTATGGAATCAAACCCAGGAACCCGCCATGCAGAATCGCCTTGAAATGTTGCGCATCTATTGTGCGGCCGTTGAAGCGCAAAGCTTCAAGGAAGCGGCTACCCGGCTGGGAATCTCGCCCCAGGCAATTACGCGCGCCGTTCAGGAAGCGGAAGCGCTGGTGGGAGAAATCCTCTTCCACCGCAACACCCGGCGGGTGCGCGCCACGCAAGCAGGAGAAGCATTTGCGCTGCGGGCGCGCGAACTCGTGCAGCAAACGGATGATCTGTTAAGACCGAAGGACAGCGGGATCGATGCCGAGATCGCCGGCCTCGTCCGGCTGACCGCTCCCAAGTCCATCGGCGAACGTTTTCTCATGCCCGGGCTTACCCGTCTTGCCGAGAAACATCCCGGCATCACGCTCGACCTGCGTTTATCCGACGCCATCACCGACCCCATCGCGGAGCAGATCGATATTGGGGTGCGGATCGGTTTCATGCGAGACAGCCGCTTCGTGGTCCGCCCTGCGTCGCGGGTAGGCTTCTCCGTCATTGCCAGCCCCAAGCTGATCGCCCGTGTGGGCCAACCCGCGGATCTGGCTGAGCTTGCACTGCTGCCGTCGACGGGGTTCATCGACAGGAACACCGGGCGCGTGTGGCCCTGGCAGTTTTCCAACGGGCAGGAAATGACGCCGACGAATCTCACGTTCCAGACGGACGATGGAGAATGCGAGTGCCGTGCCGTAGTGGCGGGGCTGGGCTTTGGGCAGATCGTGAGTTATCTCGCGCTGCCCCCGCTGCACGCGGGCAAGGTGATAAGCGTGCTGGATGACGTTGCGCCGGAGCCGTGGCCGGTCTACGTCTATAGGCCACAGCGAGGACCGGTGCCCGCGCGCATACGGCTTGTATTCGACACCGTGCTGGCGGCGCTGGAGAAATCCGAGTTGCAGCACGGGCCTTACGTGTCGGGCTGACAGTCTGGCTAACGTCACGCCCCGAGCGTCAAGCGACGTATCTGCGAGGAATAAAAAAAAGGCGCCGTGCGAACACGACGCCTTAAATTCTAGCTCCGAGGGGAGGGCTAGAACTGAGAGCCGGCTTACAACTCAACCTCCCCGGCGCATGGGCCGCTGAAGGTTCTACAAACTTGCCGCCTATACCGCGTGCCCGCGTGCGGCGGTGTAACAGTCAGGGTCAGTGGATCACACCGAAAAAAGCATGAACGGCGTCGTCCGGTGTCAGACCAACGTCGAAGTAACCTTGAAGACGGTCCGCGGTTGTGTCGTCAAGCACGAACGGCGGGTCGATGAACCGCGCGGCGACAGCCTGGTCGTACCAGACGCTGATCCAGCCACTAAGCTCAGCCACATCTTCCTGTTGTTGCAGCCCCGATTTGTTATCCATGCGTTTCTCCGCAGAACTCACCAAGGGTCATCAAGCTGCCACCCGGACAGCCTTCGTCAAAGCCTTCCCAGTCTGCGGGATTACTTGCCAGCAACCATCGTGATGAAAGAACACCGAGCGCGGGGCAGCAGACGGATCATTGCGCCCATGCAGCCTAAGCACAACCGCTCTGCCCCGCCATGAAAATACTAAACAAACAGACTAGCACCGTGAACCACGGCAGCCTTTGCCGGCCACTATTGTTCCTTGCTAAAGACCTAAGGATCGGCCGTTACCAGCGCACTCCCCATACCGTATCGCATGACATCATGCTATCTGGTTCCGATCTAATTTTCAGTCGGCGGAAGCGGAATTTGATCTAGGAATATCCTGCAATGACTATAAGGATTTCCTGACAAGGCAATCATGCAGGTTGAGGCGGTGAGCCCCTCACTCTGTCACCAGGCCGTGCCTGACGGCATAACGAATCACTTCCGAATTATTATTGAGCCCGAGCTTCTGCATGAGCCGCATCTTGTGCGTGCTGATGGTCTTTGCACTCAGCGACAACGCGTCGGCAATGTCATTGATGCTGTTACCCGCCGCCAGCATCTGCAGCACCTGGAACTCGCGGTCGGAGAGAATCTCGTGCGGCGGCCCGTCGCTGGAAGGTGAGTCAAAAACAATTGCGTCGACCAGCTTCGGGTCAATGAAGCGCCCGCCCGCCGCCAACTTCCGGATAGCGGCGAGCAGGACTTCGAGGTCGCTGTCCTTGGTCACATAGCCCGTCGCACCCGCGCGTAACGCCCGCGATACCACCTGTCCCTCATTGTGAATGCTCAACACCAGGATCGGCAACGTGGGCTGCTCGGCCCGCACGCGCCGGATCAGGTCCACGCCGCTGATGCCCGGCATGGTCATATCGAGCAATAGCAGGTCCACGCGGCAAGCTCGCAGCTTGTCCACGACTTCGGACCCATGCGCGGCTTCACCGACCACGGCAATATCGGTCGTCGTAGCCACGATCTGCTTCAGCCCGCTTCTTACGATCGCGTGGTCATCCGCAATAAAAATACTAATCATCGTTCCCGTCCGCCACCCAGAGGCAAATTGATTGAAACCATGGTTCCGGCGCCCGGCGCACTGTCCACGTGCAACGTCCCGCCGATCAGGCGTGCCCGCTCGCTCATGCCCAGCAAGCCATAGGAGAAAGCGCTTTGCGCCGACTCCGGCTCAAAGCCCTGACCGTCGTCGCTCACCCGGAGATCGAGTGCCTGATCGGTGCTGACAAGCGTTACGGCCACGCGCGACGCACCGGCATGCCGCGATACATTCGTCAGCGATTCCTGGACAATGCGGAACACGGCGGTTGCATCGGTGTCCGCCAGACTCGGTTCACCGCCGCGCACAACCAGTTGGCAAGGCATGCCGTTGCGCCGGCTGAAGTCTTCAGCTAGCCACTCCAAGGCCGACACAATACCGAAGTTGAGCGCCGCCGGTCGTAAATGGCTCGCGACGTTGCGCACCATCCAGATGGTTTTCTCCACCAGCTCGCGGATGTCGTTTATCTTCCGGGTAGCTTCCGCGTCCGCGACAACACGCATCTTGAGCAGTGCAACATCCATTTTCAGCGCGGTGAGCAACTGCCCCAGTTCGTCATGAATCTCCAACGCTATACGACGCCGCTCCTCTTCCCGGATTGCTTCCAGATACGCCGACAACTCGCGCAATTGCTCGCGCGACGCCAGCAGTTCCTCCTCGGTACGCTTCCTCTCGGTGATGTCCTGGACGGTGCCGACAATACCCCATGACAGCCCCTCTCGCGCATCCACGAGTTCTGCCTGAAGCCGGACGATGCGGGTCGTCCCGTCCGGACTCATGATGCGATGGTCGATGCCGAAGGGCTGACCCTTCGCGAGCAGTTCACGAACCGCGCGCCGGACAGTAGCATGGTCGTCGGGATGAGCCAGCGCGAGATAGGTGCTATAGCACGGCTTCACGACCGAGGGCTCCAGACCAAGAATGCGGTAGACCTCGGACGACCAGTGCGTCACCTCGCTATCGCGATCCCATGCCCAGTCGCCGAGGCGCGCCAGGCGCTGCGCGTTGGCGAGGCTCGCTTCGCTTGCACGCAGTTTCTCGTCGGCCTTCCTGCGCGCCGTAATGTCATAAAGCCCCACGTAAATAGCGGGAACGTCACCGTAGGTCGCCGCCCGTGCGTTCGCCACGGCCCAGAACGTGGTGCCGTCCGCCCGCCTGAAACTCAGCTCGGCATTGCGCAGACATCCATCCTCACGCAGATGACACACCAGTTGGTCACGTTCCCCTGGCGAAGCGTAAAAGTCGACAATGTTGCCAAGAGCAGATTGTGTCGTGTCGAGCGCAAAGAGTTCGCGCAGCGGCTGGTTCATGTACAGGATGTCGCCTTCGGGCATGGACGTGATGCACAACGGCACCGGGCTCGTCTCCACAATCGCGCGAAACCGCGCCTCGCTTTCTTTCAGCCGCGCCTCCACGCCCCGGCGTTCGATAATCTCCAGGTTGAGGCTGACATTGGCCCGCGCCAACTCCTCGGTGCGTTGCGCTACCCGCGCTTCAAGTTCGTCGCGCGCATCGCTCAAGGCTTTTTGGGTTTTTTCGCGTGCGGCAATTTCATGCTGCAACTGCATGTTCCGCGTAACAAGTTGCCGCTGCAGCGTGCGCAACGCCAGATGCGTGCCAATACGGGCCACGACCTCGTCAACCCGGATCGGCTTGGTCACATAGTCCACGCCGCCCGCGGCAAGCCCTTCGACGACGTCGGCGGCCGAGGACATCGACGTCATGAAGATCACCGGAATATCGCTGGTGTCGCTGCTTGCCTTCAGCCGCCGGCAGGTTTCGTAGCCGTCTATGCCGGGCATCTTGACGTCGAGCAGGATGAGATCGGGTTGCGAGAACGCCGCGCGTTCCAGCGCTTCCAGACCGTCGAGCGCCACGAGTACGCGAAAGCCCTGCGCCTCCAGGCTCTCCACCACGACGCTCAAATTGGCGGGCATGTCGTCCACGATCAGGACTGCAGGCGGTTCCACCTTCGCGAGTGCAGGGTCAATAGTCGTGTCATTCATGACGCGTGCCCCCCTTCAAGATGCCGCTCGACGAATTGCACGATCGCCCTGGTCCGGTAGTTCTTCGCGAGCGAGCGCAATTCAGCAGCGAACGCGCTGTAACGCTCGTCGAGTGCCGTGATGCGTTCGGCCCACAACACGATTTCTCGCATGTTGCCCTGGCGCGCAAGCCGATGCAGGTCATGCATCTCATGCGAAGGCACAGCCGGGAATGGCATCGCCGCAGGCTGCGCCAGCGGTAGCCCAAGCGGCGCATAAGTCCAGGCGAGCGAGAGCAGCGCGGCAACCTGCGTGAGCAGCGTGTCGAGGCGGATGGGTTTCGCCACGAACGCATCGGCGCCGGCGGTCAGGCTGCGCTTTTCGTCACCGCCCGTCGCGCTGGCAGAGACGGCGATGATCGGCACGCCGGTAAAATCCGGCAGCAGCCGCAAGCGGCGCATGGTTTCGAGCCCGTCCATCTCGCGCATCACGATGTCGGTCAGGACCAGCGACGGGCGCTTCGCCCGCGCTATCTCCAGCGCCTCCTGACCGCTGGCCGCTTCAATCATGTCGAAACCGATCTGCCCCAGCATGTCGACCACGACCGCGCGGTTGGTGGGCACGTCGTCGATGACCAGCACGCTCCTGCGTGCTCCCGTGTAGCCGGTCACCACCCACGCGGCATGCGTGTCTGCCGACACGAACGGTACCGGCACCGGCACTGCTTCGAGGTCGAACCAGAAGGTACTGCCCTCGCCTTTGCAACTCTCGACCAGGATGTCGCTTCCCATCGAGCGCATGAGTTGCCGGCTGATGCCAAGCCCAAGCCCGGCGCCTCCACGATGCCGTTGTTCATCGCCGGTTTGCTCGAAGGGTTCGAAGATCAGCTCGCGTTGCGTTTCGCCAATGCCGATCCCCGTGTCTTCCACCGAGAAGCGGATCCGGCCATCCAGCAAGGGGGCCACGCGCAAGCTCACGTAGCCGCTGTCGGTGAACTTCACTGCGTTTGCCAGCAGGTTGAGCAGTACCTGGCGCAACCGCCGTTCATCGGCACGCACAGCGTTGGGCGCGTCGCGCGCCGCATCGCACATGAAGACAAGCTGCTTTTGCTCGGCCTTCACGCGAATGATTTCCTCGACGTCGCCCAGCAGTCCGCGAAGCGGCACCGCAACAATATCGAACGGCATTTTGCCGGCCTCGATCTTGGCGATATCGAGAATGTCGTTGATCAGCGCAAGCAGATGTTCGCCGCTGCGTTGAATCACGCCGAGCCCGTCCCGCTGGCGCTCGCTGAGCGCGCGGTCCCGGCCGAGGACCTGGGCGTACCCCAGGATGCCGTTGAGCGGCGTGCGCAATTCATGGCTCATGTTGGCAAGGAATTCGGATTTCGCGCGATTGGCCGCCTCGGCGGTGCGCCGGGCTTCGCGGCCCTCGGCCGCTTCCCGCTCGTCGTTATAGGCGCGATGAAGGCGTGCGCACATGGAGTCGAACGCGGCCACTACGCGTTCGAGTTCGTCCGGACGGCGTGGCCTGCGGCGCTGCAGCGTGAAGGCTTGCGGCGCCTGCCGGAAGTCGTAACCTTCGACGCGCCGCGCCACCGCGGCGAGATGGCGCGTGACGAGCCGCGAGAAAATATAGATGGTAAAGAGCGACACCAGAAACGTATTGGCGCCCTGGCTCAGCAGGATCACCAATGCCGTCCTGAAGAGATCGTCGTACAGGTTGGTGAGGGTCGCCTCGACGCGCAGCGTGCCGATTGATTCCTCATGACCCTGGATGCGATACACAATCGGATAACTGCGCACGATGACCGGGCCTTTCGAATGGGTTCCGGCGGCGACCACCATGGAGCTGTCGCTGGCAATGACCTCGGTGACCTCGGCTAGCCGGATGTCCGGCAGATGCAGAATACCTTCGAGCTGGAGCTCCAGCTGCGGCCGGTCGAGCCGCCAGAGCGCCTCGCCCAGGCTGCCGCGATAACTGCCATCGATCTCCGCAAGCCGGCTTTCGATAAGCATCACCCCCCGGTGATAATCGCGATACAGTTGAAGTGCCGTCAGCGTGAGCGTGACCATGCAACTGAACAGGAAAACGGTAGCGAGTAGTCGCATCACAACACTGCTGCGGTGGCGACCGACGAGGTCACATAGCCCGCCAAACGTATTAAGCGCCATATTCCTCAGACCACCCTTGGGTTCCAGACCCACCTATTCTGCGCGCTCTGAGAGCGGTGGTCTAACGCTGGTCTGCCAACAACAGGAATTCAAGGGGAATGCCGGCTGTCACCGGAATCGGGCCACGGCGGCAACCTGCCGGCGCCCCGTGCTTGGGAGAGGACCATGCGTACTATCCTCATGGCATGGCTAACCGCGCTCGCCTTGACTTCCACGGTTTGCGCGCAGGATATCGTGAGACCGCTGAAGTCCGAAGAATTCCGGGTTCGTTATGCGTATGCGTTCGAATTGCTGAACGAAGTGCTGCGACGAACGACGCCGCAATACGGCCCTTACGTCGAGCTAGCCTATACGGACGACATCTCCGTTGCGCGCTCGCACCTGGAAGCGATCAAGGGAAAGCGGATCAACATCATGATCAGCGACGTGGGCCACAAGGAACTGGATGAGGGGATGATTCCCATCCCTTTTCCTATCGACAAGGGTTTGCTTGGCTACCGCGTGGCGCTGATTTCAAAGGACAGTCAGGCGAAAATAGCCCTGGTCCAGACGCTGGATCAATTCCACGCGCTCTCGGTCGGCCAGGGCGCGTTATGGGGCGATGTACGCGTGTACGAGTACAACCACATCACGGTAAGGACTGCCGAGACCTATGAGTCGCTGTTTCTCATGCTGACGCATGGGCGCTTCGACATGTTTCCACGCGGCGTCACGGAGGCGCCAGGAGAGCTTGCCGCCTACCAGGGGCGTTATCCCACTCTTGCGATCGAGCAGCATTTGCTGATCAAGTATCCGTTCGCCCAGTGCTTCTACGTCAGCAAATCCGATCCGCGTCTTGCAACCCGCATTAACGACGGCCTGGAACAAATGGAGCGCGACGGTAGTTTTGACGCCTTCTTCAACCGCCATTTCGCCGAGCAACTATCCGAACTCAAGCTGCAGACGAGAACGGTCATCGAACTCAAGAATCCGTTCTTGCCGCCGTGGGTGCCCTATGCACGCAAAGAGCTATGGTTCGATCCGGCAAAGCCGTACTAACTTCGACGTCGCCCATGCGCGGTCGCGGCTATGGCGAACCAGCGCACGATCTTTTGGGCTATACACCTGCAGGTCGTCAATGCATTGTTTTAGTTCGACCAGCAGTCCCTCCTGCTCCTTATCCAGGACGCTGCCATGCAATTCCTGAAGTGCACCCAGGGTAGTGCAAAGTTGTCTGATCGAGGCAGCGTCCACGCTGATCAGCGGCCAGCAACGCAGCAGGAAGGTCAGGGAGATGACGTTCCGGGTGTCGCACCACGAATCGAACAGGCGCAGGCAGATAGCGTCTATTTGTTCGGTGGCAGGCTTGGAGTCGGAAGAATCGGCGCTCATCGCAGGTAGCGGAGGGCAAGGAGTCTTGGGTAGAGCGATCCTAAAACAGGAACCAAGATTTAGAAATCGGGAAACCCTCGAAAATTGCTAAGAAAGTGCTGCTGCCCGCCTAGGGGAATCCTGACTTGAGCACGGCATCTTGGGCCGACCATTACCCCATGTTATGGGTACTCAAACAATTGCGGCATTGCCACCTCAAAAATGGCCCCCTATATTTTCCCCATGCCAGCCGTGCGTGCCCTGCCTTGCATTGCAACAGCGCTTGCCTGTGCGTGCGAGTCTGAACCAACGGCATGGCCGGGAGATGACATTACATTGATCGCGCGACTGACTTCATATCCTGACTTCATATCTACACGCAAGCCACACCGACTCCAAAACCCGCAGCCGATTCACTTAACCACCAGGACCGCCGTCGATGAGAAACCTGTCGCTTCGCCCCGTCGCACTGTCGCTGCTAATTAGTCTTGCTTCGAGCGGACCCGCGTTCGCCGCGGGACAGATCACGTTCGTGTCACAAGGCGGCAGTTATCAGGAAGCCCAGACCAAGGCTATTCTCGATCCCGCCGCGAAGCTGCTCGCGATCACGGTCAACCAGGACAGCATCCCCGACGCATGGCCCGCGATCAAGGCGCAAGGCGCGACCGGCAAACCGATCTGGGACGTAGTGGATACCCCAACGTCGAACTGTTTGCGCGGCGGCCGTGAAGGCTTGCTCGAGAAGCTGGATTTTTCGAAACTACCGAACGCAGCCTCTATGCCGGAGCAGTACCGCACGCCCTATTCGGTTGCCTACGAGTTCTATTCCACAGTAATCGGCTACAACAAGAAGACGCTCAAGAAAGTGCCGCAAAGCTGGGGGGATTTCTGGAACGTAAAGACGTTCCCCGGCACGCGGGCGCTTCGCAACGATCCGCAGACGGTGCTGGAGGCCGCGTTGCTGGCCGACGGCGTGCCGCGTGACAAGCTTTATCCCCTGGACGTGGACCGGGCCTTCAAGAAGCTTCAGCAGATCAAGCCGGACATTACCGTCTGGTGGACGTCGGGTGGCCAGTCGGCGCAGTTGCTGCACGACGGCGAAGTAGACATGGAGATGATCTGGAACGGCCGCGCTAGCGCCGTGCAAAAGGACAATCCGGATGTCGCTTTTACTTACAACGATGGCATCCTGCAGAACACGCAGTTGTGCATCCTGAAGAACGCTCCGAATCTGTCGACGGCGATCCAGTTCGTGAACGCGGCGGTGTCTCCTGACTTGCAGGCTAACCTGCCGCTTTACATCGACTATGGTCCGGGCAATCCGGCCGCATTCAAGACCGGCAAGATTACCGCCAAGCGTGCGAGCGAATTGCCGAGTTCGCCGGAGAATGCCGCCAAGCAGGCGTTGATGTCCGAGGAGTGGTGGGCGTCAGAACCCGGCATCCAGGCCAAGGCGCGGTGGCTCAAGTTCATGCAGTAAGCGGGGGATTTATTCGTTCGCACTCGGGGTTGGGGTTGTGGGTTCTGGGGGTGCAGGTTCTGGGGTTAGCGGTTGGGGTTAGTGCCGGGTTGCTGCTTTCAGCGTTAGTGGTCTGCGAGAGTCGGATATTCTCTTTATCACTATTAGCCACTGTGCGTGGCGGCACGTCATTTCTTGGTCCTTAGCGACAAAGAAACGAAGCAAAGAAAACGCTTTCAAACCGCACTACCCTAAGTGTCCACAGCGTGCAGTTTCTATTCATAGGTGCCCCAAAAGCACGGTGCTCGCCAGAGCGACGGATGTGTGAACCCCTCCTTCTCGCGAATCCTGACATGAACACGCTTCGCCACCAGTGCTCTCGGG
>NZ_FCOK02000106.1 GCF_001544555.2 Caballeronia udeis | reverse complement strand
ACGGGCGCCGATCTGGCGGCGGCAGACACCGCGATTGCGAGTGTCGACGTTTCGGGCGCGCACAACGGCGGCGCGACAGCGGTCAGCGCAGCGACTGTCGCCCTCGACACCACAGTGACGCCGATCAACGATGCGCCGCTCGCCAGCGGCAGCGCGACGCTTGCAACCAATGAAGACGACGGCAATCCGCCGGGCGATACGGTCGGCCATCTGTTCGGCGGCAATTTCAACGACAGCGCCGACCAGCAGCAAAGCGCGAGTAATCCGACCGGGTCGGTGGCGAACACATTGGCGGGTGTCGCGATCACCGGTAACAGTGCAGACGCGAGCCAGGGCACATGGCAATACTCGACGGACAACGGCACGCACTGGACCACGATTGCCGCCACCGGCCTGAGCGATTCGAACTCGCTCGTGTTGTCGTCGTCGGCGCAATTGCGCTTCGTGCCGGCGCCCGACTACAACGGCGTGCCGGGGCAACTCACCACACGCCTGATCGATAGCTCGACCACGGTCATCACCGGTTCAGTGACGGGCGCCGATCTGGCAACCGGCGACACCGCAATCAGCGGCGTGGATGTATCGGGTGCGCACAACGGCGGCACGACGGCGGTCAGCGCAGCGACGGTCGCGCTCGATACGCCAGTGGCGGCGATCAACGATGCGCCGATCGCCAGCGGCGGCGCGACGCTCGCACCGGCCGGCGAAGACTCCAACCCGCCGGGTGATACGGTCGGTCATCTGTTCGGCAGCAATTTCAACGACAGCGCCGATCAGCAGCAAAGCGCCAGCAATCCAACCGGCTCGGTGGCGAACACGCTGGCGGGCGTCGCGATCACCGGTAACGGTGCAGACGCGAGCCAGGGTGCCTGGCAATACTCGACGGATAGCGGGGCGCACTGGACCACGATTCCCACCACCGGCCTGAGCGATTCGAACTCGCTCGTGCTGTCGTCGTCGGCGCAATTGCGCTTCGTGCCTGCGCCCGACTTCAACGGCGTGCCGGGGCAACTCACCACACGCCTGATCGATAGTTCGACCACGGTCGTCGCCGGCTCGGTGACGGGCGCCGATCTGGCGGCGGCAGACACCGCGATTGCGAGTGTCGACGTTTCGGGCGCGCACAACGGCGGCGCGACGGCGGTCAGCACGGCGACCGTCAACCTGGGTACGACCGTGACGGCAGTCAATGATGCGCCGCTCGCCAGCGGCAGCGCGTCGCTGGCGCCGTCCATCGAAGACACCGCCGCGCCGCCAGCCGACACGGTCGGCCATCTGTTCGGCAGCAATTTCAACGACAGCGCCGATCAGCAGCAAAGCGTAAGCAATCCAAGCGGATCGGTGGCGAACACGCTGGCGGGCGTCGCGATCACCGGCAACGGTGCAGATTCGAGCCAGGGCGCCTGGCAATACTCGACGGATAACGGCGCGCACTGGACCACGATTCCCACCACCGGCCTGAGCGATTCGAACTCGCTCGTGCTGTCGTCGTCGGCACAATTGCGCTTCGTGCCGGCGCCCGACTTCAACGGCGTGCCGGGGCAACTCACCACGCGCCTGATCGATAGCTCGACGACGGTCGTCACCGGCTCGGTGACGGGCGCCGATCTGGCAACCGGCGACACCGCGATCAGCGGCGTGGATGTCTCGGGCGCGCACAACGGCGGCGCGACAGCGGTCAGCGCGACGACGGTCGAGCTCGGGACGACCGTGACGGCGGTCAACGACGCGCCGGTGGCAAGCGGCAGCGCCACGCTGGGTGCCGTGAATTCCAGCGATCCGAATCCGCAGGGCGGCCAGGTAGGCAACCTGTTCGGCGGCAATTTCAACGATAGCGCCGACCAGCAGCAAAGCGCCGCCAATCCGACGGGCTCGACGGCAAACCCTCTGGCTGGCATCGCCATCACCGGCAACGGTGCGAATTCGGCGCAGGGCACGTGGCAATACTCGAGCGACGGCGGCAAGAGCTGGAACAACGTGCCGGCCTCGGGTCTGGGCGACGGAGACGCGATCGTCCTGGCGTCGTCGGATAGCCTGCGCTTTAAGCCGTCTGGCGGCTTCAGCGGTACGCCGGGTGGCCTGACGGTGCGGCTGATCGACGGATCGAGCGGTGCGGTGACCGATGCGACGGGTGTCGACCTCGGTGCTGTGGGTGGCACGACGCGCTACAGCGGCGCAACCGTGTCGCTGTCGACGCAGGTCACGAGCACCAACCGGCCGTTCTTGACGCCACCGCCGCAGATCATTCCGGGCTTCAACACGCCGGACGGCAACAGCACGCAGGAAGATCCGAATTCAGACAATTCCAAATTTCCTGACGACACGCTTGTGCCGCCGGCCGAAGGCCGCGGCCACCGCAGCAGCCTGTATGGCGAACCGGTCATTCCGCAGGTCTGGCTGACCGGCTCGATAGGCAACCGTTTCGTGATCGAAGAGCAGCACGCGATCATTCAAGTGCCATCGAACCTTTTCGACGACACGTATCCGGGCGCTACGCTCGAATACGATGCGCGCGCCCCAGGCGGCGGAGCGCTGCCGGAGTGGGTCGAATTCGATTCGCGCAACCTGACCTTCACCGGGACGCCACCGGCAGGTTCGCACGGCACGGTCGAAGTGGAGATCGTCGCGCGCGACCAGTTCGGCAACCAGGCCTACGCGACGTTCCAGATCACGGTGGGCCGCGAGCCGGACGATTTGGAGCAGATGCTTCAACGCGTCGGCGTCAAGGAGCCCGTTGCCCGCGCAGAACTGCCTCATCAAGCGGTCCGGCACACGACGACGCAGCAGCATCCGCTGCCGGGTACCCGTCAGTCCGTGGAGCCGCACCACGCGCAAGCCCAGCCGGTCGCATCAACAGGGTCTCATGGCGCGGCCGATGCGGCAGCGGACGCAGCGATGACCACCCCCGTTCAAATGGGCCGCCGGGCGTTTTCGGCGCAATTGCGTGACGCGGGACCCATTGGAAAGATCCTTCAAGCACGGCAGATCGTTGAAACGATCGCCGAAGTGGCTCCGGTCGAATCCCGATAGTTAATTTCATAAAAAGCGAATAGCAAGCATGAAAAATACAACCGGCAGCCGCCTCGGCGTTGCCCGATCGAAAGCGTCGCGAGTCACGGTGCAGCACCGCGAGGCAGCAGTTTCCGTGGGGCGCATCGGGCTAACCGGAGCCACGCTGCTGTCCGCGATGTTGCTTGCTGCGTGCGCGGTGAAACCCGAACCGATCTCGCAGGCCGAGCATCTGAAGCGAGCCCAGGACGACTACAAGACGCTGTACTCGACCTATGTGCCGCTGACCGAACCGCTGACGTTGTCGGACGCAATCGCCCGCGCGCTCAAGTACAACTACGACGCGCAGCTCGCGAAAACCGAGGAGACGCTGCAGGACCGTCAACTCGATCTCGCGATGGCGCAAATGCTGCCGAGGCTCGCGGCCAACGCGGGCTACAGCTGGCGCAACAACGATAACGCGGCGCAAAGCATCGACGAATTCACGCGCGCGCGCTCCCTCGACTACTCGTTCTCCGAGTCACCTTCGCACGCGACGGCGTCGCTCGAACTGTCGTGGAACCTGCTCGATTTCGGTGTGAGTTATTACCAGGCGAAGCAGCAGGGCTACCGCACCTACGTTGCGGTGGAGCGCCGCCGCAAGGTGATCGACGGCCTCGTCAAGAGTACCCAGGAAGCCTATTGGAAGGCCGTTGCCGCCGACCGGCTGCTGCCGCGTCTCAGGCCGCTCCTGGTCGACGCGCAGCACATGCTTGACGCGGGGCGCCAGGCGAGCCGCGAGAACCTCGTGCCGCCGCTGCAAGGACTCGACTATCAGCAGAACATGCTGTCTGTGGTCGGTCAGTTAAAGCACATGCAGACCGATCTCAACACGGCCACAGTGCAGCTTGCATCGCTGATCAATGTGCCTGGCGACACGCCAATCCAGTTCGCGCCGATGGACCTGGACATGCTCCCTCCCAACAGCGCTGTCGATCCACGCAAGCTCGAGGAGATCGGTCTTGCGATGCGCCCGGAACTGCGCGAAGAGGCATACCAGGAAAAGATCGATCAGCAGGACGTGTACAAGGAAATCATCAAGATGCTGCCCGGTGTCGGCATCCTCGGCAGCCTCAACTACGACACGAACCGCTATCTGTTCAACCCGAACTGGGCACAGCTCGGCGTCAATGCCAGCTTCAACCTGATGAGCCTGATCGAGGGACCGAAGGCGATCGCGGCAGCCAAGACCTCCGTCCAGGTGTCGCACCAGCGCAGGCTCGCGTTGAGCGTCGCGGTGCTGACGCAGGTGAACCTGAGTTATCAGGATTACCTGGCATCGGCGCAGGAACTCGATATTGCGAAGCAGATCAACGACGTCGAGCAGAAGATTCGCGTGGCGTCGGCGAACGCGTCGCAGGCGCAGGAAGAGCCGGAAGCCGATCGCGTGCGGCGCGAACTGGCGTCGATGGTGTCCGAGTTCACCTATGACCGTTCCATCGCACAGGTGCATACGGCGCTGACCAACCTGTACACGTCGGTCGGCGTCGACCTCGTGCCGCCAAACGCCGACACCGACGACTTGCCGACGCTGAGCCGCCGTGTGAAAGCGGCGATCGCCGGCTGGGAAGCCGGCAAGTTGCCCGAGTTGGCGATGCTGACGCCGGCCCCCGCGACGACTCCGGCAGGTGCGGCGGTTCCGGTGGCGGCTGCGTTGACCGAAGAGACTCCCGTGACTGCAGCGCCAATGAAAGCAACCGCCGCGGCTCCGGCCATCGCGCAGACGACGAGTATCGCTACCGCGCAGATTGCGCCGGCAGCGAAATGATCCAAAGTTGAGGTGACGAAGTTGAAACCGATGAAGTCGAAAGTAGCAAAGTTCACGTGCGGCAGTATCGCGGCAGTGGTTTGCGCCACGTTGTGCAATTCACTGGCCGTGGCCGCGCAGGTGCCTGCGACGCCTGTCGCTACGACGCCCGCGTCGTCGGCCGCACCCGAAGTCCGCGTGCAGGTTGTCGCTGAAACGAGCGCGACCATGGGCGCGCCCATGTCCGGGCGCCTTAGTCAGTTTCCGCTGCGCGACGGCGAGCGCTTCAAGCAAGGGCAAGTGCTCGCGCGTTTTGTCTGCGCGGAAAAGGAGGGCGCGCTCGCGCATGCGCGAGCCGTGTACGACGGACGCAAGACCGTCAACGACAGCAAGCAGCGCTTGCGCGCGCTCGGCACATCGAGCGAGGTGGAATACAAGGTTGCCGCATCTGATGAAGAGGAGGCTGCCGCTGACGTGAAGACCGCGCAGACGCTGGTCGACAATTGCATTGTGGTCGCGCCGTTCAGCGGACGCGTGTCGAGCGTGTACACCCACAACTTCCAGTTCCTTCAGGTCGGCGCGCCGATGCTCGACGTGCTGAGCGACCGGAATCTCGACCTCGAAATGATCGTGCCGTCGATGTGGCTCTCGTGGCTCAAACCCGGAAGCACGTTCAACGTCGCCATCGACGAAACAGGCAAGACCTATCCCGCCACACTGACCCGGCTGTCCGGCAAGGTTGATGCGGTGAGCCGTTCGGTCAAGGTCTACGGCCACATCGAGAACCCTCCCGATACCCTCTTGCCAGGCATGAGCGGCCGCGCTCTGTTCGTGCTGTCCGCGGGCGCGTCCGTGGCCGCGCGGCAATGAACGCGCTGCAATGAACCATCCGAATCCTGGTCACGCGCTCAATCATCAATTGCTGCGCCTCGGCGCGCTGCTGCAACTCGAGCAGCGGGCGCGCGCGGCGAGCCGTAGCGAACTGGAATTCCTGATCGTCAACGAGACGGCGGGGATTGTCGCGTATCAGCAGGGCGCGCTGTGGCAAAACCCCGCGACGGGCAGCGCACCGCTGATATTGTCCGGTGTCGCCGCGGCCGACGAAGGTGGCCCGTACTACCTGTGGCTCGCGCGCGTGTTCGCTGCAATAGCACGCGGCGACAAGGCCCGCGAATCGCATGTCGTAAGCGCCGCCGACCTGCCCGACGCGCTTGCGCGCGAATGGGCCGAGTGGTTCCCCGCGCAAGCGATGTGGTGCCCGCTGACGTGGCGCGACGGGGTGCTGGTCGGCAGCATGTTGCTTGGCCGCGCCGACCCGTGGAACGATGGCGAGCGGCAACTGCTCGACGCGCTCGCGGGCACCTATGCGCAAAGCCTGCTGCTGCATCAGCGGGTGCGGGAAGCCGGCTTCTGGCGGCGCCTGCCGGCCAAGCGCCGGCCGCTTGCGATTGCAGCCGCGGTGGTATTGCTGATTGCGTTGTTGCCGGTGCGCGAATCGGTGCTCGCGCCTGCTGAAATCACACCGGTCGATCCGGCGCCGGTGCGCGCGCCGTTCGACGGCGTGGTGGGCGCGTTGCAGGTTACGCCGAACCAACCGGTGCACACTGGGCAAGCGCTCGTGACGCTCGAGCGCAAGCAGTTGCAGACACGCTATGCGGTGGCACAAAAAGCGCTCGATATGGCGCGCGAGGAATACAGCGATACGTCGCAACAGGCGATGAGCGACGACAAGGCGAAGGCGCGCCTCGCGATGCTCGCGAGCAAGGTCGATCAGGAACAGGCCGAACTCGCCTACGACAAGGACATGCTTGACCGGGCAGCAATCACTGCACCGTCGGACGGTATCGCGGTCTTCGACGACACCAGCGAATGGATCGGCAAGCCCGTGGCGCTCGGCGAGCGGATCATGATGATTGCTTCGCCGGCGCGCACGCAACTGCAGATTGAAGTACCGGAGGCGTCGGTGGTGTCGTTCGCACCAGGATCGGAGGTCGTGTTCTTCAATAACCTGACGCCCGACGAGCCGCTCTACGGCAAGCTGGTGTTCGCAAGCTACGCGAGCACGGTGACGGCGGACGGTGTCATGTCGTACGCCTTTCGCGCGGCGCTGGACCCGAGTAGCGCTACGCCGCGCCTTGGCTTGAAGGGAACGGCCAAGATCTATGGGCCGCGCCGCGCTCTGGCGCTGTGGTTGCTGCGACGACCGATGGCAGTGGTGCGCGAATGGCTGTCGATCTGAGCCCGCACGGCAGCGCCTTCACGATTCCCAACGAGCCCGTTCAGCCGATCGGGTTACCGCCGCTGCGCGAGGACCTGAAGCTGCTACCCGGCGCGTCCGCCGGCAATGGCAGCCCGACATGGACGCTCCAGGATCCGGCGCGGCATCGTTTCATCCGCATCGGCTGGCTCGAATTCGAAATACTCGCGCGCTGGGAACTCGCTGAAGCCGGCGCGGTTGCACGGGCGGTGTCTGCGGAAACGACCCTGCGCGCGAGCGCGGACGACGTCGTGGACGTGCTGCGATTTCTGCATCGCGCGGGCTTGCTCGCGGCGCGCGGCGACGGGGCGATTGCGCGTTTCGTCGCGGAAACCGACGGTAAGCGCCTGTCCGCGCCGCGCTGGTTGCTGAAGAACTATCTGTCGATCAAGTTCCGTCTCCTCAATCCCGATCGCTTTCTCGGCGCCGCCGTGGCGCACATGAACTGGGTGTTCACACGGGGCTTCGTCGTGACACTCGGGTTCTTCGCGGCACTCGGGTTCTATCTGATCAGTCGCCAGTGGCCCGCCTATACGCACAGCCTGCTGCATCTCTTTTCGCTGCAGGGCGCGCTGCTGGTGGGGATTGCGCTCGCCTCCGCCAAGGTAATCCACGAACTCGGGCACGGGCTGATGTGCAAGCGGCTCGGCTGCCGCGTGCCGGCGATGGGCGTCGCATTGCTCGTGTTGTGGCCCGTGCTGTGGACCGATACGACCGACGCGTGGCGCCTGACCGACCGCCGGCAACGCCTCGCCATCGATGCCGCCGGCATGCTCGCCGAGATCACGCTGGCTATCGTCGCGTCGCTCGCGTGGTCGGTGTTGCCTGATGGAGCGTTGCGCACCGGCGCGTTCCTGCTGTCAAGCTCGACATGGCTGCTGACGCTCGCGGTTAACCTTAATCCGCTGATGCGCTTCGACGGCTATTTCATTTTCTCCGACTACCTCGACGTCCCGAACCTGCAGGAGCGCGGTTTTGCGATGGGCCGCTGGTGGCTGCGCGAAACGCTGTTCGGACTCGGGGATCCGCCGCCTGAACATTTTCCGCGGGCCAAACGGCGGGTGCTGATCGCGTGGTCGATTGCGTCAATGGTCTATCGTTTCTCGCTCTTTCTCGGTATTGCGCTGGTCGTCTATCACATGGCGTTCAAGGCGCTCGGACTGTTTCTGATGTGCGTCGAAATCGGTTGGTTTCTGGCGCGGCCAATCGTCGGGGAAATCGTCGTTTGGCTGAGGCGCCTTCGCGAAGGGCGGCCCCACCGTCGCGCGACGGTTACCTTCGGTGTGCTGGCCATCGTGCTGCTGCTTCTGATCGTGCCGTGGCGGCACGAAGTGTCCGCGCCAGCCCTGCTGCGCGCCGCGCGGCAGACTACGCTGTACGTCGCGGAACCGGGTCGAGTGACCGAATTGCCACGCAACGGCACGCGAGTTTCCGCTGGCGACTCCATGTTCGTGCTTGCGTCGCCGGCAGTCGCGTATCACAAGGCTGTGGCAGTGGCGACGCTCGCAGGGGTCGAGGCACGCATGAAAGGACAGTCGTTCGATCCCGAAGAGGCAAGCATGATCGGCGTTGGCCAGCAGGAACTGGAGGGGGCGCTGGCGTCACTTGACGACGTTGCGTCGCAGGAGGCGCTGCTCACCGTGCGTGCACCCTTCACCGGCATGATTACCGACGTGCCGCTGACGCTGCGCGAAGGCGAGTGGCTGCCGCGTCGCGAGGTGTTGGGAGTACTTATCGATCCGTCTTCGCAGGTGGTCGAGGCATACATTGGCGAGTCCGATCTGGCGCGCGTGCATCCGGGCGCGAGAGGCCGTTTCTATCCGGAGAACGGTGATGCGCCGGTCGAGCTGACGGTGGCGAGCGTCGGCACGGCGCCAGTGCGCGCGCTCGACGTCCAGGATCTTGCGTCCGTCAACGGTGGCGGCGTAGCGGTGCGCAAGGATCGCGACGGCAAGCTCGTGCCGGAATCAGCCATCTATCGCGCGACACTCGTGCCGGCCGGACGGTCCGCGCCGATCACGAAACGGCTGCGGGGAACAGTGACGATCGATGCGGATCGTAGCGGATTTCTCGGCAGGATTTATAGGCGCGCAGCGGCGTTGGTGATACGCGAGAGCGAGTTGTAACGGTCACCGCGACGATATGAAAGCCGAGCGCAATTCATTTCCGTGGTTCCGCCCGGCGGCAGAAGGTAAAAGACAAAAAAACCAGCAAGCTAGAGGCTTTGCCGGGTTTTCAGGACTTCTTTGGATCTGCCACAATGAGCCGGCAGCAACCCATGGCACCCCGCAACGGCCGGTCGGTGCAAATACATCGTGGCGTAGAATTCGCGTGCCTGCGCGTTCGGGTTTCTCGTGGAAATGCGAACAGAGCTTAGCGTGATTCGCGTACTGGTGTTTGCTGCCGATGCGTTTCTACCCAGAGCGCAAAGTCTTCCGGTGGTAGCGGCGGCGAGTACAAATATCCCTGGTACATAAGGCAACCGTGTTTATGAAGAAAGTCGCGCTGTGCTTGCGTTTCCACGCCTTCAGCGATGACACTCAGCTTCAGCACGTTGCCAATGTTTATTACAGTCTGTGCCAGAGATTCGGCCATTGCATCGACCCCGATGCCCCGCACAAAGCTTTTGTCAATCTTCAGTTCTTTGACGGCGAACCGGTGCAGATAGCTCAGGGACGAGTAGCCCGTACCGAAGTCATCTATTGACAGCGCTATTCCAAGGGCATGTATCGCATCGAGCGATGTGCGAATGTCATCGAGCGACTCATCAAACATGACTCGCTCGGTCATTTCAAGGATAAGGTTTGCAGGCTCCAGACCATGAGCCTGCAAGGTGTGTGTGATAAAGCCTGGATAATCAGGACTCTTGAAGTCCGCGGCACAGACATTCACTGATATGTTTGGTACATCGATGCCCTTGATGCGCCACTCAGCGAGTTGACGGCAGGCCTCGTCCAGCACCCAGGCATCCAGTTCTGCGATCAGGCCGCTTTCTTCTGCGATGGCAATGAAGCGGTCTGGCGGAACGATCCCCAGTTTCTCGTCGTTCCACCGAACCAGGGCTTCGGCTCCACGCAGTGTTCCCGTCACATCGACCTTGGGTTGGTAGGCGACGCTCAGGGCTCTCGCTTGCAAAGCTCGCTGCAGCGCGATTTCCAGTTCGAGCTGTTCTTTGGCTTGACGCTCATACACGGGAGCATAGAAATGCACCTGGTTACGTCCCGTGCTCTTCGCCTTGTACATCGCCATGTCCGCGTTACGCAGCAGGGTATCGGCGTCCTGCCCGTCGTGCGGATACAGTGAGACGCCGATGCTCGCACTGAGCGTGACGCTGGTGTCATACTTTGCGTTGACGGTGATAGGCCGGTACAGGGCCTGCAGGATGCGCCCGGCTACGTGGGCTGCCCTATGCACATCACAATTTTGCAGTACGGCCAGGAACTCGTCTCCACCGAGGCGACCGATCACGTCCTCACCCCGAACGTAATTCCGGAGACGCCGCGCGATTTCGCTTAACACTTCGTCACCGGCAGAATGACCCTGCGTGTCGTTGACGCGCTTGAAGCGGTCCAGATCAATGAACAGTATCGCGAACTGTGACGAATTCCGGCTGGCGTCTGTCAGGATGCGCAGTGTTTCCTTGCTGAGTTGTGCCCGGTTGGGCAAGCCAGTCAAAGCGTCGAACCATGCCAGCGTCTGCAACTGATGTTCCATTGCGAATCTTCTACGCAATTGCCCGCTGAACATCAGAGACAGCATGATGGTAAGCACATCCAGTATCGCAGTAACAATACCAATGGCAAACGCCCGCTTACGCCATCCGGCGTAGATATCCTTGGTCGCCAAGCCAACGACCACTACCAGTGGATAGCTCCCGATCCGCCTGAAGCTGTATAGGCGCTCGATGTGGTCGAGCACGGCAACGTCGACATAGGTTCCGTAATCGGATTGCACGAGCGGGGGAAAGGAATGGCCGCCGGCGAGAGTGCGGCCTATATCGTCCCGGTGATAAGGTTGCCGCATCAGGACAGTCCCGTCCGTGCGCAACAGGGTAAGGGTTCCGTGAACGCCGATTATCGCGTCTTCGAATAACTGGTGGAAATAGCTTAGCCGGAGCGTGCCGGCAACAACGCCCGCGAAGTGGCCATTTGTATCATCAAGACGCAGGCTCAGCGCTATCGACGGTTGCTCAGAGTTGCCCAGGCGTGGCACAAAGGGCCTGCTGAGATACAAGCCAGTCCCTTTCTGCTGTTGTTGAACCTGAAAGTAATCGCGGTCGCTTACATTTAACTTTGGTGGAAGAACCCAACGGGAGTCGAGAATGTCGTTGCCGGCAGCATCTGCCGAGAATATCGCACCCAGTTCCCTTACATTGTTGGCAGCGTTGAAAGCAACGAGCCGCCGGGCATCGGGAGCGAGTTGGAGGATGCCGGGGCTCTCCAAACTTGTCACGACATCCCGCATTGCAAGTTGGTAGATGTCGAGATTACGCTCGGTCTCCTTTTGCAGGGAGAGCACGAGGTTCGTTGCGGCATCGCGGGCCTGCGCCATTGCGTCCAGCCTCATTTCGTACAGCGAGACTGTCGTGACGCCCGTGGTGGCAAGAGTGATACCAAGCCCAGCGAAAATGAACAGGGCCGGTTTTGCCAGAAGGGAACTCGTGATTCGAATCATGGTCTTCCGGATTGCGTTTGCATTCGGCCTGCTTTCAGTTCAGCCATTAATTGTCAGTCGTTGCTTACCATCAACCGGACTCCTGAATCATCGCGGGAATATGCGACCACCTGATTTCAGCCTGCTCCTTGGCGTAGCAGCGCACCTTGTCGGCCGCATTTAGCAATGGTTCGATCAAATTTGCTGTCTTCGGTCGAGTTCGCGAGCCCGATACCGCCTGTATAGGCCGGAAGACAAGTGTCATTAGGGGTGAACGAGGAGCCTGCCACACGATGGGGGTACTTCAGGCAGTATATCGACAAGGATGGAGAAATCTTTACGCCCTCCCTGTCGATGGTTTCCTGCCGGGTTGGCACAGAGTGGCGGTGTCAACTTGCGCCCTCTTGCGCCGACGAGAGGTCCCACCTAAAGGCGATAGAACGCAGAGCACAGCACTTTGACGCTGTTAGCGTTCGCGTTAACCAGTAGCAATTGCGACCCGTGACCTCGCACATCGTGAAAACCCGCGATTCTGATGGCCAGTTTGATCTCGCTACGCTGCCAGAACGGGCGATACATACGCTCATGATTCTGGAATGGCTGAATCGCTTTCAACAAAATGCCGACTTCAAAGCGTACTACGAGGCGAAACGGAACGGTGATGCCGGAACGTGTGCAGCGCTGGAGGAACGACACGCGCGGATCGGTGCTACTGCGTGTCATTGCGCTGAAAATCGAGCTGCCCTGTCGCTTCGATGCGGTTGCGGCCACGCTGTTTTGCCCGGTAGAGCGCCCGATCGGCGGCCTCGATGATGTCTGCCGGGGCGCCTGGCGGCGGTTCGAACACGGCAATGCCGACGCTTACTGTCATAAAGGGTCCTGTCGAGGTTTCATTGCGGATCTTGAGCATGCGAACCGCTTCCTGCATCGTTAGAGCTACCAGGCGTGCACCGGCTTCATCGGTTGAAGGCAGGATTGCCGCGAACTCCTCGCCGCCATAGCGCGCGAGCAGATCGCCGCTGCGCGGCAACGCGGATTGCAGCGCGCGAGCGACGGAAACCAGACAGCGGTCCCCCCAGGATGCCCGTAGCAGTCGTTGAGCATCTTGAAGTAGTCGATATCGACCAGCAGCAGCGCAAGCGGATGCCGGTTACGGACAGCGCGACTCCAGCCGCGGTTGGACACCGCTGCAATTCCGGCCCCTCCGCATAAGGGCTGGGGCCGATTTCCCCCGAAGGTTTTTCAATCAATCGCACCCTCTGTTTTCCTGATTGATGGGCGATTTTTAGGGCTGCGCTCGCCAGCCTGTTTCAATGCTTTGACGACACTGGAAACCCATGACGCGCTCGGGCGGAATTCAGGACTTGTCCCGATCTTCATCAGGCACGAGGCCCTTGCGATCATCGCCTTCAATGAATCGCTTCATGACTCACCCGGTCTCAGTGCGTTGATTCAGTTTAGGCGATCAATGCGTTTTCACACGGGCCCGAAGGAGACACCGTACCAGCTCTAAAGCGGACTTTCCGAGGCGGCCTGTGCGATTGTTCGAGCCGAAAAAGTGGCGGCGGCCGTCGAACCCACGGTCGCCCGATGTGTTATGCGGTTTAAAGTTTGGACAGTTAGCACCGACAGGACAAGTCCCGCAATGACGTCCGCCAGGTAGTGGCCACCCTGCGTCGGTGTGGATAGAATCATGACCACGTTAAGCGGGATGGCAATGCAAAACAGTAGGCGAAGCCGACGAAGCGAATACGTGAACAGGACCGCCAATGCGGTGTGGAAGGATGGTATCGACACAAGACCTTGCGCGGTTGCAATGTCGATCATTTGCAATGACCCATTGCGGAGCAACGCGAAGTCGGACACGGTTGCGGTCGCGCTGGGATCGTCAACATTGAAATGGATGAATGCGCTTGTCGCGGGAAAGGGCGTCGAGATCAACAGAAGATAAATGCTTCCGATCAATAAGAGAAAGAAGAATTCAGAGACCGCTTCGCGCCTTCCGAATAAGCTGAGAATAAGGGGTAGCGCTACCAGTTGCCACTGACCGCTCGCATAAGAAAATTGAAATGCTTTTTTAACATACGGATGAGCTTGCACCCATTTATAGAAAGCTACCCAATCGAACCCGAACGCACGATCAAATGCGATCAGTCTGGTTTCGATAAGGGGTGCGTTAATTGAGACGCAGAGGTACGAAAGGACGCAGGTGGCTGATACAAAGCATACGAGTAAGGCGCACCATGCAGCAGTGTCCGATACCCTACCGTAATGCAGCTTGGCCGTAACAAGTCGATAGCGACTGACACCGTTCAGCGCTCGCAATATCGCAGCAAGGCAAATCAGCATGGCTGCGCCCCTGCAAGTGACGAGGATACTAGCCCAATTCACTGAGTGACCGCTCAGGCCAAGCCAAAACGCGTCAATTAACGAGATGAACGTGACGATGATCCATCCCAAAATATACCGTCGGCGCATTGATGGCTGTGATCGTACATGGCCGAGATCAACGTTGTTGTTTTGAATCATTCGGAGGTCGCCCAGCAATTTTGACAGTGAGTCCTTCTCGGCCGGACGCATATTTACGTCAGGTTCGTCCCCTCGAAGCTGGCATATGTCTCGCAACGGCGACCTCTTCTCAAACTTTATGCCACGTCAAGTGACTGTGTTAAACGCACAACTGAGAGGCAGCTTGGAAGGTTTTAGAGGAGCAGCTTGCAAGACTGTCGCCCGTAGTCCAATGATCGAATCCGGCTTGTGTGCATCTGACTGACGGTGAGCCGCCTGATCCTGAGAGATCTTCCGGCGAATAGTTCGACCCAAGACAGCCCTTGGCCCAGCCCAGCCCAGCATAGGCATGCGCATGGATCGACTACTCCATGCCAAGGTTGTGTCGGTATTCGCTCCCCATGTTGTCGTCAGTGACGAGCTGTTTGTCGGCCGTTCTCTTAAGAATCTGCGAGCAGGATTCGATTGGCTGACCAGGTCCCGACGCTGCTGGAACCGTCAGACTCGATTGTAGGGACATCAAATCTTTCAGGCGTTGGCGTCCAGGGGCGCTATTCAAGTCGAGTACCGCCCGGCCATCGATCTTGTAGGACTCAAGCGTGTTGCGCCAGTTATCGAAGTCCCACTCTAGGGGTGAAAGCGACACGATCATATGATTCGTAAATCGCGCGCCGTAGGGAAAGCCAAGGCACGCGGTTCGTTGAACGCGCTCGGAATCCGTCGTGTTATAAAAATAAATGCCCTTCGGATTCAGGTGGCCTTTAACTAGCGCCAGATATTCCGAGGACAGCAGATTGGCTGAATTGGCCCTGAAGTACCACGTGGTATTGGCAACGATAGCATCAAACTTTCGGTCGGGATTGAGACGCAGCCAGCGGCGGCCATCATCAGTAACGATATGCACCTTGGGATTCGTCAGCACCGACGCGACTGCGGGAGATTTTGCAATCAGTTGAATGTATCCTGGATTGATCTCGACAATGGTCAGAGAACTGACCTGCGGATCGTTCGCGATCACTTGCGCCCATGAGGCCGACGATAGGCCGATCATCAGGACATCGCGTGGCTGCCGATGAAAAAGACTCAGAGCGAAGGCCCTGATGATACCGTTCGTGTCGTTCTGCAGGTCCACGCTGAAGCGGCCGTCATACATCCCGCCACCGAAAACCGCCCCTGTATCGTCGACGGTAATGATGCCGCTGCGGTTCTCGACAACCTGAGCAAACGGCTGGTCGCTGTGCGGCATGTTTTTCCACAGCAGGTTCTCAAGCAATCCGTGCGTCAGCGGCGGCAATAGCGTGAATGCGAGGACAGATCCAGCTGCAGCCCAGCCCGCATGCCGCCATTTAGTCCGGGACGAGAGTGGCAACGATGCCGAAAGCAAGGCCGCGCAGATCAGTCCGGCAACCGTCAACAGGATTGCGATGCTGACCAGCCCCAGGTGGTCCATCAACACGAACCCGGTGACGATGCCGCCCGTCGCCGACCCTACGATATTCAAGAAATAAACAAGCGCGGTCCGCGTGCCTGCACGTCCGTCGGCCGCTACACCGAAGTGGGTGAGCGATGGCAGCAGCGCCCCCCAGTATCGCGCGAGCAGGTGCACCATGATCAGCGCGATAGGCAGGATCAAAGGTCCTAACCATGCGAGGTGCGCGAGCACGGGCAGGAACAGCATGCCAACAACGTTAGCCTTGATTACGCTGACGGTGATGCGCTTGGGTCCTTGATCGCCTGCGGCTCGGAACCAGTCAACAGCTTGCCGGGAGCCTGACGCGAGCCCGAGCAGAAAGACGCCCAGTGTCATGGAGAACGCTAACGCGGCACCTCCTTGTGAGTAGGAGAGCGTTCGGACGAAGAAAATCTCGTAGGACAGTGAGATGAATCCACCGCCAAATGCCAGCGCTGCCACCGGACCGAAGTTTAGCGTGGGCGTGCGCACGCCCGACTCCGCTGTCCTGACTATGTGGGTACGCACCACACCGGCTGTGCGCCAGTGCGTGCCCAGTGCGCCCAGCGCGACCGCCGAATTGAGTGCGACGGCCAGGAATACGGACTTTTGCATGCCCAAAAAGGGAAACAGCAGGGCGGTCGCAACGAAGCAGGCCGTACCGGCACCCAATGTATTGACGAAATAAAGCTGGCCCACCGAACTGCCTACGTTCCCGGACCGGTTGACCAGGTGGCCGACCAGGATCGGCAGCGTAGCGCCCATCAAGAGCGTTGGCACCGCCACGAGCGCCAGTGTGACAAATGCCGTCACGGGAAGCGGCATGCCGAGCGCGAGGGATCCGACTTTATCGAATATGTCGAGCGATACTGTGCCGAAGATTCCAGTCAGCAATTCGATGACGGCGAGCAGCGGCAGAAGGGGAATGCCGCGACGCTTCGACAGCCAGCCACCGGCCAGGCTACCGATCCCAAGGCCGAGCATGAAGGCAGTCACTACGATGGTGACAGATTCGATATTGACACCGAAAATGCGAAACAGAGCGCGCTGCCAGACAAGTTGATAGATGAGCGCTGGAAAGCCGGAAAAGAAGAACAAGACATACAGGATGCGGGTTCCCTGAAGGGATGAATCATCGCGGTCAACAGGTTGCGGAAGACTCAGCCCGGCATTCATAGCCACGCGTGCTTCCAATGACGCCCCTGACTTCATACTTCTCCCTGTTGGTATTGAATGTGCGCCACGCATGCGTTGGCAGCCACCGACCTACAGAAATTGCATGCAGCCGAACCCTTCGTGGACCGTTGACGCACGACGCCGACGGTCCACGAGCTTGCTCAGTCGGTCGGCGATCAATTGACTGGCGGTGCGAGTCAACGTCGCTGTTTTACGGCCGCGGAACCCAAACTCTCTACGCTTTATCGACGTGACTAGAGAAAACTTGAGACTGCTGGAGTCGCTTTCTTCCAAACACAGACGCTGTCGTCGGTCATCGGCTTGCGCCTGGAAGGACCAAATTTGCTTCTTTTGGAGGAGCATCTGATGTGATGTTCGTTGACTCGGCTACTGAACCATTGCAACTGCGTAGTCGATATGGCAGCGGCTGTTGGTGATCCTTGAAGGCAGACGGAATGATCTTGAGTATCGCTTGTCGACAGTTCGGTCAGTCGTGGCGAGTGGCCGTTTGTGGCTGATGTTGTTGAAAAAGTCGCCGCACGCGGTTTGGGGGTGCACCACCGCGAGTCTTGGCAGGGGTCGAATAAGACTCGATGGAGGAAACCGCGGAGCGGTTCGATGCGGCCGGAATATTGCGAAGCTATGGAGATTGATGGGGCAGGATGGCGGGCGATGACGGATTTCCGCGGGTCGGTCGGGATGATGGATGGGCAGGATTCAGACCTCCAGATTTGAATGTGCTATCGGCGTCATTAGTCCTGAGTGGCCATATCGGTAGAGTCGGCCTGCACCAGTGCGCGCACCAGCAGATACACGGCTGGCAAGTTGTCGTCGTCACGTCGCCAGTCGACGGGTTCGTCGAGATCCATCGCGGACAAACGACTGTCGGCAAACCGGACAAACGTCGAGCGTAGTGTCTCGTCGTGCCGCGCCCGGAAGCCCCGATTCTCAAAGACCTGATCGTCAATTGTCAGCAGTGTGCGCCAGGTCGGCAATCGCGCGCCACTTGAATAACGATGACGGCCATTGTCGAGGTAACGACCTGCGACCGTGGCAATGATCTGCTGGAGGTCGAGCGACGCGCTGCGGAGTGCGCGTTCGAGGGCGACAGGATTGATGTCGTGAACATCCAAATCAAGAGCAGAGTCGTTAATCATGCTGTTATCTTCCTGAAGATTCGCGGCAACCCGCAGCATCAAAGGTGAAGCTTCAACAACGCTTGGTTTCGCTGTGCCAACAACTGGCGGATCTGAGCAAGATAGGTATCGCCGACTGTGCAGTCTTCAACAGACCGGCTATGTTGATGAGGCGTTGGTGGCCGTACGCCGAGATAGCGGCACACCGCGGATAGGTACGGTTTGCCGTTGCCTCCCAGATGTCGCGCAGCAGCAGCCACGCGCACGTCGCCGACATGCTTGAGTAACCATGCAAGCGTTTCGCGGTCGGCGTCGTTCAAGATGCGGATGAGCTGGTTCATGACCGATCCTGTATATAAAAACAGTACTGTAAATTTATACAGTATTTGACCAAAATGCAAGTTAATTTGCAGGATGTTGGTGGCGCTGTGTAATCGATTGGCGTGCGCGATATGTTGCTGCATCAACTGCCAAAATACGGCGTGCAGAAGCTGACCGGTCCGACGCAGGCAGGAATGGCCGAACGACTTTGACCAATGCCGGCTTTGCCAGCCGCTTCGCGTTGGCCGGTGGCGCTCGAACCCGAGACATCGGCACCCGTGCCGCTTTCGTTTTGCTGCTTGAGTTGGGCTGCCTGTTGCGCAAAGATCGGGTTGACGTCGGGGTACGACGTGTTGGTCACGAAACGCAGGCCGTTGTTTTCTGCCTGGATCAGTTCCTGACGGACTTCCGCGCGGGTCTTCTCCTGGGCGGATGCGGTAGAAGCGATGCCTGCCGACGCGAGCAGCATCATGGAAAGGCCAAATACATAAGACTTATTCATTTTGAACTCCTAAATTAGTGATAAAGAAATAGACATCGATTGCATCATGGTGAACACAGAGAACCTGACTCTATGCCCGGCAGGAACTCCCGGCGCGACGCTCGTCTGCCGCGTTCGTGGCGCAAATCTGCGTGAACCAGTGATTGCACGTGCAGATCTTGTTTAGCGCCTCCATGTCCACATCGTATTCACCGGGAAGAGAGAAATAAAATATATTGTTGCGATACGATCCATATCTGTAACGCATGCCGCCGAAAGCTGAATGTGAGCTTGCACCCACAAACGCGACGCGGGTCGACTCCACGGGACGCCGGCAGACCTGACTGCACTGCATCGCGACCTGGAGGAACCACGGCTCGCCGATCGACGGGGAACGTTGCCTGTCGGCGACGGCTTTGTCCCCCTCGCTACGGAAAGCTTCGCGACAGGTACAGCCGTGGTGGCATGGCCCAGTGCATGCGCTATTTCCGGAAATTGAAGCTCCAGTGAACTTTACTCATCTATTCGCATTTTTCGAGGTTGCGCGCGCCGGTAGCGTCAGCGCGGGGGCCGAGCGCCTGCGCGTCAGCCAGCCAGCGGTCACGCGGGAAATCAGGGAGCTGGAGGACCGGCTCGAACTTGTGCTGTTCGACCGGCTGCCGCGAGGCGTTGCGCTCACCGACGCGGGGTCGGCACTGTTTCGCTACGCTGAGCAGATTTTCTCGCTCGCCGACGCGGCGGAGTGGGAACTGAGGGAACTGGCCGGTCTCAGCGCCGGGCATGTGAAGATAGGCGCAAGCGCGACGGTCGGCGTGTATCTCGTGCCGGACATGATTGCGCAATTTAACGCCAGCCACCCTCAGGTCGCAATCGACCTGACGGTTGCCAACACCGAGCAAGTCGAAGCCGGTCTGCGTGACCATGCATTTGCGCTTGGCTTTATCGAGGGACCATTCGACCACACGATTCTGCATTCCCGTCCGATCGGGGCCGACGAGATTGTTGCGGTCGCCGCGGCCGGACATCCGCGCGCCGGACAGAGGTTATCGCCACCCGATCTGACTACGCATACGGTCATTCTGCGCGAACCCGGTTCGGGCACGCGTGCGGTTGTCGAGGAGGCTTATGGGCATATCGGTCTGCAAGTCGACCCGTTGATGTCCGTCAGCGACACCGAAGCCATCAAGCGGATGCTGCTCGCGCAGAACGCCATCGCTTATGTTTCCCTGCTCAGCGTGAAGGATGAGTTGCGCCGGGGCGAGCTGACGGTGCTCGAAGTGGATGATCTTCGCATCGAGCGCCCGCTGCACATGGTGTGGCTCAAGGGGCGGTCGCTGTCGCCGAGTACACAGGCTTTTTTCGACCTGGTGCTGGCGCGGGTCGCGTCGGAAGCCGCAGCGGGGTAACGTTGTTCGTCGGAAGAGCTGTCGCGTTGGCATCAGCGTTTCGCATGGCCTGCCCGACGTGTTCCCGCGAAGACGCCGGCGACAGCAGTTTGACTAGCGTACGCACGAACCCCGCATGAAAACATCGTTCTTGAACGCGACATAGGCAGTATGTGAGCCGGGCATGTGTTCGAAGGGCAACGCGCGCAAGCTGCAATCGGATGGAGGTTCACGGAGCGATCCCGGACTGGAAGATGAATGGATGCCGGGTTACCGAGGGCAACCCGGCACGGGATGCAAGCTGGTGGCAGGCGCGTTCACCCGGCGTTAGCCTGGTAGGGCTTGAACCCGTACCGTTCGAAGATCGCGAGCCCTGCGGGGGAGCGGATGAAGTCCAGCCAACGTTGAGCCGCCTCGGCGTGAGGCGCATGCGTTGTCATGGCCCCCGCATAGATCGCTGTCGTGTTGTCGGCCGCAGGAATGTCCACATGACTGATGGAATGGCCGGCCTGTTCCTCGAACATCGCCTCGGATTGCCAGGTGACACCTGCCTGCGCCTTGCCCTGCATGATCCACAGCGGCGTCTGCCGGTGATGGATGTGCGTCAGCACGGTTGACCCGTCGGCGACTTTGGTGCCGTATACGTCGTTGAGCAGCGTGTCGCCCCCCGCATGTTCGAGCGACGTCTTGATCTGCCGTGCGATCCCCTCGAATTTGGGATTCGGCATTGCCAGCCGGACCTCGGGACGGCCGAGATCGGCGAGTCCGGTGATATGGGCAGGGTTGTCCGCTGGCACCATGATCGTCAGCGTATTCGTCACATACGGCTCCGCCGGCGCCTGCAGACGCCCCGCGTCAATCTGCTTCTGCACGGCCTTGAGCCCTGCGAGATACACGTCAGCCGGGACAGTCCAGGTCATGTTGCCGACCGTGACGGTGCCGCCGTTTTCCATCTGCCTCACTAGAAGGCCCGGCGGAATCGTCTCCCAGTAGACATGGCCTTTGTATTGCGGGTAATGCGTCTCGAACGCCTGCACAAGCGGCGCCATCGCAAAGAAGTAGTTCCCGCCGACATAGAGCACCAGCGACGGATGAATGGGGTCCCCGTGGAAATCGGCAAGATTGTCCGCGTCGGGTTCGGTGAACGACAAGCCGCGTGCCGGACTGTCGTTGTTCGCGCCGTGTTGCCACGGCGGATAGACGCTCTGGCTATGCGTGATGCCGGTGGTGCCGGTGGCCGGCGTGCCCTCGGCATGGACGGACCCGATGACGATGGCGCCGACGGCGCTCATAACGCATGCGGCGAGAGTTTTTCGGTTAATGGTGAACATGCTGTGGACTCCGGATGATCAAAGATGGCACGCGCGCCGAATGGACGCTTACAGCGGCATCAACGCGTAACCCTGCTGCTCAAGGGTGGTGACGGTGGTCAGGGCGGACAGCGCGAGCGTTACATCCGGATCGATCCAGTCATACTGGAAATGATGTTCAGCCACCGCCTGCCCGCATTCCGCGATCGTCACGCCGGCTTTCTTTAGTTCCGCGATTAGCGGGAGATTGGGGTTGGGCACGCCATACGTTGACCGGTAGTGCGCATCGTCGAGTGCGAGCGGCGTTGCCGCGCCATAGGCAACTGCAACGAATTTGAGTTTGCCCAGTGGCACGCCTGCGGCTACATAGAGGTTGACCGTGCGCGCCACGTGGTCCAGCGCCGGGTTGACTTTGTCAGGCTGTGCGGTGCCTTGCGTCATCGCAAAGACCACCTTGTAGGTGTGGCCAGGCTGCGGTTTGAACGCACCGTTGGACAGATAGTGAATGTTTCCGTAGCCCTGAATCGTAGGCGTCGTCCAGAAGCCGGCTGGATCCGCCGGCGCTGCGTGTGCTGATGCGCAGGCGAGCGCAACCAAAGCGGTGGCGAGAAAAGTTTTGATTTTGCTCATGATTGATTCTCTCAATGGAGATGTATGAAAGGTGAATGACGCTGGCTTGCCGGCCTGGTCATGAAACAAAGGCCGGCTTGCCGTCGATTTCAAGACCCACCATGGTGAACTGGCCGTTTTCGAAGCGAAACGACGGATCGCGCGTGCAGGTAAAGCGGAAAAGCGTATCCGTCCAGTGGTGAACGGACAATACGGTTTGCGGATTCAGGTCGCTCATAGCTGCAATGTGAGGAGAGCGCAGGTAGGAGATCGCGCGAGGCGGGCCTATCCGGCCGTCCCGTCGCGCCCAGTCCCGGCGCTGTGGGGTTTATCTGTTGCGAGATGGGTAAGCTGATGCATCACTCAATATCGATACGGATTACGAATTGATACATGCGCGAGTGCGCAGATACGCTCAGCCTCCTTCGTATATGGCGTCGATGCGTGCCAGCGATCCGTCCTTCTCTGCCTGGACCAACTGATCGTAGACCTGCTTGCGCGTCAGCCCGTGCGCTTGCTCGGCAGCGGCGCCGGAAGGCAGGTGCTGGGTCTGGGAGACTTGCGGTTGCGATGCACCTGCGTCTTGTTGAGCAGCATGTGCAGCCGAACAGAGCAGCGATGCTGCGAGTGTCAATGCGACAGGGATGGTAGAACAGAAGATCTTGCTCATTTCCGGTCCTTACAGTTGGGTGAGTTGTGCGGCTCGTTGCGATCGATTAATCGTTGGGAGTGCATGGACCCAGTGTAGGTACGCCAGTCATTCGTGAAAAATACAATAGTGATATCTCTGCCATGCGTTGCGTATATATGTGCCTTTTGATGGCTCAAATATAAAACGCGATGTCGTCAAGTTGGATGCCAAAAAATTATCGCGCCAATGCCATTAATGTATTTTTACCGATGCCCCGCCTTCTATACGCTGCACAGTGATGATTGGTCATTCCGGGACACTGCCAGAGCGGACCGCGAACCTCCAGTCAGATCACAAACATTCACTTAGGAGGTTCCTGTATGAGTTCAATTGCATACCATGCCGCCGGTCACGAACGCGCTGTGAGCGGAGAGGACCAGCGTACGTGGCGTATTTCGGCCATCTCCCTGATGTCGGTCCGCATCATTCAGGGTTTTATCTATTGGGGCGGAGGTTCTCGGCGATTCATTTATGCGCCCGGCAAACTTGATCCGCATGCCGCACACTGGATGGCCAACAAGTTCCAGACGGCGATGCCAGGAGCTCTTCTCGGTATGGACCATGTGATCAGCTTCATGCTGCATCACTTCTATCTGCTGTATGGTGGCGTGATTCTCTTCAGCGCTGCCGAACTGATCGTCGGGCTCATGCTGATGGCGGGTCTCTTTTCGCGCGCTGCGGCACTTGCTTCAATGGGTTTTTCTGTATTGCTCATGCTGATGTTCGGCTGGCAGGGTGCGACGTGCATCGACGAATGGACGATGGCGGCCTGCAATCTCGCCATGGGCGCCACGTTGATGCTGGGAGGCAGCGGCGCCTGGTCGCTGGACAATGTCCTGCTACGCAACAATCCGCAACGGGCCGACAGCGGCTGGTTCAAATGGGCTTCGGGCAGCAGGGCACTGCCGCTTTCGGATACCGGCTTTCGCAACCTCGCACTCGCGGTATTGACCTTTGTGGTTGTGTTCAACGTCGGGACGTACAGCTACTACCGTGGTTCCGTCGTGACGCCGTTTCATAGCGGCCCTGTCAGCCCGACCGCCCATCACCTGACATTGGCTCGCGCGGCCGTTCTAGCTGATGGAAGCGTGCGCTTTCATGTCGCACTCGATGCCGGGACCGCTGAGGCGCCGGTGCACGTCGTCGCCGCCGCACTGCTCGATGCGAACAGGGCGCCCGTCGCGCAATGGAATGCCGAGACACTCTCAAAGATGCCGAAGACTGCGTTCAACAACGACTACGCCTATAACAAATTCGGCCCGGGTCCGTTCGGGCTGCGCGCGGCGATGGGCGCTGCTTCGACGGTCACATTGCCGGCACCGGCCGTTCAAACGGGCGCAACCGTCAGCGCACGGATACTGCAACTGACGGATGTCGATGGACGCGTCTTTTCGACATCTCTGCAGGATGTATCAGGGGCCGTGCATTGATGGGACCGATCGATCGCCACCGGTCGTCAAGTTGCCGCTAAGGAGGCGTGGAATCCAGCGGCCGGAACTGACGTGAATAGTTGCCAATCACGCCAACGGGCCGCCGTCCAATCGTCTTCGCTGCCGTGACATCCAACGGCGGCTCTCTGGAGCCAAAAAGGACATTGGTCTAGCATCGGCGCGAATGTCCACGTGACCGATTTCCGCCTTGCGTGCCCACGCCGGTGAAGAGATGTTGGCGACCCTCGTCAAGAATTTCATCCGCGAGCGCCGGATCAACGTCTGCAATAGCACGCGAAAGCAGCAACGTACCGACCATCTGGCTGAACAGAGTGATCGCCTTCCGGCGGCCGCCTTCACTGATCCCCTCCGTCTCTTCGATGACCTTGGCGAATTGTCCGAGGTTCACCGCGAGGCCTTGCGCGTAAGAGCGGCGCGCCACGTCGCCGAGCCGCCGGGCGTCGCCTGCAAAACCCGACAACGGGCAACCTGCCTCGATATCCGCGCGATGCTCGGGTGAGAGGTACCACTCGATCCGGTGCCTGACCGGGTTCGCGTCATCTGACCTGGCGTTTTCGATGATGGAGGCAAAGGTCTCCCCGCCATCTTCCATCGCCTTTTCCGTGACCGCGGCGACCAGTGCGTCTTTTGATTTGAAGTGGTTGTAGAAACCGCCCTGCGTAAAGCCCGCCGCTTTCATCAGTTCGACGAGACCGACCGCATCGACGCCGCGCTCGCGAAACAGCTTCTCCGCGGCGGCCACGATCGCGCGCCGGTTTTCAACCGCCTGCTGCCTGGAAACACCCACGCTCCCTCCGTTCGGCCGACAACGACTCAATCAGATCCATCGAAAAATACAATGTCGATCACAATTGACATCTATGAGGAGGACGATAATAATCCACGGCAATGACAATGTCATTCAACATTGTCTTAAGTATGACCTTCTTTAACGGACCGTTCAGGCAATTGGGGGCACAACAGCTATCCGGCGCCTGAGCACGCAAGCATCAAACCCTGAAGCATCTACAAGGAAACGATCATGAAACTCACTGGAAACACAATCTTCATCACGGGCGGCGGTTCGGGCATTGGCCGCGGGCTAGCCGAAGCGCTGCATAAGCTCGGCAACAAGGTCATCATCAGCGGCCGCCGGCGCAGCCATCTCGACGAGGTGGTGGCGGCAAATCCCGGTATGGTTTCAATCGAGCTCGACATTGCCGACCCGGCGAGCATCGAGAAGGTGGCAGCACAACTGATCGCGGACTATCCCGATCTCAACGTGCTGATCAACAACGCAGGGATCATGCAGCCTGACCAGGCGGGTGGCCACATTGACGACGCGCTGATGGTGTCCACCATCACGACCAACCTCATGGGGCCGATCCGCATGACGTCGGCGCTGATCGATCACCTCAAGACCCGGAACGACGCTGTCGTTGCCTATACCAGCTCGGTCCTGGCTTTCGTGCCGTTGGCTGCGACTGCCGTGTATTCGTCGACCAAGGCGGCATTGCATTCGTACGTCCTGTCGCAACGCTTCATGCTGCGGGACACGAAGGTTCGCGTGCTCGAGATCGCACCGCCTTGGGTGCGCACGGACCTCATGAACAGCCGCGAAGCCGAACAGGCGATGCCGCTTGACGCGTTCATCGATGAAACGATCGCCGTCCTCGGAACGGATGCAGATGAGATTCTGGTTGAAGGCGCGAAGCTGTTCCGCGGCAACCCGGGGCCCGGTGAACACGACCTGGTCGACGGCTTCAATGCACAAATGGCGGAAGTGTTTGGCGGATGAATGGCAGCCTGCCGGACAGGTGATACAGGCGACCTCTGAGTGGAACGGAGCGCTCGTGATCGAAGCGTTCGACAGCTGGTCTGGTAAGGACCACGTTGCGGGAGACGGTTTCCCGGCAGGGCACGGTGCTTACCAGGAGACGGGTGCCAAGGACGTACGACTATGTATGGGTGTTCGACACCGCCAGTTAGATCGTGGAGAATCGACTGCACTCTTCCGGAGGAGATGCCATGCATATCGAGCCATTTCAGATTTCCGTGTCCGATGTTGAGATCGACGGCTTGCGCCGGCGTTTGCGCGACAGCCGGTGGGCGCCCATGACTCCGTCCGAGTCGTGGCAACAAGGCACAGACGCCCCATGGCTGCGCGAATTGGTGACGTACTGGGCCGACGGTTTTGATTGGCGGACCGCGGAACGCGGTCTGAACCAGCAACCTCAATTCATGGCTGACGTGAACGGTCAGCGCGTGCATTTCGTTCATCGGCGTGGCGTTGGACCCCGGCCGTATCCGCTGGTTATCACGCATGGCTGGCCCGGATCGTTCTTCGAATTTAACGCATTGGCTGACCTATTGCGCGACCCGGCTGCATTCGGTGCGGACCCGGACGATGCCTTCGACGTCGTTATTCCTTCACTGCCTGGCTTTGCGTTTTCGCCGGCGCCTGCCGCCCCCGGCACTTCCGCGTTTCAGGTAGCCGATCTGTGGGCATCGCTGATGCGAGGTCTTGGGTACGAGCGATTTGGCGCCCAGGGTGGTGACCTGGGTGCGGGGGTGTCGATCGCGCTCGCCTTGCGGCACGCCCAGGTAGTCGATGGCATTCATCTCAACTTTCTGCCAGGATCGTACGAACCCGCCATTGGCGCCGCTGATTCGCCGCTTACCGTCCCAGAACAAAACTTCCTTGGAGAAAAGGGTGAGTGGGCTGCGCTCGAGGGCGGTTATGCCCATATGCACGGCACGAGGCCGCAGACCCTGGCTGCATCGCTTAACGACTCGCCGGCCGGGCTTGCTGCATGGATCGGGGAGAAATTTCGCGCGTGGAGCGATTGCGACGGAGTTATCGACCGTAGATTTTCGAAAGATGAGTTGCTTACCAATCTATCGCTCTACTGGTACACCCAGAGCATTGGTACAGCCATTCAAATGTACTGGGAAAACCGGTTGCAACCCATGTGTTTCGCCCCGGGACAACGGGTATTGCCGCCGGTGAGCTTTGCACACTTTCCGAAAGAGATTAACCACCCGCCACGTGTATGGCTGGAACGAGTGTTCAATGTCGTGCAATGGACCGACATGCCGAGTGGTGGGCACTTCGCGGCAATGGAAGAACCTGAACTCCTCGCGGCCGACATTCGTAGCTTTTTCAGGCGCTTCCGGTAGTGAGTTCGTTGAGGAATCGCCCCTGAGCGGGATGCGATCTGTGTTTCGCGACGGAGCGCAGCTGGAGACGATAAAGGTCGTTCAGGGTTGATTGTCGCTGTTCCGTCATGCGCCGAATACGCGCCCGATCGCAACCGGAGGAAAACAACGAATGGCGAATGATGATCGCACCAAGATAATTCCCAGTAGAACGCCGGAATCAGCGGCCATGTCAGCAAACGTCAAACGAGCGATGGCGATCACCGCCGCTCTAAACCGGTTGACGTTCAACGATGCGGACGAAGTCCGGGCCTTGTTCAGTGATCTCATCGGCAAGAAGGTGGACGGCAGCTTTTTATTGCCCCCCCCGTTCTACACAACCGGCGGGGTCGATATCAGTGTCGGGCGCAATGTCTTCGTCAATCAGAATTGCACTTTCTATGACCTTGGCGCGCTCGACATTGCTGACGACGTGATGATCGGGCCGAACGTGAGCATCATCACGTCCGGCCATCCCATTGAACCTTCTCAGCGGCGCGCATTCGTAATCGCAAAACCCATTGTGATTGAGAGAAACGTCTGGATCGCAGCCGGCGCTACCATTATCGGTGGCGTAACAGTAGGCGAGAACTCGGTTGTCGCAGCAGGGTCGGTCGTCACCAGGGACGTTCCCCCGAATACTCTTGTTGGTGGAAATCCGGCGAAGGTCATTCGTTCGATTGCTGACTAAGAGGGCAGTTCAAAAAGGCTGCTCAGTTCGGCTGAAGATGTTCCAGCAGACGAGTGAGCAGGCTAGTTTGAGGAAT
>NZ_FCOK02000105.1 GCF_001544555.2 Caballeronia udeis | reverse complement strand
TATCAAGGACCCGACGCAGAACATTGTGTGGGTCCCGCCGGAAGGTGGCGGCGGACCCAACTATCCGAATATGTGATCACCCTAACGCTTGCACCGTCCCCTTCTCGACATCGCCTACATAAATGCCGAACGCGTCCTCGGTGCGCTCCTTCACATAACGACGCAGCATGGACTCAACTGCGGAATCGCGGATCCTGCCCCAGGGAATAGCATTCAGCGGCACGTACCGTACATTCGCGCTCGCAGGTGCATCGTCAACAATGCGCCCTCGATAATAAATATGCGTCACTCCTTTCTCCTCGAACACGGCGAACAGGAAATCAAGATTCGCATTCAACCGATACCCGCTCAACACGCCACGCAAACTCGCCGCATCCGCAAGCGGCTCCAGCCGCGTACCAATAGGTAATTGCAATGCCCCCGACGTCGTCTCGATCAGAACAAGTCCTTCGGGATGCTCAAGAATTGCACCGACCTGGGCACGCTGCCCAGTGGCCGCCAACGCATCCTGCGACAAACTGAAATCCACATAAGCACCGCGGCAATAACCAAGCGGTGTCGCAGTTGTGTGCGTGAAATCAACCACGCGCCCAATCAGGATGATGTGGTCCCCCGCATCCACCACCTGATGCGTCTCGCAGTCGAAACTCGCCGCCGCACCATCCATCACCGGACTGCCGGTGCGTCGCGCATGCCACGCCACCTGCGCAAACTTGTCCGCACTCTTCGAGGCGAATACGCCCGATACAGGCCGTTGATCTTCAGCCAGCACGCTGACCGCAAACCGCTGTGTCTCCGAAAACACCGGGTGACTCGATGCAGTCTTGGCGATACACACCAGGATCAACGCCGGATCAAGCGACACGGACGTAAACGAATTCGCGGTAAACCCACGCGGAGAACCATCCGGTTGAATGGTCGTCACCACGGTCACGCCCGTGACGAATGCACCCAATGCACGGCGAAACTCGGCAGTATCGAACGCAGGCTCGTTCATGCTTTTGCTCCTTAAATTGGCGGCTGATACGTGGACCCGAAGCGACTTAAGTACTCAGTCAAACACTCAGGCGCCGCTCGCTTCACGAATAAATTGCGCCAACCGCTGGTTCACGATCGCCGGCGCGGTGACATTCATCATGTGCCGCTCATTCGCGATGATCTCGGCGCGTCCGCGCGGCGCGGCGGCGGCCATCGAATGCGACATGGCCGGACTCGAATTCGGATCACACTCGCCGGTCATGAAAAGCGCCGGCACAGTGAGCTGCGGCAACCGGCCGACATGCGCCTGGTCCGAACTCGCAAACAACCGGTAGGTCCGCGCATATCCTTCCGGATTCACTGTCGCAAGCAACGACCGCACAAGCTCCGCCACCTGCTCAAGATGCGCTGGTACGGGATCGTCGAACCAGCGCGCCACCGTGGCGTCAATGCCGGGTTGCTCAAGCCCGCCGCCAAGCGAAGCGGCGCGCTGCATCACGGCAGCCCGCTGCGTCGGCGTGCGGTCGTACACCGCATTCAGCGCAACCACGCTCGCTACCCGCTGCGGATATTGCAACGCAAACTCGAGGGCGATCAGCGAGCCCATCGAGTGCCCGACTACATGCGCTGCATCAATCTGCAAATGATCCAGCAGCGCAGCAAGCTGTCCGGCGTATTCATCCAGCGCGGGTGAGGCCGCCGGCAAGCGGCTTCCACCGTGGCCCAGCATGTCATACGACACGACCCTGAAACACAACTGCAGCGCGTCCACCTGAGGCGCCCACACGCTGCGGTTCATTCCCACGCCGTGGATCAGGACAAGCGCCGGCCCCTCGCCCGCCACGCTATACGCCGTGCCGTCGAACACGCCGCTCATCGACCCACGCTCAGTCACCGTTTCATGCTTCATTGGTCCCAAGCTCCTTCAGATCCTGATAGCGGTCGCCAATACGATGATGCGGCCGCCCGCCAATTGACGCACCCAGCGCGATCACGAGCTCATCCGGACCCGGGGCATCGATGATCGAGAACTGGATGGTCAGGTAATGCGAGCGCATGCCTTCGTCGCCCTTGTGCATCAGCGGAATGGTGACCGGACAGTTAGGACCACCACGCAAATTCGTGAAGCTCAAATAACTCTTCGCGCCCACCGCTTCACGGAACTTGTTGCCAAAGCGCAGCGTGTGAATCAACGCCGACGCATGCTCGACCTCGCCCGACGTCCCGACAATCGCCGCTTTCCCATAACCCTCTACTGCCTCGCCGGATCCTGCAATCCGCAGGATCTGGGCAGTCAGGATCTCGCCGAGTTGCGGCGCAAGTCCATGGATCTCGGGACGGAGGTCATCGACAAAACCGCGCCCCGCCCACGGATTGCGCAGCACGGCTGCTGCAGCGAACAGCTTCAACGGCCGCTCGGCCGCTTTACCGCCTTCGATGAAAGTGTCTTCCACATAGGTAACCAGCTTGCGAATCTCGAGTTTCATGGGGGTTTTCTCCGTAGGCAAAAACGCCGTGGTTTCATGGGGTGGCGTCGTCCTTATATTATGGTATTCCATATTACTGGATGCAAGAATTTTTGACGATTGAGGGGTTTACGAGAGCACGCTGAAAAACCTGAGGGCGAAAAAAAAGCCGTCGATGCCGACGGCCTTCATTGCCTGGGAGACGATGCCGCCCAGCGTTCACGCGCTGGCTTCGGCAGCCCTCTCGGCAAGCGTGGCCATCACGATGCCGGCCGTGCGTCGCACATGTTCAAGCGATGCTGCAGCGGCGGCATCGCCGTCTTTCTTGGCAATAGCGGACAGCAATTTGTTCATCTCACGATTCGAGTCCGCGCCTCGTCCCGGCGAAGCAATAGTCACAGCTCGCAACTGGTTGATGCGCGCGTTCAGCGACTTGACCACCGAATGCATCATCAGCTTGTGGCCACCGGTGAACATGGCTTCATAAAAGCGCTCCGTGTAGGTCAGCACACGCTTGAAGTCCGACTGGTCGAAGGCGTCTTCAATCTCCTTGCGGATTTCGCGCAGCTGTTTCACCAGCGCCGGGGTTGCATGCTCGGCACACGCTCGCGCTGCCTCGGACTCGAGCAACGCGCGGATTTCGTAGATCTCCTGAACCTGCTCGGGATCGAGCCGCGCGACAATCGGCCCGGAATGCGCAACGGTTTCGACCAGGCCTTCGGTCTCGAGGTGGCGCAGCACTTCGCGCACCACGGTCCGGCTGACGCCCAGTTGATCGCACAGCGTACGCTCGATCAGGCGGTCGCCGGGACGATAGAAGCCCTGCGAAATTGCGTCACGCAATTTCTCGAGCGTCAGTTCGCGCAGCGTCGGTGCACTTCGGTCGACACGCATTTGATCGATCATGGTTTTTTTATCTCCGGTCTGATATCCGGAATCCCTGGTTTTTGGAATCCCATAGTATTGCACACCCGTATTGCACAGCCGTTCTGGATTGCTGTCGAGCCCAAGGGGCACGCGTCAGGCAGCGAACACCCGTGCGCTCTCGTTCTCCCATTCGAGCCAGGCCCGCGCACCGATTGCGAGGCTCGGCTCGCGCGAACTGATGGATGTCCGCACCGCGATCTCCTGTTCCCAGGGCGTGGAGACCGCGTAATGCATGGTGTCGCCAAGATAGGTGACATCGCGCACGACCACCTGCAAACCGCCGTCCGCGATCTCCGACGGTTGCGCACGAATCCGGATCTGCTCTGGCCGCAACATCAGCGCGCCGTTGTCGCCGCTATTCAGCGCGTGATCGAAACCGCCTACCGGTACCGGCCTGCCGTTCGGAAATACCGCTCGTGAAGCGCCATTGCTGCCGGCCAGCGTAACCGGCAGGAAATTCGAGTTGCCGATGAAACTGGCGACGAAACGCGACGCCGGTTTCGCATAAAGCTCCTCGCCGCTGCCCACCTGCTCGATGCGCCCCTTGTTGAATACCGCGATCCGGTCGGACAGGCGCAGTGCCTCTTCCTGGTCGTGGGTCACATACAGGATTGTCACGCCGGTCTGCTGGTGGATGCGCCGGAGTTCTGTCTGCAGTTCCTCGCGCAACTTCTTGTCGAGCGCGGAAAGCGGTTCGTCCATCAAGAGGACCGGCGGATCGTAGGCGAGCGCACGGGCAATCGCGACACGCTGCTGCATCCCGCCCGACAGTTGGTCCGGCATGCGGTCGCGGCAATCGCCGAGGTGCACGAGTCTGAGCATCTGCTCGACCTTCGACTTCACCTGGGCATCGGGCAGACGCCGCACGCGCAACGGGAACGCGACGTTCTCCCCGACCGTGAGATGCGGGAAGAGTGTGTAGCGCTGAAACACCATGCCGATGTTGCGCTTGTTCGGCGCAACCGACAGCAGCGACTTGCCGTCGAGCAGCACACGTCCTTCGGTGGGCGACTGAAAGCCCGCGACAATGTACAGCGTCGTGCTCTTGCCCGAACCCGACGGCCCGAGGAAGGTCATGAACTCGCCCTTCTTGATATCGAGCGAGACATGGTCGATAGCGACCACCTGGTCGTAGGTTTTACGAAGCCGTTGGATCTGCAAAAACGGAGCGCTCACGATTTACCTCTCTTAAGAACAAGCCCCAGCAACATCAGGATGACGGTCAGGCCGACCAGCAGTGATGACGCCGCGGCAATCACCGGCGTCAGGTCCTGCCGCAACGTGCTCCAGATGCGCACGGGCAGCGTCTGCAACGTCGGACTCGCCATGAAGATCGACACCACGACCTCGTCCCATGACGCGAGGAACGAGAAGATCGCGGCAGCAAACAGGCCGAGACGAATGGCGGGCAGCGTGACGCGCCACTTCACTTCGAACGGACTCGCGCCGCAGATCAGCGCGGCGTCTTCGAGCGCGGTATCGAAGCTCTCCAGCGAATTGCTGATCGCGATGATCGAGAATGGCAGCGCAATGATCAGGTGCCCGATCACGAATCCGACCAGCGTTCCGGTCAGCCCGATGCGCAGGAAAAAGCCATACAACGCCACGGCGAGCACGACTACAGGCAGTACCATTGGTGTGAGGAAAAACGCTTTCAGCAGCGCACGGCCCCGGAACGTGCCTCGTGTCAATGCAAGCGAAGCAAAGAAGCCCAGCACCACCGACAACACCATCACGACCACGCCCAGTTCAACGCTGGTGATCAGCGAGTCCAGCCAGCCCGGATCGGAAAACAGCATGCTGTACCAGCGCCACGTCCAGCCCGGCGGCGGAAACAGCAACCATTGCGAATCGCCGAACGACAACGCGACAATGAACAGCACCGGCAGCAGCAGGAACAGCGACACGGCAGCACCTACCGCAAGCAACGCCCAGCGCAACGGTCCGAGACGATCGAAATCGAGCAGCATGTCAGTGGACTCCCGAAGCACCCGGCGCGCGGCCGGAAAAGCGCAGTTGCACGGCATACAACGACAGCGTCACGAGCAGCAGCACGAAGGCGGCGGCGCCCGCGAGCCCCCAGTTCAGCAATTGCTGCACGAGTTGCGCGATCAGTTCGGCGAGCATCATGTACTCCGGGCCGCCGAGCAGCGCAGGCGTGACGAAGTACCCGAGCGCCATCACGAACACCATCAATGCACCGCTGGCAATGCCGGGCATGGCAAGGGGCACCAGCACGCGCCAGAACGCCTGCCAGCGGCTCGCACCGCAGATGGCAGCCGCACGCAGCGTGGTGGGATCGATAGCGCGCAGGGTGGCATGCAGCGGCATGACAAGGAACGGCAACATGATGTACGTCATGCCGATCGTGACGCCGGTCAGGTTGTTGACCAACGTCAGCGGCTCATGAATCACGCCCAGCCACATCAGCAAGCGGTTGATGGGACCCGTCTGCTGCAGCAGGACCATCCAGGCAAAAGTGCGGGCGAGCAGGTTGGTCCACATCGAGAGCAGCAGGATGGCGAACACCAGCTTGCTGATCCAGCGCGGCGCCATGGCGAGCAGCCACGCGGTCGGAAAACCAATCACGAGCGTCACCGCCGTCACCACCGAGGCCACGAAAAAGGTGTTTCCGAAGACCCGCAGGTAAGTGGTCGAGCCGAACAACTGCGCGTAGTTCTGCAGGCCGGGCGACGGGTCCAGCACGCTCCTCAGCAGCAGGGAGAGGACCGGCAGGAGGAAGAACACGATCAGCAACAGCAGGGCCGGCAGCACCAGCCGCGCCCTCCTGAAACCGGCGCTCACCTTCGGTAGCGACACCCGAGGCTCCGCGGCCGTGCTCACTGCGTTCGACATGACAACTCCTTCAAGATGATCGGCCGCCATTGCTTTATCTCGCCATTGCTTCCGCATTATTTCCGGATTACTTCGATTGCCACGCATACCAGCGCTTGGCGATTTCGTCGCGATGATCGGCCCAGTACTTCATGTCGAGGTTGATCTGCGTCGCCTTGTACTGGTCCGGCTGCGTCTTCGCGACATCGGCCGGCAGCAGCGCGGACGACTTCAGGTTGACCGGCGCGTAGCCGGTTTCAGCCGCGAAATTCGCCTGTGCCTGCGCGCTGGTTGCGGTAGCGAGGAACTTCATCGCTTCGGCCTTGTGCTTCGCGCCCTTCGGCACCACGAGCATGTCGGCAGCGGTCAGGTTCTGGTTCCACGATATGCCGACATCCACGCCGGTTTGCTGCAATGCATGCAGGCGGCCGTTCCAGAACACGCCGAGCGGTGCTTCGCCCGATGCCATCAACTGTTGCGACTGCGCGCCGCCGCTCCACCACACAATCTGGCTCTTGATGGTGTCGAGTTTCTTGAACGCGCGATCGAGGTCGAGCGGATACAGCTTGTCGGGCGCGACGCCGTCGGCAAGCAACGCGACTTCCAGCACACCGGGCGCGGACCATTTGTAGAACGTGCGTTTGCCGGGGAAATGCCTGGTGTCGAAGAGATCGGCGTAGTTGGCAGGCGCGCCGCTCTTGAACGATGCCTTGTTGTACCCCAGCACGAACGAATAATAGAAACTTCCGACCGCACCCGGCGACATGAAGCGCGGATCGAGCTGGCTCTTGTTCACCACCGAGTAATCGATCGGCTCGACCAGCCCGTCGCGCAGTGCGGCATACGCAAAGTCGCCTTCCACGTCGACCACGTCCCATTGCACGTTGCCGCTGTCGACCATGGCCTTGAGCTTGCCGTAGTCAGTTGGCCCGTCCATCAGCACCTGGATTCCCGATGCCTGGGTGAAAGGCGCCGCCCACTCTTTCTGTTGAGCCGATTGCGTCGTGCCGCCCCAACTGGCGAAGACGATCGGCGCGGCGGCCGCGAAGACGGGCGCGCTAACCGAAACAACAGCGGTAACGATCAATGCGCGCACCAGGGCGTGCAGATTTAACGATTGCTGCATGACGACTGCTCCTTGAAAGGAAACGGCTTGCTTCGAGAGGACTTGAGCCTGGACGGCCGGTTTTATTTGAGCGGTGAAAATGCAGCGGGCTTCATGATCTTGCTTTCCATGGTTTCCAGGAGCGCCTGGATCTTCGGCGCGAACGCCTGCCACGCCGGGTCTTCAGCCAGCCGTTGACGGCGTGCTTCGCGGTCATCAAGGCTGGTATAGGCCCACATGTGGACGATCTGGTTAAGCGGCCCGATCTCGGAGAAGAAGTAGCCCACCAGTTCTCCCAGATGCTGCTTCTGTAAAGCGATGCCTTCTTCCTCAACCAGTTTCAGGTACGCCGGGACCGCGCCCGTGCGGATCTTGTAAGTGCGGATTTCGTAGTACATGGAGGCTCGTATAGGTCTTCAACGCATGACGAAAGGATCGGCTATGGGTTCGTCCGAGGTCCTGATCCATACAGATTTGGTACGGGTGTAGTCGAGCACGGCGTCGAGCCCGCCTTCGCGTCCGAGACCGCTCAACTGGTAACCGCCGAAGGGGACGATTGGCGAGACAGCGCGATAGGTGTTCACCCACACAATGCCGGCGCGAAGCCGGCGCGTCAGCCGGTGCGCGCGCGTCAGGTCGCGCGTGAACACGCCTGAAGCAAGTCCGTACCGCGTGTCGTTTGCAAGCGCAATGGCTTGCTCCTCGGTATCGAAACTCATCGCGCTGAGCACGGGGCCGAACAGCTCCTGCGCAACGCTCGGTATGTCCGACGTGGCGCATTCGACAATGGTCGGCTCGAAGAAAAATCCTTTGCCCATGCCTTCGGGACGATGTCCGCCCGTCAGCAGTTTCGCGCCCGCGGCAAGGCTTGCCGCCAGCACCGATTCAATGTGATCGCGTTGTCTGGCAGTAGCGAGCGGGCCCATTTCGCTATCCACGTTCTGCGGATCGCCTATCTTGATTGCGCGCGCTTTCTCGACCAGTTTCGCCAGCAGCCGCTCGCGAATGCCGCGCTGCACGAGCAGCCGTGAACCCGCCACGCAACTCTGGCCGGTCGCGGCGAAAATCCCCGCGATGATCGCGTTGCTGACGCTGTCCACATCGGCGTCGTCGAACACCAGTACCGGCGATTTGCCGCCCAGTTCCAGCGACGTCGCCGCAAGGTTCTCAGCCGAATTCCGCACGATATGGCGGGCCGTTTCAGGGCCGCCGGTGAACGCAATTTTCGCGACGAGCGGATGAGTGGTGAGCGCGTGACCGCAATCAGCGCCAAAACCCGTCAGGATGTTCACCACGCCCGCCGGAAAGCCCACCTCATGGATCAGCCGCGCAAACGCGAGCAACGGCGCAGGCCCCTCTTCCGAGGCCTTGATGACGATCGTGCAGCCTGCGGCAAGCGCGGGTCCTATCTTCACCGCGGACAAAAACAGTTGCGAGTTCCACGGCACGATTCCGGCCACGACGCCCACCGGTTCGCGTCGAAGAAACACCTCCATATCCGGCTTGTCGACCGGCAGGTACGCTCCCTGGATCTTGTCCGCGACGCCCGCGTAGTAGCGGTAATACTCGGCGACATAACCAATCTGGCTGCGCGTCTCGCGGATGATCTTGCCGGTGTCGGCCGTCTCCAGTTCAGCCAGTTCCTGTGCGTTGGCGGCAACCAGATCGGCAAGCCGGTACAGCAGCTTGCCCCGCTGGCTTGCATTCAGGTTGGCCCACTCGGGGGAGAACAGCGCGCGGTCGGCTGCCCTGACTGCCCGGTCGACATCCGCCGCGCTGGCGGCGGGCATGCTCGCCCAAACCTCGCCGGTCGCCGGATTGATACTGTCGAAGGTCTGCGCGGCATCGCTGAATTCGCCGTCGATGTAATGCTGGAACGTTTGCAACATGTCGTGTGCTCCGGTTTAGCGCACGTCGAACGCGGGCATCACGTCGGCAATAAACAGTTCCAGCGACCGGCGCTTGCGCTCGAAGCTCATGTTGCTGTCGAGCCAGAAGCTGTATTGATCGAAGCCGAGTTCTTCATACTGCTTCAACCGGGCGATGACATCGTCGGGCTGGCCGATCACCAGGTTCTTGCGAATCTGCTCGGGCGTGTACTGGGGAAACGAAGCAATGTCCGCTTCGGTCAGCGGTTCAATGAACCCCTGCTTCACCGGCCGCTCGTTCTTGAACCACTTGCTGAAATAGCAATAGAAGCGGCTCAGGTCCGCCACGGCTGCATCGACTTCCGCGGCGTCCGCGCCCACGAACGTATGCATCAGCATCATGATCTGCGGACGCGGCACCTCGGGGTTCGCCTTGCACGCCGCGTTGAAACGGTCCATCAGGTTCACCACTTCGCCGTCACCCGCCGCGAGCGACGTGACCTGCACATGGCACCCGTTCCTCACCGCGAATTCATGCGAATTCGGATCTCGCGCGGCAAGCCACATAGGCGGATTGGGCTGCTGGATCGGGCGCGGCACCGGCGTGGTCGAAGGCCACGACCAGAACTCGCCCTGATGCGCGTAGTCGCCCTTGAACAGGTTCTGCAAAGCCGGCACGAGTTCGCGCATCCGTGCGCCGGCGCCGAACGCGTCGAGGCCCGGCAGCAGGCGTTCGTATTCGAAGGAGTACGCGCCGCGCGCAATGCCGAGATCGAGACGCCCGTTGCTCGCGACATCGACCATGCCGGCTTCGCCTGCGAGGCGGATCGGATGCCAGAACGGTGCGATCACCGTGCCGGTGCCGAGACGAATGCGTTCGGTGCGCGCGGCAAGGTACGAAAGGTTGATGAAGGGGTTCGGCGCGATCGTGAATTCCATCGCGTGGTGCTCACCGACCCACGCGGTTTCGAAGCCGCCCTTCTCCGCAATCTGGACAAGTTCGGTGAGTTCGTCGAAGAGTTGCCGATGCGGCGTCTGCGCGTCGTACCGCTCCATGTGGAGAAACAGCGAGAATTTCATGATCGGCCTATGGGCAGGAAAACAGTCCGTCTTTGCGATGCGCGATGTACCCGGCGTCCCGCTTCGTGTCGACCGCTTGAACGTTGCGGATGGTATTACGGTATTCCATCGAATGTCGCAAATCAAGCGTTTCAATATTATGGTATTCCATAATATTAGATGCACATGCGGATGGGTTTGGCGAGGCTGGAGAAGGTCTGAAGCAGCGATGCGGCTGGCGTCTATGCGCGTGCGGAGGCGCAGCGGTGAATAAGCTGAGGGATAGCTGGCCGCTGACCAATAGGCTGCTTGAGGCCACTTGAGACCAGCGCCGACTCCATCGCTCGCAACCAGGCCCGATTCCAACAGATCGAGCAGGCTTGGCGAGCGGGCGGTCCAGTGGTAGCGAACAATCAGTAAGTTTGCCGTACGAGTTGCTTAGCGGCGGTGATGCGACGCCGGGTCTTTGTCGTCTATCGATCGCGTTGTGACAAGGGCAAAGCTTGATCGTCTTTCATCGCTGTTTTTCAGCGTATTTACCTGCACTGACGTTTAGATGTAAACATTCAGCGCTCAGCCACGCAGCCTCAAAATTCCTCGACACCTTAGTAAAATGTCTCCGCTATAATCGCAGCCATGAAATTTCTTCGGACAATGCTCCTCCTGTTGCTCTGCGCCATGCTGCCTATCAGTGGGCTGGCAGCCAGTGGCGCGACTGGGCAGTGTCCGATGCAAGAGGTCATGGGCGACGACACCGGCGCCATGGCCACCAAGATGCCCGGCTGCGAATTGATGACAGCAATGTCCAGCGAACACGGCAGGTCGAAGTCATCCCTGTGCAAGGTGACTGGTCAATGTCAGATGGGCAGTCTCTATCACCCCGTATCGTCTCCCTCAGTCGTTCGACCCGCAGGGTCGTTTATCCCTCTGAGTTTCCACTACGCAGAGTCGTTCTCCTTCCGCGCACCGGATGGACTCTGGCGTCCCCCGCAGTCCCTCTAACTCCGTCCATCTGGTTCGCCGCAGCTTCGCGGTGATGTTGTCCTGGTTCAGGACTTGAGTCCGTATGTCCGTTCGCACGGCCATAGGGTGCTCGACCATTCGGGGTTCACATGCATTTCCAACATTTCACGTCGATCATCCGACGTGAGCCGCTGCATTGCCTCGCTTTGGCAGCGCTCGTTATGTTTTCCAGTAGCGTGGCGCACGCCCAGGACGGCGGCTTGACGCTCGATGCGGCGCTTCAAATAGCCACCAGCCGTTCATCCTCGATTCAGGCGGCGCAAGCCGCAGTCCGGGGAAGCTCCGACGTTGTCGTCAAAGCCGGACAACTGCCCAATCCCATGTTGAAGTTGAGCGTCGAGGACTTGCCTGTCAATGGATCACAGGCCTTCACGATCGGGCAGGACAATTTCACGATGCGCGGTATCGGCATCGAACAGGAGTGGGTATCCACGGACAAGCGCCGATTACGTACAGCGTTGGCAGATCGCGCCGTAGAGCGCGATAAATCGACCTACCTGCAAAAAGTGGCCGAGGTCCGGCAACAAGCGGCCATGGCTTGGCTGAACGCCATCTACGCAAAAAAGGCCGTCGCCTTGAGCCAGGCTTTGGTCGACCACTTGAGCCAGGAACTTACCGCCAGACAAGCGTCGTACCGCGGTGCAAAAGGCACTGCGGTGGAAGTCGCCCAAGCCAGCCTCACGCTCGGAAACGCACGTGATGAATTGATTAACGCGCTGCAGGACGAGAAGACTGCGTTGATTGCCCTGTCGCGTTGGACAGCGGCAGGTAACGTTCTGGAGGTCGCGGGAGACCCACCGGATCTGGAATCACAAGTGTCCAGTTTAAGCGTCGATCAGCTCGATCAAGTTCAGCCTGATCTGATCGCCGCACGCTCCGCCATCTCGTTGGCCGATGCCGGCACAGACGTTGCCCGAAGCGATAGAAACCCGAATTGGACCTGGGGGCTGACCTATTTCAAGCGGGGTGGAAATTTCTCGGACTACGTGTCATTCGGCGTCTCCATCCCTCTGCCGATCAACCGCAGAAATCTCGAGGATCGCGACGTCGAGCAAAAATCGGAAATGGGCACGCAAGCACGGCTCACTTACGAAGACACCGAGCGACAGGTGGTAGCCGATATCCAAAGCCTGACGGCAAAGCTCGCCAGTGGCCGGGAACGTTTAGCGAACGTGAAGCAAACCGTTCTACCCGCCGCAGCACAGAAAGTGGCACTGGCCAATGCGGCCTATCGGTCCGGTGCCGGCACGCTCTCCGATGCATTGGACGCGAGGCACACGCAGCTCGAAGCGAATCTTCAAGTGTTGAATCTCGAACGACAAGTCTCCCTGGTCTGGGCCCGGTTGGAATACCAGGTTTTGCCGCCTGACTTGACCGCCAGCCAATAAGGAGAAAAACATGAATCAGACACTACTCGTGCGTGCCGTGGCGTCGGTGTTTGCTGCGGTCGCGCTGCTAGGCGCCGGTTATGTGATCGGCACTCATCGTTCTGCGACGGATGCACCCATGGCATCAGCCACGGCCGCGACCCCATCCGCGCCCGGCGACAAGGTCGACCCGAAGACGGGCCGCAAGGTCCTGTATTGGCATGACCCGATGGTGCCTAACCAGCACTTCGATAAACCCGGGAAATCTCCCTTCATGGCCATGGAACTGCAGCCTGTCTTTGCGGATGAAGGCGGCTCCAGCGGTATCAGAGTCGACTCGGGGCTTCAACAGAATCTTGGCATTCGATACGCCACGGTGCGCCGGCAGGACACGGCGGTTGGTTTCGACGCAGTCGGCTCCACGCAGTTCGATGAGTCGATGGCCGATGTCGTCCAATCGCGGGTAACAGGCTACATCGACCATCTGTACGCCAGCGCGCCGATGCAGCGTGTGGCCAAGGGCACACCGATCGCGTCGCTGTTCGTTCCGGATTGGCTGGCGCCGCAGGAAGAATATCTGGCGCTCAAACGCGGCGGTATGGATGACGGCCTGCTTGAAGGGGCTCGCGCCCGTATGCGAGCGATGTCGATACCGGACGGCCTCATTGCGAGCCTGGATCAAACGGGTAAAGCGCGGACGCACGTGACGCTATCCGCGCAAGAAACGGGTGTGCTGACCGAACTCAATGTCCGCGATGGTGCGATGGTGTCACCGGGGCAGACGCTCGCCAAGGTCGCGGGCCTGTCAAAGCTTTGGTTAATCATCGAGATCCCCGAGTCGCTCGCGTTGCAGGTGCGGCCCGGCATGTTGGTCGACGCGACGTTCGACGGCGATCCGTCGCAGCACTTCAGCGGTCACATCCGCGAAATCCTGCCCGGCATCAGCACAAGCAGCCGCACGTTACAGGCGCGCCTTGAAATCGACAATACAGGGCTGAAGCTGACGCCGGGGATGCTGATGCGCGCCCATATCAGCGGGGCGAAACCTGTGTCGCGCCTGCTCGTGCCATCCGAAGCCGTGATCACCACGGGAAAACGCTCGATCGTCATCGTCAGGAACAGCGACGGTCGGCTGCAACCTGTCGCCATTACGGTGGGCAACGATACCGGTGAGGATACCGAAGTGACAAGCGGCTTGACGGAAGGCCAGCAGGTCGTTGCATCCGGCCAGTTCCTGATCGACTCGGAAGCGAGCCTGAAATCCGTGCTGCCGAAGCTCGAAGGAAGCGTTGCTCCAGGCATGGGTGCGTCGGTTCCGGCGCCAGCCTCCGCCGCAGTTGCGGCTCCAACCTACGAGACGACCGGCAAGGTTGAAAAAGTCACTCCCGGCGACATCACGTTCTCGCACCAGCCCGTACCCGCATTGGGATGGGGTGCGATGACCATGACATTCGGCAAGCCGGCGCCCACGTCCTTCCCGGACGTCACGGTGGGCGACGCCGTGCATTTCGTCTTCAAGCAATCGGATGACGGATATCAACTGACGAAGGTCGAACCGGCTGGAGGCACGAAATGATCGCGCGCATCATTCGCTGGTCGATTTACAACCGATTTCTCGTGCTGCTCGCGACCGTGCTCGTCACTGCATGGGGCTTTTATTCGTTGACGCAGACACCGCTCGATGCGCTGCCGGATCTGTCCGACACGCAGGTCATCATCAAGGCCTCGTATCCCGGCAAGGCGCCGCAGGTGGTCGAAGACCAGGTGACCTATCCGCTCACGACAACCCTGCTGGGCGTGCCGGGCGCGACGACCATTCGCGCCTACTCGTCGTTCGGGGATGCGTTCGTCTACGTGCTTTTCGACGACAAGACGGACCAGTATTGGGCGCGTTCGCGGGTACTGGAATACCTGAACCAGGTGCAGAGCCGTTTGCCGCCGGGCGCGACCGTGTCACTCGGTCCTGACGCAACGGGGGTCGGTTGGGTCTACGAATACGCATTGGTCGACCGCACCGGCAAACACGACCTGGGACAGCTCCGCGCCTTAAACGACTGGTTTCTGAAGTTCGAGCTGAAATCGGTACCGGACGTCTCGGAAGTCGCGTCGATCGGCGGCATGGTGCGCCAATACCAGGTCGTCATCGATCCAGACAAGCTGCGCGCCTATGGCATCACACAAGGTGCTGTCGCGGATGCCATAGGAAAGGCCAACCAGGAGTCGGGCGGATCGGTTGTCGAGCTCGCCGAGTCGGAGTACATGGTGAGGTCATCCGGCTACCTGCGCTCACTGGATGACTTCCGCAACATCGTGCTGCGGACCAACGATACAGGCACGCCGGTCCTGTTGGGGAACGTCGCTCGCATCCAGATTGGCCCCGAAATGCGCCGTGGCATTGCCGAACTAAACGGCGAAGGCGAAGTCGCCGGGGGCGTGATTGTGATGCGCTCCGGCAAGAACGCGCTGACAACTATCGATGCGGTCAAAGCCAAGTTCGCCGACTTGAAAAAATCGCTGCCGCCAGGCGTCGAGGTCGTGACGACTTATGACCGCTCGCAGCTCATCGAGCGTGCCGTCGACAACCTCAAAGACAAGCTGATTGAGGAATTCATCATCGTCGGCCTGGTCTGCGCGGTGTTCCTCTTCCACCTGCGCAGTGCGTTTGTCGCGATCCTGTCGCTGCCGCTCGGGGTGCTGACAGCGTTCATCGTGATGCGCTATCAGGGCGTCAACGCAAACCTGATGTCGTTGGGCGGCATTGCGATTGCCATCGGCGCAATGATCGATGCCGCTATCGTGATGATCGAAAACGCGCATAAGCATCTGGAGGCGTACGACCGCGAGCGCCCGGATAGTCCAATCACCAATGCCCAGCGATGGGAATTGATCGCCGAATCGGCAGCCGAGGTCGGGCCAGCCTTGTTCTTCTCGCTGCTCATCATCACGCTGTCGTTCATCCCGGTCTTCTCGCTCGAGGGCCAGGAGGGGAAGCTCTTTGCCCCACTAGCGTTCACGAAGACCTACACGATCGCGGCCGCCGCCGGGTTGTCCGTGACGCTGGTGCCGGTGCTGATGGGCTTTCTGATTCGGGGTCGCATTCCGCATGAGAACGCCAATCCGATCAACCGCGTGCTGATCAGACTGTATCGCCCATTGCTCGAAGCGACGCTACGCAGACCGTGGGCCGCGATCGGGCTGGCGGTCATCGCACTAGCCATCACGCTCATTCCTGTGTCGCGACTAGGTGGCGAATTCATGCCACAGCTCGACGAAGGTGATCTGCTGTATATGCCGACCGCGCTACCCGGCATTTCAGCGGATAAAGCTGCCGAGCTGCTTCAACAAACCGACCGTCTGATCAAGACGATTCCCGAAGTGAAAACCGTGTTCGGCAAATCGGGCCGCGCCGACACCGCGACCGACCCGGCGCCGTTCGAGATGTTCGAGACCACGATCCAGTTCAAGCCACGCAGCGAATGGCGGCCCGGCATGACGCCCGAGAAGCTGGTGGACGAGCTCGATGCGCGAGTCAGGATTCCGGGCCTGTCGAATGTCTGGGTTCCGCCGATTCGCAATCGCCTGGACATGCTGTCGACCGGTATCAAGACGCCTGTGGGGGTGAAGATTTCTGGAGCAGACCTTGGGCAGATCGACAGGATTGCCACACAGGTCGAGTCCGTCTTGAAGAAGGTTCCAGGCGTCACGTCGGCGCTAGCGGAACGCTTGAACGGCGGCCACTACATCGACGTCGATATCGACCGGTTGGCTGCAGCCCGCTATGGCGTGTCGGTGACTGACGTCCAGTCCATCGTGTCGACAGCAGTCGGCGGCGATAACGTCGGCGAAGTCATTGCAGGCCGCGAGCGGTTCCCGATCAGCATTCGCTATCCACGGGAGATCCGGGACTCAGTCGACAATCTGCGTCAGTTGCCGGTGGTCACCGACCGGGGGGCGCAGATCACGCTAGGGGACGTAGCCACCATCAAGATCTCCGATGGGCCACCGATGATCCGTAGTGAGAACGCGCGCTTGTCGGGCTACGTCTACGTCGACATTCGCGATGTGGACTTGCAATCGGCCGTGAGAGCAATGCAGCTTGCGGTTGCTCAGCACGTCGCACTGCCGCCAGGCTATTCCATCGCCTGGTCTGGCCAGTTCGAGTATCTGGAGCGGGCGGCCGCGAAATTGCGGACCGTGATTCCAGTGACGCTCGTCGTCATCTTCGTGCTGCTCTTCCTGACGTTCAACTCGGCGGCCGACGCGCTGTTGCTGATGTTGACCGTACCGTTCGCACTGGTCGGCGGCTTCTGGCTGATCTGGATCCTCGGACACGCGGTGTCGGTCGCTACAGCTGTCGGCTTCATCGCGCTCTCGGGCGTCGCAGCCGAATTCGGCGTCGTGATGCTCCTGTATCTGAAGGGCGCGCTCAACCGCCGGCTCGAGGAAGGTGCACCCTTTACCGAAGCAACGCTCGTCGATGCGATTCGCGAGGGCGCCGTCTTGCGCGTGAGACCCAAGGCAATGACAGTCGCGGTCGTGCTGGCAGGTCTCATCCCGATCATGCTCGGCCATGGCGCCGGGTCGGAGGTCATGCAGCGAATCGCCGCACCGATGGTGGGTGGCATGGTGACCGCGCCGCTCCTGTCGATGCTGATCATTCCGGCCGCCTGGTTGCTGCTGCAACGCCGCAGGATTGCACACACCAAAATGAAAACCGAAGAACCGCTTCAACCTCACGCAGTACCCACTGGCACGCTCGTGCCGCAATCGCACTCTGGAGAAAACCGATGAAGAAGTTCGTTACCGTATCCGCCGTATTCTGCGCCGCACTCACGCTTGCCAGTGCCGCGATAGCTGCGGACGAAATGGCTGGCATGAAGATGGACAACGGCGCAATGAGCGCCGCAAAGCCGGGCAAATCGCAACTGACCGACGCTGTGGTCAAGAAGGTGGACCCGTCGACAGGCATGGTGACCCTGCAGCACGGTGCACTGACCAACATCGGCATGTCGGCGATGACGATGGCATACAAGGCCAGGGACACGGCGATGATTGACCACGTCAAGGAAGGCGACAAGGTCAAAGTCCGCGTTGAAGATGTCAACGGCACGCTGACCATTGTGAAGCTGGAGAAGCACTAGCCATCAGTAGGCGCCAGGGACGCGGCGACGCCTGCCACGGTAAGCGCCGCTGTCCTTGAGACCGCAGCTGACGGATCGCGTTTGGGACGACTACAGCAGCACTCCGGTCATGGCGTGGAGGCTGTAGAAATGGGAAACAGGTAACACGGCGATCACGCCGTCGCCCGCTGCACCCACATGCGAGACCAGTGCTACAGGGCGTGCTGAACGGTACGGGCTGAACCCGAGATGTCCTCGCCAACTCCGGCTACCGTATTGCAGCCTGTCAACGAAAGCAACGCACCAAGCAGCGACAACATGGTTACCCAACGTCCAAACGTGTTCATCGCCATCATCCAATTTTCGGCTACCGGCCGTCATGCGGGGCGCAGCTCGCGCCGTAGTCTTTTCCACTATCCAGCGTAAAACTCCGATAATAATACGCCATCGACTTGCCATGGCAGCACCTCGGGAAACGCATCGAGGTCCAGGCCGGTTTCGTTGCTCGCTATGCTCCGCGCTTTGGACCAGACAATATCGAGCCATGCCTCGTCACCGAATTTGCCGCGCAAACCCGGCGCTTCACTCAACACGCAGGCCACCTCTTTGCGCTGTGTGCGGATCGTGAACTGCCAGCTCTTGCTACGCCATCCCGGCTGGTATTGCCACTTCAGAAGATGAGCCAGCAGCACCGACGTACAATTCGCCAGTTCGCTGCTGATCGAGGTCGCGCGCACCGCCCGCGAACGCGGCGCAAGCGCCATTGTGATACCGGATCGAATAGCCCGCTCGCGAGTTTCTCGGACGTCGCGGTGATTGCCGAGACGCTGGAAAATACAGACGTCTACACGCCCACCACGTCGCGGCTCGCCGCGCTTGTCATTATCGATATCCTCTCGACCAGCGTCGCGCTGCGCAAAGGCGACGCTCACACGCTCGCCGTGCCGGACATGAAAAAACGCCTGGCCGACATGCGCTCGACCGGCGTCATCTGATAGCGGCAGCACTCGCTGCCCGAAAGGATCTTGAAGGCCGTCAGCTTTCAAAAGGGTGCCCGCCCCAGGCCTGAGAAGCTGCGCTGCCAGCCTCAAGCCTTAATTCCGTAAGAATTACTAGCGTTTCAATAACTTGTTGTGCAAATAATACGTATAGAGATCTAATTTTCCTTACGTCCCGAAAGTAAATACCATTTCACAAAAATGAAATCGGGCCACATTAAGGTTCGTCGAGCCGGACGTTCAGTACCCTTCGAAAACCTTACACATCGGTGGTTACAGGGCGATTCTCCTGCTTGTGATCGGGTCGATCCTATGCGAGACGATTTGGGATGCTAATTATTTCGGCTATATGAATTTTTGGCACGTTGCCTTGGAAAGCAACGGAATAACCAAACAATCAAACAACAGTGGACTTTCCGACCTGATCAAACAAGGATGTCTCCTCTTTTACACACTGAAGCACAACAAAATGAAAATCCAAAAGACCACCGCTGCCATCCTGGCGTTCGGCGCATTTGCCGGCGCTGCCCACGCACAAAGCAGCGTGACGCTGTACGGCGTTGCCGACGCCGGGTTCCTCTTCAACAACAACGTCAAGGGCAGCAAGCTCTACGGTCTTTCGAGCGCCAACTCGTCGCGTTGGGGTTTGACGGGTGCTGAAGACCTGGGCGGCGGCCTCAAGGCGATCTTCACCCTTGAAAATGGTTATACCCTCGGCACCGGCGCACTCAGCCAGGGCGGACTGGAATTCGGCCGCAAGGCCTTCGTCGGCCTGTCGAGCGCTACTTACGGTACGGTGACGCTGGGCCGCCAGTACTCGGCAAGTAACGACGCCACCGCCTCGTTCGCATCGGGCGCCGACTGGGCTGCATCCGGCCTCGGCTACGGCACGCGCGCAGGCGACGTTGATAACGTGGATACGTCGAACCGCATCCAGAACGCCATCAAGTACACGAGCCCCAACTATCATGGCGTGACAGTCGGCATCCTGTACAGCCTTGGCGGCCAGGCCGGCCAGTTCTCGCGGAACGCAGTCACCGACGCAGCCGTGTCGTACGCAAACGGTCCGATCAAGCTTGGTGTGAGCTACGACTTCACCAAGGACCCGTACTTCTCGACGTTCGGCAACCAGGGCAACTCGTCGACGCCGACTTCGGCTGCAGGCGGCAACAACAACATGCCAAGCCGTATTTATGGCGGCTACGCGTCGGCAGGCTCGCAGCAGATCATCACGGCCGGCGGTTCGTACGTGCTCGGCTCTGCAACGATCGCGCTGCTGTACTCGAACACGCAGTTCCAGAACCTCGGTCAGGTCAATGCAATTGGCAGCTTCGGCACCAAGTACAACGGCGGCACCGCTACGTTCAATTCGGGCGAACTGAACGTGAAGTACGCGCTGACCCCGGCGCTGACGCTGGCCGGCGCCTACATCTATACGCATAACAGCGGCGCCGATGGCGTGGGCAGCGCCAAGTACAATCAATTCAACCTGGGCACCATCTACTCGTTGTCCAAGCGTACGACGCTGTACGCAATCGGCTTCTTCGAAACGGCTTCGGGTGTGGATTCGACGGGCAAGACGGCTGTAGCTGACTTCAGCGGCTCGACCCTTTCGTCCAACAATCACCAGTTGGCAGCCATTGTCGGCATCACGCACAAGTTCTAAATGTTGATAAACGCCCGGGCGCTGTACTCCTAAGCGTTTCTTGAAGCACGCGGCCTTCTCTCTTCGGATTCAACCGGACAGGGAAGGCCGCTTTTTTTGCTCACATCCCGGTCGCATACCCGCCATCCACAGGTGTTGCCAGAACGAGCAAGCAATCGCTCGCAGGACTGGTGTGCGAGCGATTGCGTCCATGTTTTATTAACGTTATTTTGACTACGTTTTTTGCTCATGTGAAATGACCCGTTTGCCACAAACTAGCGACTCATTTCGCATATCGCCTTCATATGCACCCAATTTGTCGTTGTTTTTCTAGCTTTATTGAGCATCAATTCCAGCAACTTGAAACCTAGTGTCCCCCTGCTCCCGCAGCCGCTGCGCTGCCGTCCCTGCCCGGCTTGGTGAGCCAGATCAGCGGGATAATCACGATGAAAATGACCGCCGAAAGCCAGAAGATATCGTTCAGTCCAAGCATGGCAGCTTGTGCGTTGAGGGACGATTCGAAGAACGCCATTGCTTGCGTCGTGCTTCCTCCAAGCATGTTCTGCAATGCACTGATACTCGCGACGAAGTTCGGATTGTTGACGCTCGTTTGTTCAGCCAGTTGAGCATGATGCAGGATCGTCCGGTCGTTCCAGCCGGTGCTGACGAGCGACGTTCCAACGGCACCCGCAAAGACCCGCGTGAAATTTGACAGCCCCGCGGCGGCGGGTATCTTGTCGGCCGGCAAGCCGGACAAAATGATTGCTGTCAGCGGTACGAAGAACAGCGCAGTAGGAACGCCTTGCAGCAAGGTCGGCACGACGAGGGTCCAGGTATCGACGCCTGTCGTGTAAAACGACCGCATGAAAAACACGCCGGCAAAACCGAGAAAAGCCAGGGTGGCAAGCACCCGCGCATCGCTCTTCGGCATGATCTTGGCCATCACCGGCGCGAGCAGCACGGCAAAGATACCCAGTGGCGCAGTGGCAAGACCGGCATCGACGGAACGATAGTTCAGGTACTGCTGCATCCACTGCGGCAAGATCACGAGGTTCGAAAAAAAGACGGCGTATGCGACTGAAATCGCGATGGCTCCCCCCATGAAATTACGTCCCATGAAGAGCTGGAGATTGATGATCGGATTTTTTTCGGTCAACTCCCAGACCATGAAGAACACGAAGCTGATCAACGCAATCAGCCCCAACGCGACAATCACCGGCGACGTGAACCAGTCGAGGTCCTTGCCTTTATCGAGCATGATCTGCAACGAACCGACCCACACGATCAACGAGATCAGACCCACTTTGTCGATAGGGATCCGCTTGACCGGCGTTTCGCGCGTCCGGTAGATCGCCCACGTCACACCGGCTGCAAACAGGCCAACGGGAATGTTGATGTAGAAGATCCAGGACCACGAGTAGCTATCGGTGATCCAGCCGCCCAGCGCCGGTCCGACAATCGGGCCGACCGTCGCGGTCATGGCCCACAACGCCAGCGCATGCGAGCTCTTTTCCTTCGGATACGAACCGAGGAGGATGGCTTGAGACAGCGGGATCAGCGGACCGGCGACCGCGCCTTGCAGGATCCGCGCGCCAAGCAGCACGGGAAGGTTCGGCGCAATGCCGCACAACCACGAAGACATCACGAACAACAGGATCGCCCATACGAACAGCTTCACTTGCCCGACCCGTTGCGTGAGCCAGCCTGTCAGCGGGATTGAAATGGCGTTGGCCGCGGCGAAGAGCGTAATGACCCACGTTCCTTCATCGACCGAGACGCCCATGTTGCCCGAGATGGTCGGGATCGCAACATTCGCAATCGACGAATCCAGCACGTTCATGAACGTGGCAAGCGCAACGGCAAGCGTGGCAAGAACCAGTTTCCCGCCAGTGAGTGGCGCAAGCGCGCCGGACTGAGACGACGTATTCATGGCTGCTCCCAAGGACACACTTAATCTGACTTGTCAGATATTTGATTAAAAAAATGCGCTTAACCGGCGCGATGAAGTTGGGCTTGATCTCGCTTCGCTATGGTCCTGGGAGCGGCTATCGGACCTATCGGCATGTTGGCGGAGATCACCTTCGCGATCTCCGCATCGGCTTGCGCGCCGTATTGCTCGAATACACCGGTCCTATAAGACGTGTTGGTTGCAGCGGCCAGTTGCGTACCGGATTCGTCGCGGGTTTCCACTTCAACGTTCATCGACAAGCCGATGCGCAGCGGATGCTGCTGAAGCTCACGCGGGTCAAGCTGGACACGTACCGGCAAGCGTTGCACGACCTTGATCCAGTTGCCTGTCGCGTTCTGTGCGGGCAGCACGGCAAACGCGCTGCCCGTCCCCGCGGAAAAGCCCACCACACGGCCGTGATACTTGACGCTCGAACCGTACACATCGGCCGTCAACGTGACCGGCTGACCAATGCGCATGTGCCGCAGTTGCCCTTCCTTGAAGTTGGCGTCGACCCACACACCGTCCAGCGGCACGATCGCCATCAGCGGGGTACCCGGAGCAACACGCTGCCCGACCTGCACCGAACGGCGCGCGACGTAACCCGTCACCGGCGCGGGCAAGGTGTTACGGGCATAGCTCAGGTAAGCATCGCGGACCTTGCTTGCAGCAGCCTGGACGTTCGGGTGTTGTTCGATCGACGTGCGGTCGGTGAGCACGTGGTTCGCTTCGGCTTGCTGGCGTATGGCGTCGAGCGAGGCTTGTGCGCTCTTGACGGCGTCGCGGGCATGCGAGACGTCTTCCGCCGATACCGCCCCGGTGTTCTCCACCGCCTGGCGGCGTTGCAGATCCGAGTTGGCGCGCGCGAGATCCGACTCGCGCTGAGCGATGCTCGCGGCATAAAAGTCGTTGTTGACGTAGAGGCTGCTCACTTCTCGCACGGTCTGGCCAAGCGTGGCTTCCGCATTACCGAGCGCAACCTTTGCGTCGGCCGGGTCCAGCGTCACGACCGGGTCGCCGGCCTTGACGATCTGCGTATCGTCGGCGTTCACCGCGACAACCGTACCGCTGACTTGCGGCGTGAGTTGTACGAGATTGCCACTGACGTAGGAGTCGTCGGTCGACTGGTAGAAGCGCGCATCGGTGTAGTAATACGTACCGTAGGCGATGGCCGAGACGACGATTGCTGCGCCAAGCAAGGAAAGCAGCAGCTTGCGTTTCGTGCCCGGCACGCTCTCTTGAGGTACGGCACCCTTGGCTGTTTCGTTTGAATCCGCCGTCACGCGGTCGGACTGGATGGTATCGCTCATTGCAAACTCTCTTGACGGGTCAGTGGAATGCCGGCTCAGCGCGCGGCAACAGTTTGTGAAGACGCAGGGGAACTGGTGCCGGTATCGATGTAGCCGCCGCCGAGTGCCGCGGCGAGTGCGATCTGCTGGTCACGACGGTTCATTTTCAGATCGACGACGGCCTGGTCCGCCGACAACGCGTTCATGTCGGCGTTAAGCACGGTCAGTTGATTCGTGAGGCCACCCTTGTACTGGACGATCGCAAGTTCATCGGCGCGATGCGCGGCTTCCTGTGCAGTTTCTGCATCGACAAGTTGTGCATCCGTCGACCGGATCTGCGCGAGTTGCGTGGCGACATCGCTTAGCGCGGTGACGAGGGTCTGGTTATAGGTCGCAACCGCATAGTCGAAATCGGCGTAACGGCCTTTGAGTTGAGCGCGTAATGCACCGGCATCGAAGATCGGCAAGTGGATCGCCGGACCGGCCGTTACGGTTCTGCTCGCCGCCGTCAGCAAGCGGCCAAAACCGAATGCGTCCAGGCCGATCGAAGCGCTCAAGTTGATGTCCGGATAGAACTCGGCCTTCGCTTCCTTCACATCATGTGTGAGGGCGTCCACACGCCAGCGCGCGGCGACCAGGTCGGGCCGGCGGCTGACGAGATCGGCCGGCAGGTTGTCGGGGAGCAGCGCCTGGTCCCCCACCCCAAGCGTCGGACGCTGGATCGTCAGGCCGCGATCCGGTCCCGCGCCAAGCAACGCGGCAATCTGATAACGCGTCGTGAGAATCTGGCCGTCGAGCGCGGTCAAGGAGGCATGACTTGTCGCGACGTTCGCCTGCGCCGTCTTGCGCTCCACTTCAGTGTCCAGCCCGGTCGCAATCCGGCCCGCAGCAATACGTTCGATCTGATCACGTTGCGCGACTTCGCTAACGGCAATATCACGCTGGTCGTAAAGCCGCGCAAGCTGGTTATAAGCGCGCGCAATCGACGTAGTCAGCGTCAGCTTCACGACTTCGGCATCCGCTTCGCTTGCCTGCGTTTGCGATACCGCCGCCTTCAGCGCTTCACGATTCTTGCCCCACAGGTCGAGGTCGTACGAAGCGGACGCGAGCAGCGTGTTTTCCGTCTGCCATGAACCCGCGTAAGGCGGAGGCACGAGCGCGTTGCCGGAATATTGCTGACGGGTCATCGAATAGTCCGCGCCGACCTTCGGCATTGTGTTGGCCTTTGCCGTTTCGCTATAAGCATTGGCTGAAGCAACCCGGGCACGTGCCTGATCGAGGGACGGACTGTTCTTCAATGCCTCGGCAATCAGCACTTTAAGCTGCGCGTCACCGAACTGGTCAGCCCAACCAGCTGCCGGCCAATGACCGCTCTCCGACGGAATGCTTTGCGTCGTCTCGTACGATTGCGGCTGGGCCATCTGATGGTCGCTGTGGATGCCCGAGTAGTTCGCGCATGCCGACAGCACCGCGGCAAACATCACCGATACGCCCGCAGTCAACGCTCTCGAACCGATCGTCTTCTGATTTAACTGTGTTTTCATTTTCTGACTTGTCAGATAATTGAATAAAAAAACGGATCACCTATTCAGCGTACTTATTTAGGTTACCTACTCTTCAAGAAATTTACGAAGCAGGCGGCGCAACTCTTCAAACTCGGTCTTGCTGAAATGCTTCAGGTGGGCGTTCAACACGTCCGGTGCGACTTCCGGAATCCGGGCGGCGACTTCCTCGCCCTTTTCCGTCAACGTCAGGTTAACGACACGGCGATCTTCAAGGCTGCGTGAGCGCTGCAGCAACTCCTTCGCTTCCAGCTTGTCGAGCATGCGCGTCATCAGGCCGGTATCGATTCCCAGCACCTTGGACAACTCGAACGGCGTTGCAGCCTGACCCAGCGTGAGCGACATCAGGATACCCATCTGCTGGCTGGTGATATCCAGGTCCTTCAGTGCTGCATCCATCTCGACTGTCAGGATGTTGCGCGCTTTGTTGATCAAGAAACCAACGCTCTGAGTCGGACGAAAAAAAGTTTCCTTGCTGTAGTGATTCATCGCTGCCTCCGTTGATGAACCGCATACTATTTGACTTAGCAGATATTGTCAACACAGATTCTTCACAATGAGACAAAGCGTCAGGTAACTGTAAAAAACAGCGCGTGAGCGGTCCACGGTTATGCCTCACTGGTATGTCAGAATTCGTCAATTGATCACATTCGAGGATACCGGGGCAATGGAAATCCACGTAAGCATTCGCGGCCGCGACGACCTGAGCGGACAGATCTACCGGCAGTTGCGCAGCGGCATTGTCGAGGGCCGGCTGGCGGCGGGCGAACGCCTGCCCTCCACGCGCGATCTCGCCACGCAACTTGGCGTCTCGCGCAAGACAACGCTCGATGTCTTCGAACGACTCACCACCGAAGGGTATCTTCGTTCGCGTCCCGGCGACGGCACGTTTGTGGCCGAAGGCTTGACCCGCGTGCCGACGCATCCCGCCGACGCAATGAAGCATCAGGCAAGGACCCAGGCAATCTGGTCATCCATGCCCGTCCAGCTTTCAATGCCCAGGCACAATGTTGCCTATCCGCTTGATTTTCTGGGTGGCGTGACCGACAAGCGCCTGTTTCCCTTCGACACCTGGCGTCGATGCATCAATCACGCAGTGCGATTGCAGGCGCGTGGGCACGGGCAGTATCGCGATCCGGCCGGCGAACAGGAATTGCGCCTCGCCGTATCGCGTTACCTTGCGTTCAGCCGTGCCGTGGCAAGCAACTGGCAGGACGTGATTGTCACGCACGGCGCGCAGCAGGCAATTGATCTGACTGCACGTGTGGTGCTGCGTCCCGGCGACGTGGTCGCAGTTGAAGAACCCGGATACCCGCCCGCGCGTGCGGCGTTCGTGGCGGCCGGCGCGAAGATAATCGGCGTGCCCGTCGATGAGCAGGGTTTGATTGTCGAGAAATTGCCGAAGAAAGCCCGGCTTGTCTATGTGACGCCGTCGCATCAGTTTCCACTCGGCATGCCGATGAGTCTCGAGCGTCGCGTGGCGTTGCTCGAGTGGGCGCAGCGCCAGGGCGCGGTCATCATTGAAGACGACTACGACGGTGAGTTCCGCTTCGAAGGCCGGCCAGTGGAGCCGCTCAAGAGTCTCGACCGGGCAGGTCTGGTGGCTTATGTCGGCACGTTCTCAAAGACCATCTTTCCCGAGCTGCGGGTGGGTTATGTCGTGCCGCCTGCGTCGCTGAATGAAGCCATACAGAAGGCCAAGCAGATAAGCGACTGGCATACCTGCTCGCTCACGCAAGCAGCGCTGGCTAAATTCATGCTCGGCGGCGAATTCGCCAAGCATCTTCGACGTATGCACAAGCATTACGAGGATCGTCGCAGAACGCTCGTTTCGTCCCTGCAAAACGAACTTGCGGAATGGTTCGAGCCACGGATTCCCGCAGCAGGAATTCATATGACCGCACGGTTGAAAGGGTCGTTGAAGGAGAAGCAGTTGACCGGCGGCGCTCTCGATCCTTCCATAGGCTTGTATGGCATCTCGGCGTTCTACATGAACCGGCCTGCGCAGGAAGGCCTGATCTTCGGCTATGGCGGGATCGGGTCGGATGACATCGGGATCGCCATGAAAAAGCTCAAGATGCGATTGTCGAAGATGGGGTAGGTCGTGGGGGGTTGGGGTCCTGGGTGGTTTTAGGGTTAGCGGTCGGGGTCAGTGCCGGGTTGCTGCTTTCGGTGTTAGCGGTCTGCGTGAGTCGGATTTTCTCTTTATCACTATTAGCCACTGTGCGTGGCGGCACGTCATTTCTTGGTCCTTAGCGACAAAGAAACGAAGCAAAGAAAACGCTTTAACCGCTCTACCCTAAGTGTCCACAGCGTGCAGTTCCTATTCATAGGTGCCCCAAAAGCACGGTGCTCGCCAGAGCGAAGGACGGTTGAACCCCTCCTTCTCGCGAATCCTGACATGAACACGCTTCGCCACCAGTGCTCTCGGGCAAGCACTAATGCTGAGGAACCAGCACGGCATCACGCGTTTTATAGCTTCACTTCTTGGTGAGTTGGCTGCTTGAGTTGCTTGAGTTGCTTGAGTTGCTTGAGTTGCTTGAGTTGCTTGAGTTGCGCGGTTATTTTCGCGGGTCGCGGTCTCACGCATTTTTCAGCCTCGTTTCTTGGTGGGTTGGCAACGTGGTTCGACGTGCGTACAAATTCGGTGGAAGGTTGTTCGCGGATAGCGCGGGGTGCTCCTTGGGCAGGTTCAGTCACTGGTGGCGAAGCGTGTGGGTATCCGTGTTCGGAGAAGGAGGGTTTCACACATCGGTGGCTCTGGCGAGCACCGTGCTTTTGGGGCACCCATGAATGGGAACTGCACGCTGTGGACACTTAGGGTAGCGTGTTTTAAAAGCGTTTTCTTTGCTTCGTTTCTTTGTCGCTAAGGACCAAGAAATGACGCGCTGCCACGCGCAGTGGCGAGCCTGTCCAAAATTTTGTGTGTAAGGCATAACATGTCGCAAAGGAGCATGTATGCCACGCAAACCGAAGGCGGC
>NZ_FCOK02000104.1 GCF_001544555.2 Caballeronia udeis | reverse complement strand
ACACAGTGCCGAGCACGGAGACGCCGGTGCGCATTACATCCATCGGGTGAGCGGATGCGGGAATCCATTCGAGCGCGGCTTTCAGGTTCGCGGGAAGGCCACGCAGACCCTTGAGCTTGGCCTTGTAGGTCTTGAGTTCAGCGACGGTGGGCAACTTGCCGTGCACGAGCAGGTACGCGATCTCCTCGAACTCGGAGGTCCCCGCGATATCGAGGATGTCGTAGCCACGATAGTGCAAGTCATTGCCCGTCTTGCCGACGGTGCACAGCGCGGTATTACCCGCCGTCACGCCCGACAGCGCGACCGATTTCTTCGGTTTGAAGCCGCCGGTGGCGGGTGCTTCTTTCTCTAACGTATCGCTCATTTGATTCTGTCTCCGGATAGGGTTGACGCGTTACTTCGCCTGATTGAACAGGGCGTCGAGCTTGTCTTCGAACTCGTGATAACCAATGCTCGCGTACAGTTCCTCGCGCGTTTGCATGGTGTCGAGCACGTTGCTTTGCGTGCCGTCGGTGCGGATCGCCCGGTACACGTTCTCCGCGGCCTTGTTCATCGCGCGGAATGCGGAGAGCGGATACAGAACGATCGATACATCCACGCCGCGCAGTTCATCAACCGTGAAAAGCGGCGTCGATCCGAACTCCGTAATGTTCGCGAGGACCGGCACCTTCACGGCATCGACGAATTGCTTGTACATCTTCAGGTCCGTCATGGCTTCCGGGAAAATCATGTCGGCGCCGGCCTCGACGCAGGCGCGCGCCCGTTCAATCGCCGCTTCCAGACCTTCCACCGCCAGCGCGTCGGTACGCGCCATCACGACAAAGTTCTCGTCGGTACGCGCGTCGACCGCGGCCTTCACGCGGTCCGCCATTTCCTGCTGCGAGACGATCGCCTTGCCGGGCCGATGACCACAGCGCTTGGCGCCCACCTGATCTTCGATATGCATTGCACCCGCACCGGCCTTGATCAGCGACTTCACCGTACGCGCAATGTTGAAGGCGCTTGGACCGAAGCCCGTGTCGACATCGACCATCAGCGGCAGATCGCAGACATCGGTGATGCGGCGAACGTCAGTCAGGACGTCGTCGAGGGTCGAAATGCCGAGATCCGGCAGGCCCAGCGAGCCTGCGGACACGCCGCCGCCCGACAGGTAGATCGCCTTGAAGCCCGCATGTTTGGCGAGCAGCGCGTGATTCGCATTGATCGTGCCGACAAGCTGAAGAGGCTTTTCAGCCGCGACCGCGGCGCGAAATTTCGCACCGGCACTCAGTGTTGCAGTTGAACTCATAGATGTGTCTCCGTTGACCCGCTCGTACAGCGCAAGTTGCCTGCCAGATTCCAAGGTTTTGATTTTTAAGAGATTAGATCTTCCCCAGAACACCCGTAGGTTTCAAAAATGAAATCGCAGATTGCAAAAATGGGTTTAAACTTTGCAATCCCCCGTTTCGGCCATGAGTCATGAATCCCCCTCCACGTATCTGGGCAGTCGGTATCAGCAAGTTGCGCGACCTGTATCGCGACATCGCGGCGGACTACGACGGCATTGCCGATCTGCGCATCGTCCCGCTGGGGTACGAGGACGCGGTGAAGGAGATCGAGCATGCGGGCGATGCACGTCCGGACGTGGTGGTATCGGCGGGATCGAACGGCAGTTACCTGAAGGCGCGGATCAGCGTGCCGGTCGTGCTGGTGAATCCCACCGGCTTCGACGTGATGCATGCGTTGGCACGGGCGCGTCGTGAGAGCGACTCGGTCGGGCTCGTGATGCACGGCGAGACCCCGTCCGAGCTCAAGCGGTTTTTCCGGGCGTTTGGTGCGGCGGTGGAATGCGCTTCCTATTTGTCGGCGGAAGACGCGGAGGCCTGCGTGCTCGATCTGCGCGACCGGGGTGTGCTGGCTATCGTCGGCCCCGGGCTCGTGACGGAACTGGCCGAGAAGGCAGGCATGAAGTCGGTGTTTTTATACTCGCGCGCGTCAGTTCAGGGAGCCTTCGAAACCGCGCTCGAAGTCGCACGCGCCACGCTGGGGGAAACGCAGCGTCGTCGACGCCTGGATCAGGTGCTGCAGCATTTGCGCGACGGCGTCGTCGCGCTGACCGCCGATGGCCGCATAGAAGCATTGAGCGGCAAGATGGCCGACATGCTGCGGCTCGCGCCCTCGCAGGCGGTGGGCAAGCGGCTGCACGATCTCGCGCCGGAAGTGGCTAGCGCGGTGCCGAAGGAGCCGGGCGAAGCGCTCGAGACGGTACGCGGGGCGAGTTATATGGTGCATCGGAGTGCATGGGGCGACGCGTCGACATCGGCGGCGTCCGGTTCCATCATCACCTTTCAGGAGTCCGTGGCGTTGCAGCGCATGGACCGTTCCGTGCGCGCCCGGCAACGTGCGCCGCAACTGGTCGCGCGGTATCGGATTGAGGATTTGAGCGGGACGAGCGAAGCGATAGATCAAGTGCGACAGCGCGCGCGGCGATACGCTCGCTCGGACGCCACCGTGCTCATACGGGGCGAAAGCGGCACCGGCAAGGAACTGGTGGCGCAGGGCATCCATACCGCGAGCGCGCGGCGCGAGTTCGCGTTCGTCGCGCTCAATTGCGGCGCGTTTCCGGAGACGCTGCTGGAAAGCGAATTGTTCGGCTACGAGGAAGGTGCGTTCACCGGCGCGCGGCGCGGAGGGAAGGCGGGGCTGATTGAATCGGCGCATCGAGGCACGCTTTTTCTCGATGAAATCGGCGAGATGCCGATGCCTTTGCAGAGCCGTTTATTGCGTGTGCTGCAGGAGCGTGAAGTCGTGCGTTTAGGGTCTACGGAACCGCTGCAAGTCGACGTGCGTGTGGTGGCGGCGACGCATCGCGGGTTGAGTGAGCGCGTGCAGGCGGGGCAGTTTCGGGCGGACCTTTATTATCGGCTGAACATCCTGAATCTTGCTTTGCCGCCGCTGCGTGAGCGGTCATCGGATATTGCCGGGCTGGCTGTGCAGTTGCTGTGGCAGACGGGGCGGGCCGGGTCGATGGAAGCCGCGCGTGGTCTGCTTGAGCCGGTGTTGCCGTTACTGGCCGCTTACCGGTGGCCAGGGAACGTACGCGAGTTGCAGAACGTGATTGAACGGATTGCGGTGGAACTGGACGAGATACCGGGGATGCGAGTAACGCCCGAGCTATTGAGGTCGATCGCGCCGGAGCTTGAAGAAGACGATGCCGCTTCGGGCGAGGAAACGCTGAAGCAGCGCAGCCGCAAGGTGGAGGTTGACGAGATTCGCGCGATGCTGGATTCGTTCGACGGTAACCGCGAGAAGGTCGCGCGGGCGCTCGGTATCAGCAAGACCACGCTGTGGCGGAAGCTGGCGGGAAGGTGAGGGTGTTTCAGCAAGCCCTCAGCCACGCTCCTGCACACACACCCACGGCGACACCACCACAGCCCAGAGTTCGGGATTGCGCGCAGCAAGATCCTCCGCCGTTGCGGGCTCCACGCGCTCAAGCAACCCGGCCGACAACCACGCGGTGACCTGCTTCGTGTCGTCATTGGCGACGGCTTCGGCGACACTCACCAGATCGATATCGCGTGCCACTTTCAGCAACACGCCGCGCGCGAAAAAGCGCTGCAGTTCAGACCATTCGATCTGCGCGGTTTCGGCGAAAAGTTTGAGATACAACGGACTGGCGGACTGAGCGTCTTTCATAGGGGAATCACAGGCAGGTTCGAGCGTCCGACATCATAAACCATCGCGCCAGACGCTCTGCCCGACTGCCCTCGACCGCTCAGAGATCGAAGAAAACCGTTTCCTTCGGTCCTTGCAAATGAATGTCGAATCGATAGATCGTATTCGACGTGCCCGCTTCACGCCTGGCGATCAACGTGCCGCGCCGCTCCGCCGGAACCAGCGCAAGGACGCCGTCGCGTGCATTGCTTCCGGTTTCGTCATCGAAATAGATGCGCGTATACGCGTGCAGCAACATGCCGCGCATCAACACGATCACATCAATATGCGGCGCCGAATCATCTGCCGTGCTGCCCGGTTTGACCGTGTCAACAACGAAGCGCAACTCGGGATCGGTCCCCGTGCCCACGCGGGCGAAACCGCGAAAACCCGACTCGCGCGTCTCCGCCAGCGTGTTCACATAGCGGCCGGTGGAGTCGGCCTGCGCCATTTCGATCACGGCGTCGCCGATCACTTTCTCTTCGCCGTCGAATACCTGCCCCACGATGCTGATGTGCTGCCCCGCCGATTCCCGGTCCGCGATCGACGGCGTGAACAAGCTCTTCAGGTCGAAGTTGTATTGCTCGGGACACAGGCCATAAGCGAAGTACGGTCCGACCGTTTGCGACGGCGTTTGTTTGCAGGTTGTCATGTTCAAGCCTCCGTCGGGGTCTGGTTCGCGCCGCGCAGCACGATGTCGAACTCATAACCGAGCGCATACCCTTCCTCGGTCGTATCGATGGAAAAGCGCGAGATCAACCGGTTGCGCGCGTGTTCCGGCGTGCCCTGGAAGATCGGGTCGAGTTCGAGCAGCGGGTCGCCGGGGAAATACATCTGCGTGACAAGACGCGAGCCGAAGTAGTCGCCGAACAGCGAGAAGTGAATGTGATTGGGACGCCACGCGTTCGAATGATTACCCCACGGATACGCGCCCGGCTTGATCGTGAGGAACCGATACCGCCCTTCGTTGTCAGTCAGGCAACGGCCGGCGCCGAGGAAATTCGGGTCGAGCGGCGCCGCGTGCTGGTCGGCTTTATGGACATAACGCCCGGCCGCGTTCGCCTGCCAGATCTCGACCAGCGTATTGCGCACCGGCCGGCCGCTTTCGTCGAGCACGCGGCCCGTCACGATAATGCGTTCGCCCAGCGGCTCGCCGTTCTTTGCGGCGTTGCGCGTGAGGTCATGATCGAGCTTGCCGAGATCGTCCGCCCCATACACCGGCACGCGGCGGTCCTTCAGGTTCTCTTTCAGCGGGATCAACGGACGCGACGGGCTGCGCAGCACGGACGACTTGTAGCCCGGATGGCAATAGGGCGGATGGGAGTCCCAGTCGCGCGGCGTCAGGATGAGGGAGGGGGTAGTCACTTTTCTGTCTCCGACTTTTAAAATGTGAATCAACACTTTATCGAAGCGATGAAGTTATGGAAAATGACGTTTTATGCATTCAGACATAACTGATCGTCATGGCTAAAAAACCCATCTCGTCTGACCCGGCTGAGCCGCCGAGCAAGCTGAATGAGCCGAGTGCGAAGCCAGCCAAGCCAGCCAGGCCCACTAAGCCCGTCACGCCGCTCGCCAACCTGACCAGCGGCCGGATCAAGTTCCGGCACCTGCAGTGTTTCCTGGCGGTGACGCAGTTCGGCAGCGTGCAGCGCGCCGCCGACAGCCTGTCGATTACCCAACCGGCGGTATCGAAGACTATTGGCGAGCTGGAATCCATCCTGGATGTCCGGCTGTTCGAACGGGGCCGCCGGGGCGCCGCGCCGACGCGCGAGGGCAGACTATTCGCGCCGCACGCTGCAGCCTGCGTGGGGGCTTTGCGTGAAGGGGTGGATGAGTTGTCCCGGCATGGCGTCGAGATGCCCGGCACGGTCGCGCTAGGTGTCCTGCCGACGGTTGCGCCCGCGTTGCTGCCGCCGACGCTTGCCGCGTTTCGGGCGCACTGGCCGGATGTGTCGGTGCGCGTATGGACCGGCTCGAACTCGCAGTTGCTCGAACGCCTGAAATCCGCCGATGCCGACCTGGTCATCGGTCGTCTTTCCGAACCCGAGGGCATGCCGGGGATGACCTTCGAGCAGTTGTACCGTGAGCCGTTGACGGTCGTGGTGCGCGACGATCATCCGCTCGTGCATGAAAGCAATATCACGGCGTCGGTGCTTGCCCGCTTTCCGGTGGTCGTGCCGCCGTTCGGGACGCTGATCCGCCAGTCCGCCGAAAGCGTGCTGACGGCGTTCGGGGCGCAGGCGCTGAGTTCACTGATTGAAACCTTGTCGGTGTCGCTCGGGCGCGCTCTTGCATTGCACAACGACGCGGTATGGTTCGTGCCGTCCAGCGTGGTGGAACATGACATCGCGTTGAAGCTGCTGGCGCGCTTGCCGATGCCCTTTGCCGGCGCCGATGAACCCATTGGCCTGATACTGCGGCATGACCGCGTTCGCTCGCCTGCGCTGGACAGCCTGGTCGATGCAATCCGTGAGGCGGGAAGGCAGCGTGAAGCGGTTCGTATCGGTATGAAATAGCTTGTGGAGAGCCTTGCTACAGGCACTTGTTACCACAAATGCGGGATCGGCAAAACCCCATTAGCATACGTGCGATAAAAGCTATATAAGTGGGCGAAGCCCGCTCAAGGCAGCAGTTCATATGAGTGCGAGATAGTCGCGTAAAGCACGCTAAACGCGGACCTCACGAGCAGCGCACGAGGGTTGCAAACGACCGTTCTGTAAGCAAGCGCAACAGAATTCGCGTGCAACCAAAGTTCGCTTTGCGCTGTCTGACTCCGCAACTCTTCCATCACCGGGACGCCCATCAAAGCCGCCAGCAAGATGAAAACCGTATTGCTCGTCGACGACGACCCCGCCACCCTCGAAGTCTGGACCCTGTGCATGCAGTCTGCGGACTGCAAGGTGCTGTCCGCATTCGACGGCAACGGCGCGCTTGCATTACTGGGCGAGCACAGCGTGGATATCGTGGTGTCGGACTGGATGATGCCGGGGCTCGGCGGCGCGCTCTTGTGCCAGACGATGAAGACCAACTCGGCCTTCGCGCATATCCCTTTCTTGATGATCTCGGGGCACCCGCACCCGCCGGCTTTCGTTCACTACGACGGCTATTTACAGAAGCCCGTCGAGATGGAAGCGCTGTTGTCGGCGGTGGACCGGCTGTGCGCCGCGAAGCGCCGCCGCCCGTTCTGACTCAACGCACTGCCGCTATTTAGCACGTGTTGCTGCGTGCTGCATGCGTGTTCCATGCCGCTCAGGCTCAAGCTCAGGCGATCCGCGCCAGCTCCTTTTCCATCCGCTCCTGCGCCAGCCGGTTCAACTCCTGCGGCACCACACAATCGGCCGGCAACGGCGCGAGCACGATCACGCGGATATGCCCGGGCTGATCGGGCCAGCCTTTTGCCGGCCAGTATTTACCGGCGTTATGCACAACCGGCACCGCGGGCACCTGCGTGGAACACGCAAGCCTTACGCCGCCCGAAGCCAGCTTGAGCGGGGCATCGTGCGCCACCCGCGTGCCTTCCGGAAAGATCACCACCACATCGCCCAGCGCGAGCTTTTCCGCGCATTCGCGCGTGACGGCCTGATGCGCCTGACGCGGCGAACCGCGATCCAGGCTTACCATATCCAGTCCTTTCAGCACCCAGCCGAAGAACGGGATGCGCTTGAGGTCGCTCTTGAATACGAAGCTGATGCGGCGCGGAAACAGCGCCATGAACGCGAGCGTTTCCCATGTCGACTCATGCCGGCACAGCATGATGAACGGTTCATTGGGCAGGTTCTCCAGCCCTTCTACCGAACACGATACGCCGGTGATCACGCGCATCATCCTGACCATCCCCCGGCACCATTGCTTGGCGAGCCAATAACGGCCGCGGCGGCCTACGAACGGAAACAGAGGCAGAATCAGGATCGACCACACAGTACCGCTGCCAAGCAGGTAGGTCGCGAATAGCCACTTGACGAAGGTTCGATGCATTAAGAAATGGACGGTGGTAAAAGTGGTGCGAAAGGAGTGCAGCGGGTTGCAAAGCGTCCTGGGGCACGGTGACCGGCCCGACGCTCGAGCCCGGCGGCGAAACCCGAAGGATAGCGTGTGCGGCGGCGCGTGTCCCGGATTCAGCCCTGAGGCGCCTCTTACGGCTCGCCCGATGACAATCAGAGAGGCACCGGTCTCTCTTTAACGGAGTTGCAATGACGGACGAAGCAAACAGCGAAGTGAAGAGCGGGTTGACGAATGAGGTATCCGGCCGTCCGGCCGCCGAGCCGGCGCCTGCGTTCGAGGACGGCATGCTGGATGTTGGCGATGGCCACGCCATGTACTGGCGTGCGCAAGGGCCCAAGGACGCCCCCGTGATGCTGATTGTCCACGGCGGTCCCGGCGGCGCGATGAACCTCAAGTGGGGGGATGTCCTCGATGCATCGAAGTGGCGGATGATTTTCTTCGACCAGCGCGGCTGCGGCAAATCCACGCCGTTCGGGAAGCTGGAGCACAACGGCACGAACGATCTTGTCGGCGATATGGAGAAGCTGCGGATCGCGCTCGGAATCGAGAAATGGGCGCTGTTCGGCGGTTCGTGGGGCACGACACTCGCGCTCAGCTACGGCGTGACGCATCCCGAACGCTGCCTCGGTTTTTTGCTGCGCGGGATTTTTCTCGCGCGCAAGGAGGACATCGACTGGTTCCTGTGGGACGTGCAGCGCGTGTTTCCAGACGCACACCGGGCGTTCCTGGATGCGATCGAGACCGCGAGCGGCCAGCGTCCGCGCAATGCCGCCGAGATCCTGGCGCTCACCGGCGCGCCGCTCGCCCGTTTCGATGACGCCGGCATCAAGCTCGCCCGTGCGTGGTCGGGCTTCGAGGCGACGTTATCGGTAGTGAATAAACCCGCGCAGACGAAGAGGGCTGACCCAGCGCGTAAGGACGAATCGAAAGTCGAGGAATCGAAAGTCGAGGAATCGATAGCCGAGGTCCCGGTCGCGGCTGCCCAAACCGATGCCGCGCAAACCACCGCCGCGCTACCCGAAGCGCCCCGGGCTGACGCAACTCAAGCCGGGCAGGGAAGCCCCGAAGCTACGCGTGAAGCCAACGCCGCGGCCATCTCGATGTCGCTGCTGGAGCATCACTACATGGCGCACGAGTTGCCGCCGGAGCCGTTGTTGCCGCGTATTGGCAGGATTGCGCATTTGCCGTGCGTGCTCGTACACGGCCGCTTTGACATGGTGTGCCCGGCAGATCAGGTGCAGGCCCTCGCCGACGTGTGGCCGGGCGCGCAGCTATCCATCGTCGATGCGGCGGGCCACTGGACCTTCGAGCCTGGCAACGTGACTGCGTTGAAAGCGGGCGGCGAGTATCTGGCGCAAGCGTTGGCATCGATGCCAACGCCAACGCCAACGCTAGGCTGAAGGCGGCAGCAACCCGGCCGCGGTTGCTGCAAGGCGCTCCCAGTTGAGATCCGCGCCGAGCACCAGCGGTTCGCCGCGATAATTGATGAAGATGGACAGTGTCACGCAGAGTCCGGTGCCGGTCGCCGATAAATACGGCGTGCTGACTATCAGCCGTTGCGGCTGGGCGAGGGCATCGACGAAATACGACCGGTTGTCCCAGCGGCCGATCGCTGATCTGCCCAGCGGCGCGAGGCGCGCAGCGACGGGCGCCGCACCGGCGCCTTTTATCGCCGGGATCGATTCGCGGCCGCCCTGATCGAGGAAAAAGCAGCTCAAGGTGCACGGCAGCGCCAGCAGATCCTCGCAGGCGTGCTCGGGCAAAACGCCGCCCCACATCCGTTCGGCGGCTTCTGCAAAGCGCGTCCGGTACGGCATCAGCAGCAAGTCCATGGCAAGCTCGCGGGTCTTGCGCGTGTGAGCCAGGGTATCGAAGACAGTTTCTATTTGCTGCGTTGCCGCTTCGTCGGGCGAGTGTCCGGGACCGGGCTGACCAAACAGGAAACCTTGTGCGAAGTCCACGCCCGAGCGCGCCGCCAGCAGCAAATCCTCCTCCGTCTCTATCCCTTCAGCCACCACCAGCATGCCTGCCTCGTGCAGCAAGCTCACCAGCTTCGGCATCACCGACTCGCGCAAGTCCGGCTGATGCGCATGGATGAGGCTGCGATCCAGTTTCGCGATGTCCGGCCGCAAGGTCAGCAATCGATCCAGATTCGAGTGCCCGGCACCGAAGTCGTCGACCGCCACCAGGAAGCCTTGCGACCGGAACGCCTGGGTGGCATGGGCGAACGCGCAGACGTCGCTGCCGCCCGATTCCAGCAACTCGATCACGATTTCTTCCGGCCGCACGCCCGATTCATGCGCAAGGTCGGCGAGTTGGCGCGCATACCCCGGATCGATGAAGCTTGGCGGAGTCACGTTCAGGAAAAGCCAGGTCTGGCTGGGCAGCCATTGAGCGGCGTTGTGCAGGTGGGCTGAATGACTCAGGCGATCGAGCGCACCGGTCGAGTGCTCCACGATCGCTTTCGCGAACAGTTCGAACGGCCCCAGCAGAGCGCCCCCGGGTGCAATGCCGCGCAACAAGGCTTCGTAACCGACCTGGCGCTGGTGGGGCAAGCTGTAGATCGGCTGGAAGTGCGAGCAGAGCAGGATGCCGTCGAACGTGGTCTGCGGGGGAGATTTCCCAAGTGCGCGCCGCATCAGGAAGCTGCTGCCTGGAGAGCCGCGTTACCGGTCAGCGCCGCCACGGCGGCTGGTGCAACACATCCCGCGACGAATCGTGAAAAGGCGCGCAGGATGAGCGGCATGACGAGCGGCATGACGAGCGGCATGAGCCGGGCCGCTTTCCGCTCCGTCGTGCAACGGCGGTGAATTTGCCCGGTCAGATCGGCTGCAAGAACCCGAGCCAAGAACAATTCGAACATTTTGTTGTTTGCGCGTGTGAGTGGGACGGGCTCGGCGACGCATGAGGCCGGACGACATCTTATCGGATCAAATTGCGGCCAGCTTGAGCGTGGCGCCATCATGCCACGCGCTGGCCGGACGCTGGCAGCTTTGATGGGCGGGCGTTTGCGGGGGACGCTAAAAGTCCTGCGGAAGGCCTGCCGGACGGTAAATTTGGGACAGGAATGGTACGATCGCGCCTTGCAAGCCGGCGGGCGATGCTCGTCGAATAGTGAATCAAGTTACGGAGGCGAACCGATGGCCCAACAGAAAACCAATCCCAAGCTGGAGCAGGCGCTGACGCGTGGCGACCTCGCGATTCGCCAGGCCAACTCCGCCCGTGCAACAGCCGTGCTGCGCGCGCTTGGCAAGATGATTGTGGAGGCTTCGGCAACCATTGGCGTGGAAGCGTTTGTCGTGATTCACGACGGCGACAAGATCTACGATCCGGCCGACGGCATGTGGCCGCAACAACTGCTGGTGTCGCTCGATGGCCCGGTGGAAGACGCGGACCCGGACGAACTGCGCACCGTGACCTTGATGGCCGACACCCCGGCAACCGTGTTCCGGTGCGAGTGGCAGCGCGCGGACGGCAAGATCGGCCGTCAAGAAGGGCGCCCGCTCGCCATGGTGGCGTTCATCACCGACGTGGACATTCCCTGGCTCGACGACGAAGACTGAAGCATCGGGCCGCGGCCTGTTCCCTCGACCGCTCATCCAGCGGATGCGCCTCGCATCCGCTGTTCCAATCTCCTTCGTTCGGCAAATCTCGCCGCCAAATCATCCCCAAGTCATCCCCAAGTCATCCCCAAGTCATCCCGCCCAAGGTGGAATTCTCTTCCGATTCCTTACGCGGTATCACCATAAACGCGCAAATCGCATCCGGTTTTCATAAGCAAATTCCATATTGCCATAATGGCTTTTTTACATCGGCCTGTATTCGTCGGTTTAATACTCCCCACTCTCTATAAATGTGTTTTCCCGAGTGACGATCCGGCCGCTGCGCTCGTGCGCTAATCGCCCCGAGCTATAAAGTTGCCGATAGAAAATCCGTTATATATATGCATGAGCACAGAAGCGGTGCAGCGCCTGCGACAGTGCATCGAAAACGTGAATTTGGAAGTTTGTTACCATAAATAATCGCGAAAGAAATCGGCATTCACGCATGGGACGCACGCGTCCTCGCGAGAAATTTTTCATGATACGAAATGCGTAAGGACGATTCGGGTCGGCGAACACGAAAAGCACTGAAAATACAGAATTTTTTGAAGTTTCTATAAAGATTTATCTGGTAGCACGCACCCCATCAATTGGCTTTGGGCGAGACTAAATCTGTCGTGTGTTTCGTTTGCTTGAAGTCAAACGTTCCACGGCATCCTCCTTCTCGCCAAAAATGGGGTAGCACAAATGGAACAGCTCAATCACGCGGATCAAAGCAGCGCTTTTCGTAGTGAACTTATTGAACACGGTGAACGTACCCGGAAGCTTGAGATTGCCGCGGTACAAGCGCTCAAGAAACCCGAGTCCATGCCGTTCACAGTTCGTATCGTGTCGGCAGATCACGATCTTCAGAAAGCGGTAAGGATCCGGCGGGTGGCGTATGGCCGCCATTTGCCGGCTTTTGCGGAGAGAATGACAATCGAAGCGTGTGATCGCGATGCGGGTACGGCGATTTTGCTTGCTGAATCGAAACTCGATGGCGAGCCGCTCGGCACCATGCGTATTCAAACCAACGAATATGCACCGCTCGATGTGCAGGGATCGGTCGAATTGCCGGGCTGGTTAAAAACGGGCCGTCTCGCGGAGGCTACCCGGCTGGGCGTGGCCGGCGGGACGATTGGACGTGTGGTGAAAATGATGCTATTCAAATCCCTGTTCTTATATTGCGAGCAGCACCAGATCGACTGGATGGTAATCACCGCGCGCTCACCGCTCGATCGCGAATATGAAGCCATGTTGTTCGAAGATGTCTTCGGCGATCGGCAATTCATTCCGATGGAGCATGTCGGCAATTTGCCGCATCGGGTTCTGGCCGGCGAAGTGGGCGTTGCGCGCCGGCGCTGGGAGGAGGCGAAGCATCCTTTATTCCAGTTCGTGTTTCAAACGCATCATCCTGATATCGATTTGCGGACGGCAGATTTATCTTTCGAGCGAGAAACGGTAGGATGCCCGGAAGCTCCGCAGGTTGCTTATGGCAGGTAACAAACAATAGCCCGGTCGTACGCTGGCGCGGGATAGCACGAGGCGATGGCGGTTCGAGAGGCTGCCATCGTCCGCGCGGCGTGGGCTCATGCAACCAGGGGAAACACCAGGTATGGCGTCGGTTGCTTTATTTTCGCGATCAAAGTACGCGCGTGCCGGTTCATTCATGGATCGGCTGCTGTACGCCTTCTCCGTTTTCGTTGTTCCGGCGCTGATCGCGGCGGGTACGGTTGCAACCCTCCTGTGGGCACCGCACCAGTTCGAATCGAACGGCGCCGTTCCGCTGGCGCTGCGCGTCGTTAAAGACACCGGCGGCACGCTCGATCCCGCCGGCGCCCTGAAGGCGCTTGAACACCAGGCCAAGGTTGGCCGTTTCAGCACGCAGTTGGCGGAAACGCCCATCTGGTTTTCATTCGACGTTCCCAATATGAGTCAGGAGCAGTCCTCGTACGTGGAACTGCCGTCGCGTCACGCGCAGACTCTTTCCTGCTGGATAGCCTCAACGCTGCAGCCGCTCGGCACGGCGAGCCGGCAGGGCGCCACCAATGAAATTCGCGCCGTCAAGGCGGGTTTCTCCATCGATCTCGGTAATCTCGCGGAATCCGTTCAAGTCGTGTGCCGGGGCACGTTTTCCGGTCCCGCGCAGATCAGCGCGCTCGCCTGGGACGCCCAAAGTCTGCGCACCTCCGCGCTCGATTTTCAGGAAAGCTCAGGCATGATCGGAGGCGGCCTGCTGACGCTCGCCGTCTTCGTGTTCGTCACTGCGCTGATCAACCGCGAGTGGACGTACGTGATTTTCGCCGCGTGGCTGGTCGGCAATCTGCGGCTGTGCGCGAACGCGATGGGCTGGGACATGCAGTGGACCGGCCGCTCGATCCCGCCGGAGTATTTGCAGCCGCTGCGTCAATTCACCTTCGCTGCCTACTATCTGCTGACCGGCGCGCTTTTCAGCCAGTTGTTCCGTCGAGAACTGAAAGTGGTGGGGTACCGCTGGCTGCTTGGAGTTGGCCAATACATCGGCATCGCCCTGCTGGTGTGCTCCGTTGCGCTGCCCTATTCGCGCTTTATCCCGGCGCTCTGGCTGCTGGGTGGGATCGGCATAGGCGTGTTGATCTTTTTGCTCGCCCGGATCGTCTGGCTCGCCCGCTCGCGCACCGTGCTCTGGTACGTCGGGTCGCTCGCGATCGTATTGTTCGCCACGTTCTCCGATGTGCTGGGCGCCGCGTTCAGCATCAAGTCGCTTTCGGGCGGCGTGAGCACCGTCATGGCGGCGTTGTCGTCAAGCATGATGGCCGCCTTCGCGATCGCCGAGCAGATGCGCGCCGAACGCGAGCACCGGCGGCAGGCGCAAACGGAACTGCGCAACACCTATGACGTGACGCCTATCGGTCTCTTCACGCTCGACAGCGCGGGGCACTTCGTGCGCGCGAATCCCGCGTTGCGATCCATGCTCTCGCTGCAGAAGACCGAGTACAAGGTGCGGCACTGGAACGACTACTTCGAATCGGGCGCGTGGGGCGCGTTGCAGGCGCTGGCTACGAAGGGAAGTGAGGGCGAACTGGAAATGGGCGGCGCGGCTTCGCACGGCAACGGCGAGCGGCGTTTCCTGCTGAAAGCGACTCGCTCGAACGGCTGGATCGAAGGTTCGCTGCAGGACGTGACGGAACGCTCGAAGGCCGTCGAACGATTGCGTTTCCTGGCCGAGCACGATCCGCTCACGGGGTCGCTCAACCGGCGCGGCGTGGAAAAGGCCATCGCCGCACAGAGCGAGGAAGGGGCCGCCTGGGCGCTCGCGTACGTGGATCTGGATCGCTTCAAACTCGTCAACGACCTGTTCGGACACCGTGCCGGCGACGAGGTCCTGAAGCAGGTCGCCACGCGCACGCGGGCGTTGTTCTCGGCCGGCTTTCCCTTCGGGCGGATTGGCGGCGACGAGTTTGTCTGCGTGATGAGCGACATGTCGATAGACGAAGCTATCGATTGTTGTCATCACCTGATCAGCGCGCTGAGCGATGCGCCCTATCAGGTCGGCAACCGAGCGTTCCAGGTGAAGGCCTCGGTGGGGCTGGTGGAGTGCTCGCATGGCGTGCGTGTGCAGGACGCGCTCTCGCATGCGGACCGCGCGTGCCGCGAGGCCAAGAAGAGTTCGAACGCGCGGATGGTGACGTATCGCAAGGGAGCGGCCGCGTTCGAGGAGCGTGCAGAAGAATTGAGGCTAGTTGAAACGCTTGGGCGCAATCGATTGCCTCCGGGACTATTCCTCGTCATGCAACCCATCATGTCGCTCACCGCACCCACCGAGTCGCTGAATTTCGAAGTGCTGCTGCGCATGCGTGCGCCAGATGGCGCAACCTTGCCGGCGGGCAAGGTGATAGTGGCGGCGGAGGAGTCCGGCAACATTGCGGCTATCGATAAATGGGTGATCACCACGCTGCTCGAATGGATCGAGAAACATCAGGCATCGCTCAGGAATACGCGGTTCATTTGCGTCAATCTCAGCGGCGGTTCGCTGAATGACGAGCAGTTCATGGAAGACGTCTTTGCCTTGTTTGCGCGCTTCCGGCAATTCGTGCCTTATCTGTGTCTCGAGATTACCGAGAGCGTCGCATTGCATGATCTCGGCAATACGCAGCGGTTTATCGCGCGAGTGCATGAAATGGGCGGCAAGATCGCACTCGACGATTTCGGCGCGGGCTATACATCGTTTAAATACCTCAAGGATCTTTCCGCGGACGCACTCAAGATCGACGGCGAGTTTATCCGGACAATGTGTGCGCATCCGGCTGATATCGCTATTGTGGAAGCTATTGTCGCGCTCGCTCGCAATCTTGGAATGCGCAGCGTGGCCGAGTGGGTCGAGGATGTGGATACGCTGCGCGCGCTGAAGGAAATTGGCGTGGATTACGTACAGGGATATCTTATTGCCAAACCGCAGGAAGCCAGTGCGATTCTTGCCGCTTCATCGGCGGCGAGTTTTGTGAAGGATTTAGACGTGGTCCAGTTTATCGATAGTATTGTCGTGCAGGATAAGAGTCTGGCCTTTACTTTCGATGTGACAGCGGCGAAGGCTGGTTTGCATTAAGAGGGGATGTCGTGGGGGCTTGGTGCCGGGTTGCCAGGTTTCAGGGTTAGCGGTCTGAGTCAATGCCGGGTTGCTGCTTTCAAGGCCTTCGCGCGTTATATGTTGGCTGATTTCTTTATCACTATTAGCCACTGCGCGTGGCGGCGCGTCATTTCTTGGTCCTTAGCGACAAAGAAACGAAGCAAAGAAAACGCTTTTAACCGCACTACCCTAAGTGTCCACAGCGTGCAGTTTCTATTCATAGGTGCCCCAAAAGCACGGTGCTCGCCAGAGCGACGGATGTGTGAACCCCTCCTTCTCGCGAATCCTGACATGAACACGCTTCGCCACCAGTGCTCTCGGGTAACCACCAACGCCTACGGATCAGCACAGCCTCACGCGCATTTGCCGCTTCACTTCCCGCTGGATTAGCAGCGTGGTCTGCGCGGTTGTCGGTTGTTTTCCTGAATTACGGCCCGCCAGATCCCAAATCCCGCCCACCGGCGCGAGCGCGAAACCTTCAGGTCGTTTTCATTCCGTTCAGGATCTTTGTCGCCGCAATGGGAATGCGCGTGTCATCCCATTGCGCCAGCCATTGCACTTCCTTCGTCGTGAAAAAGCCGGGCTGGTTGCGCAACGCAAACTGCAGCGAATCCACAATGTGGTCGCGAATGATCTGGGGCGATTCTTCGTCAGTGACAATAGCGTGAAGGGCTTCGAGTGCGCTCATGGTGCAGGTGACCAGGATGGGAGGTTGGCAAGAATGCTGGTAAACCATAACCCGATAAAAAACCAGAAAACAATTCAATTCATCGCTTTTTTAGCCCTTTTTTCATCCGTCAGTGTTTTTACGTAGACGCGACGCAACAATCACCCCCTGCACTGCCCCGATTGATGTTCCAAGCGGTTTAATCGTTTCAATGTTGCTTTGCAGCAAATGGATTTCGCTTCATTTTCTTGACTTGTCTCCACGGCGCTGCTGTACTAAATAAAGTCAATTGATTTAGTCGGCGAACTCGTTCGGTGCGCTTCCTCTCGAAGCCGCGGGCGAATAAAAACCTTTGGAGCGAGACATGAAAAATCTTCGGCGTGCTGTCGCACGTGCGTCCTTCCTCGGACTTGCAGTGACGGCGCTGGTTGGTTCCGGCGCGGCAATGGCGGCTGATCAGATCTCGATCGGCCTGATCACCAAGACCGATACCAATCCGTTCTTCGTCAAGATGAAACAGGGCGCAGAAGCGGCCGCTGCCAAAGGCGGCGTGAAACTGATCTCGGCAGCCGGCAAGTTCGACGGTGACAACGCAAGCCAGGTGACCGCGGTCGAAAACATGATGACGGCCGGCGTCAAAGCCATCCTCATCACGCCCAGCGACACCAAGGCCATTGTCCCGACGCTCAAGAAGGCCCGCGCAGCAGGCATCCTCGTGATTGCTCTCGACACACCCACCGATCCGCAAGACGCCACCGACGCACTCTTCGCCACCGACAACTTCAAGGCCGGCGTGCTGATCGGCGAATACGCCAAAGCCTCCTTCGCCGGCAAGCCCGCGAAGATCGCCACGCTCGACCTCGCGCCCGGGGTAACGGTCGGCGTGCTGCGTCATAACGGCTTCCTGCAGGGCTTCGGGGTGAAGGAAGGCGACCCGTCGGTCGTGTGCAGCCAGGACACGCGCGGCGACCAGTCGAAAGGCCAGACGGCAATGGAGAACTGCCTGCAGAAGGCACCCGACATCAACCTCGTCTATACGATCAACGAACCGGCCGCGGCCGGCGCATATCGCGCGCTCAAGGCAGCCGGCAAGGACAAGGACGTGATGATCGTGTCCATTGACGGCGGTTGTGAAGGGGTGCGTAACGTGAAGGCCGGCAGCTTTGCCGCCACCTCGCAGCAATACCCGCTGCTGATGGCGCAGGAAGGGGTGCAGGCAGGCATTGAGTACGCGAAGACGGGCAAGAAGGCGACCGGTTACCACGACACCGGCGTCACGCTCATCACCGACAAACCCGTCTCCGGCGTGGACTCCAAGGACACGAAGTTCGGGCTGGACAACTGCTGGGGCAACAAGTAAGCCGTCGCACCGCGTTTGAACCTGCCGCGCGGACCTGAGCCTTCCACTTTTCAGGCCCAAGCCCCGCGCGGCGCTTTTTTTCGATGTTGCTGTCGAGGTCCCGAGTCATGACGCAATCCACCTCTCCCGCGGCCGGCCGCGCGACGTTTTCCGACCGGCTGCCTTCGCTTACCGATATCGGCCCGCTAGTGGCGCTCGTGATCGCATGCGCGTTTTTCATCTGGCAAAGCGACCGGTTCTTATCGATACAAAACCTTTCGCTGATTCTCCAGCAAACCATGGTCGTGGCGGTGATCGCGATCGGCCAGACGTTGATCGTGCTGACCGGCGGCATTGATCTGTCATGCGGCATGGTGATGGCCTTCGGTTCGATCGTGATGACGAAATTCGCCGTCACCATGGGCGTGCCACCCGTGCTCGCAATCATCTGCGGCGTGGCCGCCAGCACTTTGTTCGGATTACTGAACGGTGCGCTTATCACGAAGATCAAGCTGCCGGCGTTCATCGTCACGCTGGGGACGCTCAACATAGCGTTCGCGCTCACGCAGGTGTACTCGAATGCCGAGAGCATCTCGAACCTGCCCGACGCCATGATGTTCTTCGGCAACACCTTTCATCTTGGCGGCGCGGAGGTCACGTATGGCACCGTGCTGACCCTGCTGATGTACCTCGTGGTGTGGTTTGTCCTGCGCGATACCGTGCCCGGCCGCCATCTCTACGCGCTCGGCAATAACGCGGAAGCAGCACGGCTGATGGGACTTTCGTCCCAAAAGATCCTGATCACCGTCTACACGCTTGCGGGCTTTTTCTACGGCATCGCGGCGTTGTTGTCGGTGGCGCGAACCGGCGTGGGCGATCCTCAGGCGGGCCAGACCGAGAACCTGGACAGCATCACGGCCGTCGTACTCGGTGGCACCAGTCTCTTTGGCGGACGCGGCACGATTGTCGGGACCTTGCTGGGCGCGTTGATTGTCGGTGTGTTTCGAAACGGCCTGACGCTGATCGGCGTGTCGTCGGTTTATCAGATTCTGATCACCGGCATTTTGGTGATTCTCGCGGTCGCCGCAGACAAACTTGCGCGTCCCCGCGCCTGAGGAGCCAAGCTCATGAACGACACAATCAAACCCGTTCTGGAAGCCCGCGGCGTCATCAAGCGGTACGGCTCCGTCACCGCGCTGGATGGCGTCGATTTCGAACTGTTGCCCGGCGAGATCCTGGCGGTCATTGGAGACAACGGCGCCGGCAAGTCGTCGCTGATCAAGGCGTTGTCCGGTGCGCTCGTGCCTGATGAAGGCGAGATCCTGCTGGATGGAAAACCCGTGCATTTTCGCAGTCCGCTCGATGCGCGCTCGCAAGGGATTGAAACCGTCTACCAGGACCTGGCGGTCGCCCCCGCCATGAGCATCGCGGAAAACCTGTTTCTCGGGCGCGAGCTGCGGCGTCCCGGCATTCTCGGCTCCCTGTTCATGATGATCGACAAGCGGCGCATGTTGCAGGAAGCCATCGCGCATATGGAAGGGTTGCAGATCGGGATCCGCTCGATGAAGCAGGCCGTCGAAACACTTTCCGGCGGCCAGCGCCAGGGCGTGGCGGTGGCGCGCAGCGCAGCGTTCGCGCGGCATGTGGTGATCCTCGACGAACCGACGGCCGCGCTCGGCGTGAAGGAATCGAACATGGTGCTGGAGTTGATCCGGCGCGTGCGCGATCGCGGTTTGCCCGTGATCCTGATCAGCCACAACATGCCGCATGTGTTCGAGATCGCCGACCGCATTCATATCCAGCGGCTGGGGCGGCGCGCGGCGCTCGTCAACACGAAAGATATTCATATGTCGGAAGCCGTGGCCATCATGACCGGTGCGAAGCAGGCCGACGTGCAGGCCATCGCCTGATCCCCTATGACGTCTTCAACGTCGTCAAGCACGACAACGCCGAAGCCGGCCGGCATGCGGCAGATGAACGAGCGCATCGTGCTGCAGGCGGTGCGTGTCCACGGGCCGCTACCCAAGTCCGAGATCGCGCGCCTGACGCACCTGAGCACGCAGACCACGTCGCTGATCGTGGATCGTCTGATAGATGACGGCTTGCTCGCGCGGGAAGCCAGGACGCGTGTGCAGGGCCGCATGGGGCAGCCGTCGGTACCCATCTCGCTGCGCGCGGACGGGGCGTTTTCCATCGGCGTGAAGGTGGGGCGCCGCAGTCTCGACGTGCTGACCATGGATTTTGCGGGCCAGGTGCACGCGCGTGATGTGATCGAGTATGCGTATCCCGATCCGCGGACGGTGTTCGCTTTGCTTAGCGGAAAGATCGACCAGATGATGGCCGCGCTGGGCAAAAACGCTGCGAAGGTGGTCGGTATCGGCGTGGCGGCGCCGTTGTGGCTGGGCGGCTGGCGCAATTTCTTCGATACCCCGCCGGATGTCTTCGCCGCATGGAACGAGATCGATATCAGCGCGCGGGTCCAGGCGTTGACCACGTTACCGGTGGAGTTCGCGAAGGACACGACTGCCGCCTGCGCCGCTGAATTGCTGATGGGGCAAGGGCGCGGATTGGGCGATTTTCTCTACGTGTTTATCGGCACGTTCATTGGCGGCGGCCTGGTCATCGATGGACGGCTGCACGCCGGGCCCAAGGGGAATGCCGGTGCTATCGGGTCGTTCCCGCTGATGAGCGAAGGCACGCCGCAGTTGCTTAACGTGGCGTCAATCTATGTGCTGGAGAAGCGCTTCACCGATGCCGGTTTTCCCGCCGCCGCCGCTCACGATCAACGAGCGCTGTCGGCGCAGTTGTGGCCCCTGTGCGAGGCTTGGCTCGATGCCGCTTGCCCGGCGCTTGCCGCGGCCATTGCAACGGCGGCGGCACTGGTCGACGTCGATGCGATCGTGATCGATGGGGAACTGGATCGCCAGTTATTGCGGGAGGTATTGACCCGGACCAATACCGCGCTCGATGCCTTCGACTGGCAGGGGATGGTGCGGCCCAGGCTGGTGGAAGGCGAGATTGGCGCCGATGCCCGGGCAATGGGCGGCGCAATCCTTCCGCTGTACGCGCACTTCGCGCCCCGGCATGTGCTGTTCCTGAAGTCGGGGTTGAATGCGTGATTGGCGTCTGACCTCCGGGGAACAAAATAAAAAGGGCTGTTCCAACGAAGCCTGGAACAGCCCTTTGCCTGACCCGAGCGCTCAGACGCAATTCGGGTCTCACGTGTATCAGGTCCGGCTTAGGTCCGGCGGCGCGCGACCAGTCCCCAAACGAACAGCAGGACAATGGCGCCGACCACCGAGGCAATCCACCCCGCAGCTTGCCCTTCGTGATACCAGCCGAGCGCACGGCCGACATAACCTGCGACCAGCGAGCCGGCAATGCCAAGCAGGATCGTCATGATCCAGCCCATGCTGTCGTCGCCCGGCTTGATCATTCGCGCAATCAGGCCAATGATGCCGCCGACAATAATGGTACCGATAAGTGAAAGCATTGATTCCTCCATGGTGTTGGCGAAATGCCGTTGGCGAAACGCCCGGATAACCGGATATCCGGGCGCACGCCGGCGCACCTATGCGTGCAACACGCCTGCAACAAAAGCAGCAGGCGGCATGCAATGTGCCCGTCGAGTAGACCGATCGGCCAGCGTGTGGGCATTTTCGACGATGCCGCCCCTCCTTGCAGGTTAAAATTCGTCGCTTATGCACGGTGCAACACTCTCGTGCTCCCACAGTGTTTCATGCAACTCGAGTTTCTTATTTCCATGACCGATTCAGCCCCCGATCCCCATACCGACGAAGACACCACGCTCTATGAAGACCGCCTCTGGCGCGACGACGGCTGGACCGCGCGGGTGATCAAGAACGAGGATGACGACGGCTGGGCGGTCGAGATGATCAAGGACGGCGAAGCCGAACCGGCGCTCACCGGCCCCTGGACCATGGGACGTGACAAGAAGAACCCCAAGCCGCTCGATCCAAACGCGTTCCGCACGCTGGTCAAGACGGCGTCCGAAGTATTGCGCCGGCATGAGCAACAGCGCCATGCAATGCTTCACAAGGATTTTACGGTTCGCGCGGACGGCGAGGATGTGACGGTGTCGCTTGATATCGTCCCTGATGAGGACGATCCCTACGCGGACCTGAAGGCGCTCGACTCGTTCGGCGCGCTGCTTGCCCACGTGCGGGTGTCCGCGGGATTCAAGCTCAGCAAGACCAGCGCGCAGGCCTGGGTGGACAACGACTTCCGCAAGCCCGACTGATCAGGACAGGTTCAATACACGCTGGCTACGCCTTCCGGCCGGTGTTTGAAGCGGCGATGCACCCAGTAGTATTGTTCCGGAAAACGCACTATTTGCGATTCCAGGAATTCGTTCATCCGGCGGGCGTCGGTTTCGTCGCTTTCCGAGGGAAAGTCGGCGAGCGGCTCGAAGATCGTCATCTTGTAGCCCTTGTAGTCGGGCAGCACTTCGGTCACGAACGGCACCACGCGCGCGCCTCCAAGCCGCGCAAGCCGCGACACCGACGTGAGTGTGCAGGCCGGTACGCCGAAAAACGGCACGAATACCGAGTTTTCAATGCCGTGGTCCATGTCGGCGGCCAGCATCACCGAACCGCCCTTGCGGAGCAGCTTCAGGATGCGGCGGGCGCTGTCGGCGCGCATCACCATGTCGGCGCCGAAACGGCCGCGTTGTTCGACGGCGAGCGTGTTGAGCCGTTTGCTGGACATCGGCGTATAAAGCGCGGTGATGGGCAGCTTCATGGAGTACAGCATGCAGCCCACTTCAATGGCGACAAAGTGGAAACCCATGAAAATGGTGGGCGGTGAGTTTTCGTCGTCGAGATCGATACGGCTTTCAAGCTGCACGAGTTTTTCGATAGCGCGGGCCGAACCGAACCACTGCACGCCGCGCTCCACATAACTGCGCACGACGTGACGAAAATGCGAACGTCCGAGCAATTCGTATTCGGCGTCGGTCTTGCCGGGAAAGCACAATTGCAGATTCACTTGCACAATATGTTTTCGACGGCTGGGAATGCAATAAAGCAGCGCGCCAAGGCCGCTGCCGAACCGTGCGACCAGGCCGTAGGGCAGGTGAGCGAGCGCGCGGAGCAGCACCACGACGAGCGCGAAACCGATGTTGTTCAAACTTGCCCCTTGAACAGGCGGCGAAATGCGTATGACGAGCGCCGGGTGAATTTAAACTTCAACGATTGGCGTACGGCCGGATGTTGAAGAGGAGTAACGGCGAAAACCCAAGCTCGGCGAGAGTGATTAACCCTTCAGCCGGGGATCCCGGAGGCGAAAAAGCCGCGGGACAGGCCCGTTTGGGCGAGCATCCGACGCCGCTGGAATCCTGGGCGTCACGAACAATTCGCCAACTTGAGGCAAGGTCAAAGTCGAAAGTGTCGCAATGATCGCACACACGGCCTCCGGCATACAGTTTAGGCGTGATACCAGGTCTTACAGCGTGTTTTACATAGGGCACGATCGTTCAATTGCGACGCGCAGTACTGCCTGTAACAGGAGACAAACTCATGCACTTTCTATTGATCTATGAACTGAGCGCCGATTATCTCGAACGCCGGACGGCGTTCCGTGACCGCCATCTGACGGTGGCGTGGGCATCGGCTGCGCGTGGGGAATTGTTGCTGGGCGGGGCGCTGGAGGCGCCCGTCGACCGGGCGATGCTGCTGTTCGAGGCGGATTCGCCCGCGGTGCCGGAGGCATTCGCGCGGGCCGATCCGTATGTGACCGAGGGGCTGGTCACGCGCTGGGAGGTGCGCAAGTGGAATACGGTGGCCGGCGAGGGGGCGGCTCAGCCGGTCAGGCCGGCGTGAGCGCCTGGGTAGAAGTCATGCCTGCGTCATGACTCGCTGGCGGTTTCTTCGTGCGCGTCCTCGTCGCGGGCTGCAGGTGTGGGCGCCGCGGCCCTCGCGGGAGCGGCAACCGGGCGGCGAGCCGTCCGGAACAGGCGTGTGAGCGTATCGTCCATTTCCTGCGAACGCTCGAACAATTCCGCCAGCCAGTCCACGAACGCGCTGACCCTCGGCGCGGCTTGCCGGCTCTTGACGAAGGCCACCGACACATTCATGGGCATCGACTTCCATTGCGGCAGCACCTCGCGCAGTTGCCCGGAACGCAGGTAGGGCAATGCGGCAATGCGCGGCGGCTGAATCAGCCCGAGCCCTTGCAGGCCGCACGCGAGATAGGCGTGTTCGTCGGTGACCTGAACAAAACCTGCCATTTTCACGGCCACCGCTTCGCCATCCACTTCGAAGTCGAAATCACACGGCCGGCCGGTGCGGTCCGACACGCAGTTCACCGCGATGTGCTGCGCGAGTTCGTCGAGCGTCTTCGGCGTGCCGTGCGCTTCCAGGTACGCGGGCGTGGCGCAAGTCACGTGCTCAAAGCTGCCGAGCCGCCGTGCAATCAGCCCGGAATCCGGCAATTCGCCAAGCTGCACGCTGCAATCCACGCCTTCGCCAACCAGATCGACGGCGCGGTTGCAGATGCCGATCGACAACTCGATATGCGGATAACGCGCGTGGAAATCAGGCAGCGCGGGTACGACCAGCGCGGTGGCGACCGTGTCGGGCATCTCGATGCGCAGACGGCCGCGCAGACGCTCTTCGCGGCCGACAAAGCCCGCTTCCAGATCGTCGATATCCGCGAGAATACGCACGCAGCGCTCGTAGCACTCGGCCCCTTCGGCCGTGAGATTGAGACGCCGCGTAGTGCGCGCGAGCAGTTGCACGCCGAGCAGCGCCTCGAGTTGCTGAATGGTCGTCGACACGCTTGCACGGGGCATGCCGAGGGATTCGGCGGCGCGTGAGAAGCTATTGGTATCGACGACACGGATGAAAACACGCATAGCATGAACGCGATCGGTCACGGGAGTTTTCCTGTAGAAGCGATAAATGCGATGACCGGCGAGCACCTTCAGGTGATGCAGAAGGAATGCCGGCAAGGTTCACACTTTAGGCATCGGGAAGCATCGCGTGAATACATAAAAATCGCTGATTCTTGCCTGCTTCTCCAGTTAGACCGTGGGCAACTCGCCGCGCAAACGGCCGCTGTCCGTACCGCCAATGGCGCTTCTGCTTCCGGCACTGCCTGCGCCACTTCCAATCATCAGCCCGCTGACCAGTCCGCTCATGTCCGTGCCCGACGGCGCCTGATATAAGCGCAGGCCCATCTCCGGCAGGATCGACAGCAGATGGTCGAACACATCGCCCTGAATGCGTTCGTATTGTGTCCATGCAGTGACGGCGGTGAAACAATAGACCTCGACGGGAATGCCTTCGGACTGCGGTTCCATCATGCGCACCATCATCGACATGTCCTGCCTGATCTCCGGATGCCGCTGCAGATACGCGAGCCCATATGCGCGGAAGGTGCCGATATTCGTCAGCCGCCGCCGATTGGCGGGCTCGCTCGCCAGCTCACCGAGGTTCTTGTTCGCCTGGTCGACTTCGAGTTGTTTCTCTTCCAGATAGTCGTGCAGCAAGCGGAATTGTTTGAGGCGCGCGGTTTCTTCATCGGTGAGAAAACGCACGCATGTGGCATCTATTCGCAGCGTGCGTTTGATACGCCGCCCGCCCGATTCAAACATCTGCCTATAGTTTCTATAACTCTCCGAAAAGAGCTTGTACGTGGGTACGGTGGTCACCGTGTTGTCCCAGTTCTGCACCTTCACGGTATGCAGCGCAATGTCCTTCACGAAACCATCGGCATTGGATTGCGGCATCTCGATCCAGTCGCCTATGCGCAGCATGTCGTTCGATGTGAGCTGCGTGCTTGCCACCAGCGACAACAGCGTGTCCTTGAACACGAGCAGCAGCACCGCGGACAACGCGCCGAGGCCCGACAGCATCCAGAGCGGAGAGCGGTCGATCACGATCGACAACACCAGCACGCCGCATATCAGCGCGAGCGCGAGCTTGCCGATCTGGATGTAGCCCTTGATGGAGCGTGTCTGCGCCTCCATGCTTGCCGCGTACACGTCTTGCCATGCGCTGAGCGCGCCGCCCAGGGCGAAGAAGACGCAGACCCATGCGCCGGCGTGCGCAAGCCGTTCGATCACGTCCGCCACGTGACCGATGTGCGGCACCTCGCCCACGCCGATCGCTACTGCCGCGAACGGCACGGCGTACCAAAGCTGGTGATACGCGCGATGCCGGGCGAGCGCCTTGTCCCACGCTTCGCGTTCAGTCAGCACGAGCAGGCGGTGCGCCAGATACAGCACGATGCGCGCGACGACCCACTGCGCGAACAGCGCCGACAGCACGAGCGTGAGCACGCCGAGCGCGAACTGCGCCCAATGCTGCGTGGGATAGTGTTGCTGCAAGCTGTCCAGGATGGTGTCTAGATTCATGCGGGCTGTGTGGACCATAAAAAGGCGAACGAAGTGCGACCCGTATTGTGCATGAAAGGCGCCTTGGCACTTTCATCCTTTCTCGCATTCTGTATGGGGTTCCTGCTGCGCTCCATTATGATTACGCCCTTGTGTATCCCCGCGCGCGAGCGCAACGCCCATGCGAACCGTCAAGCTGGAACATAACGACGACACTGTCCTCGATCCCACCGACCCTCAACTGGTCAAACGCGGCTCCTTGCTGCTGGACGGCCATGAATGCGGCGAGTGGGAACAGCGGCGCGACGGCACCTGGATCGCGCGGCTTTCGGTCTCCGGCGAGACAATTATCGCCGCCAGCCGTGACGACCTCATCGAGCGCCTTGCGTTCGCCTCTCCCTGATCTTCTCCTTCGCTCATGTACCTGTCGATCCTGGCTGTAGGTATTGGCGGCGCGCTCGGTTCCCTGTTTCGATGGGTGCTCGGCCTGCGCCTGAACGCGTTGTTCCCCAATCTCCCGCTCGGGACGCTGGCGGCGAACGTCATCGCAGGCTATGTGATCGGCGTGGCGGTGGCGTGGTTCGCGCGTTTCCCCGGGGTATCGATGGAATGGCGGCTCTTCGTCATCACCGGCTTGATGGGCGGCCTGTCCACCTTCTCGACGTTCTCGGCCGAAGTCGTCGCGCATCTGCAGCAAGGGCGCTACGGCTGGGCCGCGGGCGAAATCGCGATTCACGTGACGGCGTCGGTCGTGATGACCATCCTGGGTATCGCGACGGTTTCGCTTGCGCGTTGAGAACGCGTGTATTCATCGATGCAACCTGTCATCCGGCGTTATGAAGCCGCCGATCTGGACGCGGTCATGAGTGTGTTCCTGCGCTCGGTGCGCGACGTGGCGTCGCGTGATTACGATGCGGGGCAGATCGCGTCATGGGCGCAAGCGGACCGGGATGTCTGGGCGCGCCGCCGGCTTGACCGGCCCACATGGGTCGCGTTGATCGACGATGTCATTGCGGGGTTCACCGATCTCGAAAGCAACGGGCACATCGACATGTTGTTCGTCGATCCGGCCTGCCTGCGCAGGGGCGTGGCGAGCGCACTGCTTGATACGGTCGAAAACGCGGCCCGTGCGCAGCGGCTGGCGATCCTCCACACCGACGCAAGCATCACCGCGCGGCCGTTTTTTGAAACGCGCGGTTTTCAGGTCATCCGCTCGCAAGCGGTGGTGCTGCGGGGCCAGCGGCTGACTAACTTCCGGATGGAGAAACGGTTACGCGCTGTATAGACAACTGGCCGGAAAAACCACCGGATCGGTCCCTGAAAATGCGAATTAGGTGTTTTCAGGCCTTGTTTTGGGGCATTTGTTTGTTTAGACTGGGCCGCAACTTGTATAGACAGGACTTGCGATGATCAAATTGACCCCCGGCCACCTCACGCTGGCACACCTGCGCCGGATCGCCCGCGGCTCGGACGCACTGACACTCGATCCGGCCAGCTTCGCTGCCATCGACGCCTCCGCGAAAACTGTTGCCGACATCGCCGCCAAGGGCGAGCCGGCCTACGGCATCAACACGGGTTTCGGCCGGCTGGCGAGCACCCATATTCCCGCCGATCAGCTGGAACTGTTGCAGCGCAACCTGGTGTTGTCGCATGCGGTGGGCGTCGGTGAGCCCATGTCGCGACCGGTCGTGCGTTTACTGATTGCGTTGAAGGTGTCGAGTTTGGGGCGCGGGCATTCGGGCATCCGCCGCGAGGTCATCAACGCGCTGATCACGCTGTTCAACGCCGATGTCCTGCCCGTTATTCCGGTCAAGGGATCGGTGGGGGCATCGGGCGATCTGGCGCCGCTGGCGCATATGTCGACGGCGCTGCTCGGAATCGGCGAAGTCACCATCCGCGGCGAGCGCGCGAGTGCGCTGGACGGGCTGCGCGTGGCCGGCCTCGAACCGATGACGCTGCAGGCTAAGGAAGGTCTCGCACTGCTCAACGGCACGCAGGCTTCCACGGCGCTCGCGTTGTACAACATGTTCGCGATCGAAGACCTGTACCGCACGGGGTTGGTGTCGGGCGCGCTGTCGGTGGATGCGGCGAT
>NZ_FCOK02000103.1 GCF_001544555.2 Caballeronia udeis | reverse complement strand
GCAATAGGCCTGATCTGGCGTTCTAGAGCATTGTTGTCTGGCAATAGGACGCCGTTCTCCGTGTACCGGATCAGCGCCTCCCAATGCCGTAACGCATAACCAAATGCCTTGGCAAGCGGCGCTCGTGGGAGCAAACCGATGCTGTTCGCCTCGAGCCACTGAAGAAACTGCGCAAGCACCGGCAAGGCTTCGGTTTGCCGTGCCGCCAGCTTGATGTCTGGTGCCTGGTCTTTGACCCGCGATTCAATCGCATACAGCTTGGCGATCCACTGAAGGGCTTGCGCCGCGAGCCCCGGCTCCTTCTGATCCTTAGCAATTTCGAAGAACCGTCGACGGCAATGCGCCCAACATCCAACCTCGATAATATCGCCTCGCGCGTATAGCGCACCATGGCCGCTATACGCGTCGGCCTGCAGATACCCTTTGTATTCGTTTAGGTACAGCAGCGGATGTGCTCCCGCACGCGACTCTGCGAACTCGAACACGACTGCCGGCGGATGGTCGATCCAGACGCCGTTCTCGTTGCGCTGGCCCGCGCCCAGATAACCCCATAGTCGTGCTGTGCGCGTTGATGGGTGCCCTCGCTCAAGCAGAGGTAGCGTCGTGTCATCCACGTGCATGCGCGGCGCCTTCAACTGGTGAGCGCGCAAGCTAGGCAGCAGTACCGAGAGTAGCTCAGCAGATGCCAGCTTCCATTCGCACAACGTGGCACGTGGTAAGTACACGCCCCGGCGCGCGTAGCGCATTTCCTGACGATTCAACGGCAAATGATCGACATAGGTGTTGACCAGGACGTTGGCGAGCAGGCTGGCGCTTGCATTGCTCTTGGGCAACGGCGAGGGCTGAGCGCTTGCGGTCACGATGGTCGATTCGCCGTCCTTCTTCGCCACGTATTTGAAGCGGATGTGCTCAATGACGGTGAGCTTGGACGGCTCGTAATGCAGCGTCTCGCTGCGCTCTTCGCCAATGCGTTCGAGCGTATCGAACGCCATCTTCTGTTCGTCGCTCAGATCGTATTCGATGCGTGTGCGTGGCAGGTCCTTGGGCAGTGCAGGACGCCCTTTACGGGTGTGACTCTCTACAGGAACGGCATCGACTGCTGGCGGTGCCGGGATATCAGTGGCGGCGTCAAACAGCTCGGCTTGGCCCGCCAGGCGCTCGGAGCTCACGCCAAAGCGCGCACGGTTCAACTGCGCAATCTGATGCTGGAGGATTTCCAACTGCTCCCACAACACCCGTGCAAGCCGGTTCTGTTCGAGCGCGAACGCTTGCAGCGCATCGGGCTCGACGGGAAGATCCGCGACAGTGACGGCGTTGGGTGGCATGTGTTCCATGATGCCTAACTCAGGCCACGTTTACAAGCTCGGCGCTACGCTGGAGCACCTCACGTCACGCGCGTTACTGCCACGGTGCGGTGCGGCTCTCGCGCCGGAATCTCGATGCCTTCGAGCCATGCGTTGAGCTCGGCGAGCGTGAAGCCGCGCTGAGCAAGTAACGAGGGTAACGGGAAACGGCCTCTTTCGAGACGCTTATACCAAAGCGCGAAGCCGGTCCGGTCCCAATAAAGAATCTTCACTTTGGAACGGTCGCGCGCCACGAAGACGAACAGGTTGCCCGATGCAGGCTTCTGAGCAAGTAACGGCTCGACGAGATAGGACAGCCCATCAATCGCCTTGCGCATGTCTACCGGGTCGCGACAAATGTAAGCGCGAACGTCCGAGGCAATCAGCACCGGCCACCTCCGAGCTGTCCAAGCACAAATCGCACGATGCGCTCGGCGTGAACGCCGCTCAGTTCGATACGAACGCCAGCGAGCGATAGCGTCACCCCGTCACGCGACGGCGACACATCAGCCGCTTGCGTTGCAACAGGCGGCCTTGAGGGACCCAGTTCGCCGTCCAGATTGGAAACGATGAATGCCGCATCCGCAGTAACCGCGAGCGGCTGCTTAATCTCTTTGATGTGGGTCGAAAGCTTCTTGCGCCACAGGCTGAAGGTGCTTACCGCCAAACCCTGTTCCCGGCAAAATCGCCGAGCGCCGATACCACTCGCCTTCCAGGCGGTAACCATTTCGCCCCAGAACGCTTCCCCTTGCCGTGGGCGACGTGTACCCATCGCCGTTGCAGCCTTAATGTTCTCGTCTTCCATCGCATTGCCCTCGTTCTCTCGAAAGCACCACCTTCACATTCGGGATGCCCCGATTCAAGACGGGTTCCGCTGACGCTTACAGTGCTCGCGCCGATAAAGAGCGTGTTTACGGCAGCGACTCGTCCGCGCATGCGATCAGGCGTTTCCAGTTGGACAAGTGTCTGCCGCACCACCACGCTGATTGTGTCGGCACCGCCCGCGATCGCCAGCAAGATCAGCGATATCACAAACGACCGGGACAGCCCGAAGGCGACAATACAGATTCCATAGACAGCGACAGCAATCAGTAATTTCTTGCCGACGCCGCTGCGGATCACGTGACGGGACAGTGTGAGGCCGACGCAAAGCGCACCCACTGCGGGCGCGGAGCGCAGTAACCCCAGTCCTTGTGGCCCGACATGCAAGATTTCTCTCGCGTAGACAGGCAGGAGTGCTGTGGCGCCCCCGAACAGGACAGCGAACAGGTCGAGCGAGATGCCGCCGAGCAACAAAGGATTGCTCCAGACGAAGCGTAAGCCGGCAAGGACCGTTTCAGCCGTGACAGGTTCGCGCGGGCGCGAAACGTAGTCGTAACGTATGAATGCGACCATTACGGCGCTCACGCAGAAGAGAGCGGCGCAGGTCAGGTAGTCGGCGTTGACATTAATTGCGAATAGCAAGCCGCCCAACGCCGGCCCGGCTATCACGGACACCTGCTGGACCACCGTGCTGAGCGCCATCGACCGCGCAAGCAACGACTGAGGCACAAGCATGGGCAGCAATGCCTGCTGTCCTGACATCTGGAATGGGCGAATGGCGCCGAGAATGAGCGAGAGACCGAGCAGCACGTCGCGCGTCACGAAGTGCATAACGGTCGCTACGGCGAGCAACACGGCCATGGCGGCCTGGGCCCCAAGGCAGACTGCAACGATTCGACCGCGATGCATGCGATCGGCGCAATGGCCCGCGACGAACGTCATGCCGAGCCCGGGAACGAACTGGAATAGCCCGACGAGGCCAAGATCCCACGCGCTCGATGTCAGGTCATACATGTGCCAGCTGACCGCTAGCATTAGCATCTGCTGGGCAGCGATGGAACCGACACGCGCTAACAAGAAGCGCGGCAGCGACGTATGCCGCAGTAAAGGTGTCGTGGTATCGCGCGTCTTGGGCGACGGCAGCGCAGGCTCGGGTATGCGCGTCATGCCCGATTCCGGCCAAGGCGTTTGCCGTTCAGATTGCGCGGCGACAACCGCCCGCCTTCCGCGATGTAGAAGGAAGGGCGGATATCGATAATTCTATTTGGCATAAAAAGCGTCAGATGAGAATTGAAAGCAGCCCGGCTTACAGAGAGCGACGCACCCCTCGAGAGGACTTTTTTAACGGCGTGCATGGCTTGCGCGATCCCGAGCGCACATAGGCATTCATATCGAGCTTCGGGACATCCGGCAACGCTTGGCACTGAAGCAGTGCTTTCTGCGCTTTGCACTTCACGCTCCGTGGAAAGCGTGTTGCGAGTCGTTGTGCTGTCTGATGCGAATTCACTGAAGTTACCCGGAATCCGCTGATTGATTTTTAAGCACCCCCGAACCTGCCCTGGACCCGTCATTTTCTTAATACGTCGACAGTACCCGCTCCTGCTGTTCGTGTTCGGAGTCATTGACTCTGGGCGCCCATTTCCGTTGGAGCAAGACCACTGTGCTGATGGCCCCCAGGATCAGGAAGATGAAAATTGCCAGCATGGGCAGAGTGTAGCTGCCTCCCAGATGTAGCAACCAGCCGGACAAGCTTGCCGAAATCCCACCTGCCAGACTGGTCGCCACCTGCTGCAAGCCCGTGTTCAGACCAACCGCCTGCTTGGGAATCAGGGTAAGTTTGACCAGCGCGAGGTTGTTCGCCGTTGCCAGTCCCAGCAGCGAGAGCGACACCACGTTCCAGAGCAAGGCCATTTGCGGTGAGCGCGTATAAGCGCCAAGCAAAACGGTTGTACCGCCGATAAACCCGGCCACGATAAACGACTTGCGCACCAGCACAGCATCGTAGCCGCGCGCGATCAGGCGGTCTGCTGCGAACCCGGCAAGCGCGGCCACAATCGCAACGCCTGCGAAGCTAAAGAAGGTATATAGCCCCGATTGTCTTAGCGAAAGGCCGCGCTGTTCGACCAGATAAGCCGGCATCCAGGTCATGCAGTAGAACGCGAAGTAGCTGTAGCAAAAATTGTTGATCAGGCCGCCCCATACCACCGGGCTCGATAAAAGATTGCCAAGCGGCACTGTGGCCGCCCGTTGCTTTGCCGCCGCAAGCCCGGCTCTGGACGGAAAATCATTCCGAAGCATCACCAACCACGGAATCAGCCAGATCAGCCCGACCAGACCGGTCGCAATGAACATTACCTTCCATGAACTGGTGATGATTAGCCAGGCCGCAATCGGTGCGCCAAGGGCCGGCCCCATCTTGCCGCCGATTGAATAAATCCCGAGGGCCGTGCCTTTCTGGCTTTCCTTGAAGTTGTTGGCAAGGTAGCGATACGTGGCGGGAACCACCACGGCTTCGGCGGCACCAATCATCAGGCGCACGAGGATTAGGGCGGGAAGCGTAGTGACCAGACCGGTTGCCGCGGCCGCCAGGCACCATAGTACAAAGCAGATGGCGTAGGGCCATTTCACGCCATAGCGATCGACGAGCCAGCCCATGGGCATCTGGAGCAAACCGTAGGACCAGAACACGGCAGAGCCGAGCCAGCCGCGCTCGACGTGCGTCAGCCCAAACTCACGCACGAAATGATGGTCCGCGAGAGCGGTGGACATGCTCGAGCGGTCCACAAAAGAGATCATCAGCCCGAGCGCAAGGAGCACCAGAATGCCCCAGCGATTCTCGTACTGCGCCCCTTTTTGTCCAGCTGTCTCCATCCATTAACCTCCGATAATCTCTCTTTTTTCGACGGAAGCTTTTGTGCTTTTCTGTTGACTTGAAATCACCCCTGCCGAGGGGGCTATTGAAAGTAACCTCAAGGAGCATCCGAGTCAACCCGGATGCTCCTGACAGCATTTCATCACTTACTCAAAGGTTGCCGGTCACATCATCGAACAATTCATCGACCGACAGGCGATGCGGAATGATCTTCTGGTCAAGCGCCCAGTCGATCGCCAACTGAAGCCCTTTGCGGTTCTCCTCCAGTCCGATCGGAGGAAAGATGGCGGGCACGCCGCCTTCAGTTAGAGCACGGCTTTCGACGATCATCCGGTACAGCTCACGAACTACCTCTGGATGCTTCTTCGAAATGTCCGCGTTCACAACAAACATGTGGTTGATCGGCACCACACCCTCACGCGCATACCAATCTTTGGCTGCCGCCTGTGCATCGGGGACAAGCGTGCGCACGCGCGGGTCTTTGGGCATATCTTCACCGAGCAATGCTGCACTCAGCTCTCCGTCGAGCATCATCTGTGGGATCGATGACCCCGCTGGCAAGCGCACGCAGTTACCCGGATCGCTATATTCGGCGAGATGTCCGTCGCCGAGCGTCATCCAGGTCACCTTGTCCAGATCGACACCGTATTCGTGGCGCAGAATACCCCGGATCCAGAGCGCCGTCGTCTGGGTATAGGTGCGAACGCCGACCTTTTTGCCTTCAATATCCTTCGGTTTGATCTCGCCAAAGTCGATGTTGAAGCCGGCGCAATGATGCTGGAAGCGTCCCGATATCGGCGTCGGCAGCAAGACATATGGTTTGTCATATGCCTTCGCCTGCAAGAAGGTAACGATCGCCAATTCGCCCGCGTCGAACTTGTTTTCCCGAACCATCGCCTTGAAGCCGTTATGTGCCGGGGTCGGCCCGCAGTAGTCCAGCTTGACGAGGTCCGAGCTCACCCGCCCGTCCTTCATCGCCTTCGTTACCGGGTAATCGGCCAGATTGGTGCGTAGTGTTGGCACCTCGGTTGCCGTCGTTGACATGTATCTCGCTCCTTGTGCTCAAACAGAATTACAGCCGAACCTCGATAAGACACGGTCCCGGCTCGTTCACCGAGTCGGCCATGGCCTTGTAGAAAGCCTCGGCTGTGTCAACGGCGACCGACGGAACGCCCATGCTCCTCGCCATCGACAGCCAATCAATACGTGGACGGTCTATATCGATCATGGCCAACGCACGCGGTCCGGGCGCACCGGCACCCATGTTCGCGTACTCGGCTTTGAGGATCGCGTAACTGTTATTTGCGAAGATGATCGTGGTGATGTTCAGGCTCTCACGCGCCTGCGTCCACAGCGACTGAATGGTGTACATGGCGCTGCCGTCTCCAACCATGCAGAACACGCGCCGGTCCGGGCACGCCAGCGCCGCTCCGGTAGCCACCGGTGTTCCATAGCCGATCGAGCCGCCCATGTTATTGATGAGGTCGTGTTTTGCAGCGCCAACCGTCAGACCCATCGTCTCGCGGCCGGTGGTTAGCGATTCGTCGACGAGGATGCAGTTTTCGGGCAACGCCGCAGCCAGCGCCTGTGCAATCGTGGCAGGAGTCAATGCGCCGGTTGGCGGTGTGGCGTCCGAACGCTGCTGAATCACGGCTACCGAGTTCGTCGCACCAAGCGCCTCAACCAGCATCTCGAGGCCGGCGGCACCGTCCTCGCCAATTTCGACGAGGGAATGAACGCTGGTGCCAGGTGACTTGAGCAAGCTCGGTTTGTCCGGATAGCTGAAGAAGGCGATCGGCTCGGTCGTCTCCACCGTGATGATGTGTTTGAAGCCGTTCAAATACTCGATGGCCGGCCCCACTGCATAGGGGATGCGTTCGAGCGTGACCCGCCCTGCCCCGCGTTCAATCCGTGCACTGAAGAATTGCGTCGCGATACGACAGCCTGTCGCTGCCTTGAGCTTGCCCGCCATCTCGAGCGCGCGACCGCGTGTCGAGCGACCGGCCAGGATGATGAGCGTTGGCTCGCCCGAACGCAGCACCTGTGCAACGTGCTCGATGCGCGCAGCGTCCGGGATCTTCGCGCTGGCAACCGTGCGCGGCAGCGCGACTTGTTCGCCCGCATCTTGCCACGAGGTGTCCCCGGGCAGAATGAGCGTCGCGATTTGCCCCGGTCGTTCGCTTGCTTTGCTCACCGCAGTAGCAACGTCCCAAGCCACCGCGCCCGGCGATTCAACGCGACGCACCCAGTGACTCAGCGGCCGCGCGAGTCCCTCGATATCGGACATCAGTGGCGGGTCGTATTTAAGGTGCGCTGCCGAATGCTCACCCACGATGTTGACCATGCCCGACGATGCCCGTTTGGCATTGTGGATATTGGCGAGCCCATTAGCGAGTCCGGGTCCCAGGTGCAGCAGCGTGGATGCCGGCGTATCTTTCATCCGGTAATACCCGTCCGCTGCACCTGTGCAGACACCCTCAAATAGACACAGGACACTGCGCATGCTCGGATTCTCGAGCGCCTTCAGAAAGTGCATCTCAGAGGTACCAGGGTTCGCGAAACATATCTCGACCCCCTGATCGGTGAGCGTCTGGACTAGGCTTTCGGCTCCGTTCATTTAATACCCCGCCATCTCGCGTGCCGTGCCGACGACGCCATAGCTGCGTTGCGCCGCCGCCATCAGGAAGCGGTATCCCTCTTCAAGCAGCCGCTGATGATTTTTTGCTGTGGTATGCGGGTTGCCGACCACTACCTTGTGCTTGTGGCACGTCTCGACGATCTGGCGCATGGCATCGAGTACGACCGGGTGTTCATACTCGCGCGGATGGCCCAGTTGCTGGCTCAGATCGCCCTCGCCAATTAGGATGAAACCGATGCCGGGCACGCTCGACAGAATGTCATCGAGGTTTTCAATCGCCTCGGTGCTTTCGCACATCAGACCGACGAGAATTTCTCCATGCGGGGCCAGCGGCCAGACGTCCGCCTTTTTATAGTATTCCGGCACGCTCAATCCCCAGTATCGTGCCGCGGTGGCGGGACCGTCACCACGCACCCCCTTGGGCTCGTACAGTGGCGCGTTCTTTGGTCGGGCGTAGCGGCACGATGCCACGGCGTTGTATGCCTGCTCGACCGTCGCCACATGCGGCCACACCACGCCATAGGCGCCGCGATCGAGTACTTGCTTCGCGAAAGCCTGGTTCATCTCGACACCGTTGGCCGGAATACGCGCAATCGGCGTGACGCGGGCCGCAACCGAACCGGATTCAGCAATCTGCTTACGGTTAAGCATGTACTGCAGCGCATCGCCCAATGCCGATACGTCATAGGGGTTGTGCTCCATCTCGAAGACGATGCCGTCGTAGGGAGCATCGCTCATCTCGATTGCGGTCTGCTTGTCCAGCTTGGCAAATGCAGTGTAGGCGGGCTTATTGGATTCGAAAGCGCGAATGATGCCGTTAAGGTGGGTATCGCTCATGGTCTCATCTCTCTCGTTGTACGTCGGCACCGACCCTCGCTTTCATGCCAGAGTCGGATACAGATACTGTGCTGTCTTGCCAAATATCCACGCGCGGTCCTCATCGCTCAGGCATTGCAGACTTGTCTGAGCGGTCGCGAGGATTTCCGGAAGCGTCCCTGGCGATGTCGGAAAATTCGAACCCCAGGCCATCCGTTTCGCGCCGAATGCTTCGACCACGCGCGGGAAGAACGTCTCGGCGCTGGCCGTTTCCTTCTTTACATCGCCAAAGATACGCGGCGTGAGCTTCAGGTAGATGTTCTTCAGCGGGGCCAGGTCGAACAGGCTCTGCGCCGCGGCATAAGGTGCACCGTCAGCAACCTCGGGACGTCCCAGGTGATCCAGGATGATCGGAACATCGGGGAAACGCAGCGCAAGCGTGGTTACCTGCGGCAGTCCGATGGGACCCGTCTGAATGCACATGGTCAGCCCCAGCTCAGCGCACAGCTCCCACGCTGGAAATGAGCGTGGATCATCGAGTTCACTCGGGTCGAACTCCTTTGTGCTACCACCCGTGAACAAGCGCAAACCGGCAAGGCCCAGCTTGACCCACTCGCGAATGCGCGCGGTTGCATCCGGCTGCAATACGTCGACGGAGCAGACAGCTGCGAGCCGCCCCGGATATTTTGCACAACTGTCAATTACATAACTGTTGTCGAAACCGTAGGTGGTCGACGAATGAACCACGGCGGCCTTGGCAACGCCGGTGTTGTCCATCGAGGCAATCAGCGTCTCGATGGTAGTCGGGCGCTCTTTCGACCATTCTGAGCGCGTACCGAACAGCGGTGCTGGCGGATAGCGACTCTCATCGTCGGAAATGATATGCGGGTGGATATCGACAATTGTGGAAGCCATGGGTGTCTCTCCTTTTTATCGCTGCTAGCGGCTGGCGCCGATGTCGCGCTAATGTTATTTGCCGCGTGCCTTCAGGCGTGCATCGAGACGCGGGTAGACGCGCCGCGCATTCCCTTCGAATATCTTGTAGCGGTCCTCGTCCGTCAGTTCAGTGCAAGCGTCGATGTAGCGCTTGGTGTCGTCGAAGTACTGCCCGGTAGCCGGATCCTTGCCTCGCACCGCGCCGACCATTTCTGATCCGAACATCACGTTATCGGCCGGTATAACCTTGGTCAGCAACTCAATGCCCGGCTTGTGATAGACGCAGGAGTCGAAGAAGATGTTGTCCAGCAATCCTTCAAGCGGGCGATTACACATTTCGAGCGACATGCCCCGATACCGTCCCCAGTGGTACGGAACCGCACCACCGCCGTGTGGAATGACGAAGCGCAGCGTCGGAAAGTCCTTGAACAAATCCGACTGCAGCACCTGCATGAACACTGAGGTATCGGCGTTCAAATAGTGGGCTCCGGTGCCATGGAAACAGGGATTGCAGGAAGCCGCCACGTGGATCATCGCGGGCACGTCCAGGTCGACCAGTGCTTCGTAGAGGGGATACCACTCGCGATCGGTCATCGGCTTTCCGGTCCAGTAGCCACCCGTCGGATCGGGATTCAGGTTGCACCCTACGAAGCCCATTTGCTCGACGCAGCGTCGCAACTCGGGAATGGAATTCGCGGGTGCAACGCCTGGAGATTGCGGCAATTGGCAGACCGGCGCAAAGTTGTCCGGATAGAGTTCCGTCACGCGGTACACGAGGTCGTTCGATACCTCAGCCCACTCCACGCTCGTTCGTTCATTGCCCAAATGGTGGCTCATCAATCCGGCGATCGGTGAGAACAGCGTCAGGTCGCTGCCCCGCTCGCGCTGGAGCTTGAGTTGCCCATTGCCAACCCCTTCGCGGATTTCATCATCGGTGACGTGTGCGCCTGCACGCGACGGTGCGTTGGCCGGGTCGTTCGCAAACTCGACCTGCTTGGCGCGCCAGTTGCGAAAGGAAGTCGGTACGGTCGTGAAATGGCCGTGGCAATCAATAATCATGTTGTCTCCTTTGTCGACCAGAGTTGGAGCTTCAGTTCCCTACTCCGGTTCGTGCAAAACAGTTGCGCTGGGTCAGCCGGCCAGCGGGTCCACGAACAACTCGTCAATGGACATGCGACGAGGCGTGAGCCCCTGCTTGAACGCGGTAGCTTCCAACGTTTCGATCGTCTCGAGGTTTTCCTGAAGACCGTAAGGCAGCGGATCGTGTCCGACGATCTTGCGCAATTCGAGGTACTTCTTGTCGCTCTTGCTCGTGGCCTCGCCTGCATCGAGACGCGCCAGCCATTCTTTTTTCGCCTGCGCAAAAGCGTCGTAAATCGATTTCGCTATCCACGGATGTTCAGCCAGCACCGAGTCCTTGACGACGATGGTTCCATGCATCGGATACACCCCCGTACGGGCGTAATACTCAGCCTCCAGCTCAGCCGCATTAGGCAACAGATCGGGATAGTCGGCGTCGACTTCCTTCCATCCGCCTGTGGGAGCGCCGGTGCGGCCAATCCCCGCGTTGGCGCCAAAGCCTGCTGCCAATTCGCCGTTGGCCATCATCTCTGCCAGCGAACTCCTGGCAGGCGCGTGGATGACATTCGGTGGCAGTTTGAGTTGCGTGACGTGTTCTTCGTCATCAACAACCCAGGTCACCTTCGATGAATCGAGCCCGAACTCGTCAATGAGAACCTGGCGCGTCCAAACGCCGGTCGTGACCGAGTAAGCGCGCACTCCCACCTTCTTGCCTTCCAGGTCTTTGGGAGTCTTGATCCCGGCGCCCGGACGCACCAGCAGTCCGGCGTGATGAAAGCGGCGCACGACGAAGATTGGCAATGCGACGAACGGCGCGCCATAGGCACGGGCGATGATGTAAGTCGTCGGTGCCAACTCGCAGACGTCGAATTCGACATCGCGCACCATGCGGCGAAACGCGCCGATTTGCGGCTGGACTGTAATGAATTCGGCTTCCACGCCCTCAATGGGAATGGATCCGTTACGGATGGCCGATGTGTTCGGATGCTCAGCAATTGCGATCTTGAGATGGACTTTTGCGGTCAATTTCGTCTCCCTTTTGGATAGGTATGCTCGCTCGACCTGTCGGCCGTTAAAGCCTGAAGGCGTTTATGGGCAAGTTGCATGACAGTTCGGTTGATCTCGTGGACTACATGATCTTGCTGTGTATGCCTTCGGTCTATTGAAATAAAGCGCCGGTCCCTTAACCAATTGGCAAATGCCAGGTTTCGACCGATGCGTTGTCGTAGGAGTCACCGATGGTTCGATGCCGGCCTCGGTCAAACGTTGGGTCCAGCGAATGACAACGTATTGGTTAATCTCAGATCAAGTGCGTCGGCGAGAACGGTCAATTGGGGAATGCTGTCGTCGTGGATTGGTACGCGACAATTCGGGGTCCCTCGTGTTGCCTCAAGAAGCAATGTCACCCGACCGGGTGTTGCAGATAGGCCTCTCGTAACGCTGCGATTTTTTCTGAGCGCTAGCAATTACATAGGGATTACCCTATGCTTCGTTCAATTCACCAAGTGTTTGCCCTAGCAATTAACGCGAGGTTCACCATGTATCTGCTCAGCCGCGTCTTACTGTCCCTGACCAAATCCTCCCACCAGCGTGAGAAGGAGCGCAACGACGCTTATCTGGCCGAAGCCAGCGACGTTTGCGATCCTGAGAAACGCGCGCAGAACATAGATCATCGCGCATCGGTTCAACTGACAATCGAATCACTGCGGAATTACTGTTCGAGCCGCTGTTGATGTCCGTTACTAGCGCTAACCGGCTCGCAAGGTCTCGGAATCGCAAACCGGATACGCGTCGCATAACACGCATAAAGCACGCGGCGTGCCGCATCAAGCTCGACGTCGCCTGCTACGGCCGATGAACCGCCACTGGACGTTGCCGCTGTAGGGCACGACTGGTGTTTCGTTCTGGTCAAGCACGACAATCTTTAAGCCAGGGGGCAGGCGCTCTGCGGCGGGTGCAAGTCTTTTCAGCTCAGTCAGACGTCGATGGTGATGAACCGCAATCCTCCTTATCGGTCTCGGCGACAGTCGAGTTCGATACTGTCATCCAAGATCCAAGGCACGGATGGTCAAAACCCGCTGCTGTTGCTTATCGCGGCGTTCTGTGCGGTTCGAGCCTGTGTGGAAACTCCATTTTTTGCCTCAGCAGGCAGGATTGCCGGTCGGGTCGATCAAGTTTAGTAAGTCGAGCTTGCGCTAGTCGAACATCACGAGCGCAAGAAGCCCCCTTGGGGCCTCAGCTTCCAGCCATTCTCATGGCCTTCATCATCTCGGCAACACCAAGTATGTTCATGACTCGCTTGAGGTTGTAGGCCAATACCTGAAGGCTCATCTCAGTGCTCACGCGGCCAAGCGTCCGAGTCAGGAAGTGTGCGGGACCCATCCAGTGCTTGAGCGTGCCAAAGACATGCTCGACAGTACTTCGGCGGATGGTCATGGCATCGGGTTTGCGGTCGAGCCACTGCTCTTGCGCGGGGCGGCTGTCGACTTCGCGGTCCGCTTCGCCGTCGACACCTTCTGCTTGGCGGCGGCCTGCGTCAGCCACAACGCCAGTTGGTCGCGCTGATCACGCGCCTGCACCGCTTCATCGACATAACGCGCGTTCTCGGTACGCAGCGCAACCAGCTTACCCTCCAGCACACCGACTTGCTGACGCAGATTACCGACTTGAGCTTGCAGCTTCTGCACGTCGTCGCGATGCCGGACACTGCCCTGCTCCGTTTTACGGTTAGCCGCGTCCAATTCCTTCTGCAAGCGCGCGGCCGCTTGTCGCTCGCGGTCGATTTCCAATAGCGCCCGGGTTTCGCCGGCGTTGAGCCGCTCCTGCGCCAGCGTGCCGTCGACACACAGCTTGTCCAGTTCAGAAGGGGAGGATGTGGCGGCAGCGGCGCTCCGGCTCGACGCCATGGAGCGCAACCGCATAACCTTCTTCGAGGAACCCTTCCACGGCTTCGCCTATGTGGCCTACCGTCAGTTGGGCGAGAAGGTCCTCACGGTGCGCACCGCCGGCGGCGAAGCAGCGCACAACCGGTACGTGGCCGAGCATCTGATCGACTTCGGCAAGGTCGGCTATATCCAGATCGACTGCGGTCGCATCGGCGGCCTCTGGCCGGCGCGGCAGGTGGCCGACTACGCGGCGCGACGTGGCGTGACATATATCAACCACACCTTCACCTCGAATCTGGCGCTGAGCGCCTCTCTGCAGCCCTTCGCCGGCCTTGAGGAGCACCGAATCTGCGAATATCCCACCACGCTGCAGCAGGTGGCCGTCGACCTGACGCGCAATCACATCGTCCCCGACGCCAACGGCGACATCCATGCGCCGGATGCGCCGGGCTTGGGCATCGAGGTCGATCCCCAGGCCCTCGTCCAGTACAAGGTCGACATGGAAATCAAGATCAACGGCAAGACGGTATTTTCGTCCCCGCCGGTCTGACCAAGACTCGCTGCAGGCACTATGCTCGGCACCCTCCGAGTAGGCGAGGAGGTTGTCCCCTCTGCTGTCATGGGTCCGTCTGCGGCGCACCGCCGAGCTTACCGTGGACAACGCTACGCGTTGCCCACCGCGCTCACCTTCGCCCACAAGCTCCACAGCCTCCCGCCACGATGAACAAAAATCATAAACTTCAAGATACAAGGGAGAGAGTCATCTATCACATCACAGCCCCTCAGGCGAGTCTGAATACCTCGACCGCTAGTTGAAGCGCTTGTGCCTGATCTTCAAGGGAGTTGGCCGCCGCAGCCGCTTGCTCGACTAGCGCCGCGTTCTGCTGCGTCATCTCGTCTATGTGCATCACGGCGCGGTTGACCTGCTCAATGCCCGTGCTCTGCTGGTACGAGGCAGCCGAAATCTCGGACATGACATGCGTCACCTGATTAACCGCCTGGCTGACGTCTCGCATCGCGTTTCCGGCCCGTCCAACCACTTGTGAGCCAGCGCTCACTTTCTCGTTGGAAGTTTCAATCAGCCCCTTGATTTCGTTGGCAGCTACGGCGCTGCGCTGCGCGAGTAAGCGCACCTCGCTTGCCACCACAGCGAATCCCCGGCCCTGCCCACCGGCGCGCGCGGCCTCCACCGCTGCATTGAGCGCAAGGATGTTCGTCTGAAAAGCGATCCCCTCTATCACACCAATGATCTCGTACATCTTCTGCGATTCGGTAATGATCGCATCCATCGTCGTGACCACTTCGTCCACCATGCTTTTGCCTTGCTGCGCAATGCTCGCGGCGTTTTTCGTCATCTCGTCTGCGGCTCGCGCGTTCTCCGCTGTTTGCTTTACTGTCTCAGTGAGTTGCTCGATGCTCGCCGCAGTCTGTTCCAGCGAGGCAGCCTGTTCCTCGGTCCGTTGTGAAAGGTCCGTGTTGCCTGTAGCAATTTCGCGCGACGCCGTGCGCATCGCGTCGGTGCCGTCTCTTACGTTACCAACAATGCGCCCGAGATTTTTCTGCATCGTCGACATTGCAAATAGCAGGCTCGTCATATCAGCCGGACGTACTTTGATCGGCGTTGTGAGATCACCCTGCGCGATGCGCGCAACGACCTCGGCCGCGTAAGCGGGTTCACCTCCGAGGCTGCGCGAAACGGTGCGAATAATCACCAGCATAACGACAGATACCACTGCGCCGACGCCGATGACCATAGCGAAGTATTTTGCAAGATTAGTATAGAACTGGTGCTGGACGTCGTTCAGGAACACGCCTGAACTAACATACCATCCCCATTGTTTGACGGGCGCGACATAGCTGGCTTTCTCCGCGCTTTCGCCGCTCGGAAGCGTGCCGATATACTTCACATATCCGCCGCCGCCATCGCCCGTCTCGATGAAATTCGCATAAAAGTGCTTTCCTGTAGGGTCTGTTCGAGCGCCGACGTTCTGTCCAACCAGCTTCTTGAGCGACGCATTCCCAATCATCAGGATCACCGGCTGAGCGTCGAAGATTGCCAGATAGCCATCGTTACCGTAGCGCATCGTCGAAAGTTGGGCGAGTGCCTCACGTTGCGCATCGGCAGTGGACATTTCGCCACGCTCGGCGCGCTTGACGTAGTCTTCGGTGATGCTGACAGCGCTCTGCACGACATTTCGCACCCCTGCCGAACGTTCGATGAGCATCGTGCTGCGACTTTCGAGCGCAGACCAGGTTCCGAGCACGATCAGGCCTACCCACATGACTGAAACAGCCAACCACAATTTCGCGGAAATACCCAGTCGATCCATTTTTTTCTCCAACCATCTTTGTACACAGCGACATAACCAGGCGGCCAAAAATAATCCAGCTTGAGAGTTGTCGCAAAAAGAAATTTGCGTCTCGGCAACCCCAACATATTGGGCGAGCAAAACGAGGTGAGCACATCCTACGTAGTTGTTCGACTCGAACAATCCTTATTGGACAAAACCCATTTGCTGAGCCAAATCGCGGATCGCTTGATGCTCACTTGAGCAATCCGCGTTCGGCCTGTTCGCAAAGACGCTTCAGTTCGTAGCGAGCGTGCCGGACATGGCTCGCCCCTTCCGAAGCGCTCACTTCTACCTTAGAGAGTGCCTGACCGTAGTACTGTTGATCGTCGCAAGCGCAATCCAGATGGTAAATTGCTCGCTGCAACGCTTGCAGTTCGATATTTGCGTTTGACGTGCGCGCATCAATTGCAGACACCTTGTCCAGAATAAACAGAAAGATCGCGACACAGAAAATCGTCGTTGCGGCCCCGACGCGGCTTGTAAAGGACAAGATCACACCACATCCGAGCAAAAAAACAAAGCTGGCGAACACGGGGCATCCGCCAAGCGCGGATCGGGCTTGGGCAGTCTCAGGCGCGCGCTCGCCGCGCTGGGATTTTTTCATGTTATCGAGTCTTTGCATGTGAATGTCTAACGCACCGGTTACCGGCTCAACTCGAACAGACTGCCGCGCGTCAGGATCACGGGCAGCGAGTCGAGATCCACGCCTTCAAAACATCGCACATGGATGCTCCACATTTCCGGAGCCCTTCATGGTCGTCTGAACCGCTGAATACCGCACCGGGGATAGAAGCAATTGCTTGCCACTTCGTCTGCTATTGACCGGTGCTCAAATCCGAAATGGAGCGACACATCGAGCAGTCGCAAACCTCAACGTGAACCAGATCCGCATCCATGTCGAATCTCGCTAATCCACAATACATATGCCTGACAGGTCTGCTTCAAATAGCTTTTCGTTTGCGAAGGCGTAGAGTGCCAGCGGGACTCCACCAGGCCCCGTCGAATCTATTCAATCCGTCGCTCGCGCAGCGCGCTCTTTGGAATACCGATTACGACAATCAAGCCGCCGACGACACTGATCGCTGCTATCACATACAAACCGGTGGCGATATTGTTTGAATGCGTCTTGAGCCATCCGAGCAACATGGGCGCGAGCAACGATCCAAATTGACCCATGCTGCTTATCAACGCGATGCCCGCCGCCGCAGTCGCACCTGAAAAATAGGCGGGAGGAATCGTCCAGAAGGTGCCGGTGCCGCAAAAGTACGATATGCCGACGAGCCCAAGGCACGCGATTGATAGCACCCAGTTCGTACTGACGAACGGCAACAGCACGCAGCCCGTCGCACCAATGAACGTAGCGACCGCAAAATGCCATCGACGCTCGAGGGTCCGGTCTGAATGACGCGCGTTGATCAACATCGCCGCCGCGCCGATGATGAAGGGAATCGCGGACAGTAAGCCGACGTGCCAGATGTTTTGAATACCAGACTGACGGATGATGGATGCAGTCCAGTAGTTAAGAACTGTGCCGATCAAAGGAACCACGGTGTAACCAGCGATAATGACATAGACTCGTGGATCACGCAGCAAGTCGAAAAACTGATGCCCTTTGCTGTGGGATTTTACGTTCTCGTCAGCCTGAAGGTTCCGCGCGATCAGGTCGCGCTCTTCCTGCGTAAGCCACTTGGCGTGGTTTGGCCCATCTTCAAGATAGAAATAGGCGAAGATCCCCGCCAAAATTGCAGGTATGCCCTCCAGTACGAAAAGCCACTGCCAGTTCTTGAATCCCCAGGTCCCGACCATGTTGTGCAGAATCCACCCGGATATCGGTCCTCCGACTATGCCTGACACCGCGATGGCAAGCAGAAATCGCGACGTGATGCGAGCGCGGCGGCCCGACGGAAACCAGTAAGTCAGATAAAGAATAATGCCAGGATAAAACCCTGCCTCTGAGGCGCCGAGCAGTATCCGTGCGATATAAAAATGCATTGGCGACGTGATGAATGTCATCGAGCAGGAAATGGCACCCCAAAGAATCATGATGCGGGTGATCGTCTTTCTTGCCCCAATTCTCTCCATGACGATATTACTTGGCACTTCGAACAGAATATAGCCAATGAAGAAAAGCCCCACGCCTAGCCCGTAGGCAGCGTCCGTCAGGCCGAGGTCTTTTGACAACGGAATTCTGGCAAAACCCACGTTGACGCGGTCGATATAATTGATCACCCAGCAAATGAAGAGAAACGGAATTACGCGAAGCGTAATTTTTCGATAGATGCTTTCAATCTGCTCAAGCGACTGCGCGGGCTGATCGGTCGAGGCTGCACCGGCAAACCCTTGGACTATTGTTGGCATTACGCGCTCCAGGCGAGTAGTGAATGGATTCCGTTAGCGACTGGCCAGTCTGCCGCCCGAAGCGCCAAGCGATGTGACGTCATGAACGAATGGGCTCGTGGCCGACTGTCCCGCAACACGACGTGACGCGGGACAGACATGGAGACTTAGAAAGGCTGTGACAAGTTGGGGAAGCTCTGATCGCAGTTGGTTAGTTCCACCCTTTTCTGCACGATCTGGAAGTCTTCGCCGTGAGTACGCAGCGTGTGCACGTAATTGCCGCCGAACACGCGTTGCGGCTTGTCCGGGCGATCCTCGAGCATGAAAAATTTCGAGCGGACCAGGAACAACGAGCCGTCATCGGAAACGCCTTGCAACCGGACACCGGACACCACACGCACGCATTGGGACTCGGGCTCCTGGCAATGCGTCATCGAGTGATTCAGCCGCTGCACGCGGGTTTTCATCGTGTGCTTGTCGTCGTAGTACAGCGACACATGCGTTGTCCACGACTCCTGTCCGCGTTGTGCAGGCACCCAATAAACGGCGTCTTCCGCATACAGGTTGCACCACTCCTCGAACAACTGTTCATCAAGTAGATCCGCTTCGGCTTCGATGAAGCTTCTCAATTCTTCGAATCGAGGGTGGGGGGTGCGGGATTTCGTCAGAATCTGAATATCATTTTTCATCGCTATCTATCCTTTGGACTCACGCGCCCATTAAGTCGCGCCACGCATAATGCTGCGCACGCTGCCCAACTTCACTGGAGCGCGGGCCGAACAGCACGCCTTTTCCTTCGTCGATTTCGTGTCCCATGCCCTTCGCGACCAGGAACCATTCAGCACCCTCGGTTTTCAGGCCTTCCTGACAGCGCTCGAATGCTTCGAGGTCGTCGCTTTGAATGAACGATGCCGCCGAGTGGGTGATATTGAGATACTTGACCAAGTCGGTCGAAATTACGTCAGGCGCGCCAGTCAGACGCACGGGCCACACTTCGATTTCGGTGTGATCAACCGCGACGGCCCGGATCACCCGCACTGACGTTTGCGCGATCAAGATGTCCACGCTTGGGAAGAGGGTCATCGAGTGACGGCGATTCTTCAGGATGTCCTTGGTACGCTCTTCGCCGTAGGCATCCACCATCAGGGTACGGTAGTCGTCCCAGACACCTCCCGACTGTTCCTTGTCGAATAGGGAAGCCTCCGAGCTGTGGCCCTTGAGGAAGCCCCGTACCCCCGTCTGCGCGACCACCGCTTCACCGTCCGGGGTAAAAAAGGCGGCGTCCCCGCCCTCCTTGCCTGCGCGACGCCGGAACTGCCGTCCGTCGGGACCCACTGTCGAAGCATGGCAAGCTGCGGGGTGGTACATGTCAGCCTGATTTTCGAGTTGCAGCTTCCAGTTTCCTTTGAAGTGGTATCGATGGCAGCCCGCGGCAAATTCAATCTTTCCCACCGGTGAGCGGTCGACCAGTTCGTCGATACCCCGTCGAGCCTCGCCGAGATAGTCCGCGAGCGGTTCGACGTCTTTGTTAAACGAAGCGAACACGAAACCGCGATAGCTCTCGACCCGCGGCAACGAAACCATGCCGGACTGCGGCTCCTGCAACGCTTTCTCAGGGAAGTCAACGCGCATGGGCACGCCGGCGAGTTGGCCGTCCGGCTTAAACCCCCATCCGTGATACATGCACGAGAACAGTTTCGCGTTGCCGCGCTTCCGGTTCAAAACCTTGGCGCCTCGATGTCCACAACGATTGAAGATCACGTGAACGCTGTTGTCGACATTCCGGCTCAATACGACCGGTTGTCCCACCAGCGTCGTGCAGTAATAGTCGCCGGGATTCGAGATGAGGCTTTCGTGACCGACGTAAAGCCAGACCTTCTTGAAGATCTTCTCCTTTTCGATCTCGAACACTTCCGGATCGATGTACATGTTGCGATGCACACGGTCCTCGCGGACCATGTTCCGAAGCTGCTCGCTTGAATAATTGCTCATGATGACCTTATCGCGATTGAAAATTTTCAAGTCCATCGACACGCGCTTTCCGCCTCATTACTGCCTTAGCAACAGGGTGCCGTGAGGCGTAATTGCTCCGGTTAAATCTAGTCCCGAGCCCGCACGATGGCCTCAACTTCGACCAGGAACTCTTCCTTCACCAGCCGGTCGACTACCAGCAGGGTGTTGGGCGGGTAGACGTCGGTGGCAAAGAATCGAGGGAACGCCTCAGCACGCAGGCGCATGAAGTGCTCGATATCCTGCGCATGTGCCATGAACGTGTTGAACCTCACGACGTCGTTGAAGTCACATCCGACGGCTTTCAACACTGCCTGAAGATTCGCAAAGACCTGTTTGAACTGCAGGTCGAAGTCGTGCTTCCCGACAATTTTTCCGTCGTTATCCACCGACAATTGTCCTGCAACAAAAATCAAGTCGCCCGACTTCACACGGGTCATATGCGAGTAAAGCCCTTGCGCTGGCGGAGCGCCTTCGGGGTTTATGTATTGGACATTGTTGCTCATCGTTATCTTCCTTTTATAGATACAGACTTCAGCACGGATAGCTCATGCCTTTCGTGAGCCATCACGGGTCACGGCGAACTGATCAAATCACCACGTTGTCAAGGCGACCCACCGGTTCCATTACTACACTGACCGTGTCGCCGCTCTTCAGATATTTCGGAGGCGAGAATCCAAGCCCGACCCCGGCGGGCGTTCCGGTCGCGATGACGTCGCCCGGCTGCAAGCTGATGGAACGGCCGATCGTTCGAATCAAGGTGGGAATGTCAAAAATAAGGTCTTTGAGGAAGGCGGACTGCCGCAACTCACCGTTGACGAAACACTCCAGTTTCAGCTCGGAAACATTACGGATATCGTCCATGGTGACAATCGCAGGTCCCATTGGACAATAACCATCGGGGCCTTTCCCGAGCAGCCACTGGCTATGAATCTTCTGAGCCTCCCTCGACGTTACATCGTTGACCAACGTAATTCCGAACACGAACGACCACGGGTCGTCGTCGGCGCTGACACGCCCTTGCTTACCGATCACGACGGCCAGCTCAGCCTCGTAGTCGACGGAATCGTATGGGTCCAGTGCGGTATCGATCGCATCTCCGGGTCCGCTCACGGAGCTGGGTGGCTTCGAGAAAATGATCGGATGCGAGGGAACGGCCCCGCGTGCCGCACTCGAGTCGAAACCGCTGCTCGAAAACTCCTGGGCGTGATCGAAATAGTTCTTGCCGACACAGAACACATTGCGGCGCACGTTCGGAATCGGGGCCAGCAACTTCACATCTGCCAGTCGCAGGCGCTTAGGCGTCTCGGCGACGCACTTTTCAATCGATGCCTTGAGCGTGTCATAGCGGTCGATCAAGTCGTTCATGTTCGCAGCGACACCGCTTTCGCTTAAATCGACTAACTCGTCAGTGCCGGTAATCAGGCCGACGCGGGAGGTTTGGTGGCGGGAAAAAGTGACTAGTTTCATTGGGGGTAACGATTCAAAATAAATAGATAGGTCGAAATGCTTCGAAGCCTTTCCTTCTCTACAAGGTCAGACGCCCTCGCCCGGTTTCCTCGTCAAATTCATACACGCCGTTCAAGAACGTCTTTTGCCGCTCGTACCATTTGCGAACACGCGGCGCCTGCGGGGTCCTGTCGATCGGCGTACCACCCTTGAAGATGTAGTCAAACGAGCGCGGACGCTGAAGGATTCGAATATCCTTGGCTGGGTTGCCCGGCACGACGAGCAGATCGGCTAACCGTCCTGCCTCGATCTTGCCCACTTCATGGCCGTATCTCGGCAAAAGCCGCGTGACCGCCAGCGTATTGGCGTGAATTGCCTCAATGGGCGACATGCCCAGCAAATCGACAAACAACTCCATTTCTCTCGCGTGCCATTGTCCATATGGCACCGGCGACCAACCGCTTTCACTGCCGGCAAGCAACGGCACGCCGGCCTTATAGGCTCGCCTGAGATTGACAGTAGCTGCCTCCACCTCCCGCGAAAATGCGCTTGAGCCCGAAGCCCCGGCATTGGACTGCTTCGCGTCGATCAGATTGACCAGCAAGGTGAGCGTCGGTGTGATGACGCATTTATTCTCGAGGCACGCCTCAATGCCTGCGTCGTCAATGTAGGACGCGTGGAAAAGGTTGTCGAAGCCAGCGCGCGCGGAGTCGAGAGCAGAATCACGCGAGCGCGCGTGAACGCTGCAAATGCGTCCCAGCCGGTGAGTTTCGTTGGCGATGATGCAGAACTCTTCAAACGTAAACGCGGATGAGCCAAGTGCATCGGGCGTGATCAGGTTATCGTTCGAGCCCGAGACCTTGATCGCATCCACCTCATCTTTGACCTGGAAGCGGATTGCTTCGACAAGATCGTCGCGCGTTTTGATCAACACGGCGCTCTGGCCCGGCGGGAACTCCATGTTGTTTGGGAACGAGTCCTCGAGCCCTTGATGCGTTGTAAGTTGCTTGCCAGAAATCGTAAAGCGCGGGCCGTCGAACATGCCGGTATCGATCGCGTCTCGCACCGCTTGACCAATGTTGTAGGCCGTTGCGGCATCGAATGCGCTAGTCACGCCGGCCTGCAGGATCTTTTTTGAGTAGTACAGCGCCTTCGCTGTACGAAACTCGACGGGCGTGTACAGCGCATTTTCCTCCTCTGAACGTGACTCCCCAAACGAGATATGAGTATGTGCGTCGATCAGACCCGGCAGGATCGACCGATCGGGAAGATCGATAACCTGGTACCCTCGGCTTAGGTGGTCGTGCGGCAAAGCGTCCAGTTCACCAACCCAGGCGATCCGCTCGCCATCCACGACTACCGCACCGCGTTCGATGGGCGCGGCAAGCGTACCGTCGATGATTCGACCTTTGAGTATGTAGCCTTTCTTCTGCATGAAATCCTCTCTAATTGCCTTTGAGCGCTCGTCCGAAAAAATCTCGGGCGAGCGCCAAGAATGTCTCGCTCCGCTCGAACGCTATTGAATGGGAGCAGTCGCGCAACAGAACCAATTCGCCGCGCGTCAATTGCCCAGCAAGCGAGATCGACATCGACGATGGGAAGCCCGGGTCCTCGTGACCGTGGAGGAGCAAAACGGGCTGCTGGATGCTGGCGATCTCGTCATCCGCCAGGGCGGCAGCGGCAATGAACTCGGCCGGATCACCCTCGAACATCTGGTCGAAGTAGTCTGCATAACCCGGCGCGAAAATGACCGGTTCGCGCGCACGTAAATAGGCTTCATCGATCACGCTGGTGTCGTGGATCAAGCCCGACAAAGCACGCACCAGTTCCTCGCGATTTCTCGGACATTTCCAGGTGCGGCGCGTGGCGTCGGTTGCAACGAACGGTTTGCCCATCGTTCCCGTCGTCATCAACGCGGCGACGCGGGAATCGCTTGCGGCAAGGCGCAACGCGAGCGACCCGGACAGCGAGTGCCCGATGACACCCACTTGCGCTTGCCCGGTCAGGTCTAGCAGCGCCTCCGCTTGCCTGAGCCAAAGGTCATAGTCGAAAAATGGCGGCTGCGGCTTTCGGCCGCTCTTGCCAAAACCGATCAGATCCATTGCCAGCACCTGATAATCGCGGGCAAGCGGGCCCATGACCTTGCTCCAGTTGCCGACGCTCGATGCGCCCGGCCCAGAACCGTGCAGCATCAGCAACGTTGGACCATCTCCTACGCGATAAAACGTGACGGGAGTTCCCTCAAAATCAAATTGATCTTCGGTCATGCGATCTCCTCAGCGGGCATCTCAATTTTCACGTAATCGACTTTAATGCAAACAATCCATTCTGTGAACAAAAAAACAATAATAAGAGGGTTAACCATTGGAAGGCCTCGCCCGCAGCACAGTGTTAGAATTGGATTTTTGAAAGGCTGACCAATCGCATGCGAAACGCAGAAGATGGGCGAACCCTGAGCAGCCGGGTCTTCGACACAATCCGGATGGAAATCCTCAACGGAAAACTGCTGCCGGGCCAGCGTTTAAAAGTTTCTGCCATGGCGCATGAGCAAGATGTCAGCGTCAATGTCGTCCGCGAAGCGCTGAACCGGCTAGCGGGCGAGAAGCTTGTCGAATTCGAGCCGCAGTTTGGGTTCGCCGTGCGCGGCCTCTCGGCTGAAGACTTAGTCGATCTGATCGACCAGAGGGCGACGCTCGAGGAGTTGGCGTTGCGCCGCTCCATCGCTCGCGCCTCGATAGAGTGGCAGTCCGAAGTGTTGGCGGCACATCACCGGTTAAGCAAGGAACCGCTTACGACCGAGGGGAGACCGGGCGTCCTCAATCCGGAATGGATGGCCCGTCACGACGAATTCAATTTCGTGATGATGCGTGCGTGTGGCAGTCCGCGCTTGTTCGAGATGGTCCGACAGTTGGCGGAAGCCGCGGAGCTCTATCATCGTGCGTTGCTCCCTATAGTCGGTCAGAACAGGGCACTCGACGCCGAGCATCGAGAACTGCTTGATGCGATTCTCGCGGGCGATGCTGACGCAGCGGTGGCGGTTCTTAAGTCTCACCTTGTAATGACCCGTGATGCCATGTTGCCTTTACTGCAACAGGGTGCACCTGGCTTGAGTGCGGATACACGTTCAAAGCCGCAGCGCGCGCCACGGAGACCGGCCGCGCCGCCGCGGCATCGCGCAAGCGTCGCAAAGGCGTCGCGAGTACGATCCGAAAAGTAAGTCTCGCGGCAGGCACGAGGCGCGTCATCACCGCGGCGATACCCGGAGCAAGCGTCTTCCTCAAGGAGCCGACGGCAACAGAGTTAGCACATCGGCGTTTTGGGACCCGACGACGTATGGCGGCCTTAGCGGGCACCTCGGAGCGAGTGACCAACGAGTCACACTTATCAGTATCACGGATTCGACATTACAGTTGCCGTTGAATCCGACTTCAGTGGAAGCGCGCGAGGTGTACCGGCCAGCGTGGGATACGTGATGATCGTGGCAGTCATCAGCAAGTGGTACAGGTTTCGATCGGAATCAGGGTCGCGCTCCTTAAGGGAGAACGCAGGATTGCATGGATAGGGGTGCGGCAATGCGGGCGACGGGATGATTGCCGACGATCGGTTGATTGTTGTCTGCCAATTCACGCAGACGCGAACAATGAAGCTGCCCAATCCGCAAACACCCTGACCTTGGTGCTATATCGTCGGCTAGGCGGATATGCGATATACACCTCGAGCGGATCCGGCCGCCATTGCGCGAGAATGGGCACGAGCTGTTTTTTCTCAATGGACGAGCGAACCATGAAGTCCATGGTGTGGACGATCCCCAGACCAGCCAGTGCGGCTGCATGGTGTGCATTGCTCTCGCTGACGAGAACGTCATTGCGTACGCGATCGAGCGTTATCGTCTCTTCGCCGCGGCGAAAGGCAAGGGGCTGTGTCACACCCGTACTTGCAGAGAAATATCCAACAACAGGCATGTCCTTATCCACGATTTCCCGCGGATGTTTCGGTCTACCGTACTTCGCGAGATAAGCGGGACTTGCACATGTCGTCCATGCAGCCGTGCCGATCGAATGCGCGACGACGTCCGGGTCATCGGAGGTGCTTCGAATTGCACAGTCTATGTTCTCTGCGACAAGATCCACAGTGCGGTCAGTGACGCTAAGCTGAATCCGCATCGTGGGATAGCGCGCAAGAAAGGCCGGCAATTGGGGAATGAGGATACAGCTTGCGGTCGATCCTCCAACGTCGACCCTCACCACCCCGCGGGGGCTCGCCTGTTCCCGGCCGATTGTAGCCTCGAGATCATCGAGTTCACTGAGCAGTTGCCTCGCTCGCTCAAAGTAAGCAGCGCCGTCGCTCGTCACACTGACCCGCCGCGTATTGCGCTCAAGCAGCTTTACACCAAGATGCGTTTCCAGCGATTTGACCCATTTGCTTGCCGTGGTGTTGGGCATATTCAGAGAAAGGGCCGCCCGCCCAAATCCTCCTGTCTCAACAACGCGGACAAAAACACGAATTGCCTGCAAATGGTCCATCGAACCACCTCCAATTATCCACGTAGGTGCATAGAGGCCCACAATACACGCATTTATCTACAAGTGTACGCAATGTAAGCTGAGGTCATTCGTCCATGCAGGTAGCAAAGGAACCCTGAAATGACAGCCTCACTCTACGACAACATTCATTCAACCAAGCATGCGGGCAAGGTTGCGCTTGTGACCGGCGGCAGCACCGGAATTGGTCTGGCCACCGCCAAGCGCCTTGCGCTAGAAGGCGCCACGGTGTTCATCACCGGGCGACGTCAGGCGGAGCTGGATGCCGCAGTATTGGAAATCGGCCACGGCGCGCGCGCGATTCGCGGCGACATCTCTTCTGCGGCCGACCTTGAACGCGTTGTGGAGACCGTGTCGGAGGCTCACCAAAGAATCGACATCCTTTATGCCAATGCTGGCGGCGGCGAATTCGTGCCCCTTGGCGAGATCACCGAAGCACAATTCGACAAATATGTCGGCATCAACATGAAGGGCACGTTGTTCACAGTCCAAAGCGCATTGCCATTCATGCGCGCGGGTAGTGCGATCGTTATCACAGGATCGATCGCAGCGGTAAAGGGCATACCCGCGTTCAGTGTCTATGCCGCCACCAAAGCGGCCTTGCGGGCCTTCACGCGCTCCTGGGCAAACGATCTCAAAGGCCGTGACATCCGCGTCAACGTGGTCGCCCCCGGAGTCATCATCACGCCTGCCTACAAGACCGAACTCGGGATGAGTGATGAGCAGATTGACGCGTATTCCAAGGACGCCTCCGGGACGACTCCGCTTGGCAGGGTTGGCACTCCCGACGAGATCGCCAAGGCGGTCTCTTTCCTGGCATCCGACGATGCCAGTTTTGTAACGGGCGCCGAGCTGTTCGTCGACGGCGGACTCGCGCAGGTCTGATCATTCGACGCCGCGCTCAACTGAATGTGGGCGCGGCATCAGGAGGAGATACGATGGGCTCGCAAGAAAAATTTCGTCTCGCGCAGCAGTTTCTTGAAAGACTGCGCTCGGGTGCGGCGCCTGATGAGATCGCGTCGTTGTGTACACCCGATCTCGACTGGAATGTTCCGGGCGACCCAGGCGCGCTGCCCTGGATCGGGCGCAAGACAGGGCGCGAGGCAGTCTCGAATTTTGTTCGAGATGCGCGAATGATGGTCGAAGGCATCGGCTTCGATATCAAGGAGGTTCTCGCAAGCGACGATCGCGCGGTCATTCTTGGTCACGTGCACTCGCGGATCAAAGCCACTGGGAAATTGATCGATAGCGAGTTTGCAATCGTGCTCACGTTCGCCGGCACGAAGATCGCAAGCCTCCTGTTGCTGGAAGACAGCTTCGCCGTATCGTTGGCCGCGCGACACTAACCGGTCCAGCAATCTTCAACACGACGGATCGTATGCCGGCCGCACTATCGCTCAACCTGATCCGCAATTACTCAAAGGAGTCCACGATGCAGTTCTCGGTGAATGAGCTTCTGAGCCGAAACCTGCTCGCCATTTTTGGCGAGCGAGATTCTGCTGCGCGCATGAAGGAACTGGAAACCATCTGGCTGCCGGAGGGCTGCTTCGTCGATCCCGATGGCCGAATTGTCGGACTCGACGCCATCAACCGCAAGGTCGCTACGTTACAGGCAAGATTTCCCGATTTCGAGGTTGTTGAGCGTGGACCAGTTGACGTCATGCATGGAATCGGGCGCCTCGCTTGGGGATTTGGTCCTGAAAACAATCGAACGGTCGTAACGGGCGTCGACATTGCGATTACACGAGACGGAAAGCTTCTCGAACTGTACGCGTTCATAGATCGATGATATTCGAGAATCGTGCGGGCGCTCCGCCTTCACGATTCTTGCCCACGTGATCCTGTACGTCTCCATTGTCTGCCGAGCCCTTCTTCAAATTTCGGAGTTGTGCCATCGATGTGTCGACCGCGTTAAATTATTATACATAGCATAACTATATAAAAGAGGGGACAAGAAAGGAGACGGAGGGTGAGGCGAAACAACCGCATAAGGATGGGTCTGAGCAGCGCCGTCGCGCCAGCGTTGTTCGCGGGATCGATAGGCTGCGCATACGCGCAGAGCAGCGTAACGCTGTACGGGATCATCGATGACGCATTGTCTTATTCAAGCAAGACCTTGAATCCATCGACAGGCCGCGACGGAGGTCATCAGATCGCGATGATTGATGGTCAGGTTTTTGGATCGAGATTTGGCATGACGGGTATCGAAGATTTGGGGGGAGGAATCAAGGCTTCTTTCAAACTCGAGAGTGGTCTCAATACCGCAAATGGCGGCCTAGGCAACTCGAACGGAAACCTGTTCGGCCGGCAAGCATGGGTCCAGCTAGCCCGTACTTTTCCCCATCAATTAGCCGAAACCTCCGCTAGCATTGGGTTTCGGCTATTTTTAGGGTTTAGGTGTAGCC
>NZ_FCOK02000102.1 GCF_001544555.2 Caballeronia udeis | reverse complement strand
CTTTCAGCGAGACAATGTCGCCGCGGATACGGGTGACCTTGGCCGCGGGAGCCTGAGCCAGCGCTGCGGTGCTTGCGAATGCCATGGCGACGATGGTACTGACGATTGTCGTGCGGTAGGACATTGGTTTCCCTTGTTCGCGTTTTGCATAAGTAGGCTGAACTGCGTCACTCGCAACGTTACCCGTTCAGGCTTTCAAATTCATACCATCCGCGCGCCGATGGCCGAGGTCGACCACCGACGCACCTTGAGGCTGGGTTCGGCGCGTTGTACAGAGCAGGATCCGATGACACGCGGCGCCGTACACCTAGTCATCAAACAGGTGTTCGACAATGCGAAGACATTTGCAGTCGACGGGCGAAGCGCACGAGCGCGCAACAGAGCGATTGAGCCGGGTACCTGCCTTTCCGCGACGCCTTGACGGGCAAGGCCTCCTGCTTCTCGTGGAGTCACACGTATGGACTGCGGCAAGACAAGCGCGAAGTCGTTGATTTACGTGATTGTGCGGTGCGGCTACCGCACTATTTCTCGCCACGATAAATTGTTGCCATAAGCTTAGAAAGACATTTCAAAAGCCTTGGGCCTTTGTCTCGCCGTACTTGCGGCGGTCGCATCAAAAATCGGTGCAGGCTCAGGTTCATCGGACCCGCTAGCTTGGCAATGTCGCTACTACCCTTCGCGTCGAAACGCAGGAGAGCTAGCTTGCGTCGAACTTCCGAATCGTGCGACCCGCAGCCATCCGTCGTACCTTGAAGGCAGTTTTGACACTCCATTCCGTTCAAATTCACAGTTCTCGTGCTACCTGTTTCAATGGGTTCGCATGTTATGCCCTTTCCCACAACTCTGCTTCGTACATACTCGCCTTGGATACGTATTCATCGGCGTTGGCATGTATGCCTTTGATTTCACCGTCGGTTAGCTGCCGCACCACCTTTCCGGGAGCTCCCAGAATCAGCGACCGGTCGGGAAACATCTTGCCCTCCGGAATTACTGCTCCAGCGGCAACAATACAATTCGCCCCTATCACTGCATCGTTGAGGATCGTAGCGTGAATCCCGATTAGCGATCCACTGCCAATCGTACATCCGTGAACAACCGCGGCATGTCCAATGCTAACTCCCTCGCCGACCGATAGAGGGTGGTTCGCATCCGCGTGCAGGATAGCCCCATCCTGAACGTTGCTTCCTCGTCCCACGGTAATCCTGTCATTGTCGCCTCTAATGACCGCTCCCGGCCATACACTGCTGTTACCCGCAATAAGGACATCTCCGATAATTGTCGCGGTGGTGCTCACGTAAGCACTCTGCGCGATGGACGGTTTCTTTTCTTTCAATTCAAAAATTGTCATGATTCTTTGTAAATGTGTTAGGAAACTTGGACAAAACCGGGCGCGTTCTAACCTCGAAGCGCACTTTTGGATACTGACTTCCCCTCCTCTTTTGTACGACGTCCCTTTAGAATTAGGCGATCAATAAACATAACTGCCAATGGGGTTATGAAGGCAACGTAAATATTATCTATTCCGTACGGATCCCCGAATAGATACCAGACGGTGGTCGCTATCACGGCGGCGAGCAGACCCAACGTCGCCCCCCGGTTACTGCTGAAAAACGGGAGGTAAAATCCAATCACAGCAACAACAGAAATCGACAGTCTTAGTGCTCGGGTGAAGAATGAGAGATGCAATACCTCTGGGAAGAAAAGCACAAAGATCAGCGGCACAAAGCCTATCGGGATAGACAGCAGACGCGACATTCTGAATTCCGCCTCTGGCGTGGGATGCCGTGCAGGAACGTAGAAGTCGCGCACAATCAAAGAGGATATGGCCAGTCCCACGCTGCTCACGCCGACGAACACAGAGGCCGCCAGCGATGTCGTGACGATCCCCGCCAAGACTGGGCTCATGTGTACCAAAAATATTGGAAAAGCATACAGACTGCCTATTTCCGGGAACAGAAATTTTGCGGCAACACCTATCAGGCCGAGCGCTATGCTAATGGGTACACAAAGGATTGCCGCAATATAGGCCGAACTCCTGACACTTTCCGGACGCTTTAGGGAGGACACCGCCTGAATGATGTATTGCGTTGAGAATATCGCTCCCATGTTAGCGATAATCCACGCCCCAATCGTTGTGGTGCCGATTTTCCCGTTCCACGTGAAATAGTCATGCGGCATCTGCATGAACATTGGTTTCACTCCATGGGTCATGGTCAATGCGACGCCGAGAACAATGAAAACGCCAATGTATTTTATGGTCGTGTGCACTACCGATACATACGCCATACTTTTCATACCGCCTATCGCGCAATAGAAGGTACTGACCATGGCGGTGATCACTGCCGCCGAAAGAAGCGAAATATGCAGGACGCTCGAGATTGCTGCAGCGCCGCTTACGTAATAGCCGACGTTCACAAGCAGGAGCGCATAAATCATGATCAGGGAAACGGTCACCTGCGTCGAGCGACCATACTTTCGGGCAATTGCTCCAGAGATTGTAAATTCACCTGAAGCGTAGAGCTTCCTTGCGAGGAACACCCCGAACAACGGAAAACCGATTGCAGCGCTCAGTACCGCCCATGCTGCAGCCAGACCTGATTCAAACGCAGACTGAGCAGTTCCGATCGTCGATTTTGCGCCGACGAACTCCGACATCATCAGAATCCCAACCACGACTGCCGGCATCGACCGCGCGGCAACCATGAAGTCCCCTGCATTCTTGCTTCGTAACCTCACAGTAAGCCAGATGGTTGCCGATAGGTAAATAATAAGTATTCCTACTATTATTGAAGTGTCAGCCAGATCAAATTGACGCATACTTGTCTCCTGCATATCAGTATGGCGAGCGTTATTTCGGCTTTTGACTACTCCGCTTTCACCTTGTCAGAAGCCCTGCGCCTCACCTAACGACCTGCGGTATTTTCCGCAGTAAACGCCGTTGGTCAGCAACAGCAGGCACGGAATCAATGTGCTCGCTGTCTGTCTCGCATATTTAGGGAATTTGGGAACCGGACCCTGTATCGATTACGGCCTAACCAGCATCGATGGGATACCGGTCCCGCCCGTGAATCACCCCAGACGCGTGCAACTCCTCGAGATTTTTCTGCGTCAACCCGATAGACTCAAGAATCTCTGAGGTGTGCTCACCGAGAATTGGCGGCGGGCGAAGATACTCGATTCCGGTCCGTGAAAACTTGATGGGGTTTGCAATTTGCGGTACGCACACACCTATTCCGTGTTCCATCGAAAAGACCATACCGCGACTGACTACATGCGGTTCCTCGAGAGCTTGCGCGACTGTGTTGATCGGCCCAGCCGGCACCCCTGCCTCTTCAAGCGCCGACAGCCATTCGTCCCGGCTTTTTGTGCGAAGGCATTGCTCAATCTGGTCTACCAGGCTATCGCGATTTGCGAGTCTGGCGCTGTTAGTCGCAAACCGAGAGTCGATGCCAATGGACGGCATCGACAAAACCCGACACAACGCCCGGAATTGCCGGTCATTGCCGACGGCCACGATCAAATGGCCATCACTCGCCGGAAAAGACTGATACGGGCAAAGGTTCGGATGGGCGTTGCCCCAACGTTTCGGAGGTTTTCCAGACACCATGTAGTTGAGTCCGTGATTAGCCAGCCATCCGACCTGCGTATCGAGCAAGCTCATATCGATATACTGCCCTGAGTTGCTGGTCTGGCGTTCATGCAAGGCGCCCAGGATGGCAACAGTCGCATACATGCCGGTCATCATGTCTGCAATAGGTACGCCACACTTCTGAGGGCCGCCGCCGGACCTGTCATCGCTCTCACCGGTAATGCTCATCAGGCCCCCCATCGCCTGAATGACAAAATCGTATCCCGCCCGCTCTCGATATGGACCAGTCTGCCCGAAACCGGTAATCGAGCAGTAAATCAGCCCAGGATTCAAAATTCTGAGGCTTTCATAATCCAGACCGTATCGACGCATGTCGCCGTATTTCAGGTTCTCGACGACGACATCGGTGGATTTCGCCAGCGTACGGACGATTTCTTGTCCCGCAGCAGTACTGAAGTCGACCGCGACAGAACGCTTCCCGCGGTTCGCCGCTAAAAAGTAAGCAGACTCCGCGCTAGGCGCTCCGTCCAAGCCTTCCGCAAAAGGAGGCCCCCACGCTCGCGTATCGTCACCAGTGCCTGGCCTCTCGATTTTGACAACATCGGCACCAAGATCCGCGAGCAGTTGCGTGCACCACGGTCCGGCCAAAATGCGACTCAAGTCGAGCACCTTAATGCCTGAAAGAACTCCAGCCATCACAACTCCTTCTGCGTTTGCTCGCGTTACGACGGGTCGAAAAGCACCCCTGGGTTCAAGATGGAATGCGGATCGAGTGCCTTCTTCGTGGCCTTCAAGGCTGTGCAGAAGAGTTCAGGGCGTTCCTTGTCGTACCACGGGCGATGATCTCGACCCAAGGCGTGGTGGTGAGTAACGGTGCCGCCGGCGTCAACCATTGATTGTTCAGCAATCGCCTTGATCGCCATGTACTGCTCAGGGATGCGGGCTTTGTCGCCATATGCAAACCAGGTGAAATAAGGCGCCGGGCCATCCGGGTAGATGTGCGTGAACCGACACGTCACTGAACCGGGTCTGCCAGTCACTTCGCGGATGGCGCGATGCGTTTCCGCCTTGACGTGTTTGTGCAGTTGTGCGAAACGATCCCAGGTAATTGCGGTCTCCATTGTTTCCCGCATAACACCTCGCGCGATCGCGTGTTCGCGCAACGCCGGGCCTCGGAGAAATTTGTCTCTCCAACTTTTGGCTCCCGAGTCGGCCGTCGCGGCGTCGCCCTGCAGCTTGGCGTCGTCCCAGCTGCCACCAAAGTCACCACAGATTTCCAGTGCCCGATTCATCCACGCATCGACCGGGTGGTCTGCCGATTCGAAGCCCAGCACAAGGATGTCGTAAGTTCCGTCGCTTGACCCCGTATACGCGGCTTCCTCGCGTTCAACAAGCCGTGCACTGGCTGGATTAAGCCCGGACTGCGAAATGACACGTACCGCTTCTACCGCGTCGCCATACCTCGCAAAACGCACGCTGGTCATCTTGCGATAAGTCGGGCGTCGATGGAGCTTTACCCACGCCTCCGTGATGATGCCCAACGCTCCTTCTGATCCGAGAAACATCCGGTCCGGGTTTGGTCCTGCTCCCGAGATCGGGAAGCGCCTGGATTCAACGTTGCCGGCAGGCGTTACCACCTTAAGGCTTTCGATGTGGTCGTCGATTTGCGTATACACGGTGGAGAAATGCCCCGCTGCACGCGTCGCGATCCATCCACCGAGCGAAGAGAACTCCCATGCCTGGAGAAAGAACCGCAAAGTGAGACCCGTCGGCTTGAGTTGTTGCTCAAGGTGGGGGCCAAGCACTCCTGCCTGAATCCGCGCAGCCTGAGACTTCAGGTCAACTTCCAGAACCCGATCGAAATACTTCATGTCAATCGACACGGTTCCCCGATACCGGTCATGCGTGGGAGGGTTAACTCCACCGACGACGCTGGTTCCACCGCCATAAGGGATAGCTGCAAGGCTGGCATCTTCGCACCACCGGTAGAGGCTGACGATGTCATCTTCAGTTCGGGGATACGCAACGACGTCCGGCGGATTTTTGAATTCTCCACGGATTGCTCGCGCGACATCAACAGTCGACGCGCCGTACGTGTGGTACAGCCGATCATGCTGTCCCGTCGAACAAATTGACTTTAGCGACTCAGGGACAGATACACGCGGTGCGCGCAACTTGATCGAATCTTCTGTCGGGAACGGTACCGGCTCAAAATCCGTCACCCCGAGCAGCCGCGTCCACGCTTTCTCGAACTCGGCGATCTCTTCGCCAGATACCTCGTCCCCTTCGTAGCCCCAACCGTAAAACTTGCGTCGCCGATCTTGCATGCTTGTCTCCAAGGGAAATTTGATCAATTTGCTATCGATTTCTCTAACATGAATAATACATATATTTTTCATGCACTTACGATTTTGCAATCGTTGTCATTATCGTAGTTGACGAGCGAACGGGATGTCAATGAGTCGATCCACAGGGTTTACGCGATATCGCCGTGCAGGAGCAGCAGAGCACTGCCGATCTGAGGAGAGCGGAAGTAGCCGGGATCTGGCCGGTGAAAGACGACGGGTTCGCGGGAAAGTGCAGCGGGAATGATTTGCCAAGCAAATCAAAGGGGACGTTACGAGGATACAAACTGACAGGCCGTCACGGCCCGTGCAAAAAAACGCAGTATTCTGTGCGCCCAGCGTCAATGCCACAAACACGCACGGCAGTTGCGTGATCGCACCGCATGCTCATAGCTCGCTTCGCTGGCCATGAAACCCGCCTTTGGCGGACGTCGCCACCTAAAGGCACTACTGGGTCGGGATAGGCGCCCTAAGCGGGGTCAACGGCGGTTCGCATCGCGATTCACGCCTGCAGCCCTGGCAAGCCAATCTCGCTGGCGCGCCAAGGGGGCATTCGACGCTAATGCTGGACGGGCAACACCGACAGCCAGCTCACGTCGCATGCTGCAAGCCTGAACAGGCATCCAGACAGTTCGGCAGAAAAGGCATGCAGGCTCGGCTGGATTCGGTCATTCGTCAGGCGGATTTGAAGTGCTCTCCCGCACAATGAGTTTCGCCTCGAACTCTTCCTGCTTAGGTACCGGATCGCCGCAATGGTTAATCTGCTCCAGCAGGTTTTTTGCACTCAGATTTCCAATCCTGACCGCGTCTGAGTGCACAGTGGTAAGTGAGGGTGATCCAAGCGTGGCTAGTTCCCAGTCACCGAACCCTGTTATAGAAACCCTGTGCGGAACCGATATTCCCATCGACCTGCATTCAGCGATGGCGGAAGCTGCTATACGGTCGTTGTTACAAATAAGCGCTGTGGGGGCATTGACCTGGGACAGCAAGTGGCGAGTCGCGGCGCGAACCGATTCGCTGTCGTGCGGCGTAGCTACGACGGCTTCTGGACGCAACGCAATCCCGTGTCGCGCCAGCCCCTCGCGTATCCCTGAAAGCCTTACCGCGGCTAGCTGTTGAGTCGCTAAGGGTCCCGGCAGTACTCCGAACCGAACATGTCCAAGACTAACCAGATGTTCGGTAACGCGTCCCATCGCGTGTTGGTTATCGTAACCGACAGTCGGATGAACACCTTCCCGGTCGATAGCCCACATCAGCACGTAGGGAAGTTTTAGTTTGCGCACCATAGTCAGCAAATCGGGGTGATGGCTTGTGCCAATCAGCGCAAGACCGTCAACCCCGCGCTCTATGAGTGCCCGGACAATGCTCAGCTCCAGATCCCGACTGTCGCGATGACAGGTTAACAGCCCCGTATATCCAAACTGTAAAAATTCGCTCTCCAGGGTATCGACAGCTCGCGCGTATAGCTCGTTCATTAATGTCGGAGCGACTATACCGATTGTTCGGGAGCGACCCGAGCGCAATACCCTCGCGGGCGCAAATGGAACATAGTCAAGCGAGGCGATCGCCTCTTTGACTTTCTTCAACGTCTTGGGATGCAGCCGCTCCGGGGCGACCATCGCGCGTGAAACAGTAGACGAAGACACTCCCGCAAGCGCGGCGACCTGTTTCAAACTCACCATAAGAAGACCCTTGGAACCTGCTGCCCCGAATTAAACTATTAACACCCCTGTGATTAAGTGTACCAAACCGGCAAGAGAGGCCGTGGGTGCGCCCATCCACCTCTGGGCACCTCCCAACTTGAGCTGATGATTCGGTTCAGGCCCCCTATCTTGTCTTGTCCGATGCACTGCCAGAGCCGTTGTCGGTCAGTCGCTCAACGCACACCGAACACACACAATCCCGGCCCCGCTCCAACCTATGACGCAGACGCGGCGTGTAGCTGAACGCGTTTTGGATAAGGACTCGCCATATCGCTGAGTCACGACTATTTCCAGCCTTCAAGTCGGAGCGTAGCGCGCACCAGCCGCTGCTCTTCCTGCTCAATGTCATAAAGACTTTCACGCACACTGTTGATGTGGTCGCGTGCCGCCTTGTACGCCTGCTCGGGCAGCTTTCCGATGACGGCGTTGTAGAGCCGGGCGTGCTGACGGTCTATTCGCTGCCGATGGGGTTGCCGGTGGTACAGATTATTGACCGATGCGAACACCGAGCTGAGCAGCAATTCGGTCAACGACCGCAGCGTGTGAACCAGAACGGGATTGTGTGACGCCTCGCAGATCGAGAGGTGAAACGCATGATCGAGACGTGCGTGCGTGACCGGATCGCTGTCCGTGCTCTGCGCCGCCAGCATCTCCTCGTAGCGGCGGGTGATCAGCACAAAGTCCGCCGGCGTGCCCCGCAATGCCGCAAGCCGTGCCGACTCCGCTTCCAGCATGCCGCGCACTTCGAACAGGTCATACAGTGTCCGCGGCTGTGAACCGAGGAGATGCATCAACGGTGACTGCGGCGGCTGTGCCGTCAAATTCGCAACGAACGAACCTTTGCCGTGTGATGTATCGATGATGCCCCGGGCGCGCAGCAGCTTCAGCCCTTCGCGCAGCGCTGTTCTCGACACGCCAAGCTTACCCGTCAACCGACGCTCCGACGGCAGTGCCTGCCCCGATCGCAACACCCCGTCGACAATCAAACGCTCGATGCGCTCAGCCACCACGTCGGCGATCTGCCGGCTGGATTGCAATCCGGTATCGTCCATATCCACTTCCACTGGTATGACCACTTTAAAACTAGTCTCGCGACGCCGATCCTCAGTTGCCATTTCAACCTTTTACCTTGGCATTCTTTCAGATTCTCTCCTCATAGTCACCCAATAAAACTGGTAGGACCACTTGGATCATCGATGGACTCGGTCTGACGAACCCGGAATAATCGGTGCTACCCCGACATAACGCGGCGCAGAAGCGGTATCGCTCAACGTGTCGCAACGGAGACGCTCAATGACTTTCGCCTACGACGAGCGGATTGACGGCGCCCTGCCAACGCACGACAAGGCAACGCTTGTCGCCGACCTGCAGCGACTGTTGCCCGGCATGCACCTCCTGCACGACCCAGAAGATCTCCACCCGTACGAATGCGACGGCCTGTCCGCGTATCGCACGACGCCCATGCTAGTCGCCCTGCCGGACACGATCGAACAGGTGCAAGCGCTGCTGAAGTTCGCGTCGGCGCGCAAAGTGCCGGTCGTCGCCCGCGGTGCAGGCACGGGTCTGTCAGGCGGCGCTTTGCCACTCGAAAAAGGCATCCTGTTAGTGATGGCGCGCTTCAATCGCATCCTGCACATCGACCCGGAAGCTGGCATAGCGCGCGTCCAACCTGGTGTGCGAAATCTCGCAATTACGCAGGCAGCCGCGGTTCACGGCCTGTACTACGCCCCCGATCCGTCGTCGCAGATCGCCTGCTCGATCGGCGGTAATGTTGCTGAGAATGCGGGCGGCGTACATTGTCTGAAGTACGGTTTGACCGTGCATAACATTCTGAAGATCGAAGTGCTGACCATAGATGGCGAACCTCTGACTCTCGGCTCGGAAGCCTTCGATTGTCCCGGCTTTGATCTGCTTGCGCTGTTGACCGGCTCGGAGGGAATGCTCGGCATCGTCACCGAAATCACTGTCAAGCTGCTGACGAAACCACAAAGCGCGAAGGTGCTGCTCGCCAGTTTTGACGACGTTGAAAAAGCAGGCAATGCTGTTGCGCAGATCATCGGCGCGGGCGTGATCCCCGGCGGTCTCGAAATGATGGACAACCTCGCGATCCGTGCCGCCGAAGACTTCATCCACGCCGGCTATCCGGTTGACGCCGAAGCGATCCTGCTGTGCGAACTGGACGGCGCTGAGGCCGACGTGCAGGAGGACTGCGATCGCGTCGTTGCGTTGCTGCAGGCAACGGGCGCGACTGATATTCGGATTGCGAAAGACGAAGCCGAGCGGCAACGCTTCTGGGCGGGCCGGAAGAATGCGTTTCCAGCCGTGGGGCGCATTTCGCCGGACTACTACTGCATGGACGGCACGATTCCACGCCGCGAACTGGCCCGAGTGCTTCGTGGCATCGAGAGCCTGTCGGCGGAATTCGGCCTGCGCGTCGCGAATGTGTTTCATGCCGGCGACGGCAACATGCATCCGCTGATCCTGTTTGACGCGAACGCGCCGGGCGAGATGGAACGCGCAGAAGCGCTAGGCGCGCGCATTCTCGAATTGTGCGTCGAGGTTGGCGGCAGCATCACCGGCGAACACGGTGTGGGCCGCGAGAAGATCAACCAGATGTGTGCGCAGTTCAACAGCGCCGAGCTCACACTGTTCCATGCGCTGAAAGCGGCCTTCGACCCGGACGGCCTGCTCAATCCCGGCAAGAACATTCCAACCTTGCATCGTTGCGCTGAATTCGGCTCGATGCACATTCATCACGGCAAGCTGCCGTTTCCCGAGCTGGAGCGCTTCTGATGCGAAATGACTTCGACTCGCTGGACGACAGCGAGCGCCTCGTTGCGCAGGTGCGTCGCGCGATTGCAAATCACACGCCGCTGCGCATTCGTGGCGGTGACAGCAAGCGGTTTCTGGGCCGCGCAATCAACGGCGAAGAACTCGACACTCGCTCGCATCGCGGCATCGTCGCATACGATCCGACCGATCTCGTGATCACCGCTCGCGCCGGCACGCCGCTCGCGGAGCTGAATTCAGCGCTCGACGCCGCTGGGCAGATGCTGCCGTGCGAGCCGCCAACGTTCGGCCGTGCTGCGACGCTCGGCGGTGCGATCGCGAGCGGCCTGTCCGGACCGCGCCGGCCGTGGGCCGGCTCCGTGCGCGATTTCGTGCTCGGCTGCCGCGTGATTACCGGCAACGGCGATCACCTTCGGTTCGGCGGCCAGGTAATGAAAAATGTGGCGGGTTACGACTTTTCACGACTGCTCGCAGGTAGCTTCGGTTGCCTTGGCGTTATCACGGAGGTGTCGCTAAAGGTATTGCCCAAGCCGCGCCAGCAGCGCAGCTTCGCACTCGATATCGGCGACGTCGATGCGCTGCGCGAATTGTCCAGATGGCGCAAGGCTTCACTACCCATCACGGGCGCCTGCTACACGGACGGCCATTTGCACGTGCGTCTCGAAGGTGGCAGCGGCTCGGTGCAATCGGCCGCGGAGAGGATCGGCGGCACTGAAATCGACTGCGCGTTCTGGGACATGCTCCGCGAATATCGTTTGGCGTTCTTCGACGATCCGCGTCCGTTGTGGCGATTGTCTCTGCCAAACGCGACGCCACTGATGACATTGCCGGGCACGGTTTTGCTCGACTGGGCGGGCGCGCAGCGTTGGCTAAAAAGCGAAGCATCCGAGGCGGCGATCCGCCGGATCGCGCAGTCGGCCGGGGGCCATGCGACGTGCTTCGCGCCTTCGCCGGGAGGCGCATCCATTCAGCCGCTACCCGCCTCGTTGCTGCGTTACCACCGCCAACTGAAACATCGGCTCGATCCCAATAACGTCCTGAATCCCGGACGTCTTTACGCTGAACTTTGATACGACCGCCACCATGCAGACGAATCTCGACCAACACGCGAAAACGCTACCCGGCGCAGAGGAAGCAGAACGCATCTTGCGCTCGTGCGTGCACTGCGGCTTCTGCAACGCGACCTGCCCGACCTATCAACTGCTTGGCAACGAACTCGACGGACCGCGTGGGCGAATCTACCTGATCAAGCAGTTGCTGGAGGGCCAGCCGGTCAGCGACAAGACCCAGCTACATCTCGATCGCGGCCTGACTTGCCGTAACTGCGAAACGACGTGCCCGTCCGGTGTCACCTATCACCGCCTGCTCGACATTGGACGCGCGGAACTCGAACGACGCGTCGAGCGCCCGCTCGGCCAGCGTCTGATGCGCAACGGCTTGCGTGCCGTGATCCCGCGGCCAGTGATATTCGACGCGCTATTGAAAGCCGGACGCACGGTGCGCCCGCTGCTGCCAGAGGCTCTGAAAGACAAGATACCAGCGCGCGCCCCAGCCGCGAAGCCGCGTCCCGCACCCCGCCATGCGCGCCGTGTGCTAATGCTTGAAGGGTGTGTACAGCCGTCGCTTTCGCCGAATACGAACGCGGCTGCGGCGCGTGTGCTGGATCGCCTCGGCATCAGCGTGACCGCGGTAGGCAACGCCGGATGCTGTGGTGCGACGGACTACCATCTGAACGCACAGAACGCCGGGCTCGCGCGGGCCCGCCGCAACATCGACGCATGGTGGCCGACTATCGAATCCGGCGCCGAAGCGATTGTGCAGACTGCCAGCGGCTGTGGTGCTTTCGTGAAGGAATATGGACATCTGCTGCGCGACGACCCGGCATATGCAACGAAAGCGGCACGCGTTAGCGCGCTGGCGCGCGATCTGGTCGAAGTGCTGGCGGCCGAACCACTCGACACATTGCAGCGGAACGCATCTCAACGCGTCGCGTTCCATTGTCCCTGCACGCTGCAGCATGCACAAAAGCTCGGCGGCGTCGTTGAAAGCGTACTGCAGCGCCTCGGCTTCGATCTGTCCGGCGTGCCCGATTCGCACTTGTGCTGCGGTTCGGCCGGCACGTATTCGATGACGCAACCCGCGCTTGCGCGAAGTCTGCGTGACAACAAGATGGCGGCCCTGGAGAGCGGCAAGCCTGACGTGATCGCGACGGCAAACATCGGCTGTCAGGTTCATCTAGACGGCGCAGGGAAAACGCCAGTGCGACACTGGATTGAACTCGTAGATGAATTGCTTTCGCAAGGGTGACTTGACGGAGAAGGCGGCGAAATCTATGTTGGTCGCCCGAGTAAAGAAACTTCGCTGGTGCCAGACGGTGCCCGGCGGGTATCCGAATTGGCGGGACCACGACTGCTATCTGGAATCAAAACGAGATATTCCTGAGCCGCACGCGTTCAAAGCTGTCGGGCGATTGCCGCATGGCGAGCACGAAATGGAATTCGAAGAACCTGAGCACCGCGACGACGCGTATGACTCAGCGGCTCGCGACCACAACATTGGCAGCGCAAGCCAGACAGGACCGCTTTGGCGAGCCTGTTTCAGCGTCGCGTCACTCTGGCACGCGTCATTTGAAATGACATGACCATCGAAGACTTTGACGATACGCATTTACCCCCTTCGCCGTTAGAACAAAGCGGTGGGCCATGCGCGGGAACAGCGGGCCACGGCGGATTGTAGAGAGACTCAAGGTCCGCGATCCCGTCAACCGGATGCCGCCTTAAGCAGCAGCTCAGTCACGCGCTGCATCTTGTCAGACACTTTACGCAACAGGCGCGTACACCCACTCCGATTTCGGCTGTCGCCCTGGAATATTTTCTCTTCTCAAGCGTTTACTACGCACGCCCTACCAGCGTCTGGTTCGCCAGTTGACTGTTCGATTGCGTCGACCGGCGCGTCCACGCGTACCGTGAGCGGAAAGGTGCGCGTCCTGCGGTTCATTTGGAGCCCCTGTCATGAAACCCATCGCATACGTAGCAGAAAACATCGGCTGCATGCCATTCAGGATTCGATATGACACATCGCGTCGCACACGCAGCGTGTTCAAACGCCTGTTGCTGTCTGTACTATGCGGTGCGGGCCTTTCGCTGCTGCCTCAAGCCGCCAGCGCGGGCGGCGACCTCACGCCGCTCTTGCCACCTTCTTCGGTGACGTCCTCGACGGTCCCGCCCAATGGCGATTCCAACCCTTACGGTGTCGCATTCGTCCCTGAGCGCTTTCCGCGCTTCGGAACGATCGGTCCAGGCGACCTACTGGTATCCAACTTCAACAATCAAGCCAACCTGCAAGGTACCGGCAGTACGATCGTCAAGATCGTCCCCAACAGCAAGCCAGTTGTGTTCTTTCAAGGGGGTGCCGGCCTTGGCTTGAGCACCGCACTAGGCGTGCTCAGGGCCGGCTTTGTGCTGGTCGGCAACGTGCCTACCGCCGATGGCACCTCCGCGACGGTCAAGGCAGGCTCGCTGCTCGTCCTGAACCGGACGGGCGACATCGTTGCGCAGTGGACACCCGCGATGGCAAAGATCGACGGCCCGTGGGACCTCGCCATCTTCGACCAGGGCAGCCAGGCGAAGGTGTTCGTATCGAATGTGCTCAACGGAACGGTCGTGCGGCTCGACGTTTCGGTCAGCGAGGACGGCGTGCAGATCAAAGGCGCAACGCAGATCGCATCCGGCTACTCGTTTCGCAGCGATCCCGCGGCTCTCGTCGTAGGTCCAACCGGACTGGCATATGACCCGCAACGAGACGTGCTCTATGTCGCTTCTACCGCCGACAACGCCGTCTTCGCCCTCTTCGGCGCCGGGAACACCCAGCACGATGGTGGCAAAGGTGTCCTGATTTACGCGGACAACACGCATTTGCATGGCCCGCTCGGGCTGGTGCTCGGACCGAACGGCGATCTGTTCACGGCGAACGGCGACGCGGTCAATGCCGACTCGAAGCAGCCGAGCGAGATCGTCGAATTCACACCGCAAGGTCGCTTCGTCGCCCAACTTTCTGTGGATCCAGCGCCGGGTGGCGCATTTGGACTTGCGTTTTCGCAGACGCGGAACGATTTCGTGCGCTTTGCCGCAGTCGATGACAATGTGCCGAACATCACTGTTTGGAGGCTTCCATTCGATGACTCCGGGCGCTGAAACCCGACCCCATGCAAGACAGCATTCGCCGCAAAATGAATCGAGCATACGACATGCGCGCTGCCCCGCTTTGCCCGACGACACGAACGCAGTTGAGGCTGATCCGGGCCGGTAACTTCTGACAAAAGAGTTTGACCCGACCTGTTAGGCAGGTAGCGCTGCAAAGGCCGACCGAGGCGCGTCTCTGATAAACAAATAGATGGGGTAGCGGAGATTTTTCTTATAGATATGGATACCTTATTAATTTAACAGGAAAAAATTCCAGACGGAGGGCGCAGTGAATGGCGACAATGTCCCGGTTCGCCATTTCGGCGCAGTGCTTTCCATGGAGCAGTGGGAAGCGGCCGCAGACAAGCTTCGCGGCGCCAAAACGAAGTTTGTGATCGAGCCGCATATTCGCTTCAAAGGCGAGGTAGGGGAACAGGCGACCATGTTCTTCCTCGATCCGTCGGGTAATGCCGTGGAGTTCAAGGCGTTCGCCAACATGGCGTCGCTGTTCGCCAAATAATCGCGAGTCCGGCTTAACCCTGGCCGGGAGGACGGCCCGTCGTGCCACGCACGATCAGGTCGGTGGGCACGATGTTCTGAGAACTGACCGGCCGTCCTTCTATATGCGCGAGCAGGTACTCGGCGCTTCGTGTGCCGATCTCATCGGCGGCCAGACGCATGGTGGTCAGTGGTGGCGTGGTAAAGCTCGAAAATTCGATATCGTTGATACCGGCAATCGACAGTTCGCCCGGAACGTCGATGCCAGCCTCGTGCGCTTCGGCAAGTGCCCCCACGGCAAGCAGATCCGTACCACAGATCACGGCAGTCGGCCGGACCGGACCCTGCATCAGCGCGCGCATTGCCATCTGGCCTTCTATGATCTTGTGCGGCATTTCGATCAGGTGCTCGTGACGCAACTCGAGCCCACGTGCGCGTAACGCCGTGCGCACGCCCATGATGCGATCGGCCGCGCGATCGCTGTACTGGGTCATCTGCGTGATCATGCCGAAATGCACGTGCCCGAGATCGAGCAGATATTCCGCGATCCGCCGCCCGACCGCGACGTTGTCGAAGCCTACATACGGATGATGTTGATCGACGGTCCAGCCGTTCACCAGTGGTATCCGCTCCTTCTCGAGCAGTTCGTAAAGTGCTGGAGAATGACTGCGCCCCACCAGCATCAGCCCGGCGATGCCATCGGCGATCAGCGCACGGACTTGTTTGAGTTCGTCTTCCTGGTCGTAGTACGAACATGCCAGCAGCAGCGTATAACCCGCTTCACCGATACGTTTTTGAAGCGCAAACACGCCAAGTGCAAAGTTCTGGTTCTCAAGCGAAGGGATCACCGCGCCGATCGTCTTCGAGCGCTGGGAGGCGAGCGCGCGCGCGGCGGCATGGGGTGTATAGCCAAGATTTTGCGCGATCTCGCGTACCCGGTCCTGCAATGCAGGAGCGACCGTGCCGTTGCCGTTCAGGACGCGCGATACGGTCGCCGTGGATACTCCGGCAGCACGCGCTACGTCCATGACGGAAACCGCATTGGACTTGCGGCGCGGCGCTCTCTTTTTTAATTCTGTGTTCAACGTCCACCTGTTTCTCGTCGTAGGGTCATGAAGGATGTCTTCACGACCGCATACTATAACGCGACGCACTCTTCCCGACGATGGACTGCCACACTCAATCGATCCGGAGCGGATCGCCGTCGAATTCGACCAGGCACCCGAAACCGCCGTGAAACAGCGCTTCACGCGCATCTTCCGCCTTTCCCGTCGCCGCAATCTCGGCCGCGCGCAGTTCGGCATCGTCTTCCGGCACGAACCCGAGATAGCGCACATTGGCGTTGTCCCAGCGATTGCGCGCGTTAGCGGATACGCCGTAGACAACCGCGAAGTGAAAATCCGGGTAGTCGATACAGCGACGCGTCACCTGCACCATGTCGCGATGGCTGATCCAGGTGAAAAGATGCCGCGGTGCGCTCGGCTGGTCGTCGGGGCGAAACGAGCCGATCCGGATGCACGCGACCGACATGCCGTGCTTGTCGGCGTACATCCGGCCAAGCGCTTCGCCGAACACCTTGGAGACGCCGTAGCGGCTATCCGGGCGCGGCTCGACCGTGTTATCGATCATCCGGTCGCGACGATGAAAACCCACGGCATGGTTGGAACTCGCAAACACCACGCGTTTGACCCCCGCTTGCCGCGCGGCTTCGAACACGTTGTAGCAGCCTTCAATGTTCATATCGCGGATGCGCTCCCAGCGATCCTCGTCGGGAATCCCGGCCAGATGCACGACGACGTCGACACCTTCCATGATCGGCACAAGATCCGCCAGCCGCGTGATGTCCGCGGTCACGATCTCCTCGCCTGCCCGTGCCTCGGCCTGCGGCGCGATGTCGGCAAGGCGCAATGCATAGTGGCCCTGGAAACCGGCACGGAGCACGCGTCCAATGTGACCGGCCGCGCCGGTAATCAGTACTCGAGTCATTACTACCCTCCCTGTGATTCAGGTAAATGCGGTTAGTCGGTTTGGTTTTTCTGTGCGGCGTAGCCGAACGAGCGGCGGTGGTGAGCTTCAAGATACGCATCGCGCGATGGCACCAGGTGCTCCCGGCATAACCTGATCAACGATTCCCGGTCGCCTGTCCGAAGCGCCTCGATCATCTGGTGATGCTCGGCTCGAGCCTTTTCCAGGTACTGAGGAAATACGATCGATACCGAACGGATGGCATGCGTGCGGCGTTCATACTCGCGAATCGCCTCAGTCAGGACCTGGCTTTCCGACAATGCAAAGAACGCATGGTGAAACGCCATGTTCGCGCGGAACACGCGCCGCAAATCGCCAGCACCGGCCGCTTCGTCGTGCTCAGCCTGAATTGCAGTCAACACCTCGAGCGCCTCGCTACTGACCGGAAAAACGATGCGCCGCGCGGCGTCGGCTTCAAGGAGCTCACGTAACGCATACAGTTCAGTGACCTCCCGCGGTGTGTACGACTTGACCAGCGCGCCTACATTCTTGCGGCGCTCCACCAGGCCGCGCCGCTCCACCTCCGCCAGCACCTGCCGCGCGACGTGGCGTTTCAGGTTGAAGCGCTCGCACAAGTCGTCTTCCACGAGCCGTTCGCGCGGATGCAGAACGCCAAGGACGATCTGCTCCTCGAGTTCGTCGGAGACGCGGCTCATCGTCTCGTCGATATTGCGGTCGCGCTCGACCGTCTTCGCGGCGGGTGAATCGGAGCGTTTGGGCTTGGCAGCGTTGCTCATAAAAGGGTCCGCAAAATGATCTAAGTCGCGAGCCTATACGAAAATGTGACCGTCAAGCCTTGTTTCCATCGCCGGGAACGGTCGCGGTGATGCGGGTCGCTTTCAGGAAATCAAAGTCGCAGCCCTCGTCGGCCTGAGTGATCGTGGTCAGGAAAAGCTTGCGATAACCCCGCTCGTCAGGATTCACCTCGCGCGCGGGCAATGCGGCGAGACGCGCTGCAATTTCCTCGTCGCCGAGGGCAAGTTCGATTGACCGTTCTGCCACGCTCAGGCGAATCCGGTCGCCGGTTTGAACGATCGCGAGCGGACCGCCGATCGCCGCTTCAGGCGTCACGTGCAGAACCACCGTACCTGACGCCGTACCGCTCATGCGGCCATCCGAAATACGCACCATGTCCTTGACGCCCAGGCGGCCGAGCTTGCGCGGGATCGGAATGTAGCCCGCTTCCGGCATCCCGGGCGCGCCGACCGGGCCGATCCGCTTGAGCACGAGTACGTCGTTCACTTCCACGTCCAGTTCCGGATCGTCGATACGGCGAGCCAGATCCTCCGCGTCCTCGAAGACGACGGCCCGGCCTTCATGCTCCATCAGGCTGGCGCTCGCCGCTGACTGCTTGATGATCGCGCCACCCGGCGCGAGATTGCCACGCAACACCGCAATACCGCCTTGCGGAAATATCGGGCGGTCAAACGGGCGGACTACGGATTGAGGAAAGCTCGCAGGAGCGGCGTCCAGCTCTTCGCCGAGCGTACGGCCGGTCACGGTAAGGGCATCCAGATGCAGCAAACCTTTCAGCTCGCGCATGACCGTGGTCAAACCGCCGGCACGATGCAGGTCCTCCATGTAGTGCTGTCCTGACGGTTTCAAATCGACCAGTACCGGCGTTTCGCGCGCCATTTGATCGAGCCGCGCAAGGTCGATGCGAATGCCGAGCCGGCCGGCAATCGCGGTCAGGTGAATGATGCCGTTGGTCGAACCGCCGATCGCGAGCAGCACCCGCAACGCGTTTTCGATCGCTTTCGGCGTCAGGATGGTCGCGGGACTCAGGTCCCGCCCGATCATCGCCACGGCTTGCGCGCCGGTGCGCTCGGCTATGCGAATCCGATCGGCCGTCACGGCAGGCGCCGACGCGCCGCCCGGCAACATGATCCCCAACGCTTCCGCAATGCAGGCCATCGTGCTTGCCGTTCCCATCACCGAGCAGGTCCCAACCGTTGCGACGAGCTGGTTGTTGACGGCCTCGATCTCGGCCTCGTCAATCTGGTCGCCACGAAAACTCGCCCAGAAGCGACGGCAGTCCGTGCACGCTCCGACCCGTTCGCCCCGATGCGAGCCCGTGAGCATCGCGCCCGTAACCAGTTGAATAGCCGGAACGCCCGCCGCAGCCGCACCCATCAGCTGGGCCGGGACGGTTTTGTCGCAACCGCCGATCAGCACCACTGCATCCATGGGCTGGGCCCGGATCATCTCCTCCGTGTCCATCGACATCAGATTGCGCAGGTACATGCTGGTCGGATGCGAAAAGCTTTCAGCGATCGAGATCGTCGGAAATTCGACCGGCAAACCGCCAGCCAGCATCACGCCGCGCTTCACCGCTTCAATCAACTGCGGTGCATTGCCGTGGCACGGGTTATAGGCACTGCCCGTGTTCGCTATCGCCACGATCGGGCGCGACAGGGCGTCGTCCGTATAGCCCGCGCCTTTGATGAACGCCTTGCGCAAGAACAGCGAGAAACCCTCGTCGCCGTAGTTCGTCAGGCCCTGCCGCAAGCCGCTTTTCTTCTCATCCATAGCTACTCCTAAAATCTTCGATGAAATTATTGATAATCTTGACGGCAATCTTAACGATATCTATAGTGTCTCTGCAAGCGGTTCTTTTCGTCTGTCATCTGCCGCCTTTCAACTTTCTTTACACAGCATTGTCCCGAGGTCTTCATGAAGCGTGTCGTCGCCTATCGTCCGTTGCCTCCTGCCGTACTGGACCTTCTTGGCCAGCACTGCTCCGTCGACGTGGTCGACGTTTCTTCCGGCGACCTCGTGCCATTTCGGCGCGCGCTCGCCTCGGCTCACGGGATCATCGGCAACAATCTCAAGATAGTCCCTGATCTCCTCGATGCGGCACCCTTGCTCCAGGCCGCGTCCACCATCTCGGCAGGCTTCGACGCCTTCGATGTCCCCGAGCTCTCACGCCGCGGCATCTTGCTCACCAATACGCCGGACGAAGTCACCGAAACCACCGCCGACCTCGTCTTCAGCCTCATCCTCGCCAGCGCGCGCCGCATTTCCGAGCTCGCCGACTGGACCCGGCGCGGTCAATGGACCCGCTCAGTCGGCGAGGCGCAATTTGGTGTCGACGTGCATCACAAAACGCTTGGAATCGTGGGGCTTGGGCGCATCGGCAGTGCGGTCGCCAAGCGTGCAGCCCTCGGTTTCGGCATGGACGTCATCTATTCCAATCGCTCTCGCAATCGGGAAGCCGAGCAGCGCTATGGCGCGCAATGGCGGCCGCTACGCGATCTGCTGTCGAGCGCCGATTTCGTCTGCGTGCTCGTCCCGCTTTCTTACGCGACCGAGGGTCTTATCGGGAGCGCCGAGCTCGGGGTCATGAAGCCGTCCGCCATTCTCATCAACTGTTCCCGTGGACAGGTCGTCGACGAGGCAGCACTAATCGAGCATTTGCGTGAACGCCGCATTCTTGGCGCCGGTCTCGATGTGTTCGAACGCGAGCCCTTGCCGCACGACTCGCCGCTGCTGCAATTACCTAACGTGGTAGCGGTGCCGCATATCGGATCCGCTACGCGGCAGACGCGCGAGAACATGGCCATGCGTGCTGCGCGCAATCTCATCAGCGCGCTCGACGACAACCTCTCCTCCACCTGTGTCAATCCCGAAGCGCTCGAAGCACGCTCGTCTCTCGGACGTCTCGCTGGCTGACTGGTGCGAAACACCCTCACTTCAACGAAAAGGAACACGCGATGACTTCTGTCAATCGGCCCCGCGGCGTCTTCTCGCCGGTGGTAACGCCGTTCACAAAAGATCTTCTCCCCGATTACGACCGCTATGTTCGTCATTGCCGATGGCTCATCGAACAGGATGTGGGACTGGCCGTGTTCGGCACCAATTCGGAAGCGAATTCGCTTGGTGTCAGCGAGAAAAAGAAGCTGCTCGAAACGCTGGTCGGCGCGCAAATTCCGGTCGCTCGCCTGATGCCGGGCACGGGCTGTTCGGCACTCACGGACACCGTGGAATTGACACGCCACGCGCTGTCGCTGGGCGTCAACCATGTGCTGATGTTGCCGCCGTTCTTTTACAAGGGCGTCAGCGACGAAGGCTTGTTCCGCAGTTATGCGCAAGTCATCGAGCGGGTGGGATCGGATGCGCTGCGCATTTATCTGTATCACATCCCGCCCGTGTCCCAGGTGCCGCTCAGTCTTGCGCTGATCGAACGGCTGCTCGCGGCGTTCCCGGGTGTCATCGCCGGTGTGAAGGACAGTTCAGGCGACTGGAGCAACACTCAGGCCATGCTCGAGCGCTTCCAGCCACAGGGCTTCGATGTTTTCGCCGGCAGCGAAACCTTCCTGCTGGCCTCCTTGCGCGCGGGCGGCGTTGGCTGTATCACGGCAACCGGGAATGTCAATCCGGCAGCTATCGTGGATTTGTACCGTCACTGGCAGTCGGCTGACGCCGACGCCCGCCAGACAGCACTCGATGCCACGCGTGCAGTGTTCGCCAAGTTTCCGATGATCCCTGCGCTCAAGGCCGCGATCGGCATCTATTCGAATGATCCGGACTGGGGCGTCGTCCGCCCTCCTCTTGTTGACCTGACAAAGGCGCAATGCGACGCGTTGGCCACCGCGCTGCTCGGGGTCGGCTTCTCGATGCCGGGTATCGATGTAGCTGCGTCAGCGAAGTAGACGCGCACCAGCGAAACATCCACCGCCGGTTGCGTGCACAACCAGCGGTATCGCTTGCATCGTCTCTCGGGCCCGGCTCTCAGGCCCAGTCGTCCAGCGCGTATTCGTTCAGCGCAGCTTCGTCCAAATCGAAGCCCAAGCCGGGACGGGTCGGCACCGTCAGCCTGCCATCAGCGAACTCCAGTTGCGTATCCACCAGCCGACGGAAATTCAACACCTGGTCGTCAGGGAAAAATTCGACATAGCGCGCATTGGACGTCGACGCCACCAGATGCACGTGCAGATCATGAAACCAGTGCGGGCACATCGTCACGCCAACGGCTGCGGCCGACGCCGCGATCCGTCGCCATTCGCTGATCCCGCCGCACACCGCCGCGTCCGACTGAAGGATCATCGCCGCATGCTTGTCGAGCAGTTCCTGATGACGCCAGCGCCCCGCTTCAATCTCGCCGGTCGCAACCGTCACCGGCGTACGCCGGCTCAGTTGCGCATGACTCTCGATGTCGTCCGGACTGAAAGGCTCCTCTATCCAATAAGGGTTGAACGGCTCGTACCGGCGCATGTATTCCAGCGCGGTCGGAACATCGGACCAGGCGTTGTTGGCATCGAGCATCAGCAGCACGTCGTCGCCGATCGCCTCTCGTGCCGCCTTGATCCGCGCTTCCTCAGCGCGCGGATCAAGGCGCCCGACTTTCATCTTCACGGCACGGAATCCAAGTGCTACATAGCCCGCCATCTCCTCGCCGAGATGCTCAGGCGTTTTCCCTTCGATGTAGTACCCGCCGCTTGCATAGGCCGGCACGGTTTCGCTCGATGTGCCGCCGAGATAGCGGCTTAACGGCAAACCGGCGGCGCGCGCGTTCCTGTCCCACAAGGCAATGTCGACGATGGACAGCGCCCGCATGACCGATCCGGCGCGCCCTTGCAGCAGCGACTCCTCGTACATCGCACGCCACAGGCCTTCCACATCGAGGGCGGATCGCCCGCGCAAAAGCGGTGTAAACAGTTCGCGCACGGCGTAGGTGACCAGCATGCCGGCGCGGCTGCCGCTGTAGCAAAATCCGATGCCGTGCCGGTCATCGGCCGTGGTGACGCGCACAACCGTGTAGTCGCGGGCAGTGACGAGCCGCGTCGCGAACGCAGTGTGGCGGTCGAGTGGCACGCGAATGGTGCGCGCCTCCACCGAAACGATCCGCGAACCTGTCTGATAATCGGCTTGCTCAGCTTCAACTATGGCTTGTTTCATAGCGATACACCTACTCTAAAAAAGGTAACCATGCCCATGGAGACGATTGAGCGGTGGTGCGCACACCGGAAACATCGATCAGTTGTCCGAACAGAAAGGCACTCTGATAGCCGCCGAAACGGACCGGACGGTTTACGCGGCGGTGGAAGGCGCCTCGGCTGTCTTATCCGTCGTGCGCCGGCCGATGACCAGCAGCATGGCCAGCACACCAATCAGATCGATCACTGCGCCGAGCACGAAGCCGCTGCTGTAACCACCGAGGTACTGGACCGCAAGTCCCATCATGGTCGGCCCGACGATGCCCGATATGTTGCTCATCAGATGAACAAAGCCGCTCACGCCGCCAAGATGCCTGCCAGGCACAAGCTCGTGCATGACGGCCCAGCATGCCTGCGACGAAGCCGTCAGGAACATCACGGCGCACGCGACAAGTATCACCGCGGGCGTGACGGACGAGACCATGCTGACGCCCAGCAGAGCGAGACCCGACAGCGCGAGCGGCACGGTAGCCGAGACCTTGCGCGCCAGCAACTTGTTGTTCACGCGCTTGAAGTAAGCGTCGGCGAGCAGACCCCCGCCAAAATATCCAATCCCGCCGCATGCCCATGGCACCGCGCTCAGGATACTCATCTGCTTCAAGTCCAGATGCAGCGCGTTGGTGAAATAGCTCGGCATCCATGAGATGAACACGAACAAGGTGTAGTTCACCGCGAAGAGGCCAACGCCGAGCGCGAGCGTGCTCGGACGAAACAGATAGCCGCGTAGCGGCGTGGTCTCGTCACCCCCTTCCGCCGGGTGCGCCGCGCCGCGGCTCGCTTCGACCATATCGCGTTCGGCCGCGCCGACCCGCACGTTTTCAGCGGGCTTGTCGGTCGCGAAGATGCGCCAGGCGACAATCCACACCAGCCCAAGCGCCGCGATGATCACAAATGACGTGCGCCAACCATAAGCAATGGCAATCAGTCCGACCACCGGCCCGGCGACCGCGCTGCCTACTGTCTGGCCCGAAAACGTAAATCCGACCATGGTTGCGGTTTCGTGCCGGGGAAACCAGTTGGTGATGGTCCGGTTGGTCGTCGAATTCATCGGACCTTCGCCGAAGCCGAAAAGTGCTCGCGCAATCAGGAGCGTGCCGAATCCGGTCACGGCCGCGGTGAGCCCGCAAAGGATGGACCAGCTGCCCATTGCCCAGGAGAAAACCCGACGGGGTCCGTACTTGTCAGCAAGTTGCCCGCCGACAAACGCGAAGATGGAATAGCCGAAGAAGAAACTGCTGAACACGACCCCGAGTTGCGACGGAGAAAGGCTCAACTCCTTGTTGAGGATGGGTGCGACCACTCCAAGCGCCGCCCGGTCCATGTAATTGATCGCGCCCGCAATAAACAGCAGCAAGGCGACCACATAGCGATACTTGCCGGTCTTCATGTTGTCTCTATTCCGTAATAATAACTAAGGATTACAAATTTTTAATCTGACGCTTCTGACGAGCGGTATGAACGTATTACTTATTGACGAGCTTTGCAGGAAGCTGCGTCAAGATAAGACAGGCGGATACGAGTAACGATCCCGCAATCAGGAACAGACTTGAATCCAGTGAATGCGTGATCGTCTTCAGCCATCCAACCAGCGCTGGGCTTACGAATCCCGCAAGATTGCCTGTCGAGTTGATCAATGCGATGCCTGCTGCGGCACCGGTGCCCCCGAGAAACGATGTCGGTAACGCCCAGAACATAGGTAAAGCGGTAATCACGCCCGAAGCCGCGAGCGTCAGACCCAGCACCGCGATATAGGTGTTGTTGCCCGCATAGGCACAGATCACGAAGCCCGCCGCCGCCACGCATTGCGGGATGACGACGTGCCAGCGGCGTTCACGTTTTCGGTCCGCATGGCGGCCTATCAGGATCATTGAAATCAGGGCAGCGAGATAAGGCACCACGGTGAGCAGGCCAATCGTAAAGGCGTCGGTAATTCCTGATCCCTTGATGATCGTCGGCTGCCAGAAGCCCACCGCATAGGAGCCCATCACGATACCGAACAGGATCGCGCACAAGATCCAGACTTTGAGCGACGTGAACACCTCGCGCACGGAACCGTGGCTCTTGGTACGCCCTTCCGCTTCAATTTCCGACGCGATGAATTCGCGCTCCTGTATCGGCAGCCACTTGGCGTCCTTCACCCGGTCGTCGAGGAACCAGAAAATGATGACCGCCAGAACCAGCGCGGGAGCGGCTTCCAGAATGAACAGCCACTGCCAGCCGGCAAGCCCTGCGTTGCCCGCCAGGCGCTGCATGATGAAACCCGATATCGGGCCGCCGACAATGCCCGCAACGGGATTGCCCGCCATCAGAAAAGCGACCATCTTGCCGCGCCGGTGCGCTGGAAACCAGTAGGTGAGATACAGCACGAGCCCCGGAAAGAAACCCGCTTCGGCCACGCCGAGAAAGAAGCGCAGTACGTAGAACGTCGCGGGCGTGCTGACCCATGCGGTCGCGGCCGAGAGGACAGCCCACGTGAGCATGATCCTGGCTATCCATCGGCGCGCGCCGAGCCGGTGCAGCAGCAAGTTGCTGGGCACCTCAAAAAAGAAATAGCCGATGAAGAAGATCCCGGCGCCGAAGCCATACATCGCTTCGCTGAAATTCAGGTCGCTGAGCATCTGGAGCTTGGCGAAGCCCACATTGACCCGATCCAGATAGGCCACGACATAACAAACGAACAGCAAGGGCATGAAGCGCCAGGCAACTCGCGTATAGATCGAGTTGCTTGCTGCGCTATCAGGTATTCGTATGGCCGGGGTCTGAGTACTCAAGGGTTGTCTCCTCCATTCTGTTTGCTTGTTGCCGGGCGGCAGCTTTACTTATTGCGTAAATGGCCGTTCGCCCTGCGATGCACTGAGCCGCGCGGACTCAACTCATGATCCCGATCTGCCACGGTACGAATTCGTGATCGCCGAGCCCGAGCATTTCACTCTTTGTCCTCTCGCCCGAGGCGGCTGCAAGGAGAGCCTCGAAGATTGCCTGGCCCACGCTTTCGATCGATGCCACGCCGTCCAGGATCCCGCCGCAGTTCAGATCCATGTCTTCAGTCAGGCGGTTGTACATCGGCGTGTTGGTGGCGAGCTTGAGCGATGGCACTGGCTTGGCGCCGAACATTGAACCGCGCCCGGTGGTGAAGGCAATCAGGTTCGCGCCGCCGGCAATCTGACCCGTCGCCGAGACCGGGTCGAAGCCCGGCGTGTCCATGAAAACGAGTCCGTGTTTCCTCACCGGCTCGGCGTATCGATACACCTCCATCAGCGGCCCGGTGCCGCCCTTCATGGAAGATCCGATCGACTTTTCGAAGATGTTCGCCAGTCCACCCACCTGGTTGCCAGGGCTGACCTGGCCGTTGATCTGGACGTCTCGGCCGACCGAATACTCGTCCTTCCACCAGCGGATCCGCTCGACCAGTTTTTCGCCTACCTCGCGACTGACCGCACGCCGCGTCAGCGTATGTTCAACGCCGTAGATTTCGGGCGTCTCGGAGAGGATTGCCGTGCCGCCATGACGTACCAGCAGATCCATCGCCGCGCCGAGCGAAGGATTCGCCGTGATCGACGAAAAGCCGTCGGAGCCACCGCATTGCAGGCCGATTTTCAGGTGACTCGCGGAAACCGTGGTGCGCTTCACACGATTAGCCTCAGGCAGCAGCGCCTGCACCGCGGCCACGCCGGCCTCGATGGTCCGACGAGTGCCGCCGCTCTCCTGCATGATGAAAGTGTGCAGCCGGGAATCAACCTTCAGGCCTTCCTGATCCATCAGTCCTGCCAACTGATTGCGCTCACATCCCAGCCCGACGATCAGCGCCGCGGCGAGATTCGGATGGCGTGCGTAACCTGCCATGGTCCGGCGCAACAGGGCCATCGGTTCGCCGCTCATCTCCATGCCGCATCCAATCGAGTGGCTGAATGCGACCACGCCGTCTACATTCGGGTAGTCCGCCAGCCGTTCAGGCGTGAACCACTCCGCGATCTTGTGCACCACCGTGGCGGAACAATTGACCGTCGACAACACGCCGATGTAGTTGCGCGTGGCGACTTCGCCGTTGTCCCGCACGATTCCCTGGAAGGTGGCGCGCTCGGCCTCGGGCACCATCTCGACCGGCTGGTACTCCGCGCCAAATGCGTAGTCGCGGTCAAACTCGCGAAACTCCACGTTATGACTGTGCACCATCGTTCCTGGCGCGATATCCGTCGCGGCGAATCCGATCACCACGTTGTACTTGCGGATTGGCTCCCCCTTCCTGATCGGTCTCGCCGCAATCTTGTATCCCGCTGTCACCTGGCTGCGGCAGACAAAATCCTCCGAAGGAACCGGGGTGCCGATTGCCACGTCGATGCGTGCAATCACCACGTTATCCGCGGGATGCAACCGGATAACCGGCCCGGTTACGGTCTTGCTGGACATCTCGATCATCAGGCATTGCCTTTCAAGAAAAATCTTCGACGGGCTGTCAGACGTGCTCGCAAAAATGGCGAAATCTGAGTAACCGCTTTCTTACGTGACCAATTCCACCGATGAACCGTCGATAGAATCTCATACATTTCAAGCATCTTAGGGGAGTTCAGTTGTGATTTCAAGAGAAAGCGCTTACTCATTTGTCGTTATACTAGCAGTTACGCCGCCGGATAGGCGGAACCGCCTGAACTGAAAACAGGAGCTAGAGATGTGGCAACAAGCTGAGCGATATCCCGATCCTCGCGTGATTTCGCTGGACCCTTCCTTCGATAAATACCGGGTGGCTTTTTCAGCCGTCGAGCGGCTGGCTACCGGCTACCGCTGGACGGAAGGTCCGGTATGGTTCGGCGACGGCCGATATCTGCTTTGGAGCGATATCCCGAACAACCAGATGCTGAAATGGGAGGAGGAAACGGGCGTAGTCAGCGTGTTCCGGAAGCCCTCCAACTACGCCAACGGCAACACCCGCGACCGGCAAGGGCGCCTCGTCACGTGCGAGCATGGCCGCCGCGTCACGCGTACCGAGTACGACGGCAGCATGACGGTCCTCCTTGACTCCTTCGAGGGCAAGCCGCTGAATTCCCCGAACGACCTCGTAGTGAAATCGGACGGCTCGATCTGGTTCACTGATCCACCGATGGGCATTCAAGGGCACTACGAAGGCAATAAGGCGGAGCAGGAATTACCGCACTCGGTGTATCGGATAGATGGTGCGACGGGCCAAGCGTCAGTCGTGACGCGCGAGCTGAAGGGGCCGAACGGCTTGTGCTTTTCACCCGATGAGAAGCTGCTGTACATCATCGAGTCGCGCGGCGTGCCGAACCGGATGATTCATGTTTATGAAATGGATCCGGACGGTCGCGGAATCGGTCGAGGCCGGGTGTTCTACGACGCGGGTGCCGGGACAATCGACGGAATGCGTGCAGACGTCGACGGCAATTTGTGGTGCGGCTGGGGCATGGGCAACGACGAACTCGATGGCGTCATGGTGATTTCGCCACAAGGAAAGATGATCGGCCGGATCGCGCTGCCGGAGCGCTGCGCGAATCTATGTTTTGGCGGACGTGCACGTAACCGGCTGTTCATGGCGTCGTCGCAGTCCATCTATGCAGTGCATGTGAATACGCAGGGCGCCGTGGGCGGATGAATGGGGCCGCGGCGAACTTTATTTTGACCACCGGCATGCGTCGGTGGAAACACCTCAACACACAGACTTGATAACCGCTGATATGCAAAGCAAATCCGTATTGACCGTTGTAGAAGCTACGCGAATCCTCGAAGCCGCGCGCGCGGAAGCAGAGAAAAATCAATGGGCGGTCACGATCGCCGTTGTCGACGACGGGGGTCATCCGCTCGCCCTGCTCCGCCTTGATGGCTGCGCCCCGATAGGCGCGTATATCGCGCCCGAAAAGGCGCGTACCGCAGCGCTCGGCCGGCGTGAATCGAAACAATACGAAGACGCGATCAACGGCGGCCGAACCGCGTTTCTCAGCGCACCGCTGGTCGCGACGCTGGAAGGCGGCGTACCCATCGTAGTCGACGGGCAAGTCGTCGGCGCGGTCGGCGTGTCAGGCGTAAAGCCGGATCAGGATTCACAGGTGGCCAGGATCGCCGCAAACAGCCTCAACGACTGATTAATTAATAACACTTGGAATTGTTGGAGTATGTGATGGGTGAAATGATCGAGCGAAACGGGCTGCGGGTCGCGGCTGTCCTCAGAAAATTTGTTGACGAAGAGGCCCTCCCCGGGACTGGCGTCGACAGCGTTGCGTTCTGGAAAGGTTTCGACGCCCTTGTCCACGACCTCGCGCCGAAGAACCGCGCGCTGCTCGCCGAACGCGACCG
>NZ_FCOK02000101.1 GCF_001544555.2 Caballeronia udeis | reverse complement strand
AGTTCAGCAGCAAGCAGGATGGAGGACTTGATGAGCGAGATCTACCGGTTCGGCGATCTCGTGGCAATCCATCCGAATATTGGCCGTCCAGCAGGCGTACTTGCCGCGAATTCGGTCGAGGGTCAGAGCCGGTTGGAACGCGTGCTGCGACTGGCCAGTGAAGCAAACCTGCCTGAACTGCGGGAATACATCATGCGCTCCTATCTGATTTTGTACGCACACTCGGACACGCGTGTGTTGTTGCTGTCCATTCGCCACCAGCGAGAGCTGGGATATGCGCCGGAAACAGAATAGGACATCAGAGCAACCCAGCCGGGATATCCCCTGAACGAGAAGCCGACCTTTAGCCGGACCTTTAGCCGGCGGTTTTCGGCAAAATTAATTCCGAGTCCGCCCAGCAGCTCGGCACGGCCTCATTCTGCCTTGTTTTCCGTTCCACTACGCCTCACGCCCGGTAGGGCCCGGACGTCTGGCGTACGGATTCGCCCGTTCCTTGGCGGCATCGCTGCTCGCTGCATGGTCTAGGCTTGCCGGTCGATCCATACGAGCAATTCGGTCCAGCGCCGACGGGTTAATCCGTTGCTCGAAATGTCGTGATCGAGCACGATCGAGCGTGCGGTGAGCGCGGCACGTAGCTGCATGACGTTGTGGATGCCCGTATTCACCAGTATCGAACGGATACTCTGTTCGCATTAAGGATATTGGCATGGCGGAGGCCACTATATGTCGTCCTCTCGCGCTCGTTTCGGGGTGCCTTCAGGATTCGGACGAAAATGTACGTCAGCTGCCGGCAACGCCTTATTGGGAAAGGATGAGGCCTTCTTACGAAACGGCAACCAAGACGCCGTCCACGCGCGGACGATAAGAAGGGTTCATGAGCGTAGCGGCTACGCTTGCCTTGAATGAACGTGGCGTGACGGCGCTCGACCCTTTATCGACTCTCGTCTCAGAAACTGCCGAGTTGGGCAACGGAGTCATCCTCTGGCCCGGCACTATCGCCCAAGTGATAAGCGGGGGGCGTCTTGAGATTGGAGTAGGCACAGTCCTGTTCTCAGGAACCACGATCGTTGCTCGGGATGGTTCGGTCACCATTGGCAAGGGCGTCGAGATCGGCGACGAAGGGGACTTCACAATCAAGGCTGACGCGCCGGAAATCGCTATCACCATAGGCGACGGCACACGCCTGCTGGGTGGCGGCTCGCTCTCCGCCCCGACGACACGATTCATGTCATAGCACCGTGTGGCCTTGACGATCTGTTTTCTATGGTCGTGCGTCGAAATCCTACACGCGTCAGCATCGACACCTATCGGAATCGTATTGAACAGAAGCAATATCGAAAGCGTTGGCCGCAGGTAACCTTTTTCCCGGCTGAATAACGTGAGCGCCTCAGTGGCTGCGTTGGGGTGACCTGTCTGTCGCGGGTTGGATAGGGCCGCCCACATCAGGCGCTTGCCGCCCAGGAACAGTCCTTCGTTCTGCCAGTTCGAAATGTCGGCTTTGAGTGCTTTCGCGAACATTCGGCCCGCGAAAGCCGCTCAGGTCTTGCATCTTCCTGATAATCATCCCGATTGCATGTTAGAGGCCAGGCTTTCGTTCGCTCATTCACTTCACGATCGCCCGGATCGCGATGCGAGAAGCAGCTGCTGGTGCCCGTCTCCAGCGTTTCGACGACCATCATGTCATCATCAGACAGCTCGTCGAATCAGGCGGTAGCCTTCTGGGCGGCCGGGTAACGATCGCCGTGAATCTCTACGTTCGCGAGCGCCTGGTCGATGTGCTGAAGCTCGGTCTCGGTCAGTTCCACTTCAGCCGACCCAAGGTTCTCCTCCAGGCGATGCAACTTCGTCGTGCCGGGAATCGGTACGATCCAGGGCTTCTGGGCGAGCAGCCATGCGAGTGCAACCTGAGCTAGCGTCGCACCTTTGCTCCTGGCTATGGCCCCGAGCGCGTCAACAAGTGGCTGATTTGCCTGAAGTGCCTCGGGCGTGAAGCGCGGTACCTTGCTTCGAAAGTCGTCGCTGCCAAAGACCGCGTTTTGGGCGATTGCGCCCGTGAGAAAACCCTTGCCGAGGGGGCTGAACGGCACGAAGCCGATGCCGAGTTCCGCCAGCGTAGGCAGGATCCTTTCCTCGGGCTCGCGCCACCACATTGAATACTCACTCTGAAGCGCCGCCAGGGGCTGCACAGCATGCGCGCGCCGGATGGTCTGCTCTCCAGCCTCTGACAGGCCGAAGTGCTTTACCTTGCCTGCCTGGATGAGTTCCTTCACCGTACCGGCGACGTCCTCGATAGGCACCTCTGGGTCCACGCGATGCTGGTAAAGCAGGTCGATCACGTCGGTTTTGAGACGCTTGAGCATCCCTTCGACCGCCGACCGGATATGGTCCGGCCGGCTGCTCAGAACTTGCTGTTTTCCGTCATCGCCGAAGGTGAAGCCGAATTTGGTCGCGATGACTACGTGATCGCGGACGGGCGCCAATGCCTCGCCAACGACCTCTTCGTTGAGATACGGCCCATAGACCTCGGCGGTATCGAAAAAGGTCACGCCCCGATCGAAGGCGGCCCGGATTAACTCCACAGCCTTTGATCGATTGGTGGCCGGGCCGAAACCGAAGCTCAACCCCATGCACCCCAGGCCAAGCGCTGAAACCTCAAGTCCAGAACGGCCGAGTTGCCGCTTATCCATGATGCGCTCCTTGCAGTTGACGACGTGGGCGAGTGGCCCGATGTCCGCAACTTTAGGAGTCTCGGTTTCAAGTGACTAGTAGAATAAATCTTGTACCAGTACCAACTTTAGCTTGATACTGGGCGCTCTGTCAGACCGTTCTATTCGCGCTCCATCAGAAGAATTGACCATGCCTGTCAATGACTTTAAGGCCATCGCGATGTTCGCCAAAGCCGTGGAACTCGGCAGCATCCGGCAGGCTGCACTGGCTCAAGGCGTCACACCCCAGGCAGCCAGTCAGACCATCGCACAACTGGAACTGCATCTAGGAGTTCGTCTGTTGCATCGGACGACGCGTAGCCTCGCTCTGACCGAGGAGGGCCAACGATTTCTGGAAAATACCCAGCCCGCTCTGGCGGCATTGGACAGGGCCGTGGCCTTGGCACGGGAGTCCAAGGATGAAATCGCGGGCCCGCTGCGCATCGTTGGACCGAAATCGTCGTTCGCCGCGCTCCTCATGCCTCTGCTCGACGAGTTCTGCCGCGAGCACCCCGGTATCCAGCCGGACGTCCAGCTCGATGACGGTATCGGCAATTGGGTACTGGATCGCGTCGATGTCGGTTTCAGGATTGGGGCGTCGGCCGGTGAGGGCGTGATCGGTCGGCAGCTTTTCCCGATCCAGATGATCGTATGCGCTGCGCCCGACTATCTCAAAGCGCACGGAACGCCATCGACAGTTGATGACCTGGCGGCGCACCGCTGCAGCGTGTTCCGGCATCCGGACACCGGCAAGGTAGCGCCCTGGTACTTGACCGTGGATGGCAAGCTCGAACGTCGGCAGGTGTCCCCTGCGTTCGCGACGGACGATTCAGAGCTGGAAGTGCAAGCAGTGCTCGCGGGGCAAGTCATGGGGCAGCTCTCGAGTCTCTCGGCTGCGTGCCATATCCGCGCGGGACGACTGGTTCCCGTTCTCTTGCCGCATATGAGCACGTACTTTAGTTTGCACGTTTACTACGGAAACCGAACTGCTCAACCCAAGAGAGTCCGAGCGTTCCTGGATCTCGCCATTGCCCGCCTGCACGATTGCGGCGACTACGTGCTCGCTGACAAAGAGCTGGCGCAGTTCAATTCGCGATTGAGGCGAGCCATCCGGGCGCGGTAGCGCGCCCAGCATGCGGTTCGGCTCGGATCGTTCGCCTACCGACTGATCGACCGAATTCGGCTGCGAAGCGGTCATCGCAATGGACTGTAGGGCGCGCAGCACGGGAGACGGAAATACATAGATGCTGTCGCCCGTTATTGTTTTTAGTTCGTTCAAAACAAGCAGCGCTTGCCGGGGAAGTGGAACGATGTGGTCATGCTGCATCTTCATGCGTTCACCGGGAATATGCCACTCGGCTGCGTCGAGATCGATTTCGCTCCGAGGGGCCGATGCAATGACGCCGGGTCGCAACCCGGTCAGCATCGCGAGCTTCAGCGCTGCGCGAGTGATAGGGGACGAGTAAGCGTTGATGGCCTTCACGAGCGGGCCGATGTCGGCCGGCTTCGTGATCGCGGGGATGTGGCCTTTCTTGTACTGCGGAAGAACACCCCTCAGCGCAAGCGGTAATCCGTCTTCGCGCAGGTCATTGTGGATGGCGTAACTGACGATCCCGCCAACGTATTGACGCGCCTTCGATGCGAGGTTGGGTGCTTTCGCCGCGATCATCTCGAGAACGGGCTTGACCTGCGCGGTGGGCAACGTCGAAATCGATTTGTTACGTAGCGCTGGCGTCAAATACTCGCGCAGGACAAATTCGGCTTTGCGGTACGTCTCATCTGCCGATTCTTTACGCTTGAAATCTAGCCACGCGCTGGCGACGAGATGGAAAGTTCCGTCGGCAGCGCGTTTTCGCGCGGCAACATCGGCACGTCATTGTTCGACCGGATCGGTGCCCTCGCGCACGAGATCGCGAGCGCTGGCGGCACGCCGCCGAGCTTCGATCAAACTGACGTCGGGGTAGGGGCCAAGGCTCAGGAAGTTTTCTTTCCCGGTGCCAGGACGGCGATATCGAAGTAGCCAAGTCTTGACGCCGTTCGGACGTATGCGTAGGGAAAGGCCTTGGCCATCCGACAGGAGGTAGGGCTTCGGCCCTGTTTTGGCATTGCGAAACGCCAATTCCGACTTCGGTTCGACGTATCTGGGCATAGCGTTGCCCTCGAAACCGGTATACGAACCAGTATACGTAAAAACGCCGGATGTTACTGGACCACGTCGGAACGTAAAAGACAAAAAACCCCGTAGGTACGAGACTTTACGGGGCTTTTCGGACTTCTTCGGATTGCTCCGGACTACGTGTTGGTGCCCAAGAGAGGACTCGAACCTCCACACCTTGCGGCGCATGGACCTGAACCATGTGCGTCTACCAATTCCGCCACCTGGGCCAACCGATACAGCGAAGAGTGCTATTTTAGCGAACGATTCGAAGCTGTCAATGGTCGCTTAAGAAATGGATCGAAGAAAGGGGAGGGAACGGCGTTTGATCTCAGCGTTTTCGACGTCGATCCGGATGCGACTATCAATCCTTCCAGCAAGTTCGCCATGCACATTCAGCGGTCTCAACCCGCTGGCAGCCGCTCAAGCCGCGCGGTAGTGATGCCGCGTAAAAAACCGGTCGAGCTCACGCTCTTCCGGCCGGCGCCCGGTAAAGACCTCGACGTACTCGGCAATACGCATCATGCGCACAGATAGCACCTCTTCGCTTTTCATCGAGATGTAGCCCATCTGCGTCAGGTAAATGGCCCGGGCGCGGACATCGGCGGAGATCGGCTCGTAGTCGTAGCGCTCGAACAATTGCGTAAGCGCGGCAATGCGCAGTTGATCCGCCACCTGGATCTCGCCAGCAATCTCGGGGGACTGCAGCGCCCAGCTCCGGATGGCCGCTTCAAACCGTGAGTCGAAAATCCGGTCATCGAGCCAGCAATCAAACACATTCAGAACCGCTTCGCAGATTGTTTCGGCATAGGCCTCGGTCTGCCTGACCCAGTTGCCGGTGTTCTTGGCGCGCCAGCGCTCCAGCAACGCAGCCAATAGCTCCTCGCGGTCCTTGAAAAACCAGTAGAAACTGGTGCGGGACAGATTCAGCTTCTTGGCCAACGGAAGGATCCGCACGGAATCGACGCCGGCATCGCGCAGGCTTTCGTAAGCGACCTCGAGCCACGCTTCGGGCGACCCTCGTCCGGCATCCGCAGTCGGTAGATCCATAGGTAAACAATTCCTTAAAACAGTCGTGGTCGCCAGTCCGCAAAGCGACAGCCCATCACGAAAGCGACGACATTTTGGCGTGTGGACCGGCATCGGTCAAAGCGCTTTCGCCCTTTATTTTCTCCTTGCTTCGTCTCCTACCCCGCAGCGCAATCCCGCAGCAATGGTCAACCCGGCATCCTGATGTTCATTGTAGTCGAGATACTTGACACATGTGTACAGAGTGAATAATCTTGATCGCGTCCCCTCAAACAATCGTCAAAGGCCACGTCATGTCGTCAAGCGACCCGCTCCTTCAGCCTTACACCATCAAACATCTGACGTTCCGCAACCGCATCATGACCACGTCGCACGAGCCGGCGTATGCGGAGGACGGCATGCCGAAGGAGCAGTACCGTGCGTATCACGTCGAGCGCGCCAAGGCGGGCATCGCGCTCACCATGACGGCAGGGTCGGCGGCGGTATCGAAGGACAGCCCGCCGGTGTTCAACAACGTTCTCGCTTACAAGGACGAGGTCGTGCACTGGATGAAGGATCTCGCCGACGAATGCCACGAGCACGGCGCGGCGGTGATGATTCAGTTGACCCACCTGGGGCGTCGCACGCGTTGGGACAAGGGCGACTGGCTGCCGGCGGTGTCCCCCTCGCACAATCGGGAGCCTGCGCACCGTGCGTTTCCGAAGAAGCTCGAGGATTGGGATATCGAGCGCATCATCAAGGACTATGCGGACGCCGCAGAGCGAATGAAGGCGGCGGGTCTCGATGGGCTCGAGCTGGAAGCCTACGGACACCTGATGGACCAGTTCTGGTCGCCACTCACGAATACGCTCGATGCACCCTACGGCGGTTCGCTGGACCACCGGATGAAGTTCACTTTCGACGTCCTGACGGCCATACGCAAGCGGGTGGGTCCGGACTTCCTGCTCGGTATCCGATACACCGCCGATGAGATTATCGAAGGTGGCCTCACGAAAGAGGACGGGCTGCATATTTCGAAGAAGCTGAAAGAAAGCGGTCTCGTCGATTTCCTCAACGTGATTCGCGGTCACCTGGAAACCGATGCGGGCCTAACTGACATCATCCCGATCCAGGGCATGAAAAGCGCTCCGCATCTGGACTTCGCCGGAGAGATTCGCAAGGCGACCGAGTTCCCCACCTTTCATGCAGCGAGAATCCAGGACGTGCCGACGGCGCGGCATGCAATTGAGTCAGGCAAGATCGATATGGTCGGCATGACGCGCGCACATATGACGGATCCGCACATTGTTCGCAAGATCATCGAGCACCGGGAAGACGATATTCGACCGTGCGTTGGCGCGAACTATTGTCTCGACCGCATCTATCAAGGTGGCGCGGCCTACTGTATTCACAACGCCGCCACGGGCCGCGAAATCACCATGCCGCACGACATAAAGCGGGCACCGTCCAGGCGCAAGGTGGTGATCGTCGGGGCAGGGCCCGCAGGGTTGGAGGCGGCCCGCGTGGCGGGTGAGCGAGGTCATGAGGTCGTGGTGTTCGAGGCCACGAACCACCCCGGCGGCCAGATTCGCCTGACCGCGCAGAATGTGCGGCGCAAGGAGATGATCGGCATCATCGACTGGCGGATGTCTCAATGTGAACGGCTTGGCGTGAAGTTCAAGTTCAATACGTGGGCCGAGCCGGAAACAGTTCAAGCTGAAAACCCGGACGTGGTGATCGTCGCAACGGGGGGAATGCCTCGCACTGATGTTTTGCGAGAAGGAAACGAATGGGTTGTGTCGACCTGGGACATCATTTCCGGCGACGTCAAGCCGGGTTCGAACGTGCTGATCTTCGACGACGCGGGCGACCACGCCGCGTTGCAGGCCGCCGAAGTGATTGCGCAAGCCGGGGGGAAGGTCGAGATCATGACGCCGGACCGCTCGTTTTCGCCCGAAGTCATGAGCATGAACCTCGTGCCCTATATGCGATCGCTTCAGAAGCTGGACGTCAAGTTCACCGTGACGTATCGGCTCGCTTCGGTGCATCGCGACAATGACGGGTTTGTCGCGGTCGTAGGCAGCGATTACGGCGGTATCCGCAACGAGCAGCGTCATGACCAGGTTGTGGTGAACCACGGAACCATTCCGATGGACGATCTGTACTTTGAACTCAAGCCGCTGTCGAGCAACCTCGGCGCGATCGACTACAGCGATCTTATCGACGGGACGAAGCAGTCACGCAAGTCCAACCCGGAAGGCGCATTCCAGCTTTTTCGTATTGGCGACGCGGTGTCGGCACGCAACACGCACGCAGCGATCTACGACGCGCTTCGTCTGGTCAAGGACCTGTAAGGACCGCTTCCGCGGGCAAAGCCAAAATGGCTATTCCAAGTAATCTGGATAGCTAATTATTATGGTTATAGCGAGGCCGCGGGCGAACCTCCCGGCATATCCGTTTATTAGGCGGATGCTTCAAAAAATAGGTCATTATCTCCGCGCAAAATCGGCGTTTTGATACCTTGACAGATGGTTCCACGTGGGACTAATCTGAAATTGACGGTAGCCGGATAACAGGTCGCAAGGGATGGCGGTTCCTTTGCACGTCTCGAACCGTTCGACGAATTCCAACACGCTGTGGACCTTCGAAAGTGGATGGACGTAACCATGGATCGTGACTCGCGCCTTTCCGGACTGACCCTGCAACGTGCTCGCGATGGTCGCGAGTATCGACAGGATTCGGCGGTCAGGAATCACCAGATAGCACCTGTCGACCGGGTGTTGATTGAAAGATATGAGAGCATCGACCGGCGCTCCCTGCGCGCTTATCGTCTCGAGAGAATTCGTGCGCAACTACGCTCGCATGACTACGGCGGGATCCTGCTGGCCGATCTGCTGAACATTCGCTACGCCACTGACACGAACAGTCTAGGACTCTGGGTCATGCATTCCCCGAGTCGCTATGTCTATATCGCGACAGATGGACCGGTCGTCCTGTTTGACTTCGTCAGCAGCCGCCACAACAGCGAAGGCATTGAGACCATTGACGAGATACGTCCGGCCATTCCGTGGCTGTATTTTCTCGCAGGCCCCAGGGTCGAAGAAAAGGCCGCGTTGTGGGCCAGGGAAATTGCCGATCTGGTTTCCACCTACGGCGCGGGTAATCGCCGGCTAGCGGTTGATCGTTGCGACCCTTGGGGCGCGGAGCGCCTGAAGGCGCATGGCATTGAATTGTTCGACGCGCAGTCGCTCACCGAACAGGCGCGGCTGATCAAATCACCGGAGGAAATTGCGCAGCACGAGGTGTCGATGGCAGTGTGCGATCTGGGCATATCGCGCATGGTCGAGTCGCTTCGTCCCGGTGTGACCGAGAACCAGTTATGGAGCATCCTGCACGAGACAAACATCGCGCATGGAGGCGAGTGGGCAGAAAGCCGATTGCTGAATTCAGGCCCGCGCACGAACCCCTGGTTTCAGGACGCCTCGAACAGGGTGATCGAATCGGGAGACATGGTTTGCTTCGATACCGACATGGTCGGGCCGGGCGGCTACCTGTCCGATATCTCCCGAAGTTTTGTTTGTCCGGGCCGCGCGATGTCGGCAAGCCAGGGGAATCTCCTCGGCTTCGCGGAAGACCAGGTCATGCACAACGTAGGTCTGCTTCGCGCGGGGCTTTCATTCCGCGAATTCGCCGAACAATGCTGGCCGGTTCCCGAGCGTTACGTGCATAACCGATACATGATGATGCTTCACGGTGTCGGGCTGGTGGATGAGTATCCGAGTGTCGCCTATGCCGTCGACTTCGATGCCTGGGGGTACGACGGCACGTTCCAGGAAAACATGGTCGTGTCAGTGGAGAGCTATATCGGCGAGCAGGGTGGTAAAGAGGGTGTCAAGCTTGAAGAGCAGGTCCTGATTACCGCGAACGGTGCGACCGTTCTTTCCCAGAGTCCGCTCCTGGGTCGTCAACACTCATAACAGCGGCCAACCGACAGGCGAAGCGTGATGACCGAAGCCCTTCCTCGCGTGATTGATTCCGACTCGGTGCTGGCACGTGTTTCTCCTATCGCACTCATCGACGCGATGGAAAAGAAGCACCTGGAGAACTACGAAACGGTAGGCCGGCTTCATGCGTCGATCCCGAGAGATGACCGGCCCAGCGCCGGGTTGCTCATCTGGGCGGGCGGGCGGGTGGATGGATCAATGGGCACGAAAATCGTTTCGATCTCTCCGGACAACGGGCAGTTGAACACGCCCGCACCCACGATTCATTCCTCGTTTGCACTGGTCGACCGGCTGGATGGGCGTTTCAGGTCTTTTATAGTGGGAGAAAGCTTTACCCGATGCAAGACTGCGGCCGACTCAGCGCTTGCGGCGCGCTATCTCGCCCCGGCCAAGCCGACGAAACTGGTCGTGCTCGGCGCCGGCGCCCAGGCCAGGACCCATTTGATCTACCTGCATGCGGTTTGCCCGACCATCGAGCGGATTGATGTGTGGAACCGGAATCGCAGCAGGGCGGAGCAGTTGGTAGAGGAGCGTTTTCTGCCCGTCAATTTTCACGTGTCGAATGATCTTGAGGGGAGTGTTGCGGACGCGGACATCGTAGTGTGCCTGACGTCGTCGCCCATGCCGGTGCTTGACGGGAAGTGGCTGAAGCAAGGTTGCCATGTCGACCTTGTCGGCGGCTACACGCCGGAGATGCGCGAGACAAACGACGCCGCGATTCTTCGATCAAGTGTTTTTGTAGATCACCTGGGACTGACGGCCGAGCATTGCGGCGACATCTTTCAACCGCTAAAGAACGGAACTCTCGACATATCGGACATTCGGGGAGACCTGTTTGACCTGTGCAGAAAAGAGGTTCCCGGGCGATGCAACCCGCACGAAATTACCCTGTTCAAAAACGGCGGCGGCGGGCATCTGGATCTGATGGTGGCGGAATGGCTGACCGAGTTTCCGTGCTGACGAAGCGGCGAGCGCCGGCTGCCGTCGTTCCAGATGTAGTCTGCTTAGACTTTTCGTGATTGTCGAATTTGAGGATAAACAGATATGGTTAGTACAGTTGAGGATGTGAAGATAACAGAAACGAAGGCGTCCGACAGCACCGTGAACGTGCAGGACGTGTTCGCTTCGGTCGTCACCAACGGACCGATCAGCGACGCATGGCGCTTCACGCTCTGGTCGAACTACTACACCGAGCCGTGCTTTTCAGTGATGAGCCGTGACTTCGATGTTGGCCGTGACGAGTTTAACGTACTGAGTTGTCTGAGTTCCTACGGGCCGATGGCTGCCAAGACAATTTGCGAAGTGACAGGTCGTCCGAAAAACAGCATCAGCCGTGCAGTAACACGACTAAGCGAAAGGAAAATGATTCGACGCAAGATCAACCCGCTTGATCGGCGTGAGAGTTCGCTCATCCTGAACGAAAGCGGGCGGAAGCTTTATGAACGGGTGCTTCCCATTGCCATTGACCGGCAATCCGCCATGCTGAGCGGATTGAGTTCGGCAGAACGCGCGCTTCTCGATCAGGTACTGAACAAGTTGATGCAGTTTCGCCATGAGTGGTGAAGAGATTGCGCTATCGGCGGAGCACAAGTTGCATGGGACCAGAGTAAGTTGATTCGATTTCCGTACCACATGATGCCAAAGCATCACTTGAAGTCCGCTTTTTGGCTTAGTCAAATCAACTAAACGAGTGGTGGTGCGAGGTGGCCCCGGCAAGCGCCGGTGTTCGCCAAGCGACCGAGACCGGCTTTGCAAGAAGTTCACGGAGTGAGTTCCATGAATAGTATCGCTTCCTCCTTTCTAGAGTCTGAGCCGGCCGCATCGCAGCGCGCAGGGCTTACTTGTGGCCCGATACTTTGCGTTGAGTCGGTGAGCAAGACATACGGCACGCACCGGGTACTCGAGAACATCACTTTCCAGATGCAGGTTGGAGAGGTCATCGCAATCATTGGCCCCAGCGGCTCCGGGAAAAGCACGTTGCTTCGGTGCATCAATCAACTCGAACCGCCCAACGAAGGCAGGGTGACAATCGGAGGCGTAACGATCGACGCAGGAAACCCGCCCGCCCGGCGTGATCTCGTCGCATTGCGCCGGAAGATCGGCATGGTTTTCCAGTCCTTCAATCTGTTTCCTCACCTCTCCGTATTACGCAACGTCAGTCTTGCGCAGGAGCGCACCATGGGACGCTCGAGGAAGGAAGCCGACGCCAAGTCGATGGATCTCCTGGCGCGCGTTGGTCTTGCGGACAAAGCAAGTCAGTATCCTGCGCGCTGTTCCGGGGGCCAGCAGCAACGGATTGCGATCGCCCGTGCGCTCGCCCTCGAACCGGAGATCATGTTGTTCGACGAGCCGACTTCCGCGCTCGATCCGGAGTTGGGCCTGGAAGTGCTGGCGGTCATGAAGGAACTCGCTTTATCGGGCATGACGATGATCGTCGTCACCCATGAGATGCATTTTGCAGAGAACGTTTCGGACCGCGTGATCCTGATGGCGGAGGGTCACATCCTCGAGGAGGGGCCCAGCGCCGAGATCATGCGCGCACCGAAGACCGAACGCGCCGCCAAATTCCTTAGCGCCGTGAGGGACCGGTAATGATCATGGATCTCTCAGCAATCTTGAAGGGTGTCCCGTGGACAATCGCGCTCACGCTGGCGTCGTTCGTTGTGGGCGCGGCGCTCGGGTTGCCGCTTTGCGCAATGCGCCTGTCGACCAATGGCGTGCTACGGCTCACGTCGACGTCGATTGTGGTGTCATGCCGGTCGATTCCGCCCATTGTCTGGCTTTTCTTCGTGTTCTTTGGCATTGGCAACGGTCTCATAGCCATGAGCCCGTTTACCGCGGCCGTGGTGGGTCTGGGCGTGGTGACCGCCGCCAATATGTCCGAGATCTATCGAGGTGCGCTCACCGCCATTCATCCGGGGCAGTTCGAAGCAGCGAAGGTGCTGAACCTGACGAAGAGCCAGCAGTTTCGCGATGTGATTCTGCCGCAGTTGACGAGGATCGCATTGCCGTCCGGCGCGACCTATCTTATTGGCTTGCTGAAGGACTCGGCCGTTGCTTCGACCATTGGCGTAAGTGACCTCGCCTACCAGTCGTATCACGTTTCTCAACAGACGTTTCGAGGGCTGAGCGTCTACGCGGCCGCGGCCCTTCTCTACATACTCCTGAGTTTGCCGATCGCGTGGCTGTCGCGCTGGACCGATCTTCAATTGCGTTCGAGGGTGTCGAGATGATGGAGCTTCTTGACCTCTGGAAGGGGTGGCTTCCGCAACTGATCGACGGTTATGGTCTTTCGCTCGAGGTGACCGCTCTGAGCCTCGCGATAGGCATTCCGCTAGGGCTCGTCCTCGCGCTTTCGGTGCCGGCAAAGTCCAGGGCGATCCGCATCACCGCGTTGACGTTCGTCGAAATTGGAAGAGGGGCACCCGTCCTGATCCTGCTTCAGTTCGTGTACTTCGGCTTGCCGACAGCGGGTCTTACGTTGACGTCGTTTGCGTCGGCAGTGGTTGCGCTGGCGTGCTGCACCGGCGCGTATACGAGCGAGATCATCCGGGCAGGATTCGAGGCCGTCCCGTATGGACAAAAGGAGGCTGCGCTGGTGATCGGACTCAATGGCGTTGACGCCTTGCGCTTCGTCGTTATTCCTCAAGGTTTAAGAGTTGCGCTGCCCGCGCTGCTCGGATTTTCGATCATGATGCTTCAGGCGACGTCTCTCTGTTTCACGATCGCACTTCCCGAGCTGGTCAGCCGGGCGTCGAATATCGGGTCCACGACCTTTGAATATATGCCGGTGCTGATCCTCGCCGGTTTGCTGTTCGCTGCCATCTGCGTCCCGGCAACGCTGCTTGTCTCCGTACTGGAACGAAGATTGGGACGTCATGCCGTTCGATAGATCGATCCGCTCCATGTTTGCTGTTTAGCTGCCTGTGAATATCCCCACTGAAGCCACGATAGGAAAACGCCATGAAAACCTCAGCGAAATTCTTGGGGAGGCTGTGCGCAGGCCTCCTTTTATCCTGTATCACCTATTCCGCTTTCGCGGATCAATGCAAACCCGCTCACACGTTCCCGACTATTACTTCGGGTACCTTATCGGTTGCAGCGTGGGTGTTTCCTCCCTATTCGATCCCGGCGGGCAGCACTGACATTGGTGGTGTGGACGGAGATATCGTCAAGCTGATTGCTGCAAAGGAATGCCTGAAGCTGTCGATCAGCACCGTGGATCCGGCGGCCGTCATCCAGTCAGTGGTGTCCGGAAAAGCCGACATAGGCATGGGGGACTGGTACAGGACCGCTGACCGCGCGAAGGTGCTGGGCTTAAGCGGGCCGATGTATCTCGATCAGATGGGTGTCATCTCCAAGGACGGTATTGACACGATCGCCGGTTTGCAGGGGAAGCGGGTCGGATCGGTTCAGGGTTACCTCTGGACGGGCGACCTCCAGAAAGTGCTTGGCAGCTCGCTGACGCTTTATCCGAATCCGGTCGCCATGGCTCAGGATCTGGCGGCTGGCCGGATTGACGTGGGTACGGACAGCTACGCCGTCGCGCAATACGACCAGAAAAAAGGCGGTTACACGTCGATCAAGATCATGGCGGTGAAGCCGGACCCCAGAGTCCCGGCGTCAGTGCAGCCCGGCCAGACCGCGTTCCCCTACACGAAAACGAATCAGGCTCTTGGCGACGCCTTGAGCGCGGACATCGCGGATCTGCACAAGTCGGGTGACATCGCGCGGATCCTGAAGGCCCACGGTCTGGAGCCTTCGGCCGCCGACGTCGGGCAACCGCGACTGGTCCAGTAACGAATGTTCATCTCGGAGGAGAAGCAATGAGCAGCTCAGCATTGGGTCCGGATGTGAAGGGCTCGCATTTTCTCGATGCGACAGCCCTTCAATGGCAGCCGTCGGATACTCCGGGATTCGATCTTGTGACGTTGTTCCAGAATCCGTCCAACGGTGAATCGACTGCCTTGATGAGAGTCGAGCCTGGTGCAAGTACGGGCTCGCACAGTCACGATTCACTTGAGGAGATCTACGTCCTCGAGGGCGATTTCTCGGATGAAGAGCGCACTTACCTGCGCGGGCAGTACTGCGTGCGTTCGCCGGGAACGCTTCATACGGCGGCGTCGGAACACGGATGCGTTCTTTTGCTGATCTACCGGAATACGACGACGGTGTCGCCGTGAGCACGCAAATATCGCGCGCACCCATGATCAATCTCGGCGTAATCGGAACGGGCCAGTTTGCTTCGTATTTCATTGGCGGGCTTCGCCGTGGGGGCTATGACGGCGAGGTCCTGCTCGCACCGCGAAATGCCGACGTCGCCAGCACATTGGCGTGCAAGCACGACTGCGTGGTGGCCGCGTCGGCACAAGAGGTGTTGGCTGGCGCCGACGTGATCCTCCTGAGCGTAAGGCCGGAATATGCAGAGGCCGCGTTGGCGAACCTGAGTTGGGAGGGTCGTCACACGATCCTTTCCGCCATGGCCGGTATTCCCATCGACGATCTTCGCGCGCTGTTGCCGGGCGTGGGTGGCATCCATCTCATCATGCCGGGAAGTTACATCGAAACTGCGCCTGGCCCCATACCGCTTTATCCGCCTGCACCGGAGCTCATGCCGTTGCTCTCTTGCATCGGGGATGTGATTGCGTTGCCGAACGAGGGTGCGTTCAACGCGGCGATGGTATCCCTGTGTGCGTCGACGTGGATATATGATCTTGCCGATGTACTCGCCAGCGAGCTCGAGCGGCATGGTCTTGAACCTGACGCCGCTCGCGCCCTGACGCTGAGCAACATTGCGGGTCCGGCCAGCTTTGCCCTGGGTTTGCCTGGAAGGAGCCTCCTGGATATCTCGGCAGGCATTGCGACGGAGGGGACTTTTACCAGGACCGGACTCGATCATTTGAAAGCGTGCTGCTTCGATGCCCCATGGAGAGAAGCCATTGCGCGGCTTGCGGAGAGCCTGAGGCCCGGCGCGTGACGTCTTGAGCGCCATGGCATTAATTAGCACCGGGCTTGGTTGGTGTAAAAGATGGCTTTAGGGAACGTGCTCGCGAACGCGAGCCGTCCAGCTACCTATAATCTGGAGTGAGTCGTGAGTTCTAAGGTCGTTATAGTGGGTGGCGGGGTAATCGGTAGTTCGATCGCCTATTTTCTGCGTGCTTCGGACCCGACTGTCGAGGTGACCGTGATCGAGCGCGACCCCAGCTACGCGAAGTCATCGTCGGCGCTTTCGGCCGCATCGATCCGGCAGCAGTTCTCCACGCCGCTTTCCATTCAAATGTCGTTGTACGGTATCGAGTTTCTTCGCGGTATCGGGGACCTGCTTGAAGTCGACGGTTTCAAGCCGGCGATCGAATTGCACGAGGGAGGTTATCTTTTCCTCGCCACGCAGGCCGGGGACGCCACGCTGCGCGAAAACCACGCGTTGCAAAGGAGGCTTGGTGCGGACATCACGCTCATGGGTCAGGACGCGCTGCACGCGAAGTTTCCCTGGCTGAACGTTGAGGATCTCGCCTCCGGCGGGTTTGGTGAAAGTGGCGAAGGGTGGTTCGACGGCTATGGTCTGGTGCAGGCGCTTCGCAAGAAGGCGCAGTCGCTGGGCGCCCGGTACATCGCGGCGGACGTGACCGGACTGGTGCGGGACGGCAGACGCGTCACGCACGCCGTTGCAAGTAATGGCGAGCGCTATGCATGCGACACGGTAGTCAATGCCGCGGGTGCGTGGGCGCGCAAGATATCGGAAATGATGGGTATTGGCATTCCCGTTTTCGCGCGGCGCCGGAGCATCTTCAATGTGTCTTCGCCTGCGCGGCTGCAACACTGTCCCTTGCTGATCGACCCGACCGGGGTCTACTTTCGCCCTGAGGGGAAGACGTATCTCTGCGGTGCGTCGCCGAGCGCGGACAATGATCCGGACGACTTGCCGCTGGACGAAGTCGATCACGCTATCTTCGACGATGTCATCTGGCCGACGCTTGCTCACCGTGTTCCGGAATTCGAAGCCCTGCGCGTTGAAAACTGCTGGTCGGGCTATTACGAGTACAACGTGCTCGATCAGAACGCTATTATTGGCTATCACCCGGACGTCGAGAACTGTGTGTTCGCGAATGGCTTCAGCGGTCACGGGCTTCAGCAAGGTCCCGCGACCGGACGTGGCGTGAGCGAGTTGGTCCTCTCAGGGAAGTACACTTCGCTTGACCTTTCGTCGCTGAGTTGGGAGCGCGTGATCGAGGGCCGTCCGATCGTGGAAAAGAACGTCGTCTAGGGCGGTGCGGGCTTGCGATGCCAAGGAATTGCGTCAATCGGCGGACCGAGCCTCGCCTCTTTGATCGCTGTTATCAAGTCCCGATATAGCGGTTAATATTCGTCGGTCAGGCGGCCCTTGGCTGCAATCACTGGACCCAATTGATTTCGGAAAATATGGAAACGGTAATGCCTGGTTTGAAGGAACTGCTGGCGCAGCGCGAAGCGCTTCAACAGGAATTGGAGCAAGCACGTCAGCAGGAAGCAGATCGCGCGCTGCGCGAGATCGTCGCGAAAATGAGGGAATATAAAATCTCCCTGCAGGAGCTGATAGGCACCCGGGCGCATGCCCGTCTCGTCCCGCCGGTCCCGAATGCAAAATACCGTGACCCGGCCACCGGGGCGACGTGGAGCGGGCGGGGACGGGCGCCCCAATGGATCGCGGACAAAAACCGAGACGATTTCCTGATCCAGCCGTCTTTGTTTCGCAATCAGTGAGGCCAATCAGTGAGGTCTTTCCAGGGAAATATCCTGCGGGCTCGAGAGAGAGCAACGCCCTTCGGCCCGGCTGGCGGTGCAAAACACTCGTACAAGCTGCACTGTGTGACGTCTTCGGCCCCGCCTTTCGCCCCTATACCCGAACAGGCCGGAACGCGAAAAAACAAAAAACAAAAAACCCCGTAGGCACAGGGCTTTACGGGGTTTCTCAGACTTCTTCGGATTGCTCCGGACTATCTATTGGTGCCCAAGAGAGGACTCGAACCTCCACGGTGTTGCCACCGCTAGGACCTGAACCTAGTGCGTCTACCAATTCCGCCACCTGGGCAGGTGCGTGTGCAGCAAAGAACGCAATTATAGCCGGGTGTATCGCGCTGTCAAGCATTTTGCAACCGAAACTGAAATGGGGCTCCGAGCCATTGCCCATATGGCTTTTGCGCCGATGTGGCCCGGTTGGCGGGTGTTAGAATGACCCGCAAACTATTCGTGAACGAACCGGAACAACGTTAAGTGCAATGTCCCGGCAACGCGTCGATCCGGCCCGAGCGGGCTGGAAAGTAGAGCCGGGATGGGATTGCCGACGGGTAATCCCCCATTAACCGCGACATTCAGTTAGACGAGAAGAGATCATCGATAAGCCCTTGAACAAATATCCGTATCCGATTCCGAGCCGTGAAGAAATTCTCGGTGTGTTGCGCACGAGCGAAGCTCCGCTCGCCGCGAACGACATCGCCGAAGCTCTGTCGATCAAGCGCCAGGAGCGCGAAGGATTTTTCAAGCGATTGGGAGCCATGGAGCGTGACGGTCAGGTCCGTCTCGACAAACGCGGCTATTACCAACTCACGCATCCCTCGAACTTCGTTGCCGGCCGCGTTCAAGGCCATCGCGACGGCTTCGGCTTCCTGATTCGCGACGACGGCCAGGACGACCTGTTCCTGCCCAACGGCGAAATGCAGAAGGTCATGCACAACGACCGCGTGCTCGCGCGCATTGTCGGGTATGACCGCCGCGGGCGGCCTGAAGGCCATATCGTGGAAGTCACGGATCGCGCGAATAAACGCATCATCGGCCGGCTGATCAGCGAGAACGGCGCGCTGATCCTCGTGCCCGAAGACAAGCGCATCGGCCACGACATCCTGATTACGCAGAATCCGAAGAAGGCGAAAGTGGGGCAGGTGGTCTCGGTGGATCTCACCGACTTCCCGAGCCGCCATTCGCAGCCGCTCGGACGCGTGGCGGAAGTGATCGGCGACATTGACGATCCGGGCATGGAAATCGAGATCGCGGTGCGCAAATACGGCGTGCCGCACGAGTTCAGCGACCGGGCGCTCGAGCAGGCTTCGAAGCTGCCGGACGAAGTTCGTCCTGCCGATATCCGGCATCGGGTGGATTTGCGCGATGTGCCGCTCGTCACCATCGACGGCGAAGATGCCCGCGACTTCGACGACGCCGTGTATTGCGAACCCATGACGGTCGGCCGCGGTACGGGCTTCCGTTTGCTGGTCGCCATTGCCGATGTCTCGCACTATGTGCGCCCGAACGAGGCGCTGGATGTTGACGCGCTCGATCGCAGCACATCGGTGTATTTCCCGCGCCGCGTGATTCCCATGCTGCCCGAGAAGTTGTCGAACGGGCTGTGTTCGCTGAATCCGCAAGTGGACCGCTGCGTGCTCGTCTGCGACATGGTGATCACCGCGCGCGGCGAGATCAAGGCGTACCAGTTCTATCCGGCCGTGATGCATTCGGCGGCCCGCTTGACGTATACGGAAGTGGCGTCGGTCCTGACCAACACGAAGGGACCGGAAGCCGCGAAGCGCGCGGACCTGCTGCCGCAATTGCAGAACCTGTACGGTGTGTACAAGTCGCTGCACGCGGCGCGCCAGAAGCGTGGCGCAATCGATTTCGATACGACCGAGACGTACATCGTCTGCAATGCGCAGGGCAAGATCGAGCAGATCGTGCCGCGGCATCGCAATGATGCGCATCGGTTGATCGAGGAATGCATGCTGGCCGCGAACGTGTGCGCGGCCGACTTCCTGAAGCGCCACAAGCATCCGGGGCTGTATCGCGTGCACGCCGGGCCGACGCCCGAAAAGCTCGAAAACCTGCGGGCGTTCCTGCGTGGCGTGGGATTGTCGCTGGGTGGCGGCGAGAAGCCGCATGCAAGCGACTACGCCGCGCTCATGGCCATGGTTCGGGACCGGCCGGACGCGCAGATGCTGCAGAGCATGGTGCTGCGTTCCATGCAGCAAGCCGTCTACAGCCCGGACAACATCGGTCACTTCGGTCTCGCGTATGAAGCGTATGCGCACTTTACGAGCCCGATTCGCCGTTACCCCGACCTGCTCACGCATCGCGCGATCTATGCCATCCTGCAGGGCAAGAAGTATCAGCCCGAGGTGGGTCACGACATCACGCTCAGCACGGGCCTGACCAAGGCCGCGCGGGCGATGCAGAAATCGGACGACGAATCCCGCAGCCGGCAGCGCAACAACGTTGCGATCTGGGAAGAGCTCGGGCTGCATTGCTCGTCGAATGAACGCCGTGCCGACGAAGCGTCGCGCGACGTGGAAGCCTGGCTCAAGTGCTATTTCATGCGCGACAAGCTTGGCGAGGAATACGGCGGCATGGTGAACGGCGTGACGACGTTCGGCATCTTCGTGCAACTGGATTCGCTGTTTATCGAAGGGCTGGTGCATATCACCGAGCTCGGCGCCGACTATTTCCAGTACGACGAGATCAAGAACGAACTGCGCGGCGAACGCACGGGCATTCGCTACCGGATGTCGGACCGGGTGCGCGTGCAGGTCAGCCGTGTCGATCTGGATTCACGCAAGATCGACTTCCGGCTGGTCCGCGATACCCCCGTCAAGCCGCCAGGACGGACCTCGGCGCCGGCCGTCGAGCACTCTTCCATGAATGGCGTTGGTACGGGTGCGGGACCGCGTGTGCGGCCGTTCCCGCCGGACGAGGGCAGCAGCGTGAATAGCCGGCGGCGCGACCGCGGCGGCAAGAAGGCGGCAGCTCAGGCTGCGGGCAAGGCAGCCGCGGCTGCACTGCCGCCGACTATCGCCAAGGACGTAGCAGTGGCGAAGAAACGCGGCGCGGCCCCGAAGGTGGCGGCCAAGAGTCACCCGCCACGAAAGAAGCGCTGAGGCGCGCGGTAGCCGCGAAGGCGACGCGTCCCAGTTTGAAATGCGCGGCCCGATGCATCATGCACCGGGCCGCGTTTCCATTTTGTTTTGTTTGAATACGGTCTGGTCCAGTCATGTCACGTCTCAAAGTTTTGTATGGTTTTCACGCGGTGACCGCACGGGTTCGCGCCGACGCATCGACGATCGAAGAAATTCTCTACGATCCGACCCGCAAGGACCGGCGCATGACGGATTTCCTGCGCACGGCGAAGGAAGCGGGCATCCGCCTGATCGCCGCCGACGAAGCGCGCTTGTGGGGCCTGTCGGGCAACGTTGGCCATCAAGGCGTGGTCGCGCGTGCGAGCGACATGCCGCTCGCGCAGAACCTGGCGGAACTGCTCGACGGCGTGAGCGGAACGCCGCTGCTGCTGGTGCTGGACGGTGTGACCGATCCGCATAACCTCGGCGCGTGTTTGCGTGTAGCCGATGCGGCCGGCGCGCACGCCGTGATCGCCCCGCGCGATCGTTCGGCCGGGCTGAACGCAACCGCTGCGAAGGTCGCGAGCGGTGCGGCCGAAACCGTGCCGTACATCACGGTGACGAATCTGGCGCGTGCATTGCGCGAATTGAAAGATGCAGGCGTGTGGGTGATCGGCACGGCGGGCGAAGCGACCGCGAGCGTCTATGAGACGAAGCTCGATGGTCCGGTGGCGATTGTTGTCGGTGCGGAAGGCGAGGGCATGCGGCGCCTCACCGGCGAGACCTGCGACGAGATCATGAAGATCCCGATGGCGGGCAGCGTCGAGAGTCTGAATGTGTCGGTGGCGAGCGGGATCTGCCTGTTCGAAGCGGTGCGGCAACGGTCGGTGAAGAAGTAAGCGCACGCCATGCGATTCGGGTTCGCCGTCATCTGCGGTTTGTGCTGCGCGCTGCTTGCAGCGTGCTCCAGCACTGAGATCAATCGCGGCGCGTATATTGCCGACACGCGCTATCACGCGGTTAGCGCCGACTCACGTGTACGTTTTCTCGTGATGCATTACACCCGAGGCGACGAAGCGCAATCGCTCGCAGTCCTGACTGGGGACGACGTCAGCGTGCACTACGTCGTGCCCGATAATCCACCTGTCAAGAATGGCGAGCCGGTGGTCTATCAGCTCGTACCGGAGTCAGAGCGGGCATGGCATGCGGGGCCCAGCGAGTGGCAGGGAACGACGGAGTTGAACGCTGCGTCGATCGGCATTGAAAACGTCAACGTGGGTCCCATCGATACACCGCAGGGACGCACCTGGCAACCGTATCCGCCGGCGCAGGTCGATGCGCTCGTGAAGCTTGCGAAGGACATTGTCACGCGCTACAAGATTCCACCCACGCGCGTGGTGGGTCATAGCGATATCGCGCCGCAACGCAAGACCGATCCGGGTCCCGCATTCCCCTGGCGCGCGCTCTACGACAACGGTATTGGCGCGTGGCCGGACGATGCCACGGTGGCGCAGCATCTCGCGGGACGCGACTCCAGGTCGCTGGTCGACGTGGCCGCCCTGCAGCAAAAACTCCAGCGATACGGCTATGACGTCGCAACCGACGGTGTGCTCGACGACAAGACGCGCCACGTGATCGCCGCATTCCAGATGCACTTTCGCCCCGCTGATTGCGCGGGCAACCCTGACGCGCAGACCGATGCGATCGCAGCCGCGTTGCTCGATAAATACTTCCCTTAAAGGCTCTTCGCGCCCATGTCCGATCTTTATCTGCCGCTGCGCTCCGTGCACATGACCTGCGCGGCCCTCAGCATCCTGGGTTTTGTCATTCGCTATATCTGGATGCTGCGTGAATCTCCGCTGCTGCAAAAACGTGCGGTAAGGGTCCTGCCGCATATCGTGGATACGTTGCTGCTGTTGAGCGCAATCGGGCTGGTGGGAATCATCGGCTTTGGACCGAATTCGGCGTGGCTGTCGGCGAAGATTGCCGGGCTGGTCGTGTATGTCGTGCTGGGTACGCTTGCGCTTAGACGCGGTCGCACGAAGAGCGCTCGAGCGGTGTTCGGCTTGCTGGCAATCATCGTGTTTGCGTTTATTGCGTCGGTGGCCCGTACACACAATCCGCTCGGGTTTTTCATGCACGTCTGAACTGGCGGCGTGGCCGCTGCCGCGCTCAGCTAGAATTAAGGCTTCCCCTTTTACGCTGTCAACCTCGCCATGACCCAAGACGAACTGAAGCAACTGGTTGCCGCCGAAGCAGCCGCTTATGTCCACGCTAACGTACCCGAAGGCGCGGTGATCGGTGTCGGCACGGGCACGACGGCAAACTGTTTCATCGACGCCATCGCCAGTACGAAGTCGCGGTATCGCGGGGCGGTATCCAGCTCGCTTGCTACTACCGCTCGACTCGAAGCCCATGGTTTCAAGGTTCTGGAGTTGAACGAGATCGAATCGTTGCCTGTGTATGTGGACGGTGCCGACGAAATCGATCCGGACGGTGCGATGATCAAGGGCGGCGGCGGGGCGCTCACGCGCGAGAAGATCGTGGCTTCGGTGGCGGACGTGTTTGTCTGCATCGCGGACGCAAGCAAGCGCGTCGAGGTGCTTGGGACGTTCCCCTTGCCCATTGAAGTCGTGCCGATGGCACGCACGGCTATCGGCCGGCGCATCACGGCATTGGGCGGTGTTCCGGTGCTGCGGGTGAAGCAGGACGGCTCGCCGTTTATTACTGACAACGGCAATGAGATCATCGACGTGAAGACGCTGAAGATCACCGATCCGCTCGCGCTCGAAGCGCAACTCAATGGGTGGCCGGGCGTGGTGACAGTGGGATTGTTCGCGGCGCGCGGTGCAAATGTATGCCTGCTTGGAACGCCGGGTGGTGTGGAACGGATCGATTACGCGCAGCGCTAACGCCTGCGGTAAGTTCTGAAAAATGCGCGGAGGCTTTCAGCCGGCCGCGCTTTTTTATTCGATGTGGCGAAGAAGCCCGGCCTGATTGCGGCTTCAGGCCCGGATGTCCTGAACAGATCGTTTCTATACAGTATGCGTTTACTAAGATATCTCCGATCGAGAAGAACAGGCAGTCAGTCAAAATAAGCCAGTCCCTAGAGCACGCGCTCTAAGCCCACCCGATAGCGCGACCGCGAACATTCTGTCTGCGTTAGAAGGCGTAATAGCTTGTATAGCCGCTGATGCGTGGGCGTGAGGTCAAAGGTCTTAACAATTACGGGAATTCGGCGATGCAAACCAATCTTCGCAAGACGCTCGACGCGTCGTACACGCGGCTCAAGGACATGGAGCCCTCACCCACGGCGTTCGCAGGCAACTACGCGTTGTGCCTTGGCATGATCATGGGTGGACAGACTTGCAAGGGGATGTCGATCCAGGAAGCCGAAAGTGAACGCGCTTACCTGGCGATGCTTGCCGCGCTGTACGAGATCCAGCTCGGCATGCCGGGTTATCTAAGCAGGCGTTGAGGCAGTCAGGCAAGCAGGTTACCGAAAAAGCCCGGCATTTCACGCATCGCGATTTTTCAGTCTTTAACTGTTTGGTTCAATTTTCCTTTGCGTCTGTTTCGGTCTTTGCCTTAGCATTTCACTTAGCGCTGCTTCACCAGTTTCGCATCGCCTTCGGCCTTAGGCGCCGGTGCCGCGATGTCGAAAAGCACACGTGTCATCTGGCGTAGATATCGTTCGATGGAGAAGTGCTGGCCTGCATCGGCGCGGCCCTGGGCAGCGAGACGCGCGGCCAGTTCGGGGTCACGCTGCAACGTACCGATTGCCTCCGCGAGCCTGGATGCGTTGGCCGGTTCCACGATCAACCCGTTCTCGCGATCCCTCAGTATTTCAGGCACTGCGCCTCCGTTGGAAGCGATCACGGGCTTACCTGCGGCCATTGCTTCAATGATCACAAGGCCGAACGGTTCCGGTTGCGTGGACGCGTGCACGACCACGTCCATCACGTTCATCCATGATGCTACGTCATGCTGAAAACCCGGGAAGTGCACACGCTCCTCTATGCCAAACGTTTTCGCTTGCACTCTTAGCGCCTGGGCATAGTCGGTCTCGCCGAAAAGTGCATCGCCGACAAGAACAAGATGAGCGTCTGGCACGCGTGCAATCGCATCGAGCGCCACGTGCTGCCCCTTCCATGCAGTGAAGCGACCGAACAGGCCGACGAGAAAGGCATCGGCGGGAAGTCCCAGTGACGCGCGGCGCTGGGCCATTGGCGTCGCTGCTTGAGCTGTGTTGCCACGAAAGCGCGCCGTGTCCACGCCGTTGTGGACGACGGGCACCGCACTGGGTGGCAGACCGGTGAGTTCGATGAGCGCATCGGCGGAGGCTTGCGAATTAGCGATCAGATGATCGACGCCGATCTTCACGGCCCACTTGATCAGAAGCAGATGCAGGCGGCCGAAGTGATCACGCGAGACGATGTCGTGGACATGCCAGACCGTGGGCTTGCGATGCAGTACGCGGCTGAATGCGCCCAGAATCAAGGCCTTTTGCGTGTTGAGGAATACGATGTCGAAGGATTTCGCGCGAGCCGCAATGGAGCGGACCTGGCGCACGATACCCGGCAATGCAGCGAGCGCGGCGAACCGCATGCGGTCCTTCTTGATGTTCGAGATACGTGCGTCCGTGTCCACCGATACCCGCACGCCTTCAGCCTGGAGCCGTTCGCGGAACGGGCCGTCCGAGAGCAGCAGGACTTCGCTGCGACGGGTGCATTGAATCGCCAGCGGCAGCAGGCAGATCTCGGCGCCGCCGAGCTGGCCGCTCTGATCGACGAAGAGGATGCGAGGCTCGCTCTTCGATAACGACGGCGCCGTGGTATCCGCGCGTTGCGGGGCGGTTTCGCGCGCATTGGCTGCCGACGCCGGGCCTTTGTCACGCAGCAGCGTGGCGGATGGAATTGATAAGCTGGCTGCAGATTTTGTTGGCATCGATGACAGGGTAGTGCGAAGAGTCGAATGAACGATGGACAAACCCTGAGCCGGTGAAGGTACCGACCGTGGGCAAGCGGACACAGCGCTCATTATTCGCAATGCGATGGTCAAGGTGTGTGGGCGTGCGCACGAAGGCGTGCAGTGACTATCTTTAAACTCGCTTCATCGGCAGCAAAGGCTGCGGCAGACGGGTTTCATCATGAAAGTGGCTATTGTTCACGACTGGCTGGTGGTGTCGGGCGGTGCGGAGAAGGTACTGGAGCAGATGATTGCGTGCTTTCCGCAGGCAGATATCTTCAGTCTGGTGGACTTTCTGGAAGACCGCTCTATTGTTCATAACAAGCCCGTGAAGACCTCATTTATCCAGGGGCTTCCGTACGCGAGGAAAAAGTATCGGGGGTATTTGCCGCTGATGCCGCTTGCTATCGAACAGTTCGACTTGTCTGGCTATGACCTTGTGCTCTCGAGTTCGCATGCGGTGGCGAAGGGCGTCCTGGTTGGCCCTGACCAGACCCATGTGAGCTATGTGCATTCACCCATTCGTTACGCGTGGGATTTGCAGCATCAGTATTTGCGTGAGGCGCGTCTTGATCATGGGCCGCGATCATGGGCTGCGCGCGTGTTGCTGCATTACCTGCGTAACTGGGATGCGCGCTCGGCTAACGGCGTGGACCGCATGATTGCGAATTCGCAGTTTGTGGCGCGCCGGATCATGAAGAGTTACAGGCGTGAAGCGGCGGTCATTGCGCCGCCGGTTGATGTGCAGGCATTCGAGGTGGGTGACAAGAAGGGCGACTTCTACTTGACGGCTTCGCGGATGGTGCCTTACAAGCGCATTGATATGATTGTGGAGGCATTTGCTTCCATGCCTGATCGCAAGCTGGTGGTGATTGGCGATGGGCCGCAGATGGATCTGGTTCGTTCGAAGGCAACGCCTAATGTGAGCATCTTGGGGTATCAGTCGTTCGAGGTCTTGAAGGATCATATGCAGCGCGCCAAGGCGTTTGTGTATGCGGCGGAAGAGGATTTCGGCATTGCCATCGTGGAAGCGCAGGCATGTGGTACGCCTGTGATCGCTTATGGCAAGGGCGGGGCGTTGGAGTCTGTCGTGCCGCTTGGATCGCCGGGGGCAACGGGTTTGCATTTCACGACGCAGACACCGGCGTCGCTGTGCGATGCGGTGGAGCGGTTCGAGGATTGCTCGCATGCCTTTACGATTGCTGCGTGCCGCAGGAATGCCGAACGATTTGGTGCTGCTGATTTCCGACGCCGGTTTATTGTCGAGGTGTTGAACGCGATGGCCAAGGCCGGTCCTAGCCGGGAAAGCGAGCTGACGAGCGTTATATCGTCGGCGTATGTCAAGGCCGCATAGGGCGTAGGTTGTTCGTTCGCACCGGTGGACGGAGTTTGGCCGGGGTGGTGGGTGGGTGGGGTGATGGGTCCTGGGTCCTGGGGTTAGCGGTCGGAGTTAGTGCCGGGTTGCTGCTTTCAGGGCCTTCGCGCGTGATATGCCGACTATTCTCTTTATCACTATTAGCCACTGCGCGTGGCGGCGCGTCATTTCTTTGTCCAAAGCGACAAAGAAACGAAGCAAAGAAAACGCTTTTAAAACACGCTACCCTAATACTACAGCCGTAGATTTTTGTACTATATTTAATTAGGATTACTACGTGTATATGAGCCTATGGAGACAGTTGCGAAAGCGTGGGAACGGGAACTGGATGCATTGCACGAGCGGCTGGGCGGCCTGTTCAGACGGCCCGAGCCTCGGCAGCGTACATTGGCGTACCTGAAGGGCCTGCTCGGCGCGATTGAACGCAAGAACGGCTGGCAACTCGCTGAGTGGATCGGCGAAGCCACGCCCGACGGCGTGCAACACCTGCTCGAGCGGGCGCAGTGGGATGCCGATGCTGCGCGCGACGTGCTGCGGGAATACGTCGTTGAACAACTTGGCGAGCGTGACGCGGTACTCATTGTGGACGAGACCGGTTTCGTCAAGAAGGGGGAGCACTCGGCAGGTGTGCAGCGCCAGTACAGTGGCACGGCAGGCCGCATCGAGAACAGCCAGATCGGTGTGTTCCTCTGCTACGCGGGCCACGGAGGCAGCGCGTTCATCGACCGCGAACTGTATGTGCCGCAGGCGTGGACAGACGACCGTGCGCGCTGCGAAGCGGCGGGCATTCCCGAGTCGGTAGAGTTTGCGACGAAGCCGCAGATTGCCTGCAGCATGCTCGAGCGGGCGCTGGATGCTGGTGTGCCCTGTGGGTGGGTCACGGGTGACGAAGTGTATGGAGGTGACCGTCAGCTGCGGCTGTGGCTCGAGTCGCGCGCGCAACCATTTGTGCTGGCGGTCGCGAAGAACGAACCGCTGTGGTGGGAGGGTCCTACCTCTATGCGAGCCGACAAGATCGCACAAGCTCTGCCAGCACGGGCATGGCGACGCCTATCCGCCGGTGCCGGAGCCAAAGGCGAGCGCCTGTATGACTGGGCGCTCACGCCGCTATGGCGCCTGCAGATTACCGCCGAAGAGCGTCGCTTCGGGCATTATTTGCTGGTGCGGCGCAGCCTTGATGAGAAACGAGAGCATGCGTATTACGTCGTATATGCACCACGCAGCAAGGCCACGCGGCAGACGCTGGTCAACGTCGCTGGCCGGCGCTGGGAAATAGAGGTGGGGTTTGAGGCGGCCAAAGGCGAATGCGGTCTCGATCAGTATGAGGTGCGCCGGTGGCAGGGTTGGTACCGGCACATCACGCTGGCTTTGCTGGCTCACGCAGCGCTCGTCACCCTGCGGGTACAAGGCAAAAAAAACACCTGACGGTTCGGTGCCGCTAACCGTGCAGGAGATCCGCCGACTGCTTTGCCGCTTGTTATGGCGTGGTGCTCATTCAATCGAGTACGTGCTGTCGTGGTCCACATGGCGGCGCAGGCATCAGTACCGCGCCCAGCAATACCATTACCGGCGCCGCGGTTGCGTACCACCAGGTTTTTTGCATCTACGGCTGTAGTACTAAGTGTCCACAGCGTGCAGTTTTTATTCATGGGTGCCCCAAAAGCACGGTGCTCGCCAGAGCCACGGATGTGTGAAACCCTCCTTCTCCGAACACGGATACCCACACGCTTCGCCACCAGTGACTGAATCTGCCTAATGAACATCCCGCGCTGCGCGCGTACACCCCCCGCATGAAGTAAGTCGACTCGTATAGCCATCACCCCCCGCGCAGCACACATCTCCGCATCTCGTATATCCTCCACTGAATACTGAGCATTCCTGAAGTTATAGGCAGACGAGGCTTGACCTCGTAGAGTTCGTGCGTTCAGAAAAACTAGGAGAACCGATGACCCTCTTAGAGGCTAACGCGTGCGATGCCGTGCGAGTCGGACGTGACTGACTCGTTGAGAAATGAAACAGCAAATACGCATGAGGTTCTGCTGATCCGTGGGCGTTCGTGCTTGCCCGAGAGCACTGGTGGCGAAGCGTGTTCATTTCAGGATTCGCGAGAAGGAGGGGTTCAACCATCCGTCGCTCTGGCGAGCACCGTGCTTTTGGGGCACCCATAAATAAAAACTGCACGCTGTGGACACTTAGGGTAGTGCGGTGAAAGCGTTTTCTTTGCTTCGTTTCTTTGTCGCTAAGGACCAAGAAATGACGTGCCGCGAGCCTGTCCAAAATTTTGTGTGTAAGGCATAACATGTCGCAAAGGAGCATGTATGCCACGCAAACCGAAGGCGGC
>NZ_FCOK02000100.1 GCF_001544555.2 Caballeronia udeis | reverse complement strand
GCGCTCGAGATACAGCGCGGTCATGCCGGGGTCGGAGGGATCGTCGAACCAGCGGCGGCTACGCAGGCGCGGCGTTGCGGTTTCGTCCGCGCTGTTTGTATGGGTGGGATTGGATGGGTTCATAAGCGTGAATGTCTCAGGTTCGTTTTATAGGGGAACAGCTGGGCGGCTTGGCGCGTGTATTCGGCAAGCTGCGGTTCGCCGTTCAAGAGCACTTGTAGATTGTGTCCAACGAGGCAGGCCATTACCGTACGGGTTTCTACTGTCACGCTGGATCTGTGCGGTTGCGTCGCTCCTGTGATGGGGCGCATGCGGACGTCAACTCAACTCTGCGACAGCGAGAATCTTCCCTATTCACTCGCCAAAAGTTTTCATATAACATGCAAACCGGATAACCTGAAACCAACGGCTGAAGCCCGGACCCCAGTGACAAAAGCGCTAACCCTGACCCAGCAGGTCGCCCAGCAAATGACCGGCGATATCCGCGACGGGGTTTACCCGGTCGGCACCAAGCTTCCTTCGGGCAAGGATCTGGCCGCGCGCTTTGGCGTCAGCCAGTCGGTGATCCGCGAAGTGACGGAGCGGCTGCGCTCGAATGGGCTGATCGACAGCCGGCAGGGCGCGGGTTGCACCGTGAAGGCTCGCACGGAAACGGGCGGTTTCCGCGTCCCGCATGCGGTCGGCGCGGACCGGGCGGACCTGGCTGACGTCTACGAGCTGCGGCTCGATCTGGAGGGCGCAGCAGCGGCGCTGGCTGCCGTGCGCCGGACGGACGCGGACATCGACGCACTGGCGGCCATTCTCAAATCGCTCGCGGACAACCTCTACACCCCGGACCACGCGGTGGAGCTGGATATTGCGTTCCATGTAGCGATCGCCGATGCCACCCACAACCGCTACTACGTCGATCTGCTCCAGTACCTCAACCTCCAGATCCGCCAGACCGTGCAGACGGCCCGCACGCATTCGCTTGCGCGCCAGCGTCTGCCCGACGAAGTGCACCGCGAACACATCCGCGTATTCGAAGCGATCCGCGCCGGCGATCCTGTGGCTGCGCGTGTTGCCGCGACCTCGCATCTGCAGAATGCGGCCGCCCGCCTGAACCTCGTGATTCCCGGGCGCGACGCGCTCAACAGCGCCGCCACCCCAAGCCCATTGACGAGCGAATAAATGACCGACTCTTCCTTCCCCCAACGCCTGATCGACAAGCTTGGATCTGATGCCGTCATCACGGCCCCCGACGACATCGCGCCGTGGCTGTCGGACTGGCGCGGCATGTACACGGGCCACGCGCAAGCGGTCGTGCGTCCGTCGAGCACGGAAGACGTGGCAGCAGCTCTCGCGCTCTGCTCGGACGCCCGCGTGCCGGTCGTACCTCGCGGCGGCAACACAGGCCTGTGCGGCGGCGCCACGCCTGATGCCAGCCCCGCGAACGTGATCCTGAGCCTGGACCGGATGCACGCCGTTCGCAGTATCGATACGATCGGCAACACGATGGTGGCCGAAGCCGGCTGCATTCTCGGCAACCTGCGGCGGGCCGCCGCCGATCAACATCGCCTGCTGCCGCTCAGCCTCGCCGCCGAAGACTCATGCCAGTTGGGCGGCAACCTGTCGACGAACGCGGGCGGCGTCAATGTCGTGCGCTACGGCATGACGCGGGAGCTGGTGCTCGGCCTCGAAGCGGTGCTGCCGAACGGCGAGATCTTTCACGGCCTGCGCACGCTGCGCAAGGACAACACCGGTTATGACCTGAAGCAATTGCTGATAGGCGCGGAAGGGACGCTTGGCGTCATCACCGCCGCGGCGCTGCGGCTGTATCCACGCAACGACGTGCGGGTGGTCGTGCTGGCCGCCGTGAATTCGTCGCAGCAGGCGCTCGATCTTTTCGAACTCCTGTTCGAACGCGGCGGCCCGCGCATGCAGGCGTTCGAATTCTTCACCGCCGAAAGCCTCGACATGGTGCTTGAGCAGGTCGAGGGTATGCGTGCGCCGTTCGCTGAACGTCATCCGGCTTATGTGTTGATTGAACTCGCGGATACCGTCAATGAAGCCGCGTTGCGCGAACTCGTGGAGACGGTGATTGGCGAGGCGCTTGAACGTGAGTTATGTGCGGATGCTGCGGTATCCGAATCAATTGCGCAGGTGAACAGTATGTGGCGGCTTCGCGAGGAAATCTCCGAAGCGCAGCGCGCGGACGGTCCACATGTGAAGCATGACGTCTCGCTGCCGATTGCTTCCATTCCCGCATTCCTTGCCTCGGCGGGCGAGCGTATCGACAAGCATCATGCCGGCGTGCGCCTGATTGTGTTCGGCCATTTCGGCGATGGCAATCTTCACTACAATCTCTCGCGCCCGGTTGGCACGCCGCGCGATTTCTTCAAGCAGCATGGAGAGGGATTGACCGCGGAGGTGCTGGACGAAGTGGCGCGTTATGGCGGCAGCATCAGCGCGGAACACGGTATTGGACAGCTGAAGCGCGAGTATTTCAGCCGCTATAAAGACCCGCTGGAAATCCGCCTGATGCGCGAGATTCGAAGGGTTTTTGATCCCCACGGCATCATGAACCCGGGCAAGATTTTCTAATAAAGCCGCCGCAAGGTTCAGGTCGTGGATGGTAGCGTGCCTAGCCTAGCCCTTCGGTGCGCCCAGATTGGCGTTCAACTGGCCGGCAAGCCCATACAGCACGCTAAGAAACGGCACCGGGATTCCCGCTTTCGCGGCCAGTTCATGAGGCGCACCCAGGATCGCTTCGATCTCCAGTTGACGGCCTGCTTCCACGTCCTGGAGCATAGACGTCTTGAACGCACCGAGCTTGCGGGTTTGTGCGTTACGCGCCTCTGCGGTCATGTTCAGTTCAATTCCGATCTGCTCGCCGATCCGCCGCGCTTCTTCCATGATCGAGACTACAAGCTGCGCCGTCAGCGGGTCGTCGAGAATCACGTCGGCGTTCGAACGGGTGATCGCGCTGATGGGGTTCATGGTCATGTTGCCCCACAGCTTTGCCCAAATATCGCTGCGAATCTCGCTTGATGTTGTTACGTCGAACTGAGCGAGCCGCAACAGTTCGATAGCATGGGCCGCCTGAGCGGTGACGCTTGCCGCAGCGGGTCCGACAATAAGCTGGTTGCCATTGCCCTTCCTGATCACGCCGGGTTCGGCTATTGACGAGGAAAGATGCACGACGCAGCCGGAGACTTGCGACGGCGGCAGCGCAGACGACACAACACCCTCCGGATCGACCGATTCGAGCCGTTGTCCTTCAAGGCGGCCACCAAACGCGTTGAGGAACCACCAGGGCACGCCGTTCATTGCCGAAACAATATGTGTGCCGGCGTTCACCAGCGGCGCCAGCGAACGGGCTGCCTGTATCAACGCGGGTCCCTTCAGGCAGATGAACAGCAGGTCCTGTGCGCCGAGCAAGCCGGGTTGATCGGTTGCGTTGACATTGACCACATAACGGTCATCGCCCTCCATGACGGTCAAGCCGTTGCGTTGTATGGCGTCAAGGTGCGGTCCGCGCGCGAGGAGGTTCACCGCGAGGCCGGCACGCGCCAGACGCGCGGCAACGATACCGCCAATGGCGCCCCCGCCGACGACGGTTATTTTGGTGGCTTGCTGATTCAAATCTATCCCCTGTACGAAGCGTCGGTGCGATCCACGCGTCGAATGAGTGCGGCAAGGACATTCTCGCCGGCGCCGTGCGCGGGAGAGAATTGTAGCGAATCCCGTGTGGTGCCTTTCACGATTTCATCGCTGATGGGCAAGGTATTTCCACGCATGGAATGCGTGACGACCTGAATCTCGCACGCGCGGTTCAAGGTCCATAGCAACGCGAATGCGTGAGCCAGCGTGGTTCCGTGCGAGAGCAGCCCGTGGTTCCGAAGGATCAGAAGGCGCTTGTTGCCCATGGAGCCTAGCAGCCTCGATTTCTCTTCGTCGTGGACGGTGATGCCCTCGAACGGATGGTAGGCGACCATGTCGTGGAGCTGGGCGGAGTAGAAGTTCGTGTACGACAAACCGTCCTCCATGCACGCGACCGAGAGTCCGGCCGTTGTATGGGTATGCATGACGCAATGCGCGTCTTCCACATGCTCGTGGATCGCGCTATGAATGACGAAACCCGCGGGATTGATCGGGTAATCCGATGGACTCAGGATCTTGCCGTTCAGATCGATCTTGACCAGGTTGGACGCGGTGACTTCGTCGAAAGTCAGCCCGAAAGGGTTGATCAGGAAGTGCTTGTCCGGTCCGGGTACACGCAACGTAATGTGATTGAAGATCAGCTCGGTCCAGCCGAGCATATGAAACACGCGATACGTTGCGGCGAGCTTGAGCCGGGCCTCCCATTCGTCAGGCGAACACCATGCGGGTGCGGGCGGCGTGCTACGTTCGTTAGCGGTCACAGTGTGTCTCCTCAGACTGCCGTGGTGCGGGCAGTCAAGTTCAGGAATGGCTTATTCTGCACTTGTGGGCTGCGCACCGCAGCACCTGTCTGTCGATTCAGTAAGCGCCATCGCCGGAACGAGCTGGCGCGTCAGGCTGTTTTCCAAACTGCGCGGCAAGGTCCGTGGCGGATTGGATTCATAAGGTCGCGCTACCTAAACGAAATGAAGACCGATTGCACCCAACGGACCGTAGTCCACATGGAATGTGTCGCCGGCAAGGGCCTTGACGGGTGCGGTGAACGAGCCCGCGAGAATCACGTCACCCGCGCGCAGGGACTCACCGTACGGAGCAATCTTGTTGGCGAGCCACGCAACGCCGGTGGCAGGATGATTCAGCACGGCTGCAGCCAGGCCGCTTTCTTCTATCGCCCCGTTCTTGTAGAGCAACGCGCCGACCCAGCGCAAGTCCACGTCGAGCGGACGCACGGGCCGTCCGCCCAGGACGATCGCGGCATTGGCGGCGAAGTCCGAGATGGTGTCATAGACCTTGCGCGGGGCGTTCGTTTCTCGATCGAACTGCTCGATGCGGGCGTCGATGATCTCGACTGCGGGCGACACATAAGCGGTTGCATCGAGCACATCGAACAGCGTGACGCCGGGTCCTTTCAGCGGCTTGTTCAAGATGAACGCAAGTTCGACTTCAACGCGCGGGGCGATGAATCTGTCGGCGCGTATGTCCTGTCCGCTTTCGATGAACATGGTGTCCATCAGCGGCGCGTAGTCGGGTTCGCTGATCTGCGACGCACGCTGCATGGCGCGCGACGTCAGTCCGATCTTGCGGCCCTTGATGACCTGTCCTTCCGCAAGCTTGAGCTTGAGCCATTCGCTCTGGATCGCGTAACCGTCGTCAACGGTCATCTCCGGATAGGTGCGGGAAAAATGCCGCAACTGGGTCCGGGTCTTCTCCGCACGATCGAGCTGTAACGCAAGGTCGTGAATTGTCTTCTGGTCCAGCATGGTCGGGATCCCGTGTTAGCCGCGTTCAGGTCTTGAGGCGGGCGTGGAGATTATTGTGTTTCCATGTGCCTGCTTCGCTGAACTCGTTGATCTCCATCGACAGTGCGAGGCCACGCGTGGCGAATTCATCGGCGAAATGTTCCTTGATAAGGGCGAACAGGGTCTCGCCCGTGGCCTGGCGAATTTCCGGCGAACGCCCCGCGCCGATCTTGAGGTTCGCGTGCAGGAAGGCTGCGTCAGGCCGTCCGTCCGCGACGCAATAGTGTTGGCACCGCAACGCGCGCACGCGGATGCCGCCAAGCGGAAAGACCCGTTGCTCCCCATCGCGCTGCGCGTCCAGGCAGCGGGCCAGCTTGTTGCATAGTTCACCGATGCGTTTTTCATCGGCAAGGTTGGCGCTATATTCGAGTGTCAGGTGCGGCACGGTAATGTCCTCAGCGTTCGGTCACACGGGCAGCGGCGTCACCGGGAAAATGGCGTTGATCTGGCCGGTTCCCGAACTGCCGAAATAGGGTGTCACCACTTCGGCCTTGCCTTCATAGCGGTCCCAGCCGAGCGCGCCCAACAGCATGGCGGTGTCGTGCATGCCCCCTTCACCCCAGCATTTTTCGCTGTAGAGCGGCAGCATCTCGCAGAAGGTCGGCCAGTCGCCGCGTTCCCACAACTCGACGACCCTGCGATCCATTTGTTCGAGGAACGGACTCCAGACCTTGTGCATGAATTGCTCGGCCGTGCCGTTGTTCGCGAAGTGATGACTCAGCGAGCCGCTTGCGAGGATGGCGACCGTCCCGTCGTAACGCTCCTCTATCGCACGGCGCACCGCGAGGCCGAAACGCGCGCTGGTTTCGAGGTCATGCCACATGCACCAGCCGGCAACGGAGACGGTCTTGAAATGCTGGTCGGCGTTCATGTAACGCATGGGGACCAGCGTGCCGTATTCGAATTCGAGTGTGGTGTCGCTATGGGCCCGGCTCTTGACGCCCATTTCGTTGGCCACGTCCGCTATCAGATGGCCGAGGCCCGTGTTGCCCGGGTAGGCGTAGGGCATGTTCTTGATGAAGTGCGGCAGTTCGTTGCTGGTGTAGACGCCTTCGAAGCGGGGGTTGCAGTTGATGTGGTATTCGCTGTTGACGAGCCAGTGCACGTCGAATACGACGATGGTGTCGACGCCCAGTTCGCGGCAGCGCCTGCCGATCTCATGATGCCCGTCGATAGCGCTCTGACGACATCCCTTGTGCGGACCGTCGAGCTCGGACAGATACAACGACGGCACGTGCGTGACCTTTGCTGCCAGCGCGAGCTTGCCCATCGCGGTCTCCTTTGTTTGATTGCGCGAGCGCCGGGCTACAGGCCCCAGCGGGGGATGTGATGCGATCCGAGCGACACGCAGATATTCTTTGGTTCGAGAAAAACGTCATAGCTCCACGTGCCGCCTTCGCGTCCCACACCCGACGCCTTGGTGCCCCCGAAAGGTTGCCGCAGATCCCGCACATTCTGGCTGTTGACGAAACACATCCCCGCTTCAATTGCCGCCGCTACCCGATGGGCACGACCGGTGTTCTCGGTCCAGACATAACTCGACAATCCGTACGCGATATCGTTGGCGAGCTGAACGGCGTGGGTCTCGTCGTCGAAGGGAATCAGGCACGCCACCGGCCCGAAGATCTCTTCCTGCGCAATACGCATGCGATTGTCCACGTCCACGAACACGGTGGGCGAGACATAGTTGCCTTTTCTCAGCGATGCAGGCAGGTCGGGTGTTTCCAGTCCGCCACACGCAAGCGTGGCGCCTTCCTTTGGTCCCAGCTCGATATAGCTGCGGACCTTGGCGAGATGGGCCTGACTGATCATGGGACCAATGACCGTCTTTTCGTCGAGCGGATCGCCAACCACAAGCCGCTTCGCCCGCTCGATAAAACGCTCGGCAAACGTGGCGTAGATCGAGCGCTGCACCAGGATGCGCGATCCTGCCGTGCACCGCTCGCCGTTGTTCGAAAAGATCATGAAGACTGCGGCGTCGAGCGCGCGTTCGAAGTCGGCATCGTCGAAAATGACGAACGGCGACTTGCCGCCCAGTTCCATCGAAAACTTTTTCAGGCCGGCCGTTTGAACGATCCGGTTGCCCGTAGCCGTCGATCCGGTAAAGGAGACTGCACGAACGTCGGGATGGGCCACCAGCGGCTCACCGGTCTCCTTGCCGAAGCCATGCACCACGTTCAGCACCCCGGCGGGAATGCCGGCTTCGAGGGCGAGATTTCCCAGCATGGAAGCGGTCAGCGGTGACAGTTCGCTCATCTTGAGCACTGCCGTGTTGCCGAACGCAAGACAGGGCGCGACCTTCCATGTAGCCGTCATGAACGGCACGTTCCAGGGTGAAATCAGCGCGCATACGCCAACGGGATGGAACAAGGTGTAGTTCAGGTGCGAACTGGTCGGATACGTGTGGCCGTCGACCCGCGTGCACATTTCGGCGAAGTAGCTGAAGTTGTCGGCGGCGCGCGGAATCAGTTGCTTGCCGGTCTGCGAGATGGTCTGGCCGGTGTCCTTCGTTTCCGTTTCGGATAGGTCCGGCACGTTCTTCGCGATCAGTTCGCCAAGCCGCGCGATCAGCATCGCACGCTCAGCCGCGGGTTTGCCGGCCCACGCGGGAAAGGCTTCTTTCGCGGCACGCACGGCTGAATCGATCTCTTCAGGCGTGCCCCGTGCGACCTCGGCCAGCACCTCCTGGTTCGCGGGATTCACGGTGTCGAAATAGTCGCGTGCGGCATGCGGCCGGCCGTTGATCAGATGTTCGATTCGCATGGTGTTCCCGTGGTCGATCAACCGCATCCGAAGTCCGCGTCTGACGCTATGACATTGACAAGCCGGCCGAGACCTTCGATCTCGCACACGACCTCGTCGCCTGCATTGACGTTCACGACTCCCTCGGGTGTCCCGGTGAGGATGATGTCGCCGGGCGCGAGTGTCATGAAGCCGCTCAGATATTCAATCAGTGCCGGAATGTCCGTCACCAGGTCGCGGGTGTTGCCCCGCTGCTGGAGCGCGCCATTGACGACGGTGCGCAATTCCAGTTGCGTGATGTCGGCGATATCCCCGGCATCAACGAACCAGGGTCCCAGCACTGTCCCACCGTCGCGATTTTTTACGCGCAGGTTAGGGCGATAGTAGTTCTCGAGGTAATCGCGGATTGCGTAGTCGTTGGCGATCGTATAACCGGCGACGTAATCCAACGCTGCTTCGCGCCGCACGTTCTTCGCGGTGCGTCCGATCACCACCGCAAGCTCGCATTCGTAGTGCATGAAAGCAACGCCGGCGGGACGGCGTGTCACTCCGCGATGACCGATGACGGTGCCCGGCCCCTTGAGAAAAACCAGCGGTTCTTCCTGGCTGGAGAATTGCAGTTCCTTCGCGTGTTCGGCGTAGTTGAGGCCCAACGCGAAGATTGTGCCGACCTCGATTGGCGGCAGCCAGACTACCTCGTGCTCCTGCCTGACGCGTCCGTCAGCGAGACGAACGTTATCGCCCTCCGGGTAAGCCTCATGAATTGCACCTGCATAGGCTACGCGGCCGCGTTTCATGGCTGTTCTCCGCAGGCATCCTCGCCGACAAATGACACGTGCAAGGGTGCCCAGGCTCCGATGGAAAGCGTGGCTTCATCGCCCACTCGCGCAACGGGCGAGCCGTGCGGCACGCCAAGCGTGAGCACATCGCCCGCGGCCAGCGTCATGAACTCGGTCACATCGGCAATGAGCGTTGCGACGTTACGCACTGAAGACGCGGTGCCGGCGACGAACGCGGGTTTGCCCGCTATTTTCACGGTGATCGTCAGGCTGTCGGGGTCCGCAACGTGACGCCGGGCGACGACCGTCGGGCCGATCACGCAGAATTTGTCCCGCGCACGAAAGCGCACTGACGGCCGGTAGACGCTTGCATGCGGCACGCTGATGTCAGCCACGATGGTGTAACCGGCCACGTAGTCGAACGCTTGTTCGACACTCACGCGGGTTGCCGTGCGCCCGATCACGATGCCGAGCGATGCACCGACTTCCACACCCGTTGCATCCTCCGGGATCGCGACCCGCGCACCATGCCCCGCGAGCGTATTGCGCGGTTTGAGATAGAGGATGGGCGCTTTCGGTGGCGCTTTATACGGCGCGGCGTTCATGGTGTCGCCGAGTGCGAGCAGGGCGGCGCGGTCGTTGAGCAAGGTCCCATAGACCGCGCCCGTGACCGGCGGCCTGCACCCTGCATCCGACGATAGGAGTGCGAGCACCTGTTGCGCGTCGACGTCCCGCGGCAGCGGGTCACCCTCGATATGGATCAGGTAGTCAGCAAATGTAAACATGGTCCCTGTTCTCTTCAATAAAACACTAACATGTGAGTATTGTGCTGCTTGATATGATTGGGGGTCAACCAATTCCCCTCTGTTCATGGGTTTTCCCTAGGCGTCTCTCCAGCCCGGCCGTTCGTACTTTTATCCTTCGCCATGTCCGCAAAAGCCACTACCCGAACGCTTCATCGAAACTTGCCGATGCTGTTGCTGCGCGCACGAGAAAAAATGATGGAGCGGTTCAGGCCGCTGCTCACCGCGAATGGGCTGACCGAACAACAATGGCGCGTGATTCGCGCGCTCAACGAAAACGGGCCAATGGAGCCGCGGCAAATCTCCGATATCTGCACCATTTCCAGCCCGAGCATGGCGGGCGTGCTGGCGCGCATGGAGGCCATGGAGCTCATTACAAAGGAACGCTTCGCCGATGACCAGCGCAGGATTCTGGTGTCATTGACGAAGAAGAGCATTGGCCTGGTGCGCGTGATCTCGAAGGATCTCGAGGCGCGCTACCGGGAATTGGAACGCACGGTAGGGCCGGAAGTGGTGGAGCGCGTTTATAGCGCAATTGACGATCTGCTTGCGGGTCTTGAATAAGCAACGGGTTTTAAGCGACGGGATTTGTTTCACGGAGCATGACGCTCGCCGTTTGAAAGCTTTCATCGCGCTTGTCATTTAAACGCGTCGGATTGGGAGCGTGGCATTAAATCGCGGGCAATGATGGGCCGTCCATTATTACAAGCTTGCACAAGCCTGTCCGGCTTCTACACCGTACTCCGTTAAACCGCTATAAGGTGAAACACGGTTTCGTATTATTTAATTTGGAGAACCGGTATTCGAAAGGTAGTATGTCTAACAGCTGAAAGAACAGGCCTGTCACGTTATTCAGGCCGGGATATACGAGAGGATTCACAAGATGAAGCCAAGTCTCATTTTGTCCACGCTCACCGGCGTCCTGGTTTCTGCGCAGGTCATACCCGTCGCAAACGCCGCTATCTATTCAAACGGCACCAACACCACGACGTTTAACGTCACGCTCACATTGCAGGCGAATTGCACGATCTCGGCAACACCGCTGAGCTTCGGCACGAATGGCGTGCTGGCCACTGCGATCAACCAGCAAACTACTCTCGCGGTGACCTGCACGAACACCACGCCTTACAACGTCGGACTGGACGGCGGCAATGTGGCGAGTTCGACTGTTACCGCCCGGTTGCTGGCCGGCACGGCCACGGGAAATACCGGTACCACCGTAGGCTTCCAGTTGTATCAGGACGCCGGACACACGACTGTATGGGGCACCACCCAAGGCACGAATACCGTCGCTGGAACGGGCACCGGGTCCTCGCAATCGCTCACGGTTTATGGCCAGGTGCCTCCGCAAGCCACACCGAAACCGGATCTCTACCAAACTACCGTCACTGCAACGGTCTATTTTTGATCGCCGCCGGCAGTGCAATGGTTAGGAGATCGAATTTCCTTGCGCTCTTGCTGTTCTTAGTACCGCTGAGCGTACAGGCCGCCACGCTGCAGATTTCACCCGTGATGGTGGACCTCCAGTCGAACGAAAGCGCAACGGGCATCACGCTCCGGAACCCGGGGGACCGCCCGCTTTACGGTCAGGTGCGCGTGTATCGCTGGGACCAGTCGAATCAAGATGACACGCTGACGCCGACGCAGGAGCTGGTCGCGAGCCCGCCGTTGATCCAGATCTCCGCGCAGGCCGATCAACTCGTCCGGCTGGTGCGTACCACGCCGGCTCCGGTCGCGGCGGAGCAGAGCTACCGGATCCTTATCGACGAACTCCCCGCGCCGGATGCAGCGCCCACCGGCGGCGTGATGATCCGCCTGCGTTATTCCGTGCCGGTGTTCGTGGAACCGGCGGGCAAGGCGGAACAACCGGTGCTTTCCTGGCACCTCGTTCGTGACGGCCAGGGCTGGGCCTTGCGTGTTGACAACAATGGTCAGAGGCGTGCGCAAATCGCCGCCGTTCAACTGGTGGACAGCGCGGGCAAGGTCTATGAGATCAACAAGGGACTGCTCGGTTATGCACTGGCCGGGCGTACACGCCAATGGACGGTGCCGCTGCCGGCCGACGCCGACCTGCGCGGCTCCGTGAAGGTGCGGGCGGCGGTCAACTCGCTGCCGTCCGAAGCTGCCGTCACGGTGGGACAGCCGGGATAGGCGAGGGCATGACTTCATCGCTGCGTGCCGTATGTCCATGTGCCCGCGCAGCGCCGGACGTTGACATGGTGCGTCCCCATTCAATCGATGAGAATCCGACGACGGCCAATACGTCACCTGAACCGCCTCCGCATCGCGCTAGTCGCCACGGGGATGAACGCCGTCCTTTCCTGCATGCCCGCCTACGCGCAAACACCGCAGCTTCCCCCGCCATTGAGCACAAACCTGCCACACGATGTGTACCTGGAAGTGGAAGTCAACGGCCAGCGCACCTCCATGATCGCCCAGTTTCGTGAGTTGAACGGGCATCTTGCCGCGAAGGGCAAGGACCTGGACAGCATCGGGATCGCACTTGACCGGCTCGGTATTGCGGACACGGCCGAAGTGCAACTGGATTCCATTGCCGGACTTCGCTACACCTACGACGCTGCGCGCCAGACTGTGTCCCTGGAGATTCCGGACAACCTTCGCAAGCCCTATACCTTCAATACCCGCGCACAGGCCAGGACGCCTCCGGCGACTTCGTCGCGCGGCCTGCTGATCAACTACGATGCGTACGCGCAAAGCAGCACGGACGCGCAGCTCGCGATCTGGAGCGAGGAACGATACTTCGATCCCACCGGTGTATTCAGTAATACCGGCATCATGTACCTGTATCGCAACGATCGCCGCTATACGCGTTACGACACATCATGGAGCATATCCGACCCGGTCGCGTTGGATACGAAGCAGTTCGGCGACACCATCTCGTCGTCGCTCGCGTGGTCGCGCTCGGTGCGCATCGGCGGGTTCCAGTGGCGCAGCAATTTCGCGTTGCGCCCGGACCTGGTGACGTTTCCCGTGCCCGCGTTTGCAGGGTCCGCGGTGGTGCCGTCGTCGGTGGACCTTTATATCAACAGTGTCCGGCAGTACAGCGGCAACGTGCCCAGCGGGCCGTTCATTGTCAACAACGTGCCGGGCATCACCGGAGGCGGCCAGGCCACCGTCATCACGCGCGACGCGCTCGGCCGCACGGTCGCAACCTCGCTGCCGCTGTATGTGGATACGCGCCTGCTTGCCACCGGACTTTCCAGCTATTCGTTCGAGGCGGGTTTCCTGCGCCGTTCATACGGCCTGGACTCGTTCGACTATGACCCGCGGCCGGCAGTCAGCGGCTCGGCGCGATATGGCGTCAACGATCTGCTGACGGTCGAGGCGCATACCGAGGCCACCAGCGGGCTCTACAACGCTGGTGGCGGGGCGCTGGTGCGGCTTGGCATGGCCGGCGTCGTGAATGGGTCACTGTCGGCCAGCGCGGGGCGTCTGGCCGGTACGCAGGCAAGCCTCGGCTATGAACTGGTCGAGCCGCATCTTTCCATCGATGCACAGACTATTCGCGCGTTCGGCAACTACGGAGATCTTGCGGCCCGGGACGGTACGCCTGTCCCGACCGCGACGGACCGCGTGACGCTGGCGTTGCCGCTCTTCGCCAGCCAGACCTTCTCGGTGAGCTATATCGGCTTCAAGTTTCCGCAGGCGCAACCTTCGCAAATCGGTTCGGCATCCTACACGGTTAATTTCGGCAACCTGGCGTCGCTCAATCTCAGCGCCTATAAGGACTTCAAGCAGCACGATTCGCGCGGCGTGTTCCTGAGCGTGAGTTTCGGCCTGGGCAGGAACACGTCCGTCAACGCAAACGTGGGCAGGCAGAACGGGCAGTCCAACTACAACGTCAACGCCACCCGTCCCCCCGACTACGATGGCGGTTGGGGTTGGGGCGTGCAGACTGGCGACGCGGGCGCCGCGCCTTATCGGCAGGCCCAGGTGCAGTATCTCGGCAAGGGCGGCGAGGTGACAGTAGTCGGGCAGGATATCAACGGGCAGGGCACCGCGTCGCTCGATGTCACCGGCACCGTGGTCCTGATGGACGGCAGCGTGCAACCGTCGCGGCGCATCTACGACGGCTTCGCGCTGGTGTCGACCGATGGCGTGGCGGGGATCCCCGTGCTGCGCGAGAACCGGGTGATCGGCGTGACCGATAGCGGCGGCCATTTTCTCGTGCCCGATCTCAACTCGTATCAGCACAACCAGGTGGGTATCGACGGCATGAGGCTGCCCGCCGATGCGCGCATCGACACGACTTCGATGGATCTCGTGCCGCAGGCGCAGTCGGGCGTGCTGGCGCGTTTCGGGGTGACACGGTATAGCGCCGCCTCGGTGATCCTGCAGGGACCCGACGGCAAGTTGCTGCCACCGGGGGCGGCCGTTCATCACGAGGAAAGCGGCAAGGATACGATCGTCGGCTACGACGGGCTGACCTTTGTCGAAGGTCTGCAGCCCGACAATCATTTAGTTATCGAAAGTGGTTCGCTGCATTGCAGTGTCGAATTTGCCTTCGAGCGGCCGGGCGATGCTTCGCTGCCGATTATCGGCCCGTTGACCTGCCGTCCAACTGCAGGGAAGGCGCGATGAGACGGATCATGTTTCTTGTGTTTGTCGTGGCCCTCGCGCTGGGTGTGCCGGAGCGCGCGAGCGCGCAGAGCTGCGCGGCGGTTGCGACGGCGATCAGTTTCGGCTCGGTGAGTCCGATCAGCGGCGCCGCTGTCGCCACGACCGGCAGCGTCAGCGTGACGTGCACGTGGCCCCTCGTCTCGCTGGTGCCGAACGCCCAGGTGTGCCTGAACCTGGGCGGCACCAGTCCGCGCTCGATGACCAACGGCACCGGCCAGTTGCAGTACGACCTGTATCAGGACGCGGGGCACTCGCTGACTTGGGGGTCGATCTATTCCGGCACCACGCCGATATCGCTTACGCTGGTCAAACCCGCGCTTGGCACGAGCGCGACCCAGGCCGTGACCATCTATGGACAGGTCAGCGCGAACCAGCCGACAGTGCCGACCATCGGTAACGCCAGTACGATCTACACCCAAGGGTTTGGCGGCACCCAGACATCAATCAACGCGGGCTTTTATCTGCTGGGGGCGCCGACCTGCGCGTCGCTGACGGCTTCCGGAGGCACCTTTGTCTTCAGCACTTCAGCGACGGTAGTGAACAACTGCAACATCAGCGCGACGAACCTCAATTTCGGGGCCGCCGGCCTCTTGAGCAGTGCGTTGAAAGCCACGGCGTCCATCACGGCGCAATGCACCAACGGTGACGCGTACCGGATTGCGTTGAACGGCGGCACGACCGCCAATGTGGCGGCGCGGCAGATGGCGCGCACGGGAGGGGGTGGCGCGGTGAACTACCAACTCTACGTTGACGCGGGCCTGACTACCGCCTGGGGCGACGGCACCGCGGGCACGACGCAGGCGACCGGCACGGGCACCGGCAATTCACAGATACTGACCGTCTACGGTGTAGTGCCCGCGCAAACGACACCTGCGCCGGGCGCATATACAGACACGATTACCGCCACGATCAGTTTTTGAAACTGCATGGCGGCGGGGCCCTGGGAGCGTGCTCGAACGGTTGCTTAGAAGCCCACCATCCACACCGTGGACTGCCCGGCGCCGCGACTGGCGTACTGAACCGTTGAGACGGGCTGGGCTGGATCGAGAGCCACGAGCGCAATGTCGTAAGGCTGGCCATGCAGGCAGGATACGCTCGGCTTCGCGACGACCGCAGGCTCGGTGGCCGACTGAATCACGCAGCTTTCCTGCACCACCAGGCTGACCGATAGCGTGGCCAGTTCCGTCGGCGATACATCCGATGCAAACACGCCCAGCGTCATTGCCGCGAGTGTGAGCATTTTGTTTCTCTGCAGCATATGAAATGGAATAGTGGTGCCGTTGGTGCACACGTGCCCTGTTCGCAGCACGCCGAAAGCGGTCCGGACGCACTCCCCGAAGCCGCTCTCCAGTTCTATCGGCACATGGGCCCGAGACTTTAGCGGCATTGCGCAGAATAAGCCTTCCCGGAGGCTATGGCGACGGTTCGACCCGTTCGTTTCAAGCTGTCCAACCAGACGCCTCTCTTGTTCCTGAATCTGCAACCCGCAGAGGCAAGCATCGGGAAACCGTAGTTTTATCGGCTCAGCTATAGTCGCGGCTTGGCTACCCGTCAACCTGTCGACCCGACGCTGGAGTTCCATGAGCCTGTCACTCAGAAGCGTTCGCTATTTCATCGCCGTCGCTGAAGCTGAATCGGTGACGGGCGCGACCCAGTCGCTCAACATCTCGCAATCGGTCATCACCGACGCCATCAAGGGGCTTGAGACCGAAGTCGGCGCGCAGCTCTTCGTACGCCACGCCCGCGGCATGGTCCTCACGCATGCGGGGCACCAGTTCCTGCGTCACGCGCACCAGATCCTCGCTGCGGTGCGCAATGCTCAGCAGGCCATGTCGTCGAGGCCCGACACCATGACCGGACGGTTGAACATTGGCGTCACGACCATGATGACGGGCTATTTTCTGCCGTATCTGCTCGATCACTTCCGCCGCGTATTTCCGAAGGTGGAGGTCAACGTGATCGAGGACCAGCGCGACTACATCGAACATCTGCTGGTGAATGGTGAACTCGACGTGGCCGTGCTGATCGTGTCCAACATAGAGAACACGCAGGCGATTGAAACCGAGTCGCTGATCACCGCCGCCTGGCGTTTATGGCTACCGGCGAACCATGCATTGCGCGGGCTTGGCAGCATTTCCCTGCGTGAAATTGCCGACGAGGCGATGATCATGCTCAAGGTCGATGAGCTCGAGGACAACACCAATACCTACTGGCGAGCGTCCGGGTTCAAGCCGAACGTGGTGATGCGCACGGCATCAGTGGAGGCGGTGCGCAGTCTTGTTGCAACCGGTGCGGGTTTGTCGATTCTGCCCGATGTACTTTACCGCCCGTGGTCGCTCGATGGTGACCGGCTCGAGGTGCGTAACATCATGGAAGAAATGCCGAAGATCGATATTGGCATTGCATGGCGTCGCGGGCTCACGCAGTCGGAGACAGCACAGAACTTTCTTGTCGTCGCGCGCGAACATACGCGTGGACACGCCAAAATTTCCATCTGAATTTCCGATATCACGCCGATCGCGTTCTGTTTTACGGAAACCTGACGGGTATCCGAAGAGGGTAATTCTGTGGGATCCATGTCGGCGTCATAGACCGTAGGCGCGGCTCTCGCGCAGTGGCAGAAGCCGGTATTGGCCCCAAGAACGCTGCAACCTGCTTGTTTCGCTCCAGCCGTTGCAGCAACAGTACGCCGTAAAACAGCGTAAATACGCCTCCCGTTCGGAATTATCGATAGCTCCTATCTGCGATGCTGGCTGGCAGCCAAAAAAATCGGAGCCCTAAAATCGCTGCATGCCTCGGAGCTCCCGCACAGCGTACTTGGGAACGCGGCGCCGAGGGCCTCGCATTCTTCTTCCAACAAGAGAGAGACAGACATATGGAACAGACCCTGCAAACCAGCCTTCTGATCGGTGGCGAATTTGTACCCGGGGCGGGGAATGTGGAGGATGTCCTGAACCCCGCGACGGGCGACGTTATCGCACGGATTGCCGAGGCATCACTCGATCAGGTCCAGGCGGCCGTTGCCGCTGCGAGTCGCGCGTTTCCCGCGTGGGCCAAGACCGTACCGAAGGATCGCGCGAACCTGCTGCTCAAACTCGCCGATGCCATCGAGGCGCGGGCAACCGAATTCGCGCGGCTCGAGTCGCTCAATTGCGGCAAGCCTTACCTCGGTGCGCTCAATGACGAGATCCCGGCGGTGGCGGACGTGTTCCGCTTTTTTGCGGGCGCTTGCCGCACGCAGCATGGGCAGCTTGCCGGCGAATATCTCCCGGGCCATACCAGCATGGTGCGGCGCGATCCGCTGGGCGTGGTGGCATCGATCGCGCCCTGGAACTACCCGTTGATGATGGCTGCGTGGAAGATCGCGCCGGCGGTGGCAGCGGGTAACACGGTTGTCCTCAAGCCGTCCGAGCAGACGCCGCTCACCACGCTCAAGCTTGCTGAACTCATGGCCGCGATCTTCCCGCCCGGGGTGATCAACGTGGTGACCGGGCGCGGCGACACGGTCGGCGCGCCGCTGATTGCGCAGCCGGACGTGCGCATGATTTCGATTACCGGCGATGTATCGACGGGGCAGAAGATTCTCGAAGCGGCGTCGCGCACGGTCAAGCGCACGCATCTGGAACTGGGCGGCAAGGCGCCGGTGATCGTATTCGACGACGCCGATCTGGAGCAGGTCGTCGCAGGACTGCGCACCTTTGGCTACTACAACGCAGGACAGGACTGCACGGCCGCGTGCCGCGTGTATGCGGGACCGAAGATCTACGAGAAGCTGGTGGCCGACCTCTCCAGCGCGGTGAGCACGATCCGCGTAGGTGAGCAGCATATGGACGGCGTGGAGATGGGGCCGCTTATCTCCGAGCGCCAGAGAAGCCGCGTGGCAAGCTTCGTGGAGCGGGCTGCGAGCCAGCGTCATATTGAAGTCACCGCAGGCGGCAAGGCCGGCGCATCGCGCGGATTTTTCTACGAGCCGACCGTGATCGCGGGCGCGCTGCAGACCGACGAGATCGTGCGGCGTGAGGTGTTCGGGCCGGTGGTTTCCGTGACCCGTTTCGACGACACGGCCCAGGCGATTGCGTGGGCCAACGACTCCGACTTCGGGCTCGCGAGTTCCGTGTGGACAGGCGATGTGAGCCGCGCGTTCAAGGTGGCCGCCGAGCTGCACTACGGCTGCACGTGGATCAACACGCATTTCATGCTCGTGAGCGAAATGCCCCATGGTGGCATGAAGCGCTCGGGTTATGGCAAGGACATGTCAGTTTACGCGCTCGAGGACTACACCTGCGCGCGCCACGTGATGGCGAAGTTCGAGTAGCAGACCGACACAAAGGCTCGCGGCGATCCGGGAAAATCACTGCGAGCCGCTTGTGGATGACGTTTTTTTATGCGTTCCAGCCGTCCCCGTTTTTAGTCGGGCTTCCTGTCCCCTAGTTGTCCCTTCGCCGTTCTTCAACCGTTTGAAGTCAAACCGAGCAAGAGGAAAATCATGGAACCAGTCAATCTGACCGACGCACCCGCTGCGCTGGACCACGACGCCCGGCAACTCAAAAGCATGGGTTATACCCAGGAGCTTGCGCGCCGCATGAGCGGCTTCTCGAACTTTGCCATATCGTTCTCGATCATCTGCATCCTGGCAGGAGGCATCACTGCGTTCCCGCAGGCATTGAGCGCGGCAGGCGGTGCGTCGATCGGTATCGGCTGGCCGGTCGGTGCGCTCTTTGCGCTGGTCGTGGCGGCTTCAATGGCGCAGATCGCGTCGTCGTATCCGACTGCCGGCGGCCTGTATCACTGGAGTTCGATTCTTGGCAACAAGGGCTGGGGTTGGGCGACTGCATGGTTCAACCTGCTCGGGTTGATCTTCGTGGTGGCGTCGGTGAATTTCGGCGTCTACGATCCGTTCTTCAAGACGCTGATCGCGCCGTTGTTCGGCATCAATCCCGACTCGCTTACGTTCTGGCACCAGACCGCGTTCATAGCGGCGGTGACGCTGACTCAGGCGTGGCTCAACCATAGCGGTATCCGGATCACGACGATCCTGACCGACCTCTCGGGCTACCTGATCTTCCTGATTGCCGTGCTGCTGACGTTGGCACTGCTCGGGTTTTCGAAGACGCCGTTCGACTTCGGGCGGCTTATCGACTTCAGCAACTTTACTGGTTTCGACGGCGGCGCGTGGCCGAAGCAAGGCATGCTGGCGGCGTTTCTGTCGGGCCTTTTGCTGACCATCTATACCATCACCGGGTTCGACGCGTCCGCCCACACCTCGGAGGAAACGCAGGATGCCGCGCGCAACGTACCGAAGGGCATGCTGCGCTCCGTACTCTGGTCGGCGTTGTTCGGCTACATCATGGTCTGCGCATTCCTGCTCGTGATGCCGGACCTCAAGGAAGGCGTGAAGCAGGGCGGCGGGTTCTTCAATGCGCTGCTCAGTACTTTGCCGGCATGGTTGCGGGTATCGCTTGGTATCGGGATCTTCTTGTCGAACTATTTGTGCGGTCTGGCTTGCCTCACGTCATGTTCGCGAATGATGTATGCGTTCGCGCGCGACGGCGGACTGCCGGCGTCGAACTGGCTCAAGAAGGTCAACAATACTCATCGCACGCCGGGTGCCGCAATCTGGATATCGGCAATTCTTGCGATTGCAGCGACGTTGTATGGCGATGCGTTCGCCGTGCTCTCGACGGGCAGCGCGGTGTTCTTGTACGTCTCTTATGTGATGCCGGTAGCAGTCGGGTTGAGCGCTGAAGGCAAGACATGGGTGCGCAAGGGGCCATTCAACCTGGGCATGTGGTCGAAGCCCATTGCGATGCTGGCGGTGCTCGGCGGGGCGGTGCTTGTTTATGTCGGGATTCAGCCGCCGAACGAGAAGGTGCTCTATATCAGCTTGCTGCTCATCGCGATCATGGCCGTGTTCTGGTATGGATTTGGCGTGAGGACGCGGTTTGCAGGGCCGCCGGAGGTCAAGGGTGAGATGAAGTCGGAAGCGGACGTGATCAATACTTGATAGGCATACTTATTAAATGGTACGAACGATTGTGAGAGATCGTTCGTACCGGACCGGTTGACGGCGCGGGCATGGGAAGACGTTAATCCATGCACACCTGAGGGTACCTTGCCGGGTTCGACTAGAGGACCGTGCGTCCACCGGACACAACCGGCGCTTCCTCCGCGTGTCCTTGCAGGGTGCGCAACCAGTCGGCAATCGCCTTGCTGGCCCAGACCGGATCGTCGTGAGGCAGATCATGGCCAGCCCACGCATGCACCGCATGGGCGGTTCCCCAACGCGCCGCTATGCGCGTGGAGCAGACCGGATTGACCAGCCGGTCCGCCTTCGATGAAAGCAGCAGCGTAGGGCAAGCGGGCGCGTGACTGCCGGCGCGAAAGCGCGCCGCCGCCCACAGTTGACGCAGACCATTCGCCGCACTCACCGGGGCGCTCTTCCTGATGGCCGCCCACGCCGCGATGTCGGCGGCCTGGGTGTCCAGCCGGTTGCACGTCAGGTCGTGGATGATGGTTTCGCACTTCACAGGATCGGCCCATGAAGCGGCAGCACGCATAAGCGCGGGCCAAACCTGGGGCCGAAGGCGCTCGCTCATGGCGCTGAACGGCCGCATGCTGGTGTTGATGAGCACCAGCCTCTCGATCTCTTCCGGATAGCGTTGTGCCCAGCCGGTCGCGACCATGCCGCCCAGCGACATCGCAACCAGCCGATACGGCGGCAACAGCCCAGCCTCGGCCGCACGCGAGCGGACGAACTTCACCATGTCGGCCACATCGAGCGGAGCGCTCAGCGCGTTCTCACGACCGTTCCCGGGCAGATCGATGAGCGCAATGCTGTCTGCATCGCCGTTGAGATCCGCCTCAACACGCAATTGCTCTGGAAACGATCCCCAGTGGCGACCCTCGCGCGTGAGTCCGCGCAACAAGATCCACGTGCTCATCGTGAGGATTTTCGCTGCCAGTGTTCCATGGCGCGCTCGAGGATCTGTTTTCTCACGTCGCCCTTGGGAAGCCATCTATTCGATGCAAAAGCCGCGCGGGTCAGGAAGTCCAGGAAGTTGGCGTGACGGCGTAAAACCCGTTCAACCCGGTGCGCCTTGATCGGGTTGAACATGCCGAGGCGGGAAAAGATCTGGCTGGGGTTTTTCCTGATCCAGCGCCACGAGCCCAGTTCCAGCGTCATTGGCAGGAACACGTTGGGCGCGGGCGTCTGGTCGTACGCGCAGTCCCACAGGTCGCCGTGAAGCAGGTATTGATGGCTTTGCGGTTCGAACGCGTAACCGTGATGCGGATACGCCTGCTCGAACATGGTCTTGAGCTGGTACATCTCGGGGAGATGGGGCATTTGCTGCCTGGTTCGCGCGTAAGGGAACCAGATGCTGTCGCCCCAGCCGTAACCTGAATGACAGTCGAGTGCAAGGCTTAGCGGGCGTGTCATCAGCTCCTGCTTCACCACATCGAGCAAGGCGGCGCTTTCGAGTTCCAGGGAACCCTGGGCCGGACCGCGATACCACGGCAACCATGCACCAATACGCTGGCCGCCGGCAAGGAAGGGGACGCGTCCTTCAGCGCTTTGGGGGGCATTGCGCATCAGGTCGACGCCGTTCGGATTCGAGCGGGTTTGCGCCCACATACCGCCAGGATTCACGATGGGCATGAAAACGAGCCGTACCGAGCGCAATTGTTCGTGCAGCAGTTCGTCCCATTCGAGACGCCGTAGCAGCGCGCGCATGTAGTCGAGGATCAGTTGCGTACCGATGCGCTCCAGGCCGTGCACGCCGCCAAAAAAGCCAATGGCGGGCGCTTTGGGATCGTTCGAGCCGATCGCCGCGGTAAGGATTGGGAAGGAATGGGTGCCGGCGCGTACTTCGCCCACAGTGCGCGATTCGAAGCGCGCGCCGCCGGCCGCCAGGATGGCATTGAGGTCATCGAACTCTGCAAAGCTTGCAGAGGTTATGTTTAATGGTCTCATGCCCACGGCCTGTTTCTCGATGTGTCCCGGGGAGGCCGGAAACAAAACTGGCCGCCTCAGGACGCTTGGGTATGCTCAGGACTTGCCTGGCCTTCCTGTTTTAACTGTCTCGACAGCGGCGACCGCCGCAGTGAGTTGCTCAATGTTAGCGCGCTCAAGTATGAGCAAACCAGCCCGCAAGAGCTCGCCTTTTTTGACGTGCACGCCGTTGGCGAGGCATTTTTGCTTCAACAGGCCGATTTTCTCGTAATCGGACTTGGGCATCGTAAAGCTGTCACGAACGACCTTCTCTTTTTTCGGCCGTTTGACTTTCTCTTCAGCACCGGCGGACTTGGCGGGCGCGGCTTTGGCCTTTGATTTGGCGGACGCTTGCGTTGCCTTGTCCTGAGGTTCCTTTGCCGCCTCGACCGCTGGTTTGGCGGTTGCCTTGCGTTTGCTTACTGCCGGCTCGGCGGCAGCCGTTTCAGCGGTCTTGGGGAAATGAAAAGCCTTCTTGCTAGGGGCCTTCGTAGCGGGTCCGGGCATGGAGTCTCCAGTTAGGTAAAAGTATAAACAGTATATACTCTTTTTGAGATGGCTCGCGCGAGGGTTTTCGAGGAGTGATTCCATACCCGGTTTGCATGGTTTTCCTGGTCTGCACCGGCGGAACCCCCTGGTTTACCGGTGCGCAGAACCGCCAGTTCCAGCGTCAGCCCTGGCGGACGGCGATCACGAACAATCGTGGAAACGGCAGCAGCACCGTCCCGTCCGGTAACGCCGGATAAGCCCGCGCGACCTCTGTCTTGTAACGCTCCAGAAACGCCAGCCGCTCATCTTCAGTAAGCGGTTCCAGAAACGGCCGCAGGCCGCTTCCCTTGAACCACTCCACGACTGCTTGCGCACCACCTGCCAGCGCGTGATGGTAAGTAGTCCGCCAGACATCGGGTTGGGCGCCGCAGGAACGAAGCAGTTCGAAATACCATGCCGGACTGGCCATGGGCGTCCGGGCTTTCGTGACCTCGGAGAGCTTGCCGGCCCACGGGCCATCGGCAGCAACCTCACGCATCAGCCGATGCGCCGGCTCCTCGAGATTATCCGGCATCTGAACCGCGAGGCTGCCGCCGGGCGAGAGCTTTGCAACGAGCGCGGGAAACAGGCTGGCGTGATCGGGCAGCCACTGGAACACCGCGTTCGCGAGGATCACATCGAACGGGCCGGGGGCATTCCATGCCTTGATATCGGCGATCTCGAAGTGAACTTGCGGCAGCCGTTTGCGGGCAGCTTCGATCATGTCCGGTGAACGGTCGAATCCGCTTGCCGCAGCGTGAGGAAAACGCGCCATCAGCGCTTCGGTCGAATTGCCGGGACCACATCCTATGTCGACGACCGTGCGCGCGTCGATATCCGGGACGGCAGCGAGCAGATCGCGAATGGGGCGGTTACGCTCGTTTTCAAAGGTTACATACTGCTTGGCAGACCAGCTCATTGTGTAATTCCTCAATAGATGAATGACGGCGCAATGCGGCTTTGACGGCTTTCATACGCCGGTAACCGCAGGCGTGAATGTTCAAGCTTCTACGCGATTCGACTAAGGTACAGCATGCGTGCAACCGGTCGCAGGTTCTGACCCGGCGAACATGCGGGGCCAGCTAAAAAACATCGGCGACAAGCATAAGGATTGCGAGCCGTCGACGTCCTGTCGGGCGGGTCATGCTCCACGCGCGGCGACTTACAATCGGAAAGCCAGCACTCCGTACTATGCTGCCGACTTATGCAGCACGTTCAATGCGGATCCTGCGCGGAACCACTGCAACTGAGCGTCGCTGTACGAGTGCTTGAGCCACACGGTTTCGCTGCGGCCACTCGCGTGCTTGATGCTGCACTCGACCGGTTCTTCCGGTGCCAGGCGGTCAAGCCCACGCAGGTCGATCCGGTCGTCGGCCAGGATCCGGTCGTAGTCGTCCGGATCGACGAATGTCAGCGCAAGCAGACCTTGCTTCTTCAGGTTCGACTCATGAATGCGCGCGAAGCTGCGGGCAATCACCGCCGCGCCGCCCAGAAGCCGTGGTGACAACGCAGCATGCTCGCGGCTGCTGCCTTCCCCGTAGTTCGAATCGCCGATGATCACCCAGGCTTGCCCTGCCGCCCGGTATTGACGGGCCGCTTGCGCCGGCGTGAGACCGCCTTCGTCCGTCAGCACGTTCGTTGTCTTGCCGATCTCGCCCGTATAAGCGTTGGTCGCGCCGTTGAGCAGGTTGTCGCTGAATTTATCCAGATGCCCGCGAAAGCGCAGCCACGGTCCGGCCGGCGAAATGTGGTCGGTCGTGGTCTTGCCGCGGGTTTTCAGCACGACCGGCATGCCGGTGAAGTCATGCCCATCCCATGCTGCCCACGGCTGCATCAACTGGATGCGCTCGCTGGCCGGGCTGACGCTCAGCGTGATATCGCGGCCGTCCGCGGGCGGTGCGACATAGGTCGTGCGACCGGGCGCGAAGCGGGTCGGCGGCACTTCGGGCGCGGGCTTCGGCGCCGTGAGCATGAAGGGCTTGCCGTCCGCGCCGGTGAGCGAGTCCGTGGCCGGATTGAACGACAGCCGGCCAGCCAGCGCCAGCGCCGTCACTATTTCCGGACTGGCGATCAGGTTCATGGTCGCGGGCGAGCCGTCGTTGCGGCGCGGAAAGTTACGGTTGTATGACGTGACGATGGCATTCGGCGCAGCCGTCGCATGCGGGTCGCGATGCCACTGGCCGATACAAGGACCACAAGCGTTTGCGAGCACGGTGCCGCCGAGCGCTTCGAGTTCATCGAGCTGACCGTCGCGTGCGATCGTCGCGCGGACCTGTTCCGAACCCGGCGTGACGAGGAACGGGACGACGGCTTTCAGCCCATGCGCGCGAGCTTGTGCGGCGACATCGGCTGCGCGGCTCATGTCCTCGTAAGACGAGTTCGTGCAACTGCCGATCAGCGCGGCGGAGATCGCTTCCGGAATGGTGTTGTCCGCGCCTTTGAGTTCTGCCGCGAGTTGCGAGAGCGGTCGTGCACGGTCGGGCGAATGCGGGCCGACAATATGCGGCTCCAGTGCGGACAGGTCGATGCGGATCACGCGGTCGTAGTAGCGCTCCGGGTCGGCTTCCACGGCGGCGTCTGGTTCGAACAACGCAGACGTGTATTGCCGGATCAACGGCGCGAGGTCGCCGCGGGCGGTGGCGTCCAGGTACGTGAGCATGTGCTCATCGGCGGGGAACATGGAGGTTGTCGCACCGAGTTCCGCGCCCATGTTGGTGATGGTCGCCTTGCCGGTTGCGCTGATGGTGCGCGCGCCAGGGCCGATGTATTCAACAATCGCGTTGGTCGCACCGGACACGGTGAGCTGGCCCGCCACGTTGAGGATCACGTCCTTGGGTGCGGTCCAGCCGTTCAAGGCGCCGGTCAGGTACACCGCAATATGCTTCGGATAGAGCACTTCCCACGGCAAGCCGGCGATGGTCTCGACCGCATCGGCGCCGCCGACGCCCACCGCGCACGCACCCAGTCCGCCGGCGTTCGGCGTGTGCGAATCGGTGCCTATGATCAACGCGCCCGGGAATGCATAGTTTTCCAGAACAACCTGGTGGATGATGCCGGCGCCGGGCTCCCAGAAGCCCGCGCCATATTTGGCTGCGGCGCTGCGCAGGAAGTCGTAGACCTCGCTGTTTTCCAGCACTGACACCCGCAGGTCCGACGCGCCGTCAACGCGTGCCTGGATCAGGTGATCGCAGTGGATGCTGGTCGGGACGGCCACGCGTTCGCGCAGCGTTTGCATGAACTGCAGCATGCCGGTCTGCCCGAGCACGTCCTGGAACACGACACGGTCGGGGCGTAGTTTGAGGTAGCTGCTGCCGGGAATGAGTTCCTGATCGGCCGGGTTGTCGAGGTGGCCGAGCAGCACTTTGTCGGCGAGCGTGAGGGGTTTGTCGACCCGGCGGCGCACGATCTCGAGTTTGCGGGCCATCTCGGGATAGAGGCGGGCAGCCATTGCAAGGGGGGATTCGTCAAGAGCGGACATGGTGGTTTCCTCTGCGGGAAGGGGTGTGGGGTGCCGCCAGTTTGCGCATCGCCGATGTCTGCGTAAAATGAATTTATTATTCCGATTGGTTCATTTTTCTTATGAAAATCGACATCCTCGGCGTTCAGGCATTTGTTGCCATCGCCGATAAAGGCAGTTTTCAGAATGCTGCCGACTCATTGCATGTCACGCAGACGGCGATCACGCAGCGCTTGCGCAAGCTTGAAGATTTTCTTGGCGTGACGCTGGTCGAGCGCACCACGCGTTCTATCGCGCTCAGTCTGATCGGCCGGGATTTCCTGCCGCAAGCGCGGCGTCTGCTGGAGGAATTGGGGGACGCGCTGCTCGAGATACGCGAGACGGGCAAGGCCGAGCGTGGCGATGTATCCATTGCATGTGTGCCCACGGTCGGGGTTCAGTATTTGCCGCGCATCATGCAGGAGTATTCGGCGCGGTATCCGAACAACCGGATCAAGATTCTGGACCACGCGTCGTCGGCGGTGGCCGATGCAGTGCTGCGCCGCGAAGCGGAGTTCGGTATCAACATTGCGGGTGCGCATCATCCCGAACTCATGACCATGCCGCTGCTTGAAGACCAGTATGTGCTGATCTGCCACGAGGATCATCCGCTTGCCAGGCGCAGGCGAGTGGCGTGGAAGCAATTGCAGCCGTACCCGCTGATATTCGCGGGACAGGTCAGCGGTAATCGTGCGTTGCTTGATACGGCCCTGGGCACGAATGGGTTGGGATTGCAGTCGTTCTACGAGGTGCAGCGGAGTTCGACTGCGGTCGGGCTGGTGGCCGAGCGCATTGCCGCGGCGGTGGTGCCGCGGCTTGCTGTGCAGAAAGGTGCGTATCCGAATATCCGCACGATTGAACTGGTGGACCCGGTGGTGTCGCGGGCGCTGGTGCTGGTGGTTCGCAAGACCGCTCGGCTGTCGCCGGCCGCGCAAGCGCTTTACGACATGATTAAGGCGCGGGCGGTGGCGCAACGCTAGCGGCGCGGCATAAGCCCCGCCGTGCCCGCAATGTGTAGCAGCGACTACTATGACGCCGCTTTACTCGACGTGTTCAATCGCCTTGCAGACCACAACCAACTCCGCCCCGATAGACGGCTCTAAAACAAGGAGAGTGATTTGTCGATGCCGTATGCTGGTTCTAAAGTATGCGGCTCTTGAGTCAGTCATCGCATGTTCGTGGCCGTCACGACTACACGCCCAATTGATGTGATTGCGAATTTCGTCCGGGTGAAACTCCTGTTCGGAGGAAATTAACAAACGTGACGTGACGTTCTGCAAACCCATTTCGCCAAGCTTGAAATGCGTTACTCCATCGCACCGGACGACCGCAAGATCGCCGTTCACAAGCTGAAAAGTCAGCAGCAGATGTTGCCTGCCCCGCGCGTAGTACAGCCCAACTAGTTCAGCGTCGTGATAGTTCTTCTTTTGGTCCATTTTCTTGACTCCTGTTGCTACTATTACCAGGGCAAAAGCGAAAAGCTTCGCCCGCCTTCCCGGTCGAATGCACCGTCCACGCCAACCGGCCCATAGTTGTGCGCGTGCGGAATTCCTTGACCGTGCTCGTGATCGAAGTCGAAATCGACAACGGGCGCACCGGTATCCCCATATAGCCGCATTTGTCGGCTACCGGGGTTTGTGTACCACGTTCCCGGCTCACCGTAATTCGGCGTTTTTGCAATGTCAAAACTATCGCCAAAGCTGGGCATGTCGCCAAGCTCAAACGGCGCGGCATCGCCTAGCGGGGTTGCTGCATTGTCCGCAAGCTCGGTAAAGCCGGACGCGGCTTTTTGCATCGCTTCGCGTCGCACCTTTTCGCTACGCGCGACCATGCGCACAAGCGACAGGAGATACGGCATTTCAGACGGCTTTACGGTTTCGAACGACGGGGTATTCAACGACCGCTCACGCTCGATCCTCGCGTCGATAGCATCGTTGTATTCAAGCAGCGATGCGCGATTTGCCGCCCCCCGCGCGTAATAGTCAAATGGCGGAGCGTCTCGCCGCACTGCTCGCGCTGGTGGGTCCAACGTAAAGCCGCCGTTCTCGAAAATGTCAGTGGTCGCGCCGTTTTCTTCCGAAACAATCACCGCGCCATCACGCACGTAAGCGAGCAACGTTTGAAGAGTTTCACGTGCGGGTTTTCGGTTTTTCGAGTACCACGAAAAACCCTTCTGCAAGAACGATTCGACGCGCGCCACAAGCGCCACGTTCGATTCCCAAACATACATATCGGCGTGCATCAACATAGCCCGCCCGGCTTGTATTTTCTCGGAGTCATCGGTGAAGCTTCGCCCCTTGCACAGCACGTACCGATAGCCGTTGTAGCGTGTTAATTCCGTTGTCATCCGGTGGTGTCTCCTTTGATCGCAACAGCCCACGCTAACGCACTTTTCCAGGCACCCGTCTCAATAAAGGGACGGTCGCACGGACGATGTCGTTCAAGGGGTTTGCGTCAGGGGCTTTGCAACAGCGCGCGGATTGCATCGACGCGTCAGAAGGCAGACCGAGGGGAAAAGCGAATAGCCGCGTTGCATGCAACCGCAGGATCGGGCGATACGCTCATCGGTGACGATGCCAGCGCGCAAGCCGGCACATTCGCCGCGCGCTAGAACGCTTGACGCCGAATCAGCAAGCTTTGCTCACGGTGAGTTACGCACTGAGCCGTTTATCGTGTGAGTGTCGTACCGCGTGTTTCGCGGGCAACTTTGATAATCCCGAATGGGCGCGAGCCACCGAACACCTGGTGATCCATACCGCGCCGCTATTCGCTGGGCAGGTGGCAAACACGCGGTTGCCGCGGTGCTGATCGCTAATGCGCTAACGCGCAACGTCGAGACGCAATTGAGCTTGTCGCAGCGGTGCGGGGTGTATCGGCAGACGATCGCCATGCATGCGGCAATCATCGACGCGGCGCTTGTGGGCACACGTTGCAAGGTAGGAGAATGGCTCACTCATGCAGACCACTATTGAGGTTTACTAAATCCATGACAATCGATTCTCTGCTGGCGCGTTATACGGTCATCACGCTGAAGGGAGACTCGATGGATGGCCAGGATGGATGACGCTACG
>NZ_FCOK02000099.1 GCF_001544555.2 Caballeronia udeis | reverse complement strand
CCGCCAGCTCCGTCAGCCGTGACCGGGCTTCACTAATTGGTACCACATCATGGGTTCGGAATGACATAGTTGAATCCCGTACGAAATTCGTTAACATAAATGTACAAACATTCGGGCAAACAGTCAACCCAACCCGTCCGCGCGCTGCTCCATCAGGTCTTTGGTTCATTCGTCGTCGAAGTTGAAGTTGAGCCTCTTCGGCGCGAGCCATGCCACTAAGTCAACCGGCTCCTGACAGATGATCCCGGCCATGATGGTCGACAATATTCAAACGCCGCTGCCACTCGGTTTTTCTTTTGCGGAGCCATGATCGCTCCCATTTCGCATGCGAAATAACGCTGTTCTCGCCAGTTCACGCATCAGCGCCGAAGTGCACCGCTACAAATCCAACCTGGGGTGCCGTCAGGAAACGGACGAAAACGTAATGCACCGGGTGTCACCGGCGTACGCCTTTCACAGAGCGAATTGAACAAACTCGGGTCGGCGACAAAGGCGCTGGCCGAGAAAAGCACGCTGCTGATTCGCGTTCTGGCAGAATGCGCTGCGGAAACTTGTTGCTGGCCAAACCCAGTGTGGCCAGTACATCCCGGGAAAGCGGCACGGTTTTCTATCTGAACAGAACGCTATGCGCTCACTACGACCTGCCTTTACAGCAAGGCGGTTGGCAGGATGTTACCGCAGCCGAGATGATCGATTGGATGGAGCGTGGAGCGCGTCGAGAGGCTCAGCCGAACGAAACCGACCGGGGTAGTTTTCGACAGACTGGAAGCGAAGTACCCGTCACTCACGGAGCGGCCGAAGCGATTGTTCTGACCAGAGAAGTAGAGCGTGACCTTGAGCAGATCGGCGACTACATCTGACTGGACAATCCGCGCCGCGCGCCGAGCTTCATGCGCGAGCTACCATATCTTCTACTGTGCCGTCTGGACAGAGCAGCGCATCGGCGCGCGCCACGTGATCATGGCGCGCAACTTCGCCGCGATCCTGTTCCCGTAACGGCCCATTGCCTCATCACGCTCCCGGCTGCCCGGACCACATCGTGACGGGTGCAGGGCCGCGAGTGCTAGAACCTCATCCTGATACCAGCGCCCACGCTGCTGCCTGACGACACGCTGGTCATCGTGTCGTAACGCCAAGCCGCGTACACGTCCGTGCGTCTAGACAGCGGATAGTCGTAGCCGAGCGCCACAGTCGACCACCGGATGTCACCGCCTTGCACCGGCCGCCGGCGCGTGCCTGCCCATGACACCAGTACGCTGCCTGTACCGAGCTGGGCACTTGCGCCGATCTGCACGGTATCGTCGGTCACCTCGTTGTTGTTATCCACCCGTTCGTACTGAAAATAGAGCTTGAGCGCGTCAAGCCGATACGCACCACCGACAAGCCATGCCGTCTGCTCGGTCGCACCATTGAGAAAAAGCGACGCCGTGTGCAGGCTCTGGACTGCCGCCGTCGCGGAGAAAGGTCCAGCAAAGTAGAGCACGTTCGCGCTGTAATTGGCTTGTCCCGCATGGCCCGCGATGCCAGCGTTACTGTAGAGCAGACTTGCCGATAGGCCGCCGACTTCCGGCGTGTGGTACACGATCGAGTCGTCGATTGCTGTATCGCTCTGTACCGACGCCGCCCCCATGGCGGACCCGAGAAAGCTGTGAACTACCATGGGCGAGAAGACGAACGAACTGCCAAACGGGTTGAACAGCAATGTGGACACGAACAGCAGGGAATCATTGCGACCGAGCGTCAGTTCCCCAAATCGCCCGCTGAGTCCGACGAATGCCCTGCGTCCGAAGAACGACTGCCCGTCGAAGGAACCCGTCTGGCCACCATTGATGCGGTAAAAGCTTTCGAGCGTGAAGACCGTCTTCAGCCCGTCGCCCAGATCCTCGGAGCCTGACATGCCCCAGTACGACGTTGTCATCCCTCCAGAGCCCACCTGCCAGGTATTGCCCGATGCCCCTGGTGTGCGTACTACGCCCGCGAACGAATCGGCAAGCCCGTAAAGCGAAACAGACGACTGTGCGTGCACTGCCCCGGCCACTGCGCATAGCGCGAGTGCTGCGACGCCTTTACTCCATCTTCCCCGACAATCCGTGTGCATGTGTTCTCCTTCGTCTTTTTGGGTGATCTGTCCTGCGGTTTCGCCTTTTGCCGGGCAAGCTCCCTGACCGAGTCTCAGCCCGGCCTCACGCGCGCAAGCGGTCTGCCACGCTCGGCCAACGCGATCGCAACCAGTACCTCGTCCGGCTCCGGTGAGTCGGGCACCGACAGAGACACCGTGTCGAAATGGTCGAAGCTCCACATATCGGCAATGCCGTGCGTGGGTATATCGAGACAGGCGCCCGCTGCGCCGCGTTTCGTCACCGACGGCATGATCGTGGTCGCACCGGGCAGGCATTCACGCACCGCCTTGCCCAGCCGCGGATGAAGCAGCGCCGCGCCATACTCCAGCGGCACGCCCGTGCCCACCAGCGCCGCCTTCCCGTAGCCCTGGATGTCGGCTGGCGTGCAACCCAGGGCCTGCAGTGCGCGCCCGGTGAGGAGCGCTCCGAGTTCGGCACCCGTCGCGTAAAGCATGTCCAGTGCGCCATCAGTGCCCTCATCTGCCATCTTCAGCACGGCCGCCGCGACAGCCTGGCGGTGCGGCGGCACGACCGGCACACCGAGTTCTGCGTATCGCTCGACCAAGTGAACGACCACCCTCGTAACCTGCACGCTCATGGTTGCGCCTCCATCCGGTCTGCCGGACGATCAAGCGTTGCGGCTGGTGCCGGGAAAGCGCCCCTCGCTGACTCGTACGCCCGCGCTGCGCGCAGGACTAGGGCATCGCCGCCCCGTCGGCCGATGATCTGCACACCAGTTGGCAATCCTCCGGCAAAGCCACACGGCACACTCGCTGCGGGAAGCCCGGTCTGGTTACACCACGCGGTCAGCGCAGGTGCCGTACGCAGACCGGCGGGCAGGCCCGGTACGGGCGGTGGATTGCAGTGGAACGTCGGCGTGAGCAGCAGGTCGTAGCGCTGAAAGAAAGCCTCCATCGCTGCAGTGAGTGCATGACGCGCAAGCAGTGCGTCAGCGAACGTTGCGGTGTCCACCTGTTCACCTGCATCGGCAAGCGCCTTCAGGTCGGGATCGAGCAATGTCCGATGCGCCGCCTCCATATGCCGGGCACGCTGCGCGAAGTACACCGACCACTGGACCGAATGCATGCAGCCATCGCCGTAATAGTCCGCAAGCGGCGTCACATCGCTTTCGACAACATGCGCGCCAAGCGCCTCAAGGGCACTGGCTGCCTGCCTGACACACGCTTCGATGGCCGGCTCGATGCGCACGCCAGCGGGAGCCGCGCAGTACGCGATGCGAAGGCCCGCGACGCCATCGTCGAGCCCCGCGCAGTAATCCGCCCAATAATCCGAACTGCCGGCAATGCCTGAATGCCGGTCGATGCCCTCGTGCGTCATCACACTGAGCATGAGCGCGGCATCGCGCACGTTGCGCGCGATCGGTCCCAGCGTGGACAGCGCGGTCCATGACGCCGCTTTGCCCGCCGGTACGAGTGAGAACGTGGGCTTGAACCCGACCACACCGCTCCAGCACGCAGGAATCCGGATTGACCCGCCCCCGTCGGTCGCAAGCGACAGCGGTCCCATGCCCAGCGCAACCGCCACCGCGGATCCACCACTGCTGCCCCCAGGCGAGAGCCGCGTATCCCACGGATTGCGGGTAACCCCCGTCAGCGGACAATCGGTGACGATCTTGTTGCCAAACTCCGAGGTCGTAGTCTTGCCAAACGGTATGGCGCCTGCGCGCCGCAGCCTCGCCACGGCCGGCGCGTCCTCGCCTTCGCGTTGCGGCGATGAGGTCCATGAGCCGTGCCGCGTGGGAAAACCGGCTACCGCAACGAGATCCTTGACCGAGACGGGCACGCCATCGAGCGGACCGCGCGGCTCACCCTGCATCCACCTGCGCTCAGCGTCGCTAGCCGCTGACATCGCCCCTTCCTCGTCGATGGCGCAGAACGCATTGACGACGGGATCGAGCTTTGTGACCTGGTCCAGCACTGCGCACATGACCTCCACCGGCGAGAGTGTCCGCTGCCTGAAGCCGGCAACCAGTTGACTAGCACCGAGCATGACAATGTCATTCATTACGTATTCCTAATTTTTTGATGCATAAACCCGCTCACGCAAGAGGAACACTTCTATCCTTCACAGACCGGCGTGACCGGGCCGATGGAATCGAGGATCGAAAAACTGTTGTCGGCGAGTGCCTGACCGATCCGTGTCTGGCAAAGCACGTGGCCACCATCGTGGCTCACCCCGGTCCTGCCACGCGGCAGTGCGACGGAGACAGCAGGCAGCGCGGCCTTGACGCGCTCGGCGTCGACACTCCCCGCCGACCTGACGGCCTCGGCGAATAGACGAATCCCCGCATAAGTGTTCTCACCGTGCGGCAGCACGACGGCATAACTTCCCAGCCGAGGATCACGAGCATCGGCATAACGCGCGGTATAGCGTGTGAGGAACGCCTGGTTTTCCGGATTGTCGATGCTCATGAAGTAAGACGACACGCCGATCGTGCCGGTCGAGGCGCCTGTGGTCGCAATCGAGAGGGATTCGTGCGCAATGTCCGTCACGAGCAGCGGTTTCATCGCGAATGGCATACCTGATCAGCGCGCAGTTTCACTTCGAACTGCATCGCCTCGCACTGGTACCTTCAAGAAGAGCGGCACACCTGCTTACGCCGCGTCAACTCGAATGTCTGACCTGGGTCGCCCGGGGGAAAACCTCGGCCGAGATTGGCGAGATCCTTGGGTGCTCCCGCTATACCGTTGACTACCACATCGAAGAAGCAATGGAGGCTCTCAACATCCGCAGCAGGACGGCCGCTGCCGTCCACGCGACCGTACAGGGCATCATAAAACCCTAAATCTGTTTTTCCCGCAATTCCACCACACGTCCTACCCGTCGCCGTATAAGCGGCGTGCATCACTGCACGCTCGCGGGTACTCGTCGACACCCTCCCAAAGCTCAGAGTTTCTGGGGCACAGACACGCTGATAGCGTCGTGTCAACGGCTAGCACCAGGAGGAGCCCATGTCATACACCGTTGCCGGCAGGCTTGACGACCTGCCATAGGATATCTGTCACCGGGAGATGTCGCGATTCGCAGGATCTGGATGCCGGACCATCGAGCCGGCTCAACGTCGTGCATGTCGTTGTTCCCTTACGCCATGGCGCTCGCCCTCTCGTTCGGCGCCACACGCGTGATCGGCGTGGTCTCGCACTCCGTTGCACGTCTGTACCGACGCTTCGGGCTCGATCTGTGCGATATCCGCGCTGGCACGGCGCCGGGCTGCGCCAATATCGTTGCGTGCTCAATCGATCTGGACCCTGCCGCGTTCCACAAACTCCAGTGCGATCCTGTCACGCTGCTGAACTCGATCACCCGCTTCGGACGGCTCCCGCTCGCGGATCCTGGCATGCCGGATCATTCGCATCCGACTGAAGCGAGCGCGCCCGCGGCGACGTGCCCCTCGCAGTTTGGGACAACAGAACGGTCCACACGCAAGCGACAGTCTAGACGACCGGCCCCTGACATCAGCGCATGCCTGCAGGGCGGCAATGGTGCCGGTTGTCAGTCTCCTTCACCCAGTCCGGCCTAATAGCTGACGCATAGGCCTGCCCGCTGCGCGAAGCATCTCCATTCCGCTGTGAACTCAAGCCCAGGCGCTCGTCGATCGCTTGCGCGACGGTCGCAGACTTCGGAGGATGATCGCGATCGCAGTCCGCCCAGAACGTACACATCGCATCGAACAGGACGGACAGTATCAACGTCACGTAGGGCAGTTTCACGACGATGCCCTCCTCTGGTCGGTCGCTAGCGGACTTGCCCCGATGCTCCTGGAACTCGTTCACGGGCATCATGATCCGCAGGGAATCGAGTTCACGCTGCAGGCGATTTTCAAATGAGTAGTGAACAGTCGCCGAATGCGCCAGCGCCTTGCGCAGCTCGCAGAGCTGCCGGTCCTTCATCTCCATGCATCTGGTTAGCCGACGGACTTCGGCTTCGGCCCGCTGCAAACGCTGATCAGGAGCAGCGCTTGCCGATAGCATGAGTGGGGTGCTCTGCATGCCAGTGATTGTCCCTGCATTAAGTTCTTTCATGATGTTCCCTGCCTCAAATGCGCATGCTTGTATCGTTCCGGCCGCGCCCCTTCCCGTTGTCCAGCACGAACGGGAAGGCACCGGAGTCTCCGTCGCAGGTCAATCGTGACGGTTGATCGCGGCGGAATCATCGGACTTCAGCCACGTATCCTTTTTCGGTTTTCTCAGACGAAATAACAGCTACGAAAAAAGACAGGGTGTGCGATATCAGAGCCAGCATGGATATGCAGCAGGAGTATCGACAGTTTTGAAACGCAGGAAGGTCGCCCCTCCTTGTTGATCTGGAGGCGAACGTGAAACCTTACACAGAGATTTCAATTACTAACTGGATTGTTGTAAGTTACGCAACGGTTATATGGAAATCGTACTTTTCTGATTACTCGGAATTTGGTAGGAGCGGGTGTTTTTACGCGGTGGCTTGGCAGCGCTGTGGATCACTGCAACATCAATTTTCCAGCATAAAAAAACCGCCTGGTCCTGCCTCATGGCAAGACCGGGCGGTCTTCAACATCTCAACGATCAGTCGCCAACCTTACTTCTTGAAGTTAGCCACGCCGTCAGTGATTTCCTTGTGGGCGGCTTCCACGCCCTGCCAGCCTTCGACCTTCACCCACTTGCCCTTCTCCAGCGCCTTGTAGTGCTCGAAGAAATGCTTGATCTGGTCCTTCAGATACTCGGGCACGTCGTCCACCGTCTTCATATGCGCCGTCATCGGGCAGATCTTGTCGTGAGCGACCGCCACCAGCTTCGCGTCGACACCCGATTCATCCGTCATCTGCAACATGCCCAATGCACGTGCGCGAACCACCGAACCTGCCAGCAGCGGGAACGGCGTGATCACCAGCACGTCCACCGGATCGCCGTCGCCTGAAAGCGTCTGCGGAATGAAACCGTAGTTCGCCGGGTAGCGCATGCCCGTCCCAATGAAGCGGTCGACCACGAGGAGGCCCATCTCCTTGTCCGCTTCGTACTTCACCGGATCGCTTTGCGCCGGGATCTCGATGATCACGTTGAAGTCCTGCGGAAGATCCTTACCTGCGGGTACGTTGTTAAAGCTCATATGCACTCTCTTCAAAGTGGAAATTCGGTGTTGGAGACAAACGCATTCGGTAGGCGCTAACGTCACGCTTTGCTGCATTGCGACAATACACGTGAGGCGCGAATGTCCTGACTGCAACGCGGCGTCGAGGCGCAGCGTTCGCCCATGAAACAACGCAATTGCGTCATTATAGCCAATCGAGATGCGCGCCTCGGCGTCAGCGGTACACGGGGAAATCGGCGCAAAATAGGCTGTCACCAATGTGATCGATAACACAAGTGAACGCAAACGAGGCATCGTGTAATCGAATCAAGCGATAGTACTTCACCCCCGAAAACAGCCACGGAGACAGGAGTCAGGCATGGAAGAGGCAAAGCATTTCATCGGCAACCAGTGGGTAACGACGGCAAGCCACGAGACCATTCCCGTTATCGATCCCTCCGACGGTCAGGTCTTCGCGCAACTCGGGCGTGGCAATGCAGCCGATATCGACCGCGCCGTCCAGGCTGCACGGCGCGCTTACGAGGGTCCGTGGGGCCAGGCGAGCGCTGCCGATCGCGGGCGCGTGCTGTACCGTCTTTCGATGATCATCGCTGCCCATCAGGACGAACTGGCGCATCTCGAAGCACGCGACACCGGCAAACCCCTGAAGCAGGCCCATACGGACGCGGCCGGCATCGCCCGCTATTTCGAGTTCTACGCGGGCGCCGCCGACAAGCTCCACGGCGAAACGCTGCCCTATCAAAACGGCTTCACTGTCCTCACGATCCGCGAACCGCATGGCGTAACCGGGCATATCGTGCCGTGGAATTACCCGCTGCAAATCTTCGGGCGCAGCGTCGGCGCGGCGCTCGCGGCCGGCAACGCGTGCGTGGTCAAGCCCGCGGAGGACGCGTGCTTGTCGATACTGCGCATTGCCGAACTCGCCGCCGAAGCAGGCTTGCCGGAAGGCGCGCTGAACATCGTCACGGGGTATGGCTACGAAGCCGGTGCGGCGCTCGCGCGGCATCCGGGGATTGATCACATCTCGTTCACGGGATCGCCGGCAACGGGTGCGGCGGTGGTCAAGATGGCTGCCGACAACCACGTTCCGGTCACCCTCGAACTAGGCGGCAAGTCGCCGCAGATCGTTTTCGCCGATGCCGACTTCGATGCCGCCCTGCCCGTGCTCGTCTCGGCGATCGTGCAAAACGCGGGGCAGACATGCTCGGCGGGCAGTCGCGTGCTGATCGAGCGATCGGCGTATGAACCGTTGCTCGAGCGGTTATCGGCAGCGTTCAGCGCGTTGAAGGTCGGGCCGAGCAAGCTCGATCTGGATTGCGGTCCGCTCATCAGTGCAAAGCAGCAGCAGCGCGTGTGGGATTTTCTCTCCGATGCCCAACACGACGGCATCGCGATGGCCGCCCACGGTGAAGTGATTGCCGAAGCGCCCGAAGCGGGCTTTTACCAGGCGCCGACGCTCCTGCGCGATGTCCCGCCGGCGCACCGTCTCGCACGCGAGGAGGTGTTCGGTCCGGTGCTCTGCGCGATGCCTTTCGATGACGAAGCCGACGCGCTGAAGCTTGCCAACGGCACGGACTTCGGGCTGGTCGCGGGCATCTGGACACGCGATGGCGGCCGGCAGATGCGCATTGCCCGCAAGGTGCGTTCGGGGCAAGTGTTCATCAACAACTATGGCGCAGGCGGCGGCGTAGAGCTACCGTTTGGCGGCGTCAAACATTCGGGCCACGGCCGCGAAAAAGGCTTCGAAGCGCTGTATGGATTCACGGTGCTCAAAACCATCGCCATCAAGCACGGCTAAAACAGCAACCATTTTGCATGGGACCAGAGTAAGCGCTAAAGCGCCCACTCTGGTCGACACAGGAGACGACATGAGACTACAAGGCAAGACCGCGATTGTGACCGGCGGCGGATCGGGATTCGGGGAAGGCATCGCGAAGACATTTGCGCGCGAAGGCGCGAACGTCGTGGTGAACGATATCAACGGCGCGGCGGCCGAGCGCGTGGCAAGCGAGATTGCCGTGAGCGGCGGCAAGGCGATCGCAGTACCCGGGGATGTGACCAGACAAGCCGACTGGCAAACGCTCTTCGATGCCGCCATCGAAGACTTCGGCAGTGTGCAGGTCGTGGTGAACAACGCGGGCACGACGCATCGAAACAAGCCCGTGATGGACATTAGCGAAGCGGAATTCGATCGCGTTTATGCGGTGAATGTGAAAAGCCTGTACTTCAGCATCACGCAATTCGTGCCGTACTTCCGTAAGGTCGGCGGCGGGTCGTTCATCAACGTGGCATCGACGGCAGGCGTGCGGCCGCGGCCCGGTCTGGTTTGGTACAACGGCAGCAAGGCAGCGGTGATTATCGCGAGCAAGGCATTGGCTGTTGAGCTTGGGCCAGACCGCATACGCGTCAATTGCATCAACCCGGTGATGGGCGAAACGGGTTTGCTATCAGAGTTCATGGGCATGGAAGACACGCCCGCGAACCGCCAGAAGTTCCTCGCGACGATCCCGCTCGGACGGCTTTCGACCCCGCAGGATATTGCGAACGCGGCTTTGTATCTCGCCTCCGATGACGCCGAATTCATAACAGGTGTCGCGCTGGAAGTGGACGGCGGACGCTGCGTCTGACGCGCTTGACAGAGGCGCATCCGCCGGATGCGCCTCTGTCGGTGTTTTCCCCAAATAGAACAAACGGTCGCCGGTTATAGCGAGCAGCTAGAATCCAACAGCACGTTTTTCCATCCATAAAAATAGTCAGGAGACAAAATGGCCAGTACTGCGGGTGACTTGCATCGACCGGGCGCGGGCGCGCCTCCGTCCGCGTTCGAAGCGGCGACGTATCGCAAGGTTGCGTGGCGGCTCTCGCCGTTGCTGCTGATCTGCTACGTGGTGGCGTATCTGGATCGTGTGAACGTGGGCTTCGCGAAGCTGCAGATGTCGACGGATCTTGGTTTGAGCGATGCTGTTTATGGCTTCGGCGCAGGCATCTTCTTCTTCGGTTATTTCATCTTCGAAATTCCCAGCAACGTCATCCTGCACAAGGTCGGCGCACGCGTATGGATCGCGCGGATCATGATCACGTGGGGCATCATTTCCGCCCTCACGATGTTCATCACCACGCCCACCATGTTCTATGTGATGCGCTTCATTCTGGGTGTGGCCGAAGCGGGATTTTTCCCCGGCATCATTCTCTATCTCACGTACTGGTTTCCAGCGGAACGGCGCGGACGCATGACGACATTGTTCATGACGGCGATCGCGTTATCGGGGTTGATCGGTGGTCCGGTGTCCGGCTGGATCATGAAGAACTTCGATGGCGTCAACGGCTGGCACGCGTGGCAATGGCTGTTCCTGCTGGAAGGCATTCCATCGATAGTCGTCGGGATCGTCGTGTTCATCTTCATGGACGATGGGATTGCGAAGGCTAAGTGGCTTACCGCGGAGGAGCGGGAGTTGCTGGAGAGGAATATTGCTAAGGACAACGTCGAGAAAGTCGATATGCCCGTGCGCGAGGTGCTGAAGAGCGGGCGGGTCTGGTTGATGAGCCTGATCTACTTCTCGTTCGTGATGGGACTTTACGGCGTGAGCTTCTGGCTGCCGACCATTATCAAGGCGACCGGGGTGACGGATGCGCTGACCATCGGCTTGTTGTCCGCCATTCCCTTTGGTGCGGCGGTGATTGGCATGCTGCTCGTTGCGCGCAGTGCCGACAAAAGAGGCGAGCGGAGGTGGCATATCGCCATTCCCGCGGCTGTAGGGGCGTTGGGACTGGTGGTGTCTGTGGTGTGGTCGACGAATACGACAATGGCCATGCTTGGCCTCACCCTGGCTACGATGGGCATTCTCACTACGCTGCCGCTGTTCTGGAGTTTGCCTACGGCGTTTCTCGCTGGAACGGGTGCCGCGGCAGGGATTGCGATGATCAACTCGCTGGGGAATCTGGCGGGGTTTCTGAGCCCGTATCTCGTGGGATGGTTGAAGCAAGTGACTGCTTCGAATGCCAGCGGCATGTATATGCTCGCCGCGTTCATGGTGCTGGGTGGGTTGCTCGCGCTGAGTGTGCCGAAGCGGGTGGTGAACCGGTAGAGATGTTTCTGGCATGGTCAGGCACCGAACCCACTCGTGTTCGGTGCACCTTGAGCGAGGACAGCGCGCGACTGATTAACTACTCAAATTCACGCTGTCTTAACCTATCCAACTTGTACCGTTCTATAAAGGCCTTAGGCCAAAGCAATAAAAAATGAAACTTCCGTCGCGGAACAAAATCCGGAATTCGTGACGAAATGCTACTCGCCGCGACCCAAGACCCCCATCAGAACTGCCACCACGCTCCACCCCCACGCCTGACGCACCGCCACAAGGCGTTCCACCCTTCCTTGCACCAAAAAAATGCATTCGCATTAACCCCTACATACCCCTTGCCGCCTTTTCCCAGCGTCAAACCCGCTATCCATCAGCACAAACCACGTATTGGCATACCCCTTGCAGTGTCCTACCCACTGACTCTCCGTCAGCGATATAAAAAATCCACCAGACACCGCCTCAAACAAACATATCGGCAAGGGGAATTACATGAAACGACGCAGTCTCCTGAAGTTCGGCTCCATGTCGGGCGCGCTCGCGATTGCGGGCCAATTGCCCATTTCAAAAGCGCAAGCCGCCGATACAGGACCGATCAAAGTAGGCGTCCTGCATTCACTTTCCGGAACCATGGCGATTTCGGAAACGTCGCTGAAAGACACTGCGCTGATGACCATCGCCCAGATCAATGCAAGCGGCGGTGTGCTCGGCCGTCAACTCGAACCGGTTGTCGTCGACCCGGCATCGAACTGGCCGCTCTTCGCCGAAAAAGCCCGCCAACTGATCTCGCAAGACAAAGTGGCGGTGACGTTCGGCTGCTGGACGTCCGTTTCGCGGAAATCGGTGCTGCCGGTGTTCGAGGAACTCAACGGCCTGCTCTTCTACCCGGTGCAGTACGAAGGCGAGGAAATGTCCCGCAACGTGTTCTACACGGGCGCAGCGCCGAACCAGCAAGCCATTCCCGCCACCGAATACCTGATGAGCAAGGAAGGCGGCGGCGCCAAGCGCTTCTTCCTGCTCGGCACCGACTACGTGTATCCGCGCACGACGAACAAGATCCTGCGCGCGTTCCTGCACTCGAAGGGCGTGAAGGACGACGACATTCAAGAGGTCTACACGCCGTTCGGCCACGCGGACTATCAAACCATCGTGGCGAACATCAAGACGTTCTCGCAAGCCGGCAAGACCTGCGTGATCTCGACGGTGAACGGCGATTCCAACGTGCCGTTCTATAAGGAACTCGGCAACCAGGGGCTCAAGGCGACCGACGTGCCCGTGGTCGCGTTCTCGGTGGGCGAAGAGGAACTGCGCGGTATCGATACAAAACCGCTGGTCGGCAACCTCGCCGCATGGAACTACTTCATGTCGCTGAAGAACCCGGAGAACACGAAGTTCAAGGCGATGTTCGCCGACTGGGTGAAGAAGAACAACCTGCCGGGCGGCGACAAGCGCGTGACGAACGACCCGATGGAAGCGACCTTCGTCGGCATCCACATGTGGAAACAAGCAGCCGAAAAAGCGAAGAGCGTGGATGTCGACAAGATCCGCGTGGCAATGGTCGGCCAGAAGTTCGCGGCGCCGTCGGGCTTTACGCTAGAGATGGACGGCAACCACCATTTGCACAAGCCGGTGATGATTGGTGAAGTGCGTGCCGACGGCCAGTTCAACGTCGTGTGGCGCACCAAGACTGCTATTCGCGCGCAACCGTGGAGCCCGTACATCCAGGGCAACGAAAGCAAGCCGGATGTGGTCAGCTCGATTCCCGACTTTCTGCGCCGCCGTCGCGTAGCTTAAGTGCCGGTATTACGTCTCGGTAAGTTCGAACGTTGAAACATCGAACCGCCGCGCTCGAAGCACAAGAACAAGAGCGGCGGTTCGTACGAGTCCAGGGCGGCACACGCAACACGCCGCCCCGCACTCCGCTCTACCTGACAGGCCCTTCATGACTGATTCGATTCTTCGCTTCGCTCGCCGTGGCCTCTGCGCAATCCTGATTGCCTGCATGCCGCTCGCCGCGTTTGCGGCCCTTACAGCGGACGATCTCGCACCGCTCGCGGCCGATGACTTCGACGCCAAGTCTGCCGCCGTCGACAAGCTGATCGCGAACGCCGATACCCCTTCAATCGCCGTGCTGAACGCACTCTCCGACGGCTCGCTTGTCGCCACCGACGCTGGCAAGGTCCTGATCCAAACCGACGACGGCAACAAGGATCCGCTCACGAACAAGACCGTCGAAGCACCCGATGCGCAACCGGTCACGCTGAACAATCTGCTGCGCTCGAAGGTATCGGGTGCGTTGTCGGGCTTGCAACTGGCGTCGCCGGATATTGCTGTGCGTCGCGCCGCTATCGACGAATTGTTGAAGAACGCCGATCCGTCGATCAAACCTTTAGTCGATAAAGCCCGCGCAAAGGAGACCGACCCGGTACTCAAGAAGCGTCTCGATACGCTCTGGGCCACAACGGCTCTTCACGATACCGATCCCAACAAGCGCCTCGAAGCCGTGCAACTGGTCGCGGCTCGCCACGACCTGGATATGAACGAACTCTTGCGCCCGATCGTCGTAAAGAACGCGGACGGTACCTTCGCCGAGCCCGATGCACGCGTACGCGCAGCGGCCCAAGCGGGTATCGAGGAACTGAATTCGATTCAGCGGCGCGGCGAGATTGTCGGCACGATCTTCGCGGGTCTTTCACTCGGCAGCGTGCTATTGCTCGCCGCACTGGGCCTCGCGATCACGTACGGTTTGATCGGCGTGATCAACATGGCGCATGGCGAGTTTTTAATGATCGGCGCGTACGCCACGTACGTGGTCCAGAACCTCGTCCAGCATTACGCACCCGGCGCATTCAACTGGTATCCGCTGTTTGCAGTGCCGGTGTCGTTTGCGGCGGCGGCGGTGGTCGGTATCGTGCTTGAGCGGCTGGTGCTCAAACATCTCTACGGCCGGCCGCTCGAAACGCTGCTGACCACCTTCGGTATCAGCCTGATCCTGATCCAGGCAACCCGCACCATCTTCGGCGCGCAGAACGTACAGGTGACGAACCCATCGTGGATGAGCGGCGGCGTCTCCGTCATGCAGAACCTGATCCTGCCGTACAACCGCCTGACTATTCTCGGCTTCTCGCTGGTGGTCGTCCTGCTTGCATGGGTCGTGCTCACCAAGACACGCCTCGGCCTGTTCGTGCGCGCCGTCACGCAAAACCGGCGCATGGCGGCGTGCGTCGGCGTGAAGACGGCTCGTGTGGATTCCTATGCATTCGCGTTCGGCGCGGGCATCGCGGGACTGGGCGGCTGCGCGCTCTCGCAGATCGGCAATATCGGGCCGGATCTGGGGCAAAGCTACATCATCGATTCATTCATGACGGTCGTGCTCGGCGGGGTCGGACAACTCGCTGGAACGGTGATCGGTGGCTTTGGGCTCGGGCTTGTCAGCAAGACAATAGAGCCCTTCTGGGGCGCGGTGCTCGCGAAGATCGCGGTGCTCGTGCTGATCGTGTTGTTCATCCAGAAACGTCCTCAGGGCATGTTCGCCCTGAAGGGCCGCAGCGCAGAGGTTTGAGATGAATACACCAAACGTCTCCGCGAATCTCGACGTCTCGCCACAACCCGATGCACAGGCCAGGCGCGAAGGTTTTGCGCTAGGCCTGCCACCGCGCGCCGCCCTTCTTCCCCGCGGTGGCTGGATTGCGCTGATCGCCTTCATCATCGCGATGGGTATCTACGTGCCGGTCGCGGCGCTCGTGCTGCCGGAGTCGAGCACGTTCCACCTGAGCGCCTATTCCATGACGCTCGTCGGCAAGCTCATGTGCTACGCGATAGGTGCATTGGCGCTCGATCTAGTCTGGGGTTATTGCGGGATCCTGAGCCTCGGGCATGCGCTGTTCTTCGCGCTCGGCGGTTATGCAATGGGCATGTACCTCATGCGTTCCATCGGCCGTGAAGGCAACTATCAAAGCGACCTGCCCGACTTCATGGTGTTCCTCGACTGGCACAAGCTACCCTGGTTCTGGCAAGGCACCGAACACCTCTGGTATGCGCTGTTGCTGGTGATCCTGGTGCCGGGGGTGCTCGCCTGGGTATTCGGCTTCTTCACGTTCCGATCGCGCGTAAAAGGCGTGTACCTGTCGATCATCACGCAAGCCATGACCTTCGCTGCGATGCTGCTGTTCTATCGCAACGAAACCGGTTTCGGCGGCAACAACGGCTTCACGGATTTCAAGCGCATCGCGGGCTTTCCGATCACGTCGGCGAGTACGCGCACCGTGTTGTTCCTGATGACGCTTGGCGTGCTGATTCTGGCGTTCATCGCGGCGCGGGCGATTGTGACTTCAAAGCTTGGGCGTGTGGTCACGGGTGTTCGTGATGGCGAAGCGCGGCTGATGTTTCTCGGCTATAGCCCGCTGTCGTACAAGCTTTTCATCTGGACCGTATCGGCTGTTTTGTGCGGCATCGCCGGCGCGTTGTACGTGCCGCAAGTCGGCATCATCAACCCGAACGAGATGTCGCCGGGGAACTCCATCGAAATGGCGATCTGGGTCGCCGTGGGGGGCCGCGGAACCTTGATCGGGCCGATCATCGGCGCGTTCGCGGTGAACGGCGCAAAGAGCTTCTTTACGGCGAACTTCCCTGAATACTGGCTGTTCTTCCTGGGCCTGATCTTCACGCTCGTGCCCTTGCTGTTGCCCAACGGAATCATGGGCCTCATCGACATGGCCCTGCGCAAGAGACAAGCGGGAGGACACTCACATTGACTACCTTTTCGATGTCATTGGATAACGCGTACAACGCCTTGATCGTGGACCTGCCGCCGCTGCCTGAAATCAACGAGCGCAATCAGAACGGCATCACCGGCCTCGGCCACGTATTGGAACCGGGCGAGATTGATGTCTCGCACGGCACGATCCTGTACCTCGAGGACGTGATGGTGAGCTTCGATGGTTTCCGCGCGCTGAACAAGCTGACGCTGTCCATTGATGTAGGCGAACTGCGCTGCGTGATCGGGCCCAACGGCGCGGGCAAGACCACGATGATGGACGTCATCACCGGCAAGACGCGTCCGGATTCGGGCAAGGTTTTTCTCGGCCAGACATTTGACCTGACGCGCATGTCGGAGCCGGTGATTGCGCGCACGGGTATCGGCCGGAAGTTCCAGAAACCGACCGTATTCGAGAACCATCCGGTATGGGAAAACCTCGAACTCGCGATGAAAACCGACAAGGGCTGGCTCGCGTCGCTCAGGTCGAAACTGGATCGCGAGGCGCAGGCGCGCATTGAGGAAACGCTGGAGCTGATCCATCTCGAAGCCGATGCCACACGTTATGCCGGCGAGTTGTCGCACGGGCAGAAACAGCGGCTGGAGATTGGCATGTTGCTGATGCAGCAACCCGCGCTCCTGTTACTCGATGAACCCGCTGCCGGCATGACGGACCACGAGACCATGCAGCTCGCGGAGTTGCTGAACAAGCTTCGCGGCACCTGTTCGATGATGGTCGTCGAGCACGACATGGAATTTGTCGCAGCGCTCTCCGGTGAGTCGGGACGCGTGACCGTGATGGCCGAAGGCAGCGTACTCGCGCACGGCACGCTCGACGAAGTGAAGCGCAACGAGAAAGTGATCGAGTCGTACCTCGGCCGCTGATTTGATCACCACGGAAGCCCCAAGAAAATGCTCGAAGTCGATTCCCTCAACCAGTTCTACGGCGGCAGCCACATCCTGCGCAATGTGAAGATGACCGTGCCCGATGGAAAACTGACCGTTTTACTGGGCCGCAACGGCGTGGGAAAGACCACCTTGCTGCGCTGTCTGATGGGCGTCGTGCCCACCAAAAGCGGCACGATCTCATGGCGCGGCGCGAAGATTTCATCCATGCCTACTTATAAGCGCGTATCGAGCGGCCTCGCTTACGTACCGCAAGGCCGCGACATCTTCGGCCGGCTCACCGTTGAAGAGAATTTGCTGGTGGGCGCGGCGAGCCGCAAGGCGCCGTCGAAGGTACCGGACCGGATCTACGAACTCTTTCCCGTACTCAAGGAGATGAAAAGCCGGCGCGGCGGCGATCTGTCAGGCGGTCAGCAACAGCAGCTTGCGATCGGCCGCGCGCTGATGAGCGAACCACAGTTGCTCATTCTCGATGAACCCACCGAGGGCATCCAGCCGTCCATCATCCAGGATATCGGGCGCACGTTGCGTCAACTGGTCGATGAAATGGGCATGACGGTATTGCTCGTTGAACAGTATTACGACTTCGCTCGCGAGCTTGCGGACAGGTACTGGGTAATGAGCCGCGGAGAGATCGTAGCGGGCGGTGAAGGCGCGGACATGGAAGCGCATGGCGTGCGGGAGTTGATCGCGGTCTGACGCTCGCCGTACTATTGGCGACTCGCTCCGATCCTGAAAGCCTCATGCATCACGAACCTATCGCCGCGCTGTTGCCATCGACTGTCCCCGGCTCCGACGAGTGGCACGGCAAGCTCGAGCTCGGCTTCACACATCAGCCTTCCGGACGGACGGCGCTCACGCACCGGAAACACATGGGGCCCTTGCGTATGCAACGCCCCTTGTACCCCGAGGGCGAGACCATCTGCCACGCGGTCATCGTGCATCCGCCGGGCGGCGTGGCGGGCGGTGACCGGCTGGCAATTGATATCGACCTGGCCGGGCAAACGCACGCCGTTATCACCACGCCCGGTGCGACCAAGTGGTACAAGGCGAACGGCAAGCTCGCCACGCAGCGAATCGATATCCGCGTCGGCGCGAACGCAAAGCTCGACTGGCTGCCGCAGAACAACATCGTGTTCGAGTCATCGAACGTGGCGCTGGATTTCACGCTGACGATGGACGAGACGGCGACGGCCATCGGCTGGGACGCGATGCAGTTGGGCCGGCAGGCAGCAGGCGAACGATGGTCGGACGGCCGGCTGACCGCCACGGCGCGGATCAAAGACAGCAAGGGCCGGCTGCGCTGGTTCGAACGTGCGTTATTGAGCGCCCACGATCCCTTGCGCCTCGCGCCGCAAGGCCTCGCAGGCTTTCCGGCCTACGGCACGCTCTGGGCGATCGGCCCGGCCTGCGACGACGCGCTGGCGGAATCCCTGACAGCACGCCTCCCGTTCAGTGAAACCCTCCGCGCCGCCGCTTCCTGCGTCGCACCGGGCGTACTGGTCGTCCGCGCCGCAAGCCATTCAATGGAGCCACTTCAACAATTAATGACCGAATGCTGGACTACGCTGCGTCCGCTGATTCATGGCGTCGATGCCCGGCCGCTCAGGCTTTGGACCACCTAGCCCGGGTAATTCCCATTAAAATCCGCACCACAAAAGAGCACAATTAAGCCCATATTTTGTGCATCACGACGGCGTGCGTCCCGCTCAAGCCCACCCAGCAAGGCGAAAGCGCAATGGCACGACTCTCGCTTAACCCTCTTTCCGACGAGTGCGTCCATCAATGAGACGCACCGCGCCACATCGCGATCCAAGGAAAGAGAATCAAATGACCAACACGCTTCGCCGCCGCGCAGTTCGCACCGCAGTCGCCGCCCTTCTCGCCATCCCGGCTCTTGCTTTAGTCCCGCTCACCGCTCACGCCGACGCGCTCGACAACATCACGAAAGCCGGCGTCCTGAAAGTTGCCGTGCCGGAGGATTACCCGCCGTTCGGCGCCGTTGGCGCCGATATGAAGCCGCAGGGTTATGACATCGATACGGCCGCGCTGCTTGCCAAGTCACTCGGCGTCAAACTCGAACTCGTGCCGGTCAACAGCGCGAATCGCGTCCCGTACCTGACGACGAACAAAGTGGACATGGTGATTTCGTCGCTGGGCAAGACGCCGGATCGCGAGAAGATGATGGACTTCTCCGTGGCCTACGCGCCGTACTTCCAGGGCGTATTCGGCCCCGCCGATATCAAGGTCACCGGCCCCGCCGACCTGACCGGCAAGACGGTCGGCGCAACGCGCGGCGCACTCGAAGAAATCGCGCTCACGCAAATGGCGCCGAACGCGACCATCAAGCGTTTCGAAGACAACAACGCCACCATCCAGGCGTTTCTTTCCGGTCAGGTCCAACTGATCGCCGCAGGCAATCTCGTCGCCGCAACGATCCTTGCGAACAATCCGCCGCGCCGTCCTGAACCGAAGTTCGTGATCAAGAATTCGCCTTGTTTCATCGGCATGAACAAGAACGAACCACGCTTGCTGGCCAAGGTCGATGCCGCCATCGACCAGGCAAAGAAGGACGGCTCACTCAACGCCATATCGAAGAAGTGGTTCAAGGCACCGCTGCCGGTCGATCTTTAATCCAGCTCGCGAATCAACACTATCCAGGCTTAAATAACAAGGCGCCGCTTTAATGGCTTATCAACTCCAGTTCGGCGATCTCGGACAGTACGCCGGCATGTTCGCGAGCGGCGCGGCAGTAACCCTTGGGCTGACTGCCGTGTCAACCGTGCTTGGCCTCGCGGTCGGCATACTCGGTGCGGCGGGCAAAGGCAGCAAGTTTCCCGCGGTGCGCTCGTTCGTTGGCAGTTATGTGGAAGCGATCCGCAATACGCCGTTCATCGTGCAATTGTTCTTCGTGTTTTTCGGGCTGCCGGCGCTCGGTATTCGTATTGATGAATACGTGGCCGCTGTACTCGCCATGACACTCAATCTCGGTGCGTATTCGGTGGAGATCATCCGCTCGGGTATTGCGGCGGTGCCCAAGGGGCATCTTGAAGCGGCGGCGTCGCTTGCGATGACCCGTGGCGAGACCTTCAGGCACGTGGTCTTGCCGCAAGCCATCGCCAAGGTGTTCCCGGCGCTCACCAGCCAGATCGTGATCACCATGCTCGGCTCGGCGGTGGTGTCGCAAATATCCGTGGCCGACCTGACCTACGCCGCGAGCTACATCCAGTCGCGCAATTTCCGCGCGTTCGAAACGTATTTCCTGATCACGGCCGCGTATCTCCTGATGGCGATCCTCTTGCGCTTCCTGCTCAACGAAGCGGGCAAGCGCCTGTTCGCCCGCAATCTGCGAGGCGCCCGATGATCGAATTCACGTTCGAACAAATTCTCACCAACCTGCTGCTCGCGGCGCGCTGGACCATCGTCCTGTCGATCGTTTCGTTCGTGGCCGGCGGGATCGTGGGCTTCGTGCTGCTCATCATGCGCGTGTCCAGTTCGCGCATGTTGCGCACTATCGTGAAGGCTTATATAGAGATCTTCCAGGGCACGCCGCTGCTGATGCAACTGTTCCTGGTGTTCTTCGGTTTGCCGCTGCTCGGCATAGAAGTTGAACCGTGGATTGCGGCAACGGTCGGCCTCACGCTATTCACCAGCGCTTATCTCGCCGAGATCTGGCGCGGCTGCGTTGAAGCTGTTCCAAAGGGTCAATGGGAAGCATCGTCCAGCCTTGCGATGAATTACTTCGAGCAATTGCGCCATGTGATTCTTCCGCAAGCCATGCGCATTGCCATCGGGCCGACTGTCGGCTTCGGCGTGCAGGCCGTGAAGGACACGGCGCTGGTTTCGATCATCGGCTTCACCGAGCTCACCAAAGCCGGCACGATGATTTCGAACGCGACCTTCAGGCCGTTCGTGGTCTACGGCCTGGTCGCGGTGATCTATTTCGTGATTTGTTATCCGCTTACCCGCTACGCGCGCACGCTCGAAAGGAAATGGAATGCCGCTCGTTGAAACGCAAAACTTGAAAAAGCAGTTCGGCGCGAACCAGGTCCTGAAGGGCATCGATTTTTCGGTGGAATCGGGACAGGTGGTGGCAATCATTGGTCGCAGCGGCTCGGGTAAGAGCACCTTGCTGCGGACCTTGAACGGACTGGAAAGTATCGACGAAGGGTCGATAGAAATCGACGGCGAACACATGGACGCCCGTCACGCCGACCTGCGCGCATTGCGCCTGAAGGTTGGCATGGTGTTCCAGCAGTACAACCTGTTTCCGCATCTGACCGCCGGACAGAACGTGATGCTCGCGCAAACGGTAGTCAAGAAGGTTCACAAGGCAAAGGCGCGCGCAACCGCTGAACAAGTGCTTGAACGCGTCGGCCTCGCCGATAAATTCAACGCCTATCCCGAACAACTGTCGGGTGGACAGCAGCAGCGCGTGGCTATTGCGCGAGCCCTCGCGATGAAACCCTCCGTACTGCTCTGCGATGAAATCACCTCCGCGCTCGATCCTGAACTGGTGGGCGAAGTATTGGCGGTGGTGGAAAGCCTCGCCGCCGACGGCATGACCCTCATCATGGTCACGCACGAGATGCGCTTTGCGCGGCGTGTGTCGAACAAGGTCGTGTTCATGCATCAGGGCCGCGTGTGGGAAAGCGGCACGCCGGAGGAGATCTTCGAGCGGCCTACGACCATTGAACTGCGCAAGTTCATCCAATGAAATCGTAGGGTTGCAATGCCAGGATTTCTTTTAACTTCAGCACTTCATACAAGACACGCTCCAATCCCATGAAGCTCACCCACCGCGAAAAAGACAAGCTGCTGATCTTCACCGCCGCCCTGCTCGCCGAACGCCGACGCGCACGTGGGCTGAAGCTGAACTATCCGGAAGCCATCGCGTTCATCTCGGCGGCGCTGATGGAAGCGGCGCGCGACGGCCGTACAGTCGCCGACGTGATGCACTACGGCACCACGCTGCTCACACGCGACGACGTGATGGACGGCGTGCCGGAAATGATCCCGGACATCCAGATAGAAGCGACCTTCCCCGACGGCACCAAGCTCGTGACCGTCCATCATCCGATTCCCTGAACTTGCAGCACTCTATAAGGAGCCGCGCATGATTCCCGGCGAATATCTGATCGACGATGGTGAGCACGAACTCAACGCGGGCCGCGAGACGGTGTCCGTGACGGTATCGAATACGGGTGACCGGCCCGTGCAGGTCGGCTCGCATTTTCATTTCTTCGAAGTCAACACGGCGCTCACCTTCGAGCGCGACAAGGCCAGGGGCTTTCGGCTGAACATTGCGTCGGGTACGGCCGTGCGCTTCGAGCCCGGCCAGGAACGCACGGTTGAACTCGTGGCGCTCTCCGGCGATCGCCGGGTTTACGGCTTCAACGGCCTCGTCATGGGTCCGCTTTGATCTCAACTTCAGGAATATCGAAATGACGCTACGCATCGGACGCCGCGCCTACGCGGAGATGTTCGGCCCGACCACCGGCGACCGCGTGCGTCTCGCCGATACCGACCTCCTGATCGAAGTCGAGCGCGACTTCACGACCTACGGCGAGGAAGTGAAATTCGGCGGCGGCAAGGTGATTCGCGACGGCATGGGCCAGTCGCAGCGCGTGCATGCCGACGTGGTGGACACGGTCGTGACGAACGCGCTGATCCTCGATCACTGGGGCATCGTGAAGGCGGATATCGGCATCAAGAACGGACGTGTGTTTGCGATCGGCAAGGCGGGCAATCCGGATATCCAGCCGGGCGTGACCATTGCGATTGGCGCCGCGACCGAGGTGATTGCCGGTGAAGGGATGATCGTGACGGCGGGCGGTATTGACTCGCATATTCACTTCATCAGCCCGCAGCAGATTGACGAAGCACTGGCCTCCGGCGTCACTACCATGCTCGGCGGCGGCACCGGTCCCGCAACGGGCACGAACGCGACGACCTGCACGCCGGGGCCGTGGCATCTCGAACGCATGCTGCAAGCCGCCGATGGCTGGCCGGTGAACCTCGGCTTTCTCGGCAAGGGCAACGTGAGCTTGCCGGCGCCGGCGATTGAACAGATCAAGGCCGGCGCGATCGGGCTCAAGCTGCATGAAGACTGGGGCACGACGCCGGCAGCTATCGACAACTGCCTGTCTGTTGCCGACGATACCGACACGCAAGTCGCCATTCACACGGACACGCTGAACGAAGCAGGTTTTGTGGAGACCACGGTGGCCGCGTTCAAGGGCCGCACGATCCACACGTATCACACCGAAGGCGCGGGCGGCGGCCACGCGCCGGACATCATCAAGGTGTGCGGCGAGTCGAACGTGCTGCCTTCATCGACGAATCCCACACGGCCTTACACCATCAACACGCTCGACGAACACCTCGACATGCTGATGGTCTGCCATCACCTCGATCCCTCGATTGCCGAAGACATTGCGTTCGCCGAGTCGCGGATTCGACGCGAGACGATTGCTGCCGAAGACATCCTTCATGACCTGGGCGCACTGTCCATGTTGTCTTCCGATTCGCAGGCGATGGGGCGTGTTGGCGAGGTTGTCATGCGCACCTGGCAGACCGCGCACAAGATGAAGACGCAGCGTGGCGCGTTGCCGGAAGACTCGTCGCGTAACGACAATTTCCGCGCGAAACGCTACGTCGCCAAGTACACGATCAACCCGGCAATCACGCATGGCATCGCGCATGAAGTCGGTTCCATTGAACCGGGCAAGTGGGCCGACCTCGTCTTCTGGGAACCGGCGTTCTTCGGTGTGAAGCCTGCAATGATTCTGAAAGGCGGCATGATCGCGGTCGCGCAGATGGGGGACCCGAACGCATCGATTCCGACGCCGCAGCCGGTGCACTATCGCGAGATGTTCGCCACCCGCGGCGGCGCGTTGGGGAAGACCTCCCTGACGTTTGTCTCGCAGATGGCGCTGGACGACGGCATTGGTGAACGGTATGGCTTACGTAAGCAAGTGGTCGCGGTGAAGAACTGCCGGAACATATCGAAGGCCGACATGGTTCACAATGCGTACAGGCCGTCCATTACCGTCGATCCGGAAACGTATCAGGTTGTAGCCGACGGCCAGTTGCTCACCTGCGAGCCGGCCACTGTCCTGCCGATGGCGCAGCGCTACTTCCTGTTCTGATACTGATCCTGATCCCGAGACTTTCATGCGCACGATCGACAAACGTATTGAAGCGAAACTTGCCGCACCATTGATCAAACGCGCGCCCACGCTCACCCTTCCCTTCGATGACCGCTGCAAGAGCCGTCTGGCCGCTACGCTGGATAACGGTGAGGAAGTGGCGCTGGTGCTGCCGCGCGGCACGGTGCTGCGCGACGGCGACATGCTGGTTGCGGACGACGGTGGCCTGGTGCGCGTGATTGCAGCGGAACAGGATGTGCTGGTCGTGCATGCCCACGATGCCATTACGCTGACGCGCGCCGCGTACCACCTGGGCAACCGGCACACGCCGGTGGAAGTCGCCGCGGGGCAGTTGAAACTCGAAGCCGATCCGGTGCTGGAAGACATGCTCAAGCGTCTGGGCGCGCACGTGGATCACGCGACGGCGCCGTTCCAGCCGGAGACAGGCGCGTATGGCGGCGGTCACAAGCATGGGCATGACGAGACGTTTGTCGAGGACTATGCGCTCGCGCAAAAGGTCTTCGATGAGCATCACGGGCACTCGCACGATCATGGACATGCGCACGGCGCGGGCCACGATCATGGCGACCATTCGCAGTGCACGCATGGGCATGGGGACCACGGCGCCCATGTTCATGATCACGCGCACGATCACGCGCACGGCAAGGGCCACGACCACGGCGATCACTCGCAGTGCGGCCACGAAGGCCACGACCACGACCACGGTCATGCGCATCGCTGAGCTTACGGCGCTGCTTCACCTGGCGTCGCCGGCACTGCCTATTGGCGCGTTCAGTTATTCGCAGGGCCTCGAATCAGCGATAGAACATGGCTTGATCCACGATGGCGACAGCGCCCGCGACTGGATCGCCAGCGGCTTGACCAATGTGCTCGCACGCGGCGAGTTGCCGTTCCTTGCGCACCAGATGACGCGCTGGCGCAATCACGATGCCGCAGGACTCGCCACCGCCGATGAAGAATTCCTCGCCAGCCGCGAGTCGGCGGAATTGCGTCGTGAGACGCAGCAAATGGGTTGGTCGCTGGCGCAGTTGTGCACGCAGCTTGAATGGGGTGACGCCGCACGCCTCGCGACCCTGAACGCCATCAAACCGGTTTCGCAGCCAACCGCGTTCGCCTTCGCCGCCTTCACCCACGACGCCGCGCCCGACGCCGCCCTCGCCGCATATGCCTTCTCATGGGTCGAAAACCAGGCCGCAGCGGCGTTGAAAGCTGTCCCGCTGGGGCAGATCGCAGGGCAGCGGATCATCGTTGCGTTGCGGGTTGCCATCGATACCGCTGTAGAAAAAGCGCTCGACACCTCGCCAGACCAGATCAACACCTTCGCGCCGCAGCTTGGCATTCTCTCGGCGCGCCACGAATCACAATATTCACGCTTGTTCCGCTCTTAAAAAACATGAACGCACCTGTCTATTCCGCCGCTGCCCGCCGCTCCAAGAAACTGCCGCCCTTGCGCGTGGGCGTGGGAGGCCCGGTCGGCTCGGGCAAGACCACGCTGCTAGAAATGCTCTGCAAGGCGATGCGCGAGAAATACGACCTCGTCGCGATCACCAACGACATCTACACTAAAGAGGATCAGCGCCTGCTGACGGTCGCGGGCGCATTGCCGGCCGAGCGGATCATGGGCGTGGAAACGGGCGGCTGCCCGCACACGGCGATCCGCGAAGATGCGTCCATCAACCTGGAAGCCGTCGACCAGATGATCGAGCGTTTCCCGGACGCGGATATCGTGTTCATTGAATCGGGCGGGGATAATCTCGCGGCCACTTTCAGCCCGGAATTATCGGATTTGACCATTTACGTGATCGATGTTGCCGGCGGCGAAAAAATTCCGCGCAAGGGCGGTCCGGGCATTACGAAATCCGACCTGCTGGTCATCAACAAGATCGACCTTGCCCCTTACGTTGGCGCAAATCTCGACATCATGGCCTCCGATGCCAGGAAGATGCGCGGAGAACGGCCATTTGTCATGTGCAACCTGAAGGCGCTGGAAGGGCTCGACGACGTGGTTCGCTTCATCGAAAAAAAGGGTCTGCTCGTGGTCTGAGTGCAGGTTCCGGTGCTTTGGAGAACCTGTTCGCGGCCGATCGAGTACGTTAACATGTCGCCTTGCCCTTTTTTACGGCCATAGGCCCGCTTTTCGGAGACCTCTGATCGACAGCCCCGATACGCTCCTCACTCGCGACGCCGCCGTGCGGCTGAAATCGTCGCCCGCAGCGTCCTCGACACCCATGGCGCAACCCTCGAAGCGCGTTGCCGTGCTGTTTCACATCGCAGATTTCAACGACGGTGGTATTGAATCGTCGTTGATGCAGTGGCTGCGAATCTACGAGCGCGCGCGCTTTTCGGTGACGCTGTCCGTGATGTTTTCGTCGCCCGCGTTCGAGCAGCGCTTCAGGGCGCTGGTTCCCGCGGATGTTGGCGTGGAGATCCTCACCGACAAACCCTGGCTCAACCTGTTCCAGACGCGTCGTTACGCGCATCAGTTGAGCAAGCTCGGGCGCGTTGGCCGCGACGTCTTCAACACGCTCGCCGTGCGCCCTTACGTGAAGGCGCGCGTGGCCGCGTTGGCGCGGCGTCACGACATCATCATCGACTTCGACATGTCGTTGCGCCGTCTGGCCGGCCGCTTCGGCGTGGCATGGCTCGGCGTGAACCATTTCAGTTTCGATGCACGGCTGGGCGGCCGGCGCAGGAAGATGAAACGGCTGCTCGCGCAATATGGGCGTTATGACGGCATTGCCGCGCTGAACCGCCAGATGGCCGATGAAGCGAGCGAGCTGTTCAATGGCCATCTGCGCAACGTGTTTGTGCTGCCGAATGCGATCGATATCGACCGGATTCGCGAGAACAGCGCACATGTGGAACCGCCGCCGTGTGCCGGGCCGTATATCGTTTCAGTGGCGCGGCTCGACGAAATCCAGAAGGATCACCGGACCTTGCTGCGGGCTTACGCGCAGCTTGTCAGGACGTTTGGTGGCGGCGCGTTGCAGGAAGACCTGGTGATTGTCGGCGACGGCGGTTTTCGCCGCGAACTGGAAGCGCTGGCGGTGGAACTGGGCGTGGGGAAGCGCGTGCATTTCACGGGGTATCGGAACAATCCGCACGCGGTCGTGGCGCATGCGAGTGCGCTGGTGCTCAGCTCGCGTTACGAAGGCATGCCGATGGTGTTGCTCGAAGCGCTGGCGCTCGGCAAACCGGTGATCTCAACCGATTGCCCGACGGGGCCGCGAGAGATCCTGGACGATGGCCGGTTCGGGCTGCTGGTTCCTATCGGCGATGTGGACGCGATGGCCGGAGCGCTGGCGCGGTTGTTGTCGGACCATGCCCTGCGCGATGGCTTTACGCGTGAAGCGCTGGAACGGGCGCGGGCGTATGGCCTGGAGGCAAGCAATGAAAGGTTCGTCGCTTGCGTGACACGGATTTTGGAGGAACGGGGTTAATCCAGCGGGGGTTGTTCGCCCATACCGCCGCCGGATCACTGCTCCTCTGCCTGCGTGCGCAACAACGCGCCCAACACCGCCACCGTCCGCGCCGTCGCTCCGCGATGCTTTGCCGCGAACGCCGACGCCGCTGCGCTCATGGCGAGCCGGCGGGGTTTATCGGTGAAAAGTTCTCTCAGGCCGCGCGCCAACGCCGCCGGATCGCTCACCCGCAGCGCCGCGCCTTCCGCGATCGCATCGTTGGTCGCTTGCGTGAAGTTGAAAGTGTGCGGGCCAATCAGCACCGGCACACCCGCCGCACACGCCTCGATCAGGTTCTGCCCGCCCAGCGGCAGCAAGCTCCCGCCGATAAACGCCAGATCCGACGCCGCGTAATACGCGCTCAGCTCGCCCATCGAATCGCCGAGCAGCACGTTGACGTCCGGAGGCAAAGCCGGCGCTGCATCGATTCCCGATCCCGCTGCCGCCACCCGGCCTGCCCAGGCGGAACGCCGCACACAGGACAGCGCGGCGGCATTGATCAGCACGGCCACTTCGTCGAACCGCTGCGGATGGCGCGGCACGAGGATCAGCAGCGCGTCGGGAATGCGGGTCCGCAAGGTCGTGAACGCCTGCAACACCAGCGCTTCCTCCCCTTCGCGCGTGCTCGCCGCCACCCACACCGGCCGCTCCCCAATCGCTGCGCGCCATGCATGGCCGCGCGCATAGAGTTCGAGCGGCGCGGCCATATCGAACTTCAGGTTGCCAAGCACCGTGACATTGCGCGCACCCAGCGCACTCAGGCGGTCCGCGTCGGACTGCGTCTGAGCCAGCACGCGCGTAAAACCGCCGAAGACTTCGCGCGTCGCATTGCCGAACTTCGCCGCGCGCTTGAACGAGCGCGCCGACATCCGGGCGTTCGTCAGGACCAGCGGGATATCGGCCCGTTTGCATTCGTCGATGAGCGTTGGCCACACCTCCGTCTCCATCACGATGCCCAGCGACGGCCGCCACGCGCGCAAGAACCGCCGCACGAGCGAGGGTGAATCGTAGGGAAGATAGCTGCGCGAAATACGGTCGCCGTATAGCTCCACGCCGGTCGCGCGGCCGCTTGGCGTCATGTGCGTCAGCAGGATGCGGGCTTCGGGATGCGCTTGGCTCAATGCTTCAATCAGCGGCTGAGCCGCACGCGTCTCCCCTACGGACACCGCATGCACCCAGATCAACGGCGCGAGGTCGTCGGCACGGCGGGCGGGGCCAAAGCCAAACCGCTCACCAATATGCTCGCGATACCCCCGTTCCCGCCGCGAGCGGATCAAGAGGCGCAACACCGCCAGCGGCGCGACGAGCCACCATAACGCGCGATACACGAGTCTCAGCATCGGCCGCCCTCGCGGCAGGCCGGCAACGATCGCTCACCGTGCACATGAGAACCCGGGCGGACGCTCGCGCTGAAGCCCGACACCACGGAACAGCCCCACCCGGCGGCGGCGCTCAAACCAGCGCCCTGCCTTTCAGGCGCTGCAGGATGCCGAGCGGCGCGCAGTCGGGCTGGGCCATGGCGCCGACGGGAAGGAAGAAGGTTTGCTCGAGCATGTACTGGCCGGACATGACGGCGTGCGAGGTTTGATCGGAGAAACACACCCACACGCAGCCGGGCGGGAACGGCATTTCCTGCTGTGGCGATTTCGCCTGATAGTCGAGATCGGCTTTCATCGCGTCGTGCAAATGGAGCATCAGGTGGTCGTATTCGCTGCGAGGCGTCTTGGTGATGTGCAGCAGGTTCATGAGCCACGCCGAACCGGGAACCGGGGCTTTGATGGCGGGAAGGAAGCGTTTTGCCATGTCCTCGAACGGTTCGCCGACGCGCCACACACGCGGCGCGCCATCGGGATTGACGTTAGTGAACACGCGCAGGATGCGCTCGCCATAATTCGGCCGCGACGGGAAAGCGTCGACGTGAAGGCGGCTGTCGTCCTTGCGCCACGACGTCTCACGCGTTTCCACGCGATGCAGTCGCAGGCTGGTCGGCGCGACCCGCAATTTGCCCTGATATTCGGGAAAGAGCCCGTCGACCAGGGAGCGCGCGTTCGCCTGATATCGCGCGATCAGCGCCCGGACGGCGGATTGCGTAACGGCCTCGCCGAGTACACCGACGAGCGGGCCGCCATTGGGAGCGAGGCTGATGTTCTTGCGCTGCGGATCGGCGACCTTCGGGTCGAGCAGCGCCCGTTCGCCGCCTTCTATGGCAAACGCCAGATGCGGAAAATAGAGGACCTTGCCGCGCTCGACGCCGGCCAGCAACGCCTCGCGCGGCACGGAAAGCTGCTGGCCCTGCCAGTCGGCGGACGCAACTTCAATGATTTGAGATTCGGTCATGTGCCTTCGATTTGTTTGGATGAGCGAGTGAGCGAGCCCGATTATTGTCAACTGGCTTCAATCGGCTGCAATCGACCTCGATTGGCTTCGATTGACGCATCGGGAAAAACGTCGCGCCCGGCGAGCGAGGTGCATTTTCGCTCAAACCGATTGCAAAATCCGTTGCGCGGGAGGCTGGCAGTTGATGGGCCTCAACTGGACCTCAAACCGCCGGGTTTCATCTGGTTTCGTCAAGCACGCCGCCGAATCGCTGCAAATCACTGTGAACCGCGGCGATTGAGCAATCCCTGGAACCGAAACCGCTTCCTCACCTTCACTCGCCACCCTACTGATACTGATACAGCTCCTGCTGCCGCAATGCATCAAAGCAGCCCAAAGCCTGCGAGCGTTGCTTTGACTTGCTGCAACGTCGGGTGCTGGCCAGCACTGCCCAGATTCACCACGCGTGGGGACCAGTAACCGCCGGTGCGCCAGGCGGTCGAGAAATTGTACAACTCGATGGTCGGCCGCTTCAGGGCTGCCGCGATATGCACGAGTCCCGTGTCCACGCCGACTGTCGCCGCGGCGCCATCGATCAAACCGACCACGGCCGGCAATGAGAGTTTTGGCGGCACGACTGCTGCCGCGCCGAATTCTTTTGCCAGCTTCTCGCTGGTTTCGCGTTCGGTCTCGCTGCCCCATGGCAGCACGATTGATACTCCGCGCCGGATCAGGGTCTGGCCGAGTTCGATCCAGGCGGTGTCGGGCCATTGTTTATCGGCGCGGGACGTGGCGTGGACGAACACCACGTAAGGCACGGGCAGGTTCAGCCCCGTCTCCGATAACGCCAGCGCGGCGCGGCGGGTATCGATGCCGAACTCGATCGCGTCGGTGGGTTCCGGGCGCGGATCGCCTAGTGCTGCGGCAACCAGTTGCCGGGTGCGTTCGACCACGTGTGTGCGTGGTTCGATGGGCACGCGTTTGTTGTAGAAGAAGCGGACGGGCCATTCGTAGCCGGCGCCGTCGGTGCGGTTACCGAGGCCGACCAGTGTGCCGCGTGCCCAGCTTGCGACCCATGCGGTCTTGATGAGCCCTTGGCAGTCGATGACGAGGTCGTACTTTTCTGCGGCCAGAGCGCGGCGAAAGCGTAGGATTTCGCGCCAGTTGTCGATGGAGAAGAGGCGTTTGCGCCAGCGCCGGAGCGAGAATGGGATGGCGCGGCGTATGCCGTCGACGAGTTCGACGAGATCCGTGAAGCTCTCTTCGACTAGCCAGTCGATCTGGGCATCGGGGTGGAGACGACGGATATCGGCGATGGCCGGCATGTTATGGACGACGTCGCCTAGCGACGACACCCGGACAATCAAGATCTTTTGCACGCTGGACACGGTGGGCGCCGTCGGATTGGACGGCGCGTGGACAATTTTGAGATGCGCCGGAGTTTACCGCTGGCGCTTGAATTTGGGGGGTGTTTTCGCTCGCACTCGGGGTGGGTTTCGCTCGCGCTCGGGGGTGGGTTTCGCTCGCGCTCGGGGGTTGGTTTTCGCTCGCGCTCGGGTTCGGTAGTGGTTCTGGGTCAATGCCGGGTTGTGGGTTCTAGGGTTAGCGGTCGGGGTCTATGCCGGGTTGCTAGGTTCCGGGGTTAGCGGTCGGGGTCTATGCCGGGTTGCTGCTTTCGGCCTTAGCGGTCTGCGTGAGTCGGATTTTCTCTTTATCACTATTAGCCACTGTGCGTGGCGGCACGTCATTTCTTGGTCCTTAGCGACAAAGAAACGAAGCAAAGAAAACGCTTTAACCGCTCTACCCTAAGTGTCCACAGCGTGCAGTTTCTATTCATGGGTGCCCCAAAAGCACGGTGCTCGCCAGAGCCACCGATGTGTGAAACCCTCCTTCTCCGAACACGGATACCCACACGCTTCGCCACCAGTGATTGAACCTGCCCAAGGAGCACCCCGCGCTATCCGCGAACAACCTCCCACCGAATTTGTACGCATGTCGAACCACGTCGCCAACCCACGGAGAAACAAGGTCCCAAAAACGCGTGAGGCCGTGCTGACCGTGGGGTGCTGGTGCTTGCCCGAGAGCACTGGTGGCGAAGCGTGTTCATGTCAGGATTCGCGAGAACGAGGGGTTCAAACATCCTCCGCTCTGGCGAGCACCGTGCTTTTGGGGCACCCATGAATTGGAACTGCACGCTGTGGACACTTAGGGTAGAGCGGTTAAAAGCGTTTTCTTTGCTTCGTTTCTTTGTCGCTAAGGACCAAGAAATGACGCGCCGCCACGCGCAGTGGCTAATAGTGATAAAGAAAATAGCTCACTCAGGCAGACCACTAACGCCGAAAGCACCAACCCGGCACTGACCCCGACCGCTAACCCCAGAACCTGGCAACCCGGCATCAACCCCGACC
>NZ_FCOK02000098.1 GCF_001544555.2 Caballeronia udeis | reverse complement strand
GCATATGCTCCGACAACTGGTTCAAGTGCGCCGTTCCGTGCGCGATTGCGCATGACGACTTCAGAAACAACTTGCGTGTTCATGGTTGCTCTCCTCTGAATTGGCGGCGAAGCCATCTGAGCAGAGCACGGTCTGTTATGTGAAGTCTATAGTTGTTGAAGCGCACCCGGAGTCCAGCAAAATTGGGCGATCGCACCTCGGAATGACCGAGAAACCTTGCATAATCCCGAGGCGCCCATAAAACGTCGCCTCCACCACCACTCCCTCTAGCTCAGCCTGATAAGGCGCGAGAGCTGCCACAATTAGTCCGAGATCATTGGTCAGCCGCTTGCAGTACAGCACCCGATCCTGGTCGTCGATCACGGCGACCACGGCGTTGTTCGAGTGCAGATCAATTCCGCTAAACTTCATTTCAGCCTCCTGAACGGGTCGGTTGAGCGTTGCATCCCAACTCTAGACCCTGGCCGCCCCCTTCTCTGGGCGGCCAGGAGGCCTTTCAATGATTATCAACTCGCAACGCTACCGCGACTCACGTGCCGCCCCGGCCTCGGCACAAAAGCGTTTGCAGACGCGAACTAAAGGTGTCACTGGCAAAAGTCGGTACGCCGGTAGCGGTGGCTGGCAGTAAGGTCCGAGTCCGCCCACCAAGAGCGACCTGTCGACAACGCCCCTCGGATCGTCAAGAATTGCTGTCCAGTTTTCGCGGAGAATATGTGATCGGACGTCATTTGCTGCGTCGTTCGTTTCGCAGCTCTTTATTTTTGTCAAACGTTCATGCTGCTTTATGTGATTCATACGTAAAGTAGCCAATTCTGCTCTCGTGGCGACCTGACGATATGGCGTGGTAGCCAACACGCGCTCGCACCTTTGACTATCGTGCTAAAAACGTAGGGCTTGTTGGCTACTTGCGCGGAAGCGTATTGGACGTCGGCATTAACTCGAGGGAAATGACTTCCACAAAGGAGGAAATAAGGGCTATTTCAAAAGTGGAGTGGCTAATGCGGCTTACGAGGCATGTGGGTTGAAGGCCGAGAAGTCGAGCTTGCCTGCGATGAGGAACAGCACGGTTCGCATGGTTTTAAAGCTGGCGTATCCGCGCGCCTTGCGCTTGGCAGCTTGAAACAGGCCATTGATGGCTTCAATGAAACCGTTGGTCTGGCGTGTCTGCGCCCAGGCGACGATGCCGTCGAAATGACGAAGGATCATGCGTGCGACCTCCTTCATGGGTTCAACCTTGGAACGCATGACGTTGCTACACCACCGGCGCAACATCTTGGAGACCACGTGGATTTGCTTGCGATCGAGAATCTCGCGCAGCTGCTCACGGTACATCCAGGCACGGGCCGTGCGGTTGGTGGTGTACTGGCTGATCAGCGCCTCGAGATCGGTCAGTTGCGCGAGATTCAGCGTGTCGGCATCCTTGAGCAACGACCAGCGCATGCCCTTCAGTGCGGGATCGGTCTTCTGCTGCTCGCGGCGCACACCATCGAGCGCTTTGGACGCGTGCGCAACTACATGAAACTTGTCGAACGTCACGCGCGCATCGGGCAGATGCTTGTCCACGCCCTTAATGAAGGCGGGCGACATGTCGATGCTCACCGATTTGACTTGCGCAGGCGTTGCGTTGTGTTTCTCCAGGTGACTGGCAAAGCGCTCGACAACGCCTGCATCCTTGCCTGGCGTGACGAAGACCACGCGCTTGGCATCCATGTCGGCGACCAGCGAGACATAGTCATGGCCCCGTCGGCACGAGGTTTCGTCAATGGCCACCGCGGTGACGTCGGACAAGTCAGTCGCGGCCACGGCCAGATCCACGTACCGATCACAGATGGCCTTCACGCGGTACCACGACAGATTCACCAGACGAGCCACCGCCGCAAATGTCATCTCCCGGCACAGCGTCAGCACGAGCGCTTCAAACAGCAGCGTAAAGCCATCCAGCTTGCCCATCCAGTCAGGCTCTACGAGCCGCACCGAGCCGTCCGGCAGGCGCACACGCGGCACGCGCACCTCCAGATAACAGTCGAACTGGAAAAAGTTGAGATGCCGCAGCCGTTTGATGACGGTGTCGTGCACCGGGTGTTCGCCCGGCACCCCGGGGTACGCAAACCGGCTGCCTGCGACAAAGTCCACGGCAATCGTCAGTTCCGTGCCGAAATCGACGCCTTGCACATACCACGGCGCCTTGATTCCCAAGGCGGCTTCAAACAGCTGGGTTTGGTTCGTCATAGTTCGCTTGGTCTTGCAGGGCTGATTGCCGCATTCTGCCGCAACCAGCCTTGCACCAGCTTATTTACCCACGCGCGTCAAGTGTTCGCTACGCCGGGCTTGCGCCCGCACTTGACCCGGCAGTCCACCCACTCGAGATTCGAAAGAGGCTTTTTTCATGACGAACTCCTGGTCAATAGAACAAGGGCAGTAAGTAGGGGAAACCGAGCGCGATCAATACCAGCGCGACCACGATCCAAAAGATGAGCTTGTACGCGGTGCGCACTTGTGGAATCGCACACACTTCGCCGGGTTTGCAGGCCAATGCCGGTCGGAAAATGCGCCGCCTGGCGAAGAACAACGCAACCAGCGCAGCGCCGATGAAAATCGGGCGATACGGTTCGAGTACCGTCAAATTGCCAATCCAGGCCCCGCTGACACCTAATGCAACCAATACCAGTGGGCCAAGGCAACAGGTTGAGGCGAGAAGCGCGGCTAGGCCGCCGGCGAAGAGCACCCTGCGCCCGTTCTGCTGTTCAGCCATACGCTTTTCCTTTCGAGCCTTGAATGAATAGCGTAACCTTACTTCCGTACCTATGTACGGAGTCAAGCGGTATGGAAAACGGTTGTGAAAGCCTGACCATCGGCGCCTTCGCGAAGGCGGCCGGCGTCAATGTGGAGACGATCCGGTTCTATCAGCGCAAGGGGTTGCTGCTCGAACCGGAGAGGTCGTACGGCAGCATTCGCCGCTATGGTGAGGCTGACGTCACCCGGGTGCGGTTCGTCAAATCGGCGCAGCGGCTGGGCTTCAGCCTGGACCAAATCGCAGACCTGCTGAAACTGGAAGATGGAACGCACTGCGACGAGGCAAGCAGCCTCGCGGAGCACAAGCTCCGCGACATTCAGGACAAGCTCGCCGATCTCCAGCGCATGGAAGCGGTGCTCGCCCAACTCGTGTGCGCGTGCCATTCGCGCAGGGGGCACGTGTCGTGTCCGTTGATTGCCTCATTGCAGCGAGGCGAAGACCCGCGTGACGCCGGCACCGCGTAAGGGCCGTTCGGTCTTAGGGTACGCAAAAGTCCGTTTCTTGAGGGCCCCCATTTAGCGGAGGTCCAATCGATCGGTGTTCTCGGTTTCAAAGCTGCGAATGACGCGGTCCATTCAACGAGCGCGTCATGCAATGAGTACATGGAGATCGACCCGCGACGCCACCGCTCGCACGACCTTGTGGTTGCCATGCCCGGCATTCACGGCGGTTTCGACCGACACGAGGCCGGCGCGTAGCAGCGCGTCGACGTCGCGCTTAACGGCGCTGCGATCGCGATGAAGTCGTGTGGCAATGCCGGTGATCGACGCAGGCTCCGCTTTGATTGCCTGAAAAAGCCCGATCCGAGCAGCAGTGAGCAGCCGCGCGAGGTCAGCCGGATCTTCAAAAGTGACGACGTGCGCTTCCGGGATACGCTCATTACGATCGGCACGTTGCGCAATGCGTCGACCTCGCGCGAAAAATTCCGCCTCGGTACCAACTGCCGTTTCAAGCACTGTGTTCTTCATGTTTCTCTCCGTAACGCTGTCCAGTCGCGTGCGAACCGGTCTTCGATGTCGTCAAAGCTGACAAACTCGACGGGTTCCACGCGGCCAAAGTAATGTCGATGGTGAAAGCCATGCGCATTGTCGTAGCCGACCACCCGGCCATTGTCGCCCTGATGCAAGTCGTGGTTGATGTAGGCAAGGTTGTAGCGGGTCACTGTACCGGCTCCGTCAACCCACACCTCGCGTCGTAGCTCGCCGTTACCTCTGCGCTTCGCGATGGCGTGGCGGTCATCATAAATTTTTCTGTCAGCCATGACCTATTATATCATGGCTGATCCTTGTGATCGGTCATTGAAGAGCGCCGAATATCCGCCAGAGAGCTTGAAATGCTTCGATCATCCTTCGAGTACCTGGCGCCCCTCCGCGACCAGCGCTCGCCGATATCGATCAGTGACGCACGTCAGGTGAACAAAGGCACTCGAGCAGCCGCTCCACTTGCAGGCGGAGGCGCCCTCCTCCTCCGTCGCCGAGTTGGCAGGTTGTTTATAGATAGTTCCTTCGCCAGTAGTTGCTCCGTGCGACTTAAGTCAGCGCACCGCCGCTTTGTGTTGACTTGGCGTCAGCTGCTTCATGCCCTCGCCTGTTCGCAGTCCGATTGGGACCGCTGCACGGCAACTCTCTTAAGTCATGCCCGTTCGAGCGCCTCACCAAGTCGTTGCGATTATTCATATAGTCGCGCCGTCGAACTTGATGAAATCCCACTGCAATCCCGCACAAGTCGAACGCGATGTGCCCGCTCTCGTCAAGCACTGGGCCAACGTCGCCGGGTCGCGCCGTCAACGTGCGACCTCCTTCCCGGAAACGCGAATACGGGCTTTTTCAGAAGGCAGTACAAATTTAGCCGCCGGATGGAAAATCGCCACATCTGATAACCGGAGTTATCGCGAATGGCGATTTGGCTTGTCAGATTGAGGGGTCAGTGATAGCCTTCGCCCAAGTGCCTGATAGCAAAGAACTATTTGGTGTGGATGCCATCGCGTTGGCGACCGTGAAATGAAAACGCCGCCTGACCCAGAGGGGGTGAGGCGGCGTCAGAGGTCACCTTTCGATGTACTCGCACTGTGTCAATCCAGTATTGGTCGCGCACCCGGACCTGTCAAGAAACCGGCCAGAACGCCCTTAACTACAGCCATGAACCGACGCCTGACCCGCCAGCACTTCGCCCTGTACCGGGGCTATCTCGACGGCCTCACTGACGTGCAACTGCACGCGAGCTACGGCGACACCGGCACGGACGTGCGCGTGACACGCCGCTTGATCGCCACGTTGCGCGACACGCTGTCGGTGGCCGCGCGCCGTGCCCGCGACATCGAGGCCGCGCACCTGCTGCGACTGAAACCGGGCAGTATTCCGCCGGCCGAGCTGCACGCGCAGGACTCCGTGCCGACGCTCGACGCGTACCGCGATAGCGTCGATCCGGACGGCGTCTACAGCGAGGCGGAACTGCTGGAGCTGTATCGCGCGGACTTTCCGCCCGAGGCCTCGCCCCGCGTTGACCGGCGCATTGCCCGCAACGCCCGGCTGCGGCGCCGGCAGGCCGACGCGCTGGCCCGCATGGAAAAGGCGCTGGTTCACGATCCGGTGCCGCATCACCCGCTGGAAGGCTGGTTCGAGCCCGCCGTCGTGGCGCGCCTCACGGCCGCGGGCCTGGCGACGCTCGCGGACCTGCTGGCCCTGATCGGCCGACGCCGCAACCGCTGGCACGCCGAGGTGCCGAAACTCGGTCCGAAGGGCGCGCAGCGCATCATGGACTGGCTGTCGCTGCACGCCGGATCGCTCGGACAGGTACTGTCACCGCTGGCCACCACACCGCGCCGGCAGCTGCAGGCCGGACATCCCGCGCTGTTACGGCCGCCGATCGGTGGCACGGTGCCGGACATCGTGCCGATGGAAGCGCTGCGCGTCTCCGCCGAACTCGACGGCTCGCAAGGTCTGAACCGCGCGCCCGTTCCCGCCCACCAGGCCGAACTGAACACGGATCTGGCGGCAGTCTCCGCCTGGGTGAGGATTCGCGGCGCCCGCAGCCCCGACACCGCGCGGACGTACCGGCGCGAGGGCGAGCGCCTGCTGCTGTGGGCGATCGTGCAGAAGGGAAAACCCCTGTCGTCGCTGAACACGCTGGACTGCGCGGAATACATTGATGTGTTCCTGACGGACCCCCAGCCAGCCGCGCGCTGGGTTGGCCGCGGCCGCGTCGAGCGCTTCGAGCCCGCCTGGCGACCGTTCGCCGGCCCGCTCAAAGACCGCAGTCGCGTGGACGCGCGCAAGATCCTGCGTGCCATGTTCAGCTGGCTGGTCGGTCAGAGGTATCTGGCCAGCAACCCGTTTGACGGCCTGCCAAGGTCCAGCGAGGTCGAGGCGGTCAATACCACCGGGCGCACCCTCACGCACGCCCAATGGAAATACGTGCTGCAGACGACGCGGCGGATCGAGTACACGCCGGAGGAGCAGCGCGACCACTTCACCCTGCTATTTGCGTACGCCACCGGCCTGCGCCGGGCGGAACTGGCCGGGGCGATGACGGGTGATCTGACGCGTGCGGCGCTGGACGGCGCACTGGACGACGCGTGGGAGCTAAAGGTACGGGGCAAGGGGCGCCGTAACCGGCGCGTGCCCATGCCGGAAAAACTGATGGCCGAACTGGAGCGCACCCTGACGTCCCACGGCATGCCCGCGCTGCTGGGGTGCCCGAAAGATACACCGCTGATTGCGCATCTGCAGACCGGCAGGCGACTGACGCCGGACGCCGTTGCCCGCCTGTTCAAGCGGATCTTCGAGCGCGCAGCGGATCAGCTGGAGACCCGCTACCCCGGCGCCGCGGCCGATCTGCGCAATGCCAGCACGCACTGGCTGCGCCATACCCACGTCAACCACACCCTCGACAGCGGCGCGGACGTGCGCGACGTGCAGACGAACCTCGGGCACGCCAGCCTGGCCACGACGACGATCTATACAAAAGGGGACAGCGCGCGGCGTTACAGAGCAGTCAATGCGTTCTTCGAGGACGCGCTTCTCGACGCGCAAAGCTAATTTTTCGCATGCGAAAGGGGCGGTAGCAGCCTGCTCCACCAGCGCTTTTCCTCACGTAATTTCTCACGAAAATCCGCCGAACCCAGCATTTAAAGGGCTCCCAGGCGATACATCCCCGTAAAAGTTAACTTGCGTTTACCCAAGGCGACAGCTACGCTTCGGGGAAATTCTATCGGCTGGCCGTATTTTCGCCCAAACGATAGAACACAACCACCGGAATGGAACGCCCTAAGAACGCTATGGATCTCGACCTCGCGAATCCCGGAAAGACGACGCCCGAAGACCTCATCAAGCTCGCCGGCCTATCTGACTTCATGCTTCAGAAGATTCGCGACGAGCTGCTTGAACCGTTCCCGCGGAAAGTCCCGCCGTTGATCAGTTCCGCCCGCGTGCAAGAGATGTGTGGCATAGACACACAGCGGATGGCTTACGCCCTGAAGAAAGGCGAGCTTCCGCAAGGCACGCAGTCCCGTCGAGGCGCTCCACGACAGTTTACCGTGGAGGAGGCGGTTCAGTGGGTTAAGGCCGAATTGAACCCTGCCCCGCGTAACGGTCCAGGCAAAGTCATTGCAGTAGCCAACTTCAAGGGCGGCGTCACGAAAACTACGATGTCGACCATCCTGGCGCAGGGGCTCGCGTTGCGGCGGGGTCGACGAGTCTGTCATATCGACCTAGACCCGCAAGGAAGCGCCACGACGCTTTATGGGATAAATCCGCACGCTGAGGTTGACGCGTCGCAGACGATCATGCCTTTGGTCGAAGCGTTCTTGAAGGGAGAGCCGTTCGACATGTCGACGCTTCCTCAGTCCACTTACTGGCCAAACCTCGATCTGATCCCTTCGTCGACGGAATTGTTCAACGCGGAGTTCATGCTGCCCGCTCGCGCTTCCGCGGGCGCCCGTGGCGAGCGCTTTGAGAACGTACTTCACAAGGGCCTTGAAGCTCTGCGCGATGAATACGACTACATCATCCTCGATACGGCCCCCACGCTTAGCTACCTGACGATCAATGCCATTTTCGCGGCTGACGGTGTGATTGTGCCAGTCGTTCCGGACGTGCTGGCTTTCGCGTCCATGGTGCAGTTTTGGCATCTCTTCTCGGACTTGGTGACCGGCATGGCCGCTAGAGGGGATGAGTCGAGGAAGGAATTCGATTTCATCGACATCTTGGTGACCCGGATGACGCCAAAGCCCGCTGCGAAAGCCGTTCAGTCTTGGATTTCGCAACTCTACGGCTCGAGGGTGATACCTGTCGAGATACCCGAAACCGACGTTGCGCGAAACACCAATATGCGGTTCGCGACCGTCTACGACCTCACGGTCTATGAGGGTGGCGCAGAGACTCTCCGGCGAATTCGAACCCCGTGCGACCAGTTCGTCGACCGGGTGGACGACAAGATCTCGAGTCTCTGGCAAAAAGGATAGACGACCATGGCGACGATGAAGAATTTCGCATCTAAGGCGGCAGGCATCAAGCTCACGAGCGAAGAGGTGGCCGCGGCTGGAAGTCGTCCGGTCGGTTCCCCCCGGACCGCACCGGGGCAGCTCATGCACTTGCAGGCAACCGCCGAGCAACAACATGACGAGATTGAGCGTTTGAAGCGCGCGCTCGCCGAGCGCACAGCCGAGGAAGAAGTCGATCTCGACCTCATCGACGAGGTAGAAGGCAGGCGCCGAAAGCTGAGCCCGGAAGAATACGCTGAACTCAAAGCCAACCTCGAACGCAACCCGCTGATTACACCGGTGGTACTACGCCGCCGGCCTAATGGCCGACGTGAATTGGTCGCCGGCCACAACCGCACTGCCATTTATCGCGAGCTGGGCCGGCCACGCATTCGCGCCGTGACCCAAGATATTGCCGATGAGGATGTCAGCAAGTTCGCATTTTTCAGCAACCTGTTGGCCCCCTCCCTTTCGGACTTCGAGAAGTATTGGAATTTCCTTCAACTGCAGACCGAAACGGGACTGGATCACGCGGCATTGGCAGAGATTGCGGGCATTAGCCGCGTTCATGTGACTCGGATCATGCGCTACGACGCACTGCCTGAGAAAGCGAAAGAGATCCTCTTTCGACGGCCTGAGCGCCTCGGCAGTACTGCGGCGCAGGCCCTTTCTCAGATAGCGGAATCGGGTCGTAGCGAGGAAGTCATTGCGGCCATCGAAAAGCTCGTCAACGACGAGACCATGACGCAAGAGCAGGCTGTGAGCATGGCTCGGGCAAAGCGACCAACGACTGCCGCGCCGGAAAAATTGTTCGTCAAAAGCGGCAAGCGCCACATCTGCGAAATTTCGGTTCGCAAAGGGGTCGTAGGGGTGCAATTCAAGGGCGAGGACGCAGAGTCTGCCAGCGATTGGGCGCAGCGGATTCGAGAGTTCATCGCCGACCAGATTACGAGCAAGGAGTGATGTACGAGTCGTACATGCTTATAAATCAATGACTTACTGGAAAAGAAAGGGGCTTAGATGCAGTCGATGACGCTCTAACGCTAGAAAGACAAAAGCCTTCGGAACGGCTAATTCCGAAGGCTTTTGAATATTGGGCTTGCTGTCGCTCGCCCCTCCTGCTGCACTCCCCCGACGGCTAATCGGGCGAAGCACTGACACTTCGGAGTGTAGCGGAAAGCGATCGGCAGTCAAGCATGTGTCTTCCATTTTTTGAAAATGGACGCTCGACATGTCTATCGCGCAACGCTCTGTTGCTGGCGAGGGTGAAGCTCATCCTTGCGAAGCAGAAACACAAACCGCAGAAGGTGACGCACAAGCTCGCGCCGAATTCACCTGCGACACAACCAACTTGCCTTGGGTGATATTTCGGGCCGTCCATCGTGCCGCGCAACTACAAGGCGTCAGCGCACGCTCCCGCGCCCTGCTCGCTGCCCTCGCCCGCACCGTGGACGCCAAACGCCCCTACGCCGCCATATTCGCGCGCCGAGAGCTGCTTACCGGCCGTGCCATGCAATCCATGCGGACCTTCTATCGCAGTCTCGATGACCTCGAAGCTGCAGGCCTCATCACGCGCCCCCCGCAAAGCCGGTATGGCCAAGCTGGCCTGTTTGGTCGCGCCTACCTCCATCTCACCGAAAGCGCGGCCTTGCTGCTTGGTCTCGTCGCCAAGGAAGCTCCAGCCAGTCACACGGCGTCATCAGATACCAAGTCCGAAGGTGCGCAGCAAGCCCGGGGCGAGTCGCTGAATAGTCGGTCTGCCAATGTGGCAGACGGAGCTATATATAAGGATCTTTTCCCTGCTTCTCAAAAGAGACAACCAGGCACCCTCCCCGCGGATCTCCAACGCCTCACTTCGCTGGGATTTCATGAATTTCTTGTCTTCAAACTCATGACCGAAGCCAAAGCAAACGGCAAATTTCTCTCCGACGTCGTCGATGTCAGCTGGGCTGGACTCAAGAAAGCGCACGCGCCAATCAACTACCTCCGCGCCCTTCTCCGCAAGCCTGTCGACTTCGCGTATCGTGCCCGGCAGCTTCGGAACCAAACCGTTCAGCAGCAACGAGAAGCAACCGAAAATGCGGAAGTAACGGCCACGGTAGCCCGCTGTGTTGGCCAAAGCTTTTACGACGCGATCGGAACCCGACGAATAACCGTCAGCGCGGACGGAAGCACGTTGACCGTGCTTGATGCGGTCGAAGGCATCCCGCGGACCGTATTGAACGGATGGCAATCGGCGTTTGCCAAAGGCGTCCGGAAAGGGGACTTGCTGCCGGCGACCGACGCGCGTGACGCCACGTTCGACGAACTCGCGAGCAATGCGCCAAAGCAGACCGCCGCAGCGAAGACTGAATCGGCTGGACAACCTCGACAGCTCACGGGCGGTATTGCGGGACAGCTCGACGTTATCAAAAACGCGCTGCGTGCGGCAGGGAAGGGGAAGTTTGCAACCGTCTGGTCAGGACAAGCGCAGAGCCGTCCCGCGAACGCCACCGCGTAGTTCGCTACTTGTCCAGGGAGGCAAGTTTCGAGAACGCCGTACCCGGGTCAATGCCACAGGCTCGACACCAGTCGAGATAAAACAAAACGTCGACATATCGCTCTCCGCGCTCGATCTTAGAAACGTTTGGCTGGTCCACGTGCAGCCGCTGAGCGAGTTGCACCTGCGTGAGGTCGGCGGCAAGTCGAAGCCTGCGCATATGGAAGCGCAGACGCTTGTAGCGCTCGTCATTGATGTTGATCGAAGGGGGCATACGCGTATGCTCCCTACTATCGTCAAATATGCCATTTTGACCTATTCGCGATATGATCGTCCTGCGATCAAACGTACGATGAAACTCAGTTGAGCTTGGCTCCAACCAGTGCAGCCGCGTTCCGGACGATCCCGGTGTCGAAGTTCACCGACGCGCGGAGGCCTTCGCCAAAGCTGGTAAAGAAGTCAGTTGAACCGCCATTAGCCATGTGGGCCATGACCGCGGCTTGGATGAACAGGGCGCCGAGCAGGCAGAGAACGAAACGGATCATGTTGGTGTATCACCGCGTCAACGCGGCTTCGATAGGTAAGGGTGGAGGATCATATGTGCCCAGTTTCACTTTCCCTCTGATCCGGGATATCTGCCGGCCGATCACAGCGGCAGACATGTTCAGCCGGTCGCCAACTTCAGCTCTCGTACATCCGGAGTCCAGCAGCGAGACGATCAGCTCCTGATCCGTTGTGATGACGCCGTCCGATTCACACTTTCGCATGCGAAATTTTACTCACTGTTCGACCGCACTGTAATTTTGTACGGAGTGCGCGCAGCGGCGCAGATATGAAAGACTTTCCGACTGCAGCAGTCCTGTCGATCCGGACCAGAAGGGCCGTCGTTCCCGCTCGACTCTACCTGACCGAGCCGGGCCTGACTCGCGGCGTCAGCATCCACGAAACCTTGCCTGTCGGGCACTTCAAATGCACTCAAACACGAGCGATTCTAGCCGAACCAAGTAGCCCGATCCAGGGGGATATCGGACTTATTTCGCACCATCTATTGACCGTCAACATTTCTAATAATAATATCCGTTGCACGTGACCACACGTCACCCATCAAAAATCAATGGACCGTCAATAACCGGAGCGTCTCATGTCTAACACCGTGCAATCGCGCATCTATCAGGCTCTTACCGAACTGATTCCGAATCTTGGAAAGACATCGAGCCGCACGCACTTTGCCCCGCCGCGAGTGGCCGGTGATATGGCAGTCCATTGCACTGTTGACGAAAACAGCGAGGGTCATCTCACCGTCGAGATCGCTCACGACCGGCCCGCGCGCGGGAGCACTAATCCGGCGTCGTGGATCTGCTTCGACGTCGACCCGGCTCGGGCTGTTGCTCGTGTTACGTGCTTTCAGGAAGGCTGTCACTACAGCATTGCGGGCCAACACACCGATGCGCAATCGGCGCGAGTCAATCTTTACGCGGCCAACTGGCTGGCTGTCTTCAATACGTTGGGCCGAGTGTTCGAACCGATCGATCAGGCCATCTACGCGTAAGGCGGGGAGAATCATGCACAAGGTTGGAATTGCGAACCAGAAGGGCGGCGTAGGAAAGACCACCACCGCGCGGCACCTGTCATTCACGGCTATGGAAAGGGGATTGCGCACGCTCGTGATTGATCTCGACCCGCAGGCGAACCTCACCCGAACCATGCTGTACAGGTTGATGATGAATGAGGACGAAACGCTGATGCGTGCCCGATCCGTCAATTGGGACAGCATTCAGCTCCCAGCCATCGCGCCGGAAAGCAGTGCTCACTTACTGTTCATGAGCGGGCAGGAACCTCGGCCTATGTCGATCGCGCCGGGCGTCGATCTGTTCGCCGGGTCCGACGACCTGATAGAAGTACTAGGGTGGCCACTCGATTGCACCCAGCACGCACGGTCTGCGCTGAACCGGCTGGACGATCAGTACGACATCTGCGTGATCGACACGCCCCCGACGATGAGTAACCTGCTCTTTGCCGGAATGATCTGCGCGGATTACCTGCTGATGCCGTGTGACCTGGACAAGGACGCGACCAGCGGGCTGCTCGATCTCACACAGAAGGCTCAGATCATCGCTGAGAACTTCAATCCGGATCTCGAACTACTCGGCGTGCTTCTCAACAAGGTCAACAAACGCCGGGCGTACGACCAGACGGAACGAATCACGCTGCGCCAGAAATGGGGTGACGCCGTGCTGGATGTCGAGTTGCAGGAACGTTCTGGAACAAAACTCGCGAAGGAACATCCAGTCTGGAAAAGCCCACGCGGTGACAGCGACCGGCGCGCAGCAGCGGAAATGCGTTCCGTGTGTGAGTCGCTGTTCAAACGTATTGGTCTGTAAGGGAAATAATTATGCAGCTCAAAAATGGCCAACAGCTGACGAGTCTCGCTCAGCTATCGAAGATGAAGCCCGGCAGCGCAATGGCCGCGGCGATCGAGGAAGCAACAGGCGCGATCACTACTGAAATTCTAATTTCCAAGATCGTCATCAAGCCGCAGGACCGCTCAGACTTTAGCGACATCGAGGCGTTCGCCGAGCGCCTGAAGACGGTTGGCCATGTCCACACCGCGATTCTCGTACGCGCACTGGAAGACGACCAGTTCGAACTGATCGGCGGTGAGCGACGCGTGCGCGGCAGCATCGTGAACGGATGGGAGAAAATCCCGGCAAAGGTCTTTCCGGCAAGCACCCCGGACATCGTCATCCGGATGTACCAGATCTCGGAGAACGTCGATCGCAAACCGCTTTCGGCCAAAGAGACGGCCCTGGGTTTGGCGAGCGACATCGACAGATTTGGACGCGAGGAAGCCGCACGCCTGTGGACTAACCCGAAGGGCAAGCAGCGTAGCGAGTCGTGGATATCCAAACACCTTCGGTTCCGGAAGTACGGCCCAATCACACGGGAACTGTTCGACGCCGGCATGTTCGACGACATCGAGGCCGCGAACAAGATGGACGACATTGAGGCCGAGAGCACAGAACTCGCACACGAGCTTGCCGCCGCGATAAAAGCAGGCGAGAAGCTGGGCCGAGTCACGCTTGACGCCCGGCTTTCGCAATTGAAAGGTACGACGCAAAGTGACGCGCCTATTGTGGCAGCGTCGCCGGCAGCGGCCGATCGGCCGAACAGCCCCGCGCAGCGCTCGGCCGATGAACGCGGCGACCCCGCCAACTCTGCGGCCGACGACGACGCCGGCCTACCGTCATCCCACAATGAGGGACCGGCCGACGATAGTGAGCACTCGGCGTCCGCGCCTTCGGTCGCACAGGCTGTCCAGCAGGCAATGCAATCGCAAAAAGCTCCCCGTGAGGCAGCGGCCGCATCGCGACCGAAGCAGGAGAGGGCGACCGGCACGGACCCCATGAAGACCGTCATCTGGCGAGCCGAGGAGTTATTCCAGGAATCGACCGGATCAATACACCGGCTCCGTCAGTTGCAGGCGGATCTGGTGTCCGCCGGCGTGCCAGAGGAAGATGCCGACTGGAGGCTTTGGGTCGCATTCGTGCAGTTGGCTTGCTCGGCGTTGGTCGGTGTCGGGCAGCCTCGGGCAGGAAAAATGATAAACAGGTTGGTTGCTGAGTTAAATTCTAAGAGCGCAATAGAGCTGCTGAATGCGTTGCATCCGAGCCGCAAGGCGGGCGTTTTACCAGACGATTTCAGGTACGATACGGACCGTGAGATTCATCCTCTCGCGCCGAACAATTGGGCTCTCTAATGCACAGGAAAAAGGGGCAGATATGCCCCTTTTTTCATAGCCCGTCAACCATATCGTGTCGGATATTTACTTTGGCAACGTTCCGTCTTACTGCGAGAAAATTTACGGCACTTGATTCGTTCATGCGCAAGCAGGTCGAGTTGCAGGGCACCAAGCCTTTTGCCGAAACAACACGGGACATTGCACGGGCGGTGATCGTCGACGGTGAACCGTCGATAGACGTGCAAACGCGGTTTGAAGTGACGAAGCAACGAGTCAGTTCGATTGTTGGTCGTTACTACCAGGCGTATCTGACGATGAATCCCGCCGAGGGCGATCTTGCGGTTTTATGGCTAAAGCATGGCTTCGAAATGCCGAATAACCTAGTGAAACCGCTCGAAACGTTTCTCGCCACAGCGAGACGCAGCAAGGACGCCAAAAAGATCCAGTCTGCCGTCGCCGCCGTCATTGAAGCGCTCGAGATAGAAAAGAGCAAGCTGGAATGAAATGAGGGGTTAGTGCGATAAATGAGTACCATCGAACAACAAAGCAGTCACTCACTGCGCAGGCCAATACCGGGGCATAGCAAAACAAAGAAGGACTATCGGCGATCCGTCGAACGCGTTGTCAACATGACCAGTGACACGCAGGACGTCGAGATGTCTGTTTCACAGGAAGAGGCGTTTCATGACGCCGAGCAACTCGAGCTGTTCGCGGCCGAGCGCTTGCTCGCAACGTGGAAGCCGCGTGAGGATCTTCATTCTCTCGAATTCCCTCTGTTTTCTTTGCAAAAGGGCAAAGACACACGTGTCAGGGTGTATCGCAACGGTGAACAGATCGTGCGAATCATCCCGAGCGTCGTCGGCGCCGCCAACATCTTCGACAAGGACGTTCTTGTCTACGCGGCGACTCAGATCTGCAAGGCCGCGGACGCAAACCTTCCGGTTTCTCGCCGCATCCGCTTCAAGGTGCGGGACTTTCTTGTCTACACGGGCCGAAGCACAGGCGGAGCGTCTTACACCCGCGTCGTCGACAGTTGCCGGCGTTTGAAGGGGACGATCGTTGAGACCAACTTCGATGCGTCGCGGCTAGGCGCCAATGAAGAGGGCATCCACGAGAGTCTTTACGGATACGGCCTGATCGAAAATTACAAGATCATCACGTATACGGGCAACAAGAAGGGCGCGCTCGAAGTCGAACTGATCCTGTCGACGTGGACCTTCGACTCATTGATCAATCGCAAGGTGCTCACGATCCATCCAGGGTATTTCGATCTGGCGCAAGGACTCGAACGCCGGCTGTACGACCTTGCGAAGAAGCATTGCGGCGAAAAGCTGTGGTTCAAGATCGGGCTCGACAAGCTCTACGCCAAGTCCGGATCGGCACAGGCTCAGAAATACTTCCGGCGCGACGTCGTCGCCGCTATGGTGGCCGACAAGATGCCCGAGTTCCATATAGCCCTGGACGACGACAAGGCGATGGTCATTTTCTTCCGGTGCGATCGCGACAACCAAAAGCAGAACGCCCAGCTCATCGCCGGCATTCACAGGGAGCTGCTGTCCAAGAAGCTGCTGAACTGGTATTACACGTTGCGCCGATGGGATTCAAAGTCGGACCCGAAAGCGCAAATGGATCTGTTGCCAGCTTAGCTCAGGCCGCTTCACACACGTGTCGGTAGCGGCCACCCGGACGCACAGCGTATTCCACCCGTCAGGATGCGCTGCCGACCGTGGCCTTCCCCATCCCTTCACCTCCTGCACTAACCGGCGGCGTTCGTCGCTTCAGCTTGCTCGCCAGAGGCGACAGCGGCGGTGTCCACCAGTCGTCCAGTGTCCGGAACAGGACGTTGACCGGCGTGGGGAGCTGCCGCGCGACTGCCCTGATGAAGCCGACGCGGGGGTGACGTGGAGAACAGGCCAACGCCGGACGCCAGCAGGACATAGCTCAGCCGAAAACCTTCAATGCGAGTAAAAACGCCGCAATGACAGCAGCGCCGTATTTCAGTTGCGCCTGAGTTTGGGGACGTCTCCAATACGACTCCTCAGTCTGGCCCGTTAGCGTAATTGCTAACTGCACTGCACGGTTTTCGGAGCGACTGATAATCGCCAAGCAGCCAATGATTGTTGCGTGACTCCACTCGACGGGCATCGCGCCATTGTGCTTTGACAGCATGTGGAAATTTTGCCGATACGCGCGGAGGTGCTCATAGACATAAGCAACCTCTTTTGCTGTTTCCGCTCCGAGCGAACCTATCTTCGCTGCGTTCTGATCAAAGATCGGGCTTGGCGGCATCGGCCATTCAGGGAGATCGAGCTTTTTCCCGCTACGAATTTGCTCCTCCATAATGGCGAGACCTTCCCTGATCCTTGGAATCGGGGCGGTGTGCGATTCAAGTTCGCCTGCGAGCGCACCGGCAAGCGCCTGGCCGTCCCGAAAGCGCCTGTAATCTTCGGCAAAAAAATTGTTGAAATACCCGCCAGCCATAACGCCGAGAAACCCAATAAGCGCAGCGCTGATATCAGCCATGTTTGCCCTTGTTCGAATGTGCCGTTTCGGTGGCAGAATGGTCGCACGAAAAACATCAGATGAGTGACCAAATGGCTGATACGGACCGGACGGCCTTTATAGCTACCCAGGAGATAGAAGCATTGCAGAAAATGGTCGACGCCGCCCGTCAGGAGATCGAGCTGGCGGTCATGTTCCATGCGACTTGGCGACCTGCGGCGTATGACACCGGCCTTCATGCCCGTATCGGCACTTCCTATGCGGCGCATTCCTTTCAGATCATTCGTTTGTCGTTGCGTCGTGAGTTGTTACTGGCGCTGACCCGTGTATGGGACACCAATAAACAGGCTGTGAGGATGAGCCTCATAGCTGACCGTCTACGGGACAAAGAATTCTTTGAGACCCTGGTTCAATACCGGACAGGGCGCACCGGCCTTCGCTCCAAGTTTGCGCCGGACGCCATGAGGGATGCACTCGCGCCACGGCGGGAGCAGGTACTTGAGTTAATCGGTAAGTACAGCGCCGGCGGCCCAGCCTTTGCAGTTCTGGATAAGTTAAAGATGTTGCGCCACCAGCATCTGGCGCACCGCCAGTTGCCGAAGGCACCTGCGACACCGGAGGAATCGGCCACCCCTGAGCCGCAAGGGAAGGAAGACAAGCCGCCTGTGTGGGCGACCGACGACGAAATCGAGACGTTCTTCCAAGACAACCTTGAAATCATGCGCCTGCTGCTGAGTATGGTTCAGGGGCTTGCCTTCGACCTATCAGAAGCCACGGACGTTTATGAGCATCACGCGAAATACTTCTGGGCCGCTGTCCGCGGCGAGTGCACCGAGGGTCACCCTGACTATCGATCGCCACCGGTTGGCTCCTAAGAGGCTGGCGCGGCGCTATCGGGGGGGGGCGTGTCAATGAGAACACTGCGTTTTTTTTCAGTTACTGCGGCAGTCCGCGATCGGACATTCACTTCCCGCACCTTCCCGAGAAAGGGCCGTACATTCGCAGCGCAGCCGGCCGGCGCGCGCAAGTGACGGACGAGAGCGATCCGAAAGCGCGTCTATCGCACCACCCGGAGCCAGCCACAGACTTTCGGGACGGCGTCCCAACTCCTGCCACGGGATGCAAAAAAAATCCTGTCGGGTGTCACCATTCATGAAAAATGCGTCGTTGAATTTAAGGCGATTTTTCACTAAAAGTGACATTCAACATCGCCAACTACGACGCTGAAAGTGAAAAAATCCATCAACCCTGCCGCTATTCCTGAAAAAATGCGGACAGCCCTCATAAACCCTCGCTGACGAGCGGATGGGCGGGCTGGCTCGAATCCCGGCCCGCCGTGCCGTCCGCGCGGGTCGCTACAATGCCTGCGAACATTGCCTCGACGGACTCAACATGCAACCCAGATCCGAACCTTATTGCCCCTCTTGCGGACGCACAGATGAGCCGCGCCCCGATGGTGCGGAGCCCGTTTCCATTAATGGGGAAAGGTGGTGTTCGTGGTGCGCTGCTATCCGGCAAACGCCAAGCGGCTCGACGTATATCGAACGTCCGAGTCCGGGTCGGATGACCGAAGGTGGTTTGCCGGACGACCCCCTTGACGCGTGGCTGGACTGCTATGAGACCAAGCCGAAGAAGCGAATCAGGAAGGATGACGCGAAGGCTGAAATTCAGCGGGCGTGGGCGCTATGGGCCGGCGAGAAAACGACTGGACAGCCGATGTTCCTGTTTTTCCTTTGGCTCACCCGGCATAGACCTTATTTCCTGACCTTTCGGGCGAAAGGCGACCCATGGCAAACGGTACATAGCTGGCTCATACAATACGAAGACCGTCACGGCAGTCGCGCATAGCCCCGGCGAGCTTTTCTTGTGACGCTGGAACGGCTTCTGACTCGCGCGCGGAGAACGGAAGGGTCAGGCGCGGGAACCCGTCAAAACGACGCTGCAGGGCCGCATGGGGATGTCTCATACCGGCGACCGTGATCACCAATGTCGAGGATAGTGTTGCGTCAAGTGGATCTACAAGCGTTTCTTGTTTGCAGCGAATTGCTCCTGGCCCAGCGACTTTTTTTTACGGCTGCGAGTTGGGAAATCCACATAAGCCGGCTGCTGAAGTCCATAGTCAGCCTTTCCTCGCCAAGCGGGATACGCACGTGATCCGGACGATCGAGCGCTGGGAAGCAGCGCCGCCATTTTCTTCCACGTTTGAACCGTATCGCACTCAATGACAAGAATCGAGGAGCCACCCGAATGCAGCCGAACAAAGTCTCGCCGCTAACACTCTTCCATCAGCCGCTGCAGTACCTGGTCCCGATCTTCCAGCGCGGATATGTCTGGACCATCGAGAAGCAAATTCAGTTACTCTGGGCCGACATCGCGGAGCGGGCCGACGAGCTGGCCAAATACTTGGAACTGTTGGAGCAGGCGCGCCCAATGGGTTCCGCTCACTTGGTGCAAAAGCCCAGAAAGCATTTCCTGGGCACGGTCATCGTGACCGACCATGTCTCGGGTCGTCCGGGCGAACCGACCACCACCGAAGTCATAGATGGCCAGCAGCGCATGACGACCATGCAACTCCTCGCACTCGCCTTTCGGGACGCTCTTGCAAGCGTAGAGGATGAGTACCAGCAGGCATCCCTTGATGTCTACACACATAACGCTGCTAAGTACAGCCATAACCACTACCACTACAAAATCTGGCCGACCAATGCCGGGCGATCGGAGATGACTGATCTGGTGGAGTGCCGCTCAGCCCGTAAGGTCTGCGAGAAGTATCCGATAACGACAACTGGCAGCGGTAGGTCGAAGAAACGGGTACTCCGTCCGCTGCTCGTCGAGGCCTATCTGTATTTCTACGGCGTGGTGTCCATGTTTCTCAGGGGCAAGGACTTCGATGAAGTCATTCAGGAAACACCGCACCCTCTTGACGAATTACTCCAGGACCTCGGCTTCGAAGTCGACGGAGATAAAACTTGGGCGATGCGATGGGTCCACGGCATCCGCCATGATTTGCATCCTCAGATTCCGTTCGAAGATCTACCGATCCGCCCCGAACGCATTACGCTTTTGCTGTCGACGTTGACAGATTACCTGCAATTGATCGAGTTGCGCCTGGACCCAGACGATGATGCGCAGATCATATTCGAGTCCCTCAATGGTCGCGGGGAGCGCTTGACCCCGGCAGACCTCATTCGCAATTTCGTATTTCTTGAAGCCACCCGCGCGAACGCACGCACCGACACTCTCTACACGGAGCACTGGCAGGACTTTGATGAGGCGCCTGCGGAGAAAGGCGCGATCAGCAAGAGCAGGCTCTTCTGGAAGGTTGAGGAGCGCCAGGGGCGCTTGACGAATACGCGGCTCGATACGTTCCTCTATCACTACGTGTCCATGCGCTCGATGGACGACGTCAAGCTCGATCACGTTTTCGAGTCATTCAAGCAGTGGTGGTTTGCTGAAAAGCCAGATGTCGATGTTGAGCTGACGCGTTTGAAGAAGGCTGCCAAACTCTTCGAATCTCTCATCGTGCCGGACAGGAAGACACGCTTTGGACGGTTCGCGCACAACATGCGCGTGCTCGACAGTTCTACGATGACTCCGGTCGTTCTCTATCTGGGCGAGCAGCTTGGAACCGAGTCGGAGGAGTTCCTAGCAAGTCTGCAGATCCTTGAATCCTACGTAGTGCGCAGAGCGGTATGCGGCCTGACCGCCAAAGCGTACAACAGGGTCTTTCCGGGCCTTCTGAAGCGCCTCGCAGGGCCGGAAAAACCCACGTCATCCGCCATTGCGCAGCATTTGATGGGCCTTGCAGGTGGGCCCACCCAGAACTGGCCCGACGATGCCGAGTTCAGCAAGGCGTGGTTGGAAGGGCCTACCTACAGGCACCTGCGGTCCGCGAAGACCAAGATGATGCTCGAGGCACTCGAGCTTGCCGCACGTAACAAGGTTCACCACGAGACAGAGGTGTTGCCAACGGCACCACTTCACGTCGAGCATGTATTGCCGGTCGCATGGAAAGAGCATTGGCCGTCACCGGGTGACGCGAATGCTGAATTGGTCAGGGACCAACTGCTGCATAACGTCGGCAACCTCACCTTGTTGACAGAAAAACTCAATCCTGCCCTGAGCAATCTCGGATTTGACGTGAAGCGACCGGAAATCACCAAGAGCTTGCTCGCGCTGAACGCCTATTTCCAGGACCCGAGGTGGAGTGAGCCGGGCGCGGTATGGACTGAAGGTGAGATCCGTAAGCGGGCGGAAGTGCTCTGGAAACTCGCCGTTAACGTCTGGCCACACGCTTGAGCGGCGGCGATCGAAGCCTGCAGAGGGTGACGTCCGTGGCTCGGCCTTGTATTCCTGATGGGGCCACATGCATGACTCGCCGGTTCGCCGTCCCAGTGTGGCGCCACTGCAGCGTTGAGCGCCACGATTGGCGATCGCGAAACGGCTGTTTATCGGGCGTCGCCTATGGCAACGCCTGCAGCACCGCTCGGCGTGTTCGTCGACGTTGGAAACGAGCGGACACGGAGTTTCAAATACCAAGACCGAGAGGTGGACATGTCCCGAGAAGTCATCCGATCCGTGGTAACGCAATTCATCGATTCATGCGTCCCGCAGGTTCTAGCAGTAACGGGGCCGTGGGGAGTAGGCAAGACATTCGCTCTGAGGCACCTGATAGAAGCGTACGCCGGCCAGCATTCTGTGAAGCGATATTCGTACACATCCGTCTTCGGCGCCCAGTCAATCTCAGAGATCCGGACATCGCTGCTTGCGAAGACGCACACATTCCCGCTCGGGGAGCATTCAAGCACTGGCATGCGCGCGAAATTGGAAGTCGAGGCGCGCAAGAAAAAGTTAAAGGAAGTGGTCGGGCACCTCAAGGAGATGCTTCCATTCGGTGGCAAACACCTTTTTGTGGCTCTGGAAGCAATCGCCGGCTCTTTCGTCACCGACACGCTTGTCGTCCTCGACGATATCGAGCGTCTCGGCGAGCAGCTCAAGCTCGACGATCTTATGGGTTTGGTGTCAGAACTGAAAGAGCAGGCCCGTTGCAAGGTGATGCTCATCTTTAACGAAGAGGAGTTCAGCGACGGAAATAAGGCCGTCTATGCGAGATATGCCGAAAAGGTGGTCGACCAAAAGTTGCAATTCGTCATGTCGTCGGACGACGCAGTCGAGCTTGGCCTTTCTGCCGACACGCCACTGCGGGAACTCGTCGCCGAGCCGATTCATCACCTCGATATTAACAACATACGCGTGATCCAGAAGATCGAGTCGGCGCTCCGGATGATCTATCCGCTCATCAAAGACTCGTCGGAAAAGGTCAAGCGCCAGGCGGCAATCAGCATCTCCGTGTTCGCCAGCTCGCTTTACGAAAGCGGACGCGGTTTTCCCGGCCCTGACCAGATCCTGAAATACAACACCTACGCCCATCGCATGCTCGCGAGGGAAAACGAGCCCGCGGCGAGTGATGAGGAGTGGGTATCACGTCTGCAGCTTTGCGGGTTTACAAACGCCGATGACTTTGACGGAGCGATTCTAGATGCGATGCAGTGCGGTTACGTTGAAGGTTCGGATATTCGCACACTCACAGCAGCTCTCGACGCTGTCGCCGATCGGGACAGGTTGGATGAGATCTTCACCGCTGTCTGGAGGAAGTTCCACGATCGGCTTGATATGACCGGCGAGCAACTCGCTGATGAGTTCATCGTGGCAGTCAGACAGGCTGCATCGGTTATCACCCCTTTGAACATCAACAGCACAGTGAAACTCGTTCGGGAGCTTGGATTCGAGAACAAGGCAGATGAAATCATTGAGATTTACATCGATCAGAGGAAGGACACGCCGCAGCTGTTCGATGTCGAACATCAGTCCCGACTCGGAGAAGTTGACGATCAGAAGGCCCGTGCCCGCTTCCTCGACGTCTTCAACGCCTCTGGCAATGCGTTGGGGTTGCGGGAAGCAGCTAGTTTCATTGTGCAGAATGAGCACTGGGATGATGGAATCATTCCGGCGTTCCTTCACGCACAACCGGACCAGCTTATCGACCTACTGAGGGAGCATCAGGGGCCGGAGCTGCAACGGCTAGTCACGGGCATTTTTCGTTTGCCAGCGAACATCGAGGAACGCGAGGCTATCAGGGTGAACATGGTTTCTGCACTGAAGACAATAGGTCGGGAATCATCGCTCAACAAGATTCGAGTCGCACGCTGGGGTGTCGCAGTCGACGATTGAGCCTGCTCTCGAGATCGGGGCATCTTCTGCCTTAATCGGTTGTTGTCGGACGGCAAGTCCTCGCAGCAAAGCGTTGGCCGCCCGGACATTTCACTAACTGTGGCACCAGTTTTTCACTTACCTGGCGCAGTTTTCACTTTCCGTGGCATCCGACAAATCCCAATAATGCGTCTATCGCACCACTCACATGCCCGCGTCTATCGCACCACCAGATGCAACATACGGCCCCCTGGAAATGTGTCGATCGCACCACCACGCCGCACGTCTATCCCACCACCGCGAAACGGACCTTGAATCGCTAAACGCCCGATCTGACAGGGCTATGCCCTTGATTAGAGTGAATATTCAATTTGCATAGACCGGGGGAAAGCTGTTTTTTCGACGCGTCTATCGCACCACCCGCCCCATTTTTGTGGATAACATTGTGGCCTTCGCGTCTATCACACCACCGCCCGCGTCTATCGCACCACCTGGGCTACGTCTATCCCACCACCGCCGACGCGTCTATCGAGCCACCGAACGCCCCGCAAACCCACGTCCCACGGGCGTCTCGCGGACCGTAAACGCGCGCGCGGTTAACTTCTTCTTTTTTAACTGTTTTTAACTGCGATTTGAACAAGGCCCCACCCTCAGTGAGGGGGGTGCAAGCACCCCCCGGCCGGGTTCGACGGCTAAAGCCGTCCCCACCCCCCCGGCCACACCCCCCAAAGGCAAATCGTGGCCCCAAAGGGGCGGGCCTGGAAGAACACCCACGCATAACCAAGGACATCGAGCGGCAGGCACTAAGGGCTGCGGCGCGCCTGCGGCACCCCGCACCCCTAAGTGCGCGATAATCGCCGGCGCCCGACAAGTCGGACCCCGGCTCCACGCGCTCGTGTGCTCGCCTTTTGCCGTGCAAGCGAAACGGTCCACCACGGCTAAAAACCCGGGTTTTGCAGGGAAGGGGGGGGGTCCGGTTGATTTTCGGCGTGTCCGTCCAGCTCAAACAGCCGCAGAGGGCTTCGCAGCCATTGCGGAAGGGTGCGGGTAGGCCGCATGTCGCCGAACGCTCCTGGACGCCAGCGCGCGAGACGGTCATTGAGAACAGGTATCAGCGTCTATCGGACCACGTGCTGGCCAGAGCTGCATTCGTAGCTGTCAGTTCGAACGAATCTCAGCGGCCACAATGAAAAACGGCCTGCCCTTTCAGGCAAGCCGTTTTAACCCGATCAAAAGCTCGGGTGAGACTCGGTCCGCAATCCCCACACAACTTTTACCGCGATGGCTCTCCTGGTTCGTAGCGCCCACTAGAGGCCGAGGGACCGAATACGCGCGGGCCACCGCCGCGCTGAGCGTGAATTTATCATGAGCGTCGCTGCCGCGCCAAGATCTCGTGGCTGCGCACGGCCCATGAATTACGCGCCCTAAAAAGCCAAAAGCCCGCTGGTTAGAGCGGGCCTCCGACTGCCTTTCCGGAAGAAACAAACTTTGCTTTCGTGCGCTGCAATTAGCGTCGAAGCGCTGTTATTTAACCCCAGGTGAAACCCTGAACGCAAGGATTATTCAGAGGATTTTTATTTCAGGTTTCGTCCGCTCACTTACGCGAATATCGACATCAGAACCTGGCCGCGATCCGCGGCTCAATGAATCGATAAACGGCCGCAGATTCCTGCGGCGTTAAGCCGGCGACGAGCGCGTACTCAATGCAGCGCTGTGCGAGCAGCTTGTCAGCCTCGGCCATCGAGCGGAGCGCGAAGAGACTGCAGACCATGTCGGGATGGACTATCGAAGCGAGTACGTCGAGAAGCAGCGCACGTGCGCCAGTCTTATCGAGAAGGATCGCCTCGATCGCGTCGGTGAAGGGATAGGGCAGCTGCTGGGTCATGTGAATGTCGAAAGATAGCGAAACAGTATAGCGTCGCCGCTGCACAGATCGCGAACTGATATTAAGAGATCCGCATCACCGGAGTGTGGCTTGATATCAGTAGCGTCGCACGACGTTGCACCCACCAACGGCAAAACGCAGTGGATCCAATCAGCGCACTACAGCCGCCCCGCATTCGCGAGGCGGTGATCGTTTGAGCGCGAGTCGGGCGTTGCGCTTTTCGCGCAGTCCACCCCGACGAAATGTCGCTCCGCGGCGCTATCGCTTGCTACGCGAGGTTGCGCTCGCCGCGCGGCGTTTCGCTTCGCCACGGCTCTCTGTGCCGAATTCCCGTCCCCCTCGTTTCGTCGTCCTTTTCTCGCGATCGTAGCCACGTCCTGCGCTGCGTCAAGGCGCGCGGGGCCGTGTCAGTCGCTGCCGCTCCATCCCGCCCCACACCCCGCGCTTGAATCCTTGACCCAGCTACGGCCACGTCTCCTTTGATCGCGGGACGACGAACTCAGGGGAACGGCGGCAACGGCGAGAGACGCCGCCGACTCAGCAGAAACATCTTTTCACGCCGGGACTCGGAATCTAGGGGCCCGGTCAGCTTTGAACGAATGTGAGGACAGGATGGAAAACAACATTGGCAAGCAGCGCGGGGCGCGTCATCGGTACGGTGAACTGACGGCGAATCTGCACACGATGCTGTCGCCGTCGCAGAGACAAGCTCTCAACGACGCGTTGGCCGGTCGGTCGCTGGCTGTGTGCTTCGGTTCCGGCGTTGACTCGACCGCGATGCTCGTCGCGCTCCGTGCGGCTGACCTTCGTCCTGATGTCATTACCTTCGCAGACACCGGCGGCGAAAAAGAGGAAACCATTGCGCACGTCGACAAGATGAACGTGGTTCTGCGCTCCTGGGGTTGGTCACTGATCGACGTGTGCCGCAAGGTTCCTCTCGCGTCCACTGGCTACTCCGACCTGTATGGAAATTGCCTCGCCAATGAGACTCTGCCATCGCTGGCATTCGGCATGAAATCCTGCAGCATCAAGTGGAAGCAGTCCCCACAGGACCAGTTTCTGAAAGGCGCGAAGTCCGGCCCGAACGCAAGGCCGCCGCACCCACTGTGGGTCTCGGCTCAGGCCACGGGCCAGCGAATCATCAAGCTGATCGGCTACGACTGCGGCCCCGCCGATATGCGCCGGTCGAAAGGGCTGAAGCCGTCCGATGCGGATTTCGAGTACGTCTACCCGTTGCAGCTTGTGCGCTGGGCTCGCCGCGACTGCGTTCGCGCCATCACCGAAGCACTCGGCGCTGAGATGGTGCCAGTTAAGTCAGCGTGTTTTTTTTGTCCGGCTTCAAAACGATGGGAGCTGTACTGGCTCGCCGCAAATCATCCAGACCTCCTCGAGCGCGCGTTGCTCCTGGAGCGAACTGCGCTTACTGGCCGACACAGCCGGTTCGACGCTGTTGAATTCGGCGCGAGTTGGGACGAGCTGGTACGCAACGCAGACCGCTTCCCGAGTACTTCGACCACAGTAGGCCTTGGCCGCAACTTTGCGTGGAACCAGTGGGCTCGCGTGAACGACGTTGTTGATGCCGATTTTCGAGTGAAGCGCAGCGATGCCGACCGTGCCCGGTTTGCGCTGCTGTCCGACACGCTCCGGGACGAAGACAACGCACTCGACTCGCGCAGCGCCGGCATCCCCATTGTTCCAGTCCCGGTCTCCACGCAGATGCAGTTGGCGTGGGAGTGAACGGGCCGCACGTCGTACACGCAGATTCGATACATAACTATCCGTCAGGATTTCTAATGACTAACACCAGCAAGCATCTCATCATCATGGCCTGTTCCGCGACGAAGCTGGAGCAACCGGCACCGGCGCTCGATCTCTATCGGGGCGTGATGTATAGCACTTACCGTGCGAACGTGCGGCACGAGGCAAGGCCGGAAGTCATGATCCTGTCGGCACGTCACGGCTTTCTGCGGGCCGATACCATTATCGCGCCGTACGAACACCGCATGTCGACCGAGCGCGCTGACGCGATGCTGAACGATCTTCCCAGCTACCTGTGCGACGGTTGGCCAGCGCAAGCGCGCAGCGTGTTGCTGGTCGGCGGCAAAGAATATCGTCGCGTGATGCGTGCCGCAGTCTCGCACCTGTCCACCAGAGGATGTCTGGCTTCGGACACGTGCGTTGAAGAAACCAACGGCGGTATCGGTTACCAGCGGTCCCAACTCGGCGCATATCTCCGGGCAATCGCGAAGCCGGATGACAACGTGGTTGGGTTCCAGCCGAACGGTACGCCGCTGTATCGCCGGCTCGGCGTGTACGCCATTGGCGACACCGTCCAGGTTGCCTACCGGGCGCGGCCTGATCTGCCGGCGCGACCGGCGCGCATCGAAGAGCTGTTCGACGGCCCACGCGGTGACACCGCGAGCATTGCCATGCTCGACGTGAAACCGGGGGCGCCGGCGCAGACGTGGATCTCCTTGTCTGATCTGCAGCCGGTCCATGCGTAACCAGAACTGCCACCTGATCCACGAACTGAACGGACCACATCAATCATGAAAGCTCTGAAGCAAACCATCAAGCGCGACTTGAAACAGGAGGTCACCGACCGTCTTGTGAATGCCATGGAAGCGGGTCGAATGTCGCCGCCGAATCTATGGGCCTGCAGCGCGTCTGGAGGCCTGCCTGTCAACTACGCCACCAAGAACATGTTCAGCGGCGCGAACGTGCTGCTGTTGTGGCTCGAAGCGGCAGAGAGGGGTTTTGCCCGCAACGAGTGGATGACCTACAACCAGGCGCAGGCAATCGGTGCGCAGGTGCGCCGCGGTGCGAAGGGCTGTCGGCTTGTCCGGTTCGACAAGGAGGAGCGTATCGATCCGGAGACGGGGGAGATTGAGTTCTTTCCGGATCCGGTAGCGTTCAGTGTATTTAACGTCGAGGAAATCGACGGCGTTGTGTCGGTCTCGCGTTGTGAGGAGTTCGCACCGGTCGACGTAGCGGAACATATCCTCAAGCAGACCGGCGCCCGGGTCGTCGAAACAGGAGAGCACGCTTTCTACCGGGCGAGCACTGATGAGTGTTTCCTGCCGGAACGCGGTCGTTTCGCCGATCTGTCCAGTTTCTATCGCGCTGCCACCCACGGACTGATGCACTGGACCGCGCACTCTTCGCGACTGGCCCGTGACTTCAGCGCGCGCTTTGGCGACGACGGAGACGCGTTCGAGGAGCTGGTCGCTGAACTCGGTGCGGCTTTTTGCCTTGCCCGCATCGGCATGCAAGACGGCCAGCTCGAGCATGACGCGTCCCATCTCGACCCATGGATCCGAGTGCTAAAGAAAGACAAGAACGCGCTATTCACGGCGGCCAGCCGAGCTAACGACGCCTACTCGTATGTGATGAAGCGCGCCCGTATGACCGACTCGCCCTCAATCGAATGGGCTGCAGCGGCATGACAGGGACCTACGCGCCACTGAAAGTGAATCGGGATTTTTAACAGGAGAACGGCCGATGTCGGAATATATCAACGCCGCGCCGCAAGAGCTGCGGCCGCAACAGATGATCTTCGAAGCCTTCTGCCGGGAGGCCTTTCTCAAGCCGCTCGAAAATCACGGCCGGGCGGCCGAAGTGTTCTTTCGAGGGACCAGCCTGGGCTTCGTTGATCACCTGGGCGTAGCGGGACTGATGCAGGCCCACGAAAGGGAGTTAAACAACGCCCTCTATTCGCATTCGCCGACCGGCCTTCCGATTGATGACGAGCTGCCCAGCGCCGCGGCTCTCGCCGAGTATCCGCACCTACGGCAGCGGTTTCCGGAGGCGGCGCAGCTGGTCGACGCGCAGAATGAACCGGTGCCGGACGGTGCGGTGTCCGCCTCGCCGGACGCTCAGGCCAACGTACTCCGATCCGCTTCGGCCGAGCAGTTGCTGATGGAGCTTGCTCATCGCGGTGTGTTCATTGGACGGCGACAATCATGTTGGCCGGTGTAGCGGCGAAGGTTTTGGCCGGTGATGTGGAGTCGAAGGCGGCGTAGCCGCCGAAGGCAACGCATCACCGGCGGCGCCGAGTCGGCCGGGCTCTACGATGGCTGATCGAATAAAAAAGCGATCAGCTACATGTCTGGAACCCGCATTACCGACCAACAGGTTCGCCTCTACATGTCTAAACGCAAACATCACTCGCAGGAGATCGCCGCAGCGAAGGCTGGCATCAGCGTACGCAGCGCCCGGCGCATAGAAGGAGCCGCCACGATGCCTTCCCAGAAGCCGCGCGGCTACTGGCGCTCACGCCCCGACCCGTTCGCTGACGTCTGGGACACCGAAGTCGTTCCGATGCTTGCAAATGCGCCGCAACTTCAGGCGATCACGATCCTGCGCAAACTGCAGGACGATCACGCCGGGCAGTATCCCGACAGCACACGCCGCACACTTGAGCGGCGCGTGAGGCAATGGAGGGCGATGTCCGGTCCGCCGAAGGAAGTCTTCTTCCCCCAGCAGCATGAGCCCGGCGCACGCGGTCTGTCCGACTTTACCGACATGGCCGAAGTGCGCGTGACGATCGCTGGCATTCAGTTCGATCACCGCCTGTATCACTTCGTGCTCGCGTTCTCACGCTGGGAATACGTCAACGTCGTTGAAGGCGGAGAGAGCTTCGAGGCCCTGTCCATGGGATTGCAGAACGCCCTGTGGCAAGCGGGCGGATGTCCGCGCGAACATCGCACCGATAGCCTGTCAGCGGCGTTCAGAAACCTCGCCGACGAAGACGACTTCACGGCACGCTATGCGGCGCTGCTTGAGCACTACGGCATGCACGGCACGCGCAACAATCGTGGCCTCGGTCACGAGAATGGCAGCGTTGAATCGTCGCATCGCTATCTTAAAGAAGCCGTCGATCAGGCGTTGATGTTGCGCGGTCATCGAGACTTCGCCGATCGTGCGGCCTACAACGAGTTTCTGCGCGAGATCGTCATGCGCCGTAACCGGCGTAACGCGGCGGCGTTCCGCCTTGAGCGCGAACAGCTCATGGATCTGCCGCCAAGGCGCACGACCGACTTCGTCGAGGAAGAAGCGCGCGTCACACGCTGCAGCACATTCACTGTGCGCGGCATTCTGTACAGCGCGCCATCGCGCCTGATTGGCCACCGCCTTAAGGTGCGCGTTTATGGTGACCGGCTTGACTGCTATCTGTCCGGCGCACTGGTCCACAGTACCCCGCGAGGCTCGCGTGCCGGCGATAACCGTCGTTCACTGGATTACCGACACTTCATCGAGAGCATCAAACGCAAGCCACAGGCCTTCAAGGGACTTGCGTTTCGCGACGAGCTGTTCCCGCGTGAAGCCTATCGCCGGACATGGGAACAGCTGGAGGTGCGATTGGCGCAACGCGAGGCGTGCAAGACGATGGTCGGATTGCTCGAGCTCGCCGCGATGGATGGCGTCGAGGCTCTGTTGGCCGCGCGCCTGAATGCCTTGCTCGTTGACAGTAATCTGCCCGATCTGAAGGCCTTGCGCGAGGAATTTGCGCCACGTCATGCCACTTGCCCAGTCGTCAATGTCGAGATGCCACCTGTAAGCAGCTATGACGACCTGCTGCACAAGGAGGTGGCGGCATGAGCACACCCGCTTACGATGCTGGCCGTCTGGCCCTGATGCTCAATGAACTGCGCCTGCCGACGATCGCCCGTCTGTGGCCCGAGTTTGCGCAGCGTTCCGATAAGGAAGGCTGGCAGGCTACGCGGTTGCTCGGCGCACTGCTCGAGCATGAACTGGCCGAACGGGCGAAACGACGCATCGAACGACACCGTGCCGAGTCGCATCTGGACCCGACCAAAACGCTTGCAACCTTCGACTTCAGCATGGTGCCGATGGTCTCGAAGGCGCACGTTATGGCACTCGCGACCGGCGACGCATGGCTTGAGAAAGGCGCCACGGCGCTTCTGTTTGGGCCGCCCGGGGCGGGAAAAAGTCATCTGGGTTCGGCCATCGGACACGCGCTGATCGACGCAGGCTACCGGGTGATGTTCACGCGCACCAGCGAGCTCGTGCAGAAGTTGCAGGCTGCACGGCAGAGCCTGCAGTTGCCGTCGGCCCTTGCCAAACTAGATCGGTTCGACCTGATCATCCTGGACGACCTGTCGTACGCGCGCAAGGACCAGGCTGAAACGAGCGTGCTGTTCGAACTGATCGCCGAAAGATACGAGCGCCGTAGCCTCCTCATCACGGCTAACCAGCCGTTCTCGGGCTGGAACGACGTGTTCCCGGATCCGGGCATGACCGTCGCTGCAATTGACCGGCTCGTCCATCATTCGACGATCTTCGAGATGAATGTCGAAAGCTATCGTCGTCGTACCGCCAGCGACAAACAGAACAGCCGGCGCCGACAATCATCCAGCGACAATCAAAAGGAAGGAGCGACAAACATGGCTGAATAACCGCCGACAATCAACCCGGTCGACCGGCCAAGATGGTTGTCGGTAAACCGGCCATCCTGCTTGACGTTATCCAGTTCATGGATCTCCATCATGCCGTCGGCGCCCTGCATGACCATCTTGAACGTGCGGGGCATATGGACAGCGACAGTCCACTGACCTCTTACCTTACCTATCGATTGCGTGCCGCAGACGCAGCTGTGTCCGGCCGCTCAGACTCGGCGGCCGCGGCCGGCAGGTGGCGAGAGAAGATCGACATCCTGAACGCGGCGCACGTGCAGACTCGGCACTGACGGCGTGAGTGATATTCAAGGCCCCTGCGGACACAACGGCAGGGGCTTTTTACTTTGCGATCCTGAAAAAGCTCACCTTGCCATTGGATCCGCTGCCATCCAGCCGGGACGCTGCAACTCGCGAGCCAGGCGATCGCCTGTCACGCCAGTTGCACATCGGCGCCCCGGAACAGTAGAACACGCGCCTCGAGCTGCGCTCTTCTTCGCGAGCACCCCGACGAAATGTCGCTCCGCGGCGCTGCCGCTTGCTGCGCGAGGTTGCGCTCGCCGCGCGGCGTTTCGCTTCGCCAGGGCTCTCTGTGCCGAATTCCCGTCCCCCTCGTTCGCCGTCCTTTTCTCGCGATCGTAGCCACGTCCTGCGCTGCGTCAAGGCGCGCGGGGCCGTGTCAGTCGCTGCGCTCCATCCCGCCCCAGCACCCCGCGCTTGAATCCTTGACCCAGCTACGGCCGCGTCTCCTTTGATCGCGGGACGACGAACTCAGGGGAACGGCGGCAACGGCGAGAGACGCCGCCGACTCAGCAGAAACATCTTT
>NZ_FCOK02000097.1 GCF_001544555.2 Caballeronia udeis | reverse complement strand
ATTCCTCAAACTAGCCTGCTCACTCGTCTGCTGGAACATCTTCAGCCGAACTGAGCAGCCTTTTTGAACTGCCCTCTTAGTTTTTCGTTCGCGCTTGATCCGGACCGATTCTCATCGACTGCGAACGAAAAAAACCGTCGCTAACAGTCAATTCCCAGTCGCAACCGGTCGCCTCCCCACGATTATGCGGCGTTACTTTTACGCACGGCCGGACATATCCGAACGCGTCTGTCCCTCACGGAAAATTACTGGAACAGGAAGCCATGACATCACTCCCGACAACGAAAAAGCTGCTCGCCTGTCTATTTCTCGCGTTGACCTCCCTCGGCGCATCCGCGCAAAGCAAGGAAGACGCAAGCTGCCGCACCGTTCGATTCGTCGATATCGGCTGGACCGACATCACCTCGACCACGGCGCTCGCATCAGTCGTATTCCAGGGCCTTGGCTACGACGCCAAGATCACCCAGGCCTCGGTGCCCATCTCGCTCGCCGGCCTGAAGACCAAGCAGATCGACGTCTCGCTGGGCTACTGGTGGCCCGTGCAGGAAAAGGCCGTCCAGCCGTTCATCGACGCCAAGCAGATCGACAAGCTCGACCCTCCGAATCTGTCGGGCGCCAAAGCAACGCTCGCCGTGCCCAGCTATGAATACGACGCCGGCCTGAAGACCTTCCAGGACATCGCGAAACACAAGGACGAGCTCGACGGCAAGATCTACGGCATCGAGCCGGGCAGCAGCGCAAACGCCCAGATCCAGAAGATGATCGATACCAACCAGTTCGGCCTGGGCGGCTTCAAGCTGGTGCAATCGAGCGAAGCCGGCATGCTGGTCACGGTCGACCGCGCCGTGCGCGACAAGAAGTGGGTCGTGTTCCTCGGCTGGGAACCGCATCCGATGAACATCCAGATCAAGATGAACTACCTCTCCGGCGGCGATGCGGTGTTCGGTCCGAACTACGGCGAAGCACGCGTCTATACGCTGACCAACCCCGACTTCCTGACACGCTGCCCGAACGCCGGCAAGCTGGTTTCGAACCTGCGGTTCACCACGCAACTGGAGAACCAGTTGATGATCCCGGTCATGGCCAAGGAGCGCCCCGCCGACGCCGCCAAGGATTACCTGAAGAAAAATCCCCAGGTGCTGGATGCGTGGCTTGCGGGCGTAAAGACGGTTGACGGCAAGGACGGCCTGCCGGCAGTGAAGCAATATCTTGGCCTTTGAAAGGACGACGCAACATGAACCATGAAGTGATCGTGACTTGCGCGGTAACAGGCGCGGGAGACACCACGAGCAAACACCCGGCTATTCCCGTAACGCCCAGGCAGATCGCGGAGGCGGCCATCGAGGCCGCGCGGGCGGGAGCCACCGTCGCGCATTGCCACGTCCGCGATCCGCGCACGGGCCGCGGCAGCCGCGACCCGGCGTTGTACCGCGAGGTGGTGGACCGCATCCGTTCATCGGACGTGGACGTGATCATCAACCTGACCGCGGGCATGGGCGGCGACCTGGAAATTGGCGCAGGCGAAGCGCCGATGCAGTTCGGCGCCGGTACCGACCTGGTCGGTGGCCTGACCCGGCTCGCACACGTGGAAGAGTTGTTGCCGGAGATCTGCACGCTCGACTGCGGCACGCTGAATTTCGGCGATGGCGACACGATCTACGTATCCACCCCCGCGCAACTTCGGGCAGGCGCGAAGCGGATACAAGAGCTGGGTGTGAAGCCGGAACTCGAGATCTTCGATACAGGCCATTTGTGGTTCGCCAAGCAGATGCAGAAAGAAGGTTTGCTGGATGACGCCCCGTTGTTCCAGCTATGCATGGGCATTCCATGGGGCGCACCGGCCGACGTAGGCACGTTCAAGTCGATGGTCGACAACATGCCGGCCGGCGCGCAATGGGCGGGGTTCGGAATCGGCCGCATGCAGATGCCGATGGTCGCCCAGGCGATGTTATTAGGCGGTCATGTACGCGTGGGTCTTGAAGACAACCTGTATCTGGACCGCGGCGTGCATGCGAGCAACGGGACGCTGGTTCAGCGAGCGGTGGAGATCATCGAGCGTCTGGGCGGCCGTGCGTTGACACCGGCAGAGGGCAGAAAGAAGCTGAACCTGCCGGCACGCGGCGAGCGTTTGCTGGACCGCCGCAAGATCGAGCAATTCGCGTAAGCACAGAGAAGATGCCAACCTGAAACCCGCCGACGCAGGCCGTGCGCCAAGCGGGATTTCAGGTTCAAGGCAAGCATGAAATATCAAGGCAAGTAGAACACCAAATTAATAAGGAATCCGGTATATGCAAGTCAGGACGTTTGCTGCGTTGGGCGTGGGAGTCATTGGAAGCGGCTGGGTATCGCGAGCGCTAGCGCATGGACTTGACGTGGTGGCGTGGGACCCGGCGCCAGGCGCCGAGCAGCAGCTTCGGGCGAACGTAGTCAATGCGTGGCCGGCGCTCGAACGAGTAGGGCTGGCCGAGGGTGCATCGCAGGAAAGGCTGCGCTTCGTTGCGACCATCGAGGAATGCGTCGCCAACGCCGACTTCATTCAGGAAAGCGCTCCAGAGCGTGAAGACCTGAAACTGACGCTCCATGAGAAAGCATCCCGGGCCGCAAAACCGGAAGCCATCATTGCGTCGTCAACGTCAGGCCTGCTCCCGACGGATTTCTACGCGAGCGCCAAAGACGCGTCGCGCTGCATCGTGGGCCATCCGTTCAATCCGGTCTATTTGCTCCCGCTCGTCGAAGTTGTCGGCGGCGAGAAGACCTCGGAAGCAACCCTGCAAGCAGCATCGGCATTTTATGAATCAATTGGCATGCGGCCGCTGAGAGTCCGCAAAGAGGTTCCGGGCTTCATCGCGGACCGCTTGCTGGAAGCGCTCTGGCGCGAAGCACTTCACCTGGTCAACGAAGGGGTGGCGACCACCGGCGAAATCGACGATGCAATTCGTTTCGGCGCAGGCATTCGATGGTCGTTCATGGGCACGTTCCTGACCTATACGCTCGCAGGCGGTGAGGCCGGTATGCGGCATTTCATGCAGCAATTCGGACCGGCGCTAGAATTACCGTGGACCAAGCTGGTTGCGCCGACACTCACGGACGAACTCATCGACCGGGTGGTGGACGGCACGACGGACCAGCAAGGCGAGCATTCAATCAAGCAACTGGAACGTTATCGCGACGACTGCATCACGAGCGTGATGACGGCCATCGCGCAAGCTAAATCCCGCCACGGCATAGCGGACTAGAGAAGGCATACGAGTGACGCATAACCGCACCATCCATCGCGACACGGTGAGGCCCGAATGGGTCGACTACAACGGCCATCTCCGTGACGCGTTCTACATGCTGATCTTCAGCCTCTCGACCGATGCGTTCATGGACCGCATCGGCCTGGATGAAGCCGGCCGTTCGTCGCGGGGCCGTTCGTTGTTCACGCTCGAGGCGCACATCAACTACCTGCACGAGATCAAGGAAGGCACGGCGGTTCGCGTGGAGGCGTCGGTGCTCGCATTCGACGCCAAGCGCGTCCACCTGTACATGGAGATGTTCGCGGGAGAGGGGACCGAGCCTATCTCGGCGTGCGAACAGATGCTGCTTCATGTCGATACAACCCACGGCGCGAAGTCGGCGGCCTTCGATCCGGATATCGCAGGCCGGATCGAAGCGATGTTTCGCGACGCGCCGAAAGAAGCCCGTTACGCGGGCCGCGTGATCGGCTTGCCGTCAGGGCCGCGGGCATCGGCATCGGCGGGGACCAGGCCGGCCTGAGCGCGCCACGTCCGCAGCAGCAATGCGTTTGTCACCACGCTTACGCTTGAAAACGCCATGGCTGCACCTGCGAGCATCGGATTGAGCAGTCCGAACGCGGCGAGCGGAATGCCGATCAGGTTGTACACGAACGCCCAGAACAGGTTCTGCTGGATCTTGCGATATGTGCGCCGCGCGATATCGATGGCATCCGCCACCAATGCGGGATCGCCGCGCATCAGCGTGATGCCGGCGGCTTCCATGGCGACGTCGGTGCCGGTCGCCATCGCAATGCCGATATCGGCGGCGGCGAGCGCGGGCGCGTCGTTGATGCCGTCGCCGGCCATCGCCACCGCGCCCGGCGCCGATGCCTTCAGTTCCGCGATCACGCGCGCCTTGTCGGCGGGGAGCATCTGCGCGTGGACGGCGTCGGGTGCGATGCCAAGCGATTTCGCCACGCTGGCCGCGCTGCCGGCGTTGTCACCCGTGAGCAGCACGCTCTTGATACCCATCGCGCTCAACCGGGCGATAGCGGCGCGCGCGCCGGGCTTCAGCGAGTCGCCGAAAGCGAGCAGGGCGAGCACGTGTGGTGTCACAGCGCGTGAAAGATCCCCTGCGTCGCGGGGCCCGCCCAGATCCACCAGCCACGACACCGTATTCCCACGCTGTTCCAGTTCCGCCGCCCGAGCAGCCAGCCGTTCCGGCGCGGCCAGCCGCAACTCGTCGAGCCAACGATCACTGGCTATTGCCAGATGGCGTTCACCCAGGCGCGCCTCGACACCGCGACCGGCCACCGCTTTCGCATCGTTCGCGGCAACCGCTTGAACTCCGGCGTCATCAGCGGCAGCAACGACCGCGCGCGCCAGCGGGTGATCGCTGAGTCTTTGCACGGCTGCCGCCAGGCCCAAAGCTTCTGCCCGGTCCACGCCTTCATCCGCCTCGAACACTGTCATGGAAGGCTTGCCAACAGTCAGCGTGCCGGTTTTATCGAAGGCGACAATCCTGATCCGATGCGCCATTTCAAGCGCTTGCGGGTCCTTGATCAGCACACCGTGCCGGGCCGCCACGCCCGTTCCGGCCATGATTGCAGCGGGCGTTGCCAGCCCGAGCGCGCAAGGGCAGGCGATTACGAGCACCGCGACCGCGTTCAGCACGGCCGTTTCCACGCCCGCGCCCATCAGCAGCCAGCCGGCCAGCGTCACGAGCGCGATGCCCAGAATCACCGGCACGAATATCGCCGATACCCGGTCCACCAGCCGCTGAATAGGCGCCTTCTCGGCCTGTGCCGATTCAACCAGCCGGATGATCCGGGCCAGCGTGGTCTCGGCGCCGGTCGCGGTCGTTTCCACGGCGATCACCCCCTCGCCGTTGATCGAACCCGCGGTCACGCGTGCCCCGGTTTCCTTCGCCACGGGCAGGCTTTCGCCGGTAATCAGCGACTCATCCACGTGCGTGCGGCCTTCGCGAATCAGGCCGTCAACCGGCAGGCGTTCCCCCGGCCGAACGATTGCCACATCCCCGTTACGCACATCCGCCAGCGCGACGTCGCGCTCGTCCCCGGTGGCCGCATCGCGAATCCGCGCGCGCTCCGGGCGCAGCGCGTCGAGCGCGCGAATGGCGTCGGTGGTTTGCCGCTTGGCGCGGGCTTCGAGCCATTTGCCGAAGCGCACGAGCGTGATCACCACCGCCGCCGCCTCGAAATAGAGATGAGCAGACACGCCGGGATGCGCGAACAGTTCGTACACGCTTAAGGCCCAGGCCGCCGAGGTTCCGAGCGCGACAAGCAGGTCCATGTTGCCTTCGCCCGCGCGCACTGCCTTGAAGCCGCCGACGTAAAAGCGCGCGCCGAGCAAGAATTGCACGATGCTGGCGAGCGCCAGCGATACCCAGACGCCAAGATGAAGATCCAGCCCAAGCATGGGCAAAACCAGCGGCAGGGTCAGCAGCGCCGACACGACCACTGCCACGAGTTCGCCCGTGTGCGCGGGCGCGGCGACAGGCGCGGCTTCCGGTTCTATGAAGGTTGCCTCGTAGCCGGCCTTGGTCACGGCGGCGACAAGTTGCTCGCGCGAGACCGACGTGTCGGCGTGGACCGTCGCTTTTTCGGTCGCCAGGTTGACCGACACCTGTCCCACGCCCGGCACTTTCGCCAGCGCTTTTTCGACGCGCCGCACGCACGACGCGCACGTCATCCCGCCAATAGCGAACTCAGCGGTGGCTGACACTGGCCCAGTGGCGGCAGCGGCAGCCGGATTGGCGGTTGGAACAGACGGTGCGGACATGACAAGGTTTCCCGGTTCAGTGCGAGCCATCGAATTCAGCTCGATGTAACCAGTATCGACATTCCAATGATTGGAAGGTCAAGGCGTATTTTCAACAGGAGAGGGTGCGTTCAGCATCGAGTCGGCGAGGGGCCGTTGCCGCGTCGGTTTCGCCGGCTTCCATTTAAAAAGTTGGCGATATATAACCGGACGCTCCCTGGAAAATAACCAGTACGTCAGAACCGCTCCCAATCTCCTGACAAATGAGATTTGCCCGCGCCACGTGGGCGCGCAAAATGCCGTGCTCGCCCTGGTTTCCGTCGAATTCAAATGGCACGTGGTTCGCGTCCAGACCGTTGGCGCCATGCGTGATAAGGATTGAAAGCTAATTGTCAGCTATTAACCGATGTAAAACTGCAGCGCGCTTTTCTTCGAAGTACGGGGGCAGATACATCGGCGGCTCGTGGACAGATTAAAAGAACTGGCAAAAAAAACCGAAAAAAATCATGTTACGCGATACCTGAACCGGTCGAAATATTTCTGAAACGCCAGCGGGGCGTTCAAGAAGCGTTACGCGCTCCTTGCCTATCGCCATTGGATAAGATAAAAACCGGTTTCAAGATAGGTTAAGCGCCGCGCCGCGGATTGGCAGAAGACCGGGGAACGTGGACCGGCCGCGCACTCGACGAACGAAGTGAAAGCTTAAACAAATCCTTAATTCGAATGAAAAATAATCGACGCTGGGCAGTTTCGTTGTACGCGGCGCTATGGGTTGCCGCTGGATTGAGCAGTCTGGCGGTACTTGGCGGGTGCGCGACGCAGGCGCCCGTTGTGACCAGCGGGGATGGCTGGCGTAAGGATCAGGTGGCGGATGCCTACGTGTTCGGATATCCGCTGGTGGTGTCGGATCTTGCACGGGAGAAAGCCACGGGCGGCGACGCCTCGCGGCCCGGCCAGGCGCCCGTGAATACCCTGAGGCATGCCACGGCGCTGCCGCCCGTCGGCGCGTCGGGGCGGCCGAGCGTGGATACGCTTGAGTCGACCGCGTGGCTGGATGTTTCCAGCGGACCGGTGCTGGTTTCGCTGCCGAACACGCCTAATGCACCGCGCGGCCGTTATTACGACGCCCGCGCCTTCGATGCATGGACCAACGTGATCTACTCCAGCATCCCTCGCACGGCGGACCGGCCCGCGCCGGTGAAAAAGCTGAGTGCGAAGGCGGCGCGAGCGGCCAGGCTGGCAGCGGAACAGGCCAACGTGATTGCCTTTGTCCCGGCGGGTTATACGGGCCCGCTGCCTGAGGGCGTGACGCGGGTTGACGCGCCGACCCGCTACGTGTGGCTTTCGATCCGTGTGCGTGTGAATGGCCAGCGCGACGTGCGTGAAGCCCGCAAGCTGCAGACGGCGATGAGCATTGAAGCGCCTTCCGCCGATAAAACCAGTGTCGCCACAGCCGGCAGCGCGTGGCCGAACGTGACGGCCAGCACGCCGACCGTGGTGACGGGTGGCGACAAAGCCGATTCGCTCGATGCCACTGCGTTTTTCACGCGTCTGGAGAAGGCGATGCAGGACAATCCGCCGGTTCCGAATGATCCGCACGCCGTGAGTTTGCTGGCTGATCTTGGCGTGAAGGCGGGTGAGCCGGTGCAGTTCCGTCCGGCGGATGCCGACTTGCTGGCGTCCGGTCTCGCCGACGGCCGCACGCGGGTGGATACGGTGCCGTCGAATGCGATCAGCCGTAACGGCTGGGTATGGTTCGGCGACGGCGCGGGCAACTACGACACTGACTACACGTTGCGCGGGTTCCTGGCCCGGCATCAGCCGGGTACGGGCACGAAGGATGATGAAGTGAAGCCGGTGGCGTTCTCCGACAGCGACGGCCACGCGCTGAACGGTGCGAATGAGTACGTGTTGCATTTCGCGCCGAACCAGTTGCCGCCGGTGCGCGGGTTCTGGACGTTGACGGCGTACACGAAGGACGGTGCGTTGATCGACGACAAGGCGCTGCGGCTTTCGCTGAACGACCGGGACCGGTTGAAGAAGAACCGCGATGGTTCCGTCGATGTTTCCGTCTCGGCTGCCGAGCCTGCGAAGGCGCGTGTGTCGAACTGGTTGCCGGCGCCGGACGGTGATTTTCAATTGGTGTTCCGGCTTTATGCGCCGAAGCCTGACGCTTCGAATGGGACCTGGGCGCCACCGGCAATCGAGCGGCAGTGATATTCAGGTTTTTCGCTCACGCAGGAGGGCGTCGCTGCAGCCGCTAACGAACTCCGTTGGGGTTCAATTTGCCGGCGCAGCGTCGTATACTCAGGCGTGCTGTTTCCCAAGGCTGCGCGTGGCTCGTGCCGGCGTGCGCAACCGCGCTACGAGGCACGCATGGCAAGCCTGAACAAGACTTCCCTGACATCCGCCGGGCGTAGCCTGATCAAAGGGGCCAACTCGGTGGCGCAAGCTCCACGCACCCGGCGTGTCGTGATCGGGCTCCTGCTTGCTGTCATCGTAATCGGCCTGCTTGGCTTTTTCGCCGCTCCACCGCTTATTCGGCATATCGCGGAGCAACAGCTTGCAGCACAACTCGATCGCCCCGCCAGCATCGAACGAATTGCGCTCAATCCCTATACGCTGAGTTTCGAAGCCGACCGCGTGCATATTGGCGAAGCGCCCGCCAACCTCGGCGCAGGCACGAAAAGCGGCGATTTCGTCGATATAGAACGCCTGATCGTGCGGCCTTCGTGGTCGTCGCTGTTCCGGTTCGCGCCAATCATCAACGAACTCAAGATCGATTCACCCCGTTTTCATATTGTGCGTTTCGACGCGCAACGTTTTAATTTCTCCGATCTCATCGAAAAGTTTTCGAAGCCTTCAGCCAATCCGTCCAGCAAACCGGTGCGATTCTCCGTATCGAATATTCGCGTGGAAAATGGCCGGATCGATTTTGACGACCGCCTGCTGAAAACGCATCACGTAATCGATCGCTGGTCGATCGGGATTCCGTTTATCGCCAATCTCCCATCCACCACTGAATTATTCGTCACGCCTTCGCTGCAGGCGCGCATTGACGGTTCACCGTTGTCCATCACTGGACGTACCAAGCCGTTCGCCGAATCGCGCGAGTCGGACATTGCGCTGCAACTCGACGGGCTGGACGTGCCGCAACTGTTGTCGTATGCACCCGCTTCACTACCGGCCGCCGTCAAGAGCGGGCGCTTGTCGACGAACCTCGATCTGAGCTTTGAACTCAACGCCGAGACGCCCGTGGTTCGCATCAAAGGGACGGCAGATCTCGCGGATCTGGCCGTGACGGACAAGCAGGACGCACCGTTGTTTGCCGCGCAATCGTTGCATGTGAACGCGGCGAACCTTGAACCGCTGCGCAATGTGTACCAACTGGATGAAGTGCGGCTGACGCAGCCGGACGTGAAACTCTCCCGCGATAAAGCCGGCTCATTCAACTTCGAGAAACTGAGCGCATCGACACCCGCGCCAACGTCCGCACCTGCGCCTGCGCCCACGCCCGCCAGCGATGCCAAAGCCGCCGAGACCGCGGCGCAACCGCTCGACCTCGCGATCAAACATCTGGCGATCGACCAGGGCCATATAGTCTTCGATGACCGCTTGATGACGCAACCCGCCACGCTCGGACTGTCGAACCTGAACGTGACGCTCGATGATTTCTCCACGCTCGGCAAACCCCCGGCGCGCTACACGCTGAAAACGGCCTTCGATCACGGCGGCGGGCTCGACGCGTCGGGTAGTTTTACGCTGCCGGCCAAGAACGCCGATGCAAAACTCGCGCTGAGCGACTTGCCGCTGGCGCCGTTGCAACCCTACGTAGCGAACGCGGTGGCCGCGCGTATCACCGACGGTTCGCTCGGCGCAAATTTGCCGCTGCAAGTGGACTGGTCGAAGCCCGAGCCGTCCATCCAGGTTGGCGCGGGCGATGTCACGCTCAAGTCACTGAAGCTCGTACCGCGGTTGAATAACGCGGCGAATGCCGCCCCCATCGCACTGGCTTCGGCGCAAGCGACGATCCGGAAGATCGATGTCGCGGCACGCACCGCCGCGCTGGACAGCGTCGTGCTGAACGGCCTTTCCGTCGATGTAAAACGCCTGAAGGACGGCAGTATCGATCTCGCCGCGCTCGCCGGTCCGCACGAAACCGCGCCTGAAGCCAGTGCGACGCACAAGGTCGAAAAGGCGAACGAGGCGGGCCCCGCATGGCGGTATCAGATCGCGCAGGTGTCGCTCAACGACAGCAGCGCCGACTTCACCGACGAATCCACGCCGCACCCGGTAAAAGTGCACATCGCTCCGTTGCAGTTGGGCGTCAAGCAGGTTACCGACGACCTGACCAAACCGCTCGCTATCGACGGCAAGCTGACGATGAACGGCAAAGGTGCGCTGGCCGTGGCCGGCAAGCTCACCGCGAAACCGTTGAGCCTCGCACTGCACGTTGACGCCAGCGAACTCGACGCATCGGCGTTCGAGCCGTACTTTGGCGGCAACCTGAACGCGACGGTCTCGAGCGCGCTGCTGAGCGCGAACGGCGACGCATCGTTTTCAGGTGCCGGGCGCTCCCTCAAAGCCGGTTACAAGGGCGATGTCTCGCTGTCGAATGTGCGGCTGATCGACCGGGTGAATTCGGACCCGCTGGCCGGCTGGAAACTGCTCGGCCTGACCAAACTGAATGCCCGCTACGACGAGCGAGGCGCCGACGTCGAGGCGGCGCGCGTGACGTTCGCGAACTTCTACGGCCGTGTGCTGCTGGACGCGCAGGGCAAGCTCAATCTCCGCGATATCGTGGCGCAGGACAAGACCTCGGTCACCACGCAAGCCGTGGCCTCGACGGCGGCTTCTGCACCGGCCGCGTCGGCGCCGGCAGCGGCTCCCGCCGCGCCGAAAACCGCGTCGTCATCGGCGAATCTGCGCTTTGGCCAGCTTGTGCTGCAAAACGGCCGCGTGACCTACACCGACAACTTCATCAAGCCGAATTTCACCGCGAACCTGGTTTCGATCACCGGCACTATCGGCGCATTCGGCACGCACTCGACCATGCCGGCCCCCGTCGATGTCGCCGCAAAACTGTCGGCGAACGGTCCGGTATCGATCAAGGGGGTGGTGAATCCGCTGATCGCGAAACCGGCGCTGGATCTCACCGCGAGCGCGCATGACGTCGAGCTGCCGAATATCTCGCCTTATTCGACCAAATATGCGGGTTATCCCATCACGAAGGGCAAGCTCAACGTCGACCTGCACTACATGCTCGCCGACGAGAAGCTCACCGCGAACAACCATCTTTTCATCGATCAACTCACGTTCGGCGATCACGTCGACAACAGCACCGCGACCAAATTGCCGGTGCGGCTAGCGGTGTCGCTGCTGAAGAATTCGAAGGGCGAGATCGACGTCAATATCCCTATTTCCGGCTCGCTTTCGGATCCGCAATTCTCGATCGGCTCGCTGCTGTGGACGGCAATCGTTCACTTGCTCGAGCGCGCGGTGACGGCGCCGTTCTCGCTGATTGCAAACGCGTTCGGCGGCAAGAACCCTGAAGAACTCGGCTACGTGGAGTTCGATCCGGGTTCGGCCACGCTGAGCGACGCGGCGAAGGAGAAACTCGACACGATCGCCAAGGCACTAGCCGACAAACCGTCGATCACGCTGGAGATATCGGCGCGTGTGGACCCGGCGCTGGACGAGCCCGGTTTGCGCGCGGCCTACGTCGACCGGCAAGTGCGTCTGGCGAAGATGCAGGACGCGAGCGAAGACAATCCGAACATCAATCCGTCGACCATCCCCATTTCCGCCGATGAATACAGCAAATTCCTCACGAAAGCGTATAAAAGCGCGGACTTCAAGAAACCGCGCAACCTGATCGGCATGACGAAGACCGTCCCCGACGCGGACATGAAAGCCGCACTCGAGGAGCACGCGCCGGTGGACGAGGGCGCGCTCGGTGCGCTTGCGCAGCGGCGCGCGTCGGTGGTGAAGCAATATTTCGAAGGCAAGATCGACAGCAAGCGGATCTTTATCGTCGCGCCGCATCTCAACGCCGATGGCATTAAGGACAAGGGTGCACCCACGCGGGTAGACTTCGGGCTGAAGTGAGGAAGCCGCGGCCAAGCGATAACAAAGGATGCGGCAAAGGATGCGGGCACGTGCCGAACCGGGGTCCCGAGAACCGCCCCGACCATCGGCATTCCCGCTAATCCGCGCTACACTCTTTTCATGAATGCGACGGCGCATCGCGGCGCGCATGACGGATCACGGAGTGGCCAGGCATGGGCGGTTCGTATCGCCCGGACACTGTCCAGCCGCGTTTCCGGAGGCAGCGCGCTTCATCGCAAAGCCGTCAAGCGAGCCGTATAAAGTAAGCGCTTCGCGCGAAGCGCCCACGGCGTTCAGGCTCCCCACACCCGAATCGAGCGCTGCACAAACTGCGGGAGAATCCCATGCTGTTGCATGATCTGGCTGACCGGTATGGTCCGGCAATCGTCTTTTTCAACGTGATGGGCGCGGCGCTCGGCTTGCCCGTCCCCGCCATGCCGACGCTGGTCGTAGTCGGTGCGTCGGTGGCCATGATGGGCCTCAACGGCCAGGGCTTGTGGCCCCATCTCGCGCTGATGCTCGGTATTGCCGTGGTGGGAGGAGTGCTGGGCGATCTCGTCTGGTTCCAGGGCGGCCGGCGCTACGGCGACCGCACGCTCAAGACTATCTGCAAGCTGTCCCTGTCGCGCGATACCTGCGTGAAAAAAACTGAGCGCTTTTTTGGCCAATGGGGCGTACGCGTGCTGCTGGTCGCGAAATTCATCCCGGGTTTGTCGCTGGTTTCGGTGCCGCTGGCCGGCGCCATGGGCGTGCGCATGCGTTCGTTCATCGCGCACGACGGCGTGGGTGTCGCGTTATGGGCCGCGGTGGGACTCGCGGTGGGCGTGATCTTCGCGGCGGAGCTCGACATGGTGTTCGCGATGATCGCGCGGCTCGGCAAGCAGGCGCTCCTGGTCGTGGCGGTCGCGCTGGCGTGTTACGTGGCCTACCGCTACTGGCGCCGCAAGATGCTGATGAAGACGCTGGAAACGGCGCGCATTACCGTCGACGAGTTGTATTCGCTGATGGCGAACGAACCGCTGCCCGCTATCTTCGACATCCGTTCCGCCGAGAAACGCGTGCTCGATCCGTTCGTGATTCCAGGCTCGGTTTTCGCCGATGAACGCGAATTGCAGAAGATCGTGGAAAGTTATCAGCCGGATCAGAAGATCGTCATTTATTGCTCGTGTCCGAACGAGGTATCGGCGGCGTGGATGGCCAAGGCGCTCCGCAATGCCGGGTTCAAGGATGTCGTGCCGCTGACCGGCGGGCTCGACGCCTGGCGCCTCGCCGGGCTCGATCTCAAGCCGCTCACCGACTTCGGCGGCGCGCGCGAGGACCTGGGCGAAATGGCCGCCATGTGCCCGTGGCCCTCGAAAGCGCCGGCCGCCGGCAAAGGCGCGCTGCATGACGCCGTCTACCTGCATGGAGATCGCCACGCATGAGTACCGCATACGAAGGCACGAACGACGCGCCTGACCATGGCCACGGCCAACCGGAATGGCGCGACAGTTCGCCGGCTGTGTCGGAAGACCTCAACTCGATCGCGAACGACACGACCAGTGCGGCGCCGGCAGAAGCCGCTGCCGACGCTCCGTTCTCACCGCTGCAAAGCCGCAAGCACCAGATGTACCCGTATCTCACCGCCGAGGAGATCGAGCGCATACGGCGCTTCGGCAATGTGCAGTACTGGCGTGCGGGCGAACTGATGTTCGAAGTCGGCGTGCCCGGCCCGGGCATGTTCGTCCTGTTGAGCGGCCGCGTGCGGGTGACGCGGCGCGACGGACTGGGACACGTGCATCTGGTGACCGAGGCGGACCCCGGGCAATACCTGGCGGAAGTCGGCCAGTTGTCCGGCAAGCCTGCTTTGGTCGATGGCCACGCGATAGAAGACGTCGAAGCCATCCTGATCGTTCCCGACCGGTTGCGCGCGCTGCTGGTGGCGGAAGCGGAACTCGGCGAACGGATCATGCGCTCGCTGATTCTGCGGCGCGTCGGGTTGATCGAAAAGGGCAGCGGGCCGATTCTCGTCGGCCAGTCGGACGATGGGCGGCTGGTATCGCTGCAAGGGTTTTTGAGCCGCAACGGATATCCGCATACCGTGATCGACGCGTGTACCGACCCTGACGCCATTGCGTTGCTCGAACGGATCTCGACATCGAAGGCGGATTTTCCGCTCGTTATTTGTCCCGACGGCACGGTGATGCGCGCCCCCGATGAAAACCAGCTCGCGTCGCAACTCGGCTGGCTGCCGGAATTCGATCCGGCGCATATCTACGATGTCGCGGTCGTCGGCGCCGGGCCCGCTGGATTGGCGACGGCTGTGTACGCGGCGTCCGAAGGGTTGTCGGTGGCGGTGTTTGATTGCCGTGCGCCCGGCGGCCAAGCCGGCGCGAGTTCGCGGATCGAAAACTATCTCGGCTTTCCTACCGGCATTTCCGGTCAGGCATTGGCCGGACGCGCGTTCGTGCAGGCGCAGAAGTTCGGCGCGCACATTGCCATTCCCACGGAGATCAAGGCGCTTCACTGCAACTGCACGCCGATCCAGATCGAGCTGATGGACGGCCAGCGCGTGAGCTCACATACGACTGTGATCGCGACCGGCGCGGCTTACCGCAGGCCGAATATTGTCGGGCTCGAAAAATTCGAGGGACATGGCACGTATTACTGGGCGTCGCCAGTGGAAGCGAAGCTTTGCAAGGGCTCTGAAGTCGCGCTGGTGGGCGGCGGCAATTCGGCCGGACAAGCGGTGGTGTATCTCGCCTCGCACGCAGCGCGGGTGCATTTGCTGATCCGCGGACCGGGGCTGGAGCTAAGCATGTCGAAGTACCTGATCGACCGGATTGCGGCATTGCCGAACGTGACGGTGCATACAGGCACGCAGATCGAGTCGCTGGAAGGCGATGGCCGCACGCTCGCCGCCGTGCATTGCAAGACGCCTGACGGTCCGCTCACGCTCGACGTGCGGCATCTGTTCCTCTTCACCGGTGCCAACCCGAACACGGCGTGGCTGCGCGACTGCAATGTCAACACCGACGCCAAGGGTTTCGTGCTGACGGGGGCCGCTGCTCATGGCGGCCACGCGGACTGCTCGGCCTCGCTGGAAACCAGCGTGCCGGGTGTGTTCGCCATTGGCGACGTGCGCTCGGCATCGACGAAACGAGTGGCGGCGGCGGTGGGCGAGGGCGCGGCGGTCGTATCGCAGATCCACGGCCTGCTGGCCGAGCGTCAGGAACTGGCGCTCAGGGTTGCCGTGGCGGAGTAGGCGCGGCGGCGAACCGGAGCGTGAACTCGATCCAGCCGTCCGCTGAACAACTGACCGACGCCGACCCGCCGTGCAGCCGCATGATCGCCTGCACGATAGACAGCCCCAGGCCGCTCGATTCCGTGAACTCGCTGCGGGCTGCATCGCCGCGATAGAACCGGTCGAACAGGCGCGCGAGGTTGTCGGGGGCGACCGGCCTGCCCTGATTGCCGATCACGATAACTGCACCCCGCGCACCCTGCGCGTTCTGGCTGCCGGTCAGCCGGATCGTGGTGCCGGCTTCGGCATAGCGCACCGCGTTGACTACCACGTTGCTGATTGCGCGCTGGGACATGATCGCGTTAGCGAACATCTCGCCTTCAGCCTGTACCTGGAAACCGAGATTGCGTTCGTCGGCGAGTCCTTCGAAGTACGTCGCGATGGTTTCCAGTTGCTCGCGAATGTTCAGCGGCGTGCGCTCTATATCTTGCTGCTCGTGATCCGCCTGCGCGAGAAACAGGATGTTCTGCGCAATGCGCCCAAGCCGCTCCAGCTCCTCCAGATTCGACTCCAGCACGCTCTTGTATTCGCTCTCGCTGCGGGTATGCGCGAGCGTGACCTGCGTCTGTCCGATCAGCACGCCGATAGGCGTGCGTACCTCGTGCGCGAGATCCGCGGAGAACTGCAGCAGCCGTTCATAACCGGTCGCCAGGCGGTCGAGCATGGCGTTGAACGACATCGCGAGGCTTTGCAGTTCGGTGGGCGTGTTCTTGATATCGAGTCTGGCGGAGAGCGTGTCGGGTGTGATACCGGCGACCCTGTCGGCCATTTTTCGCAGCGGCGCAAGACCGCGGCTCGATACCCACCATGCGAGCAGCGCGGTAATCAGCACCGCACACACCACGTTGATCCAGACCCGCACGAGATACGTCGACAGCACCCGCGCTTCCTGCGTCATGACGTGTGCCGCGATGATCTCGATGACCTGGCCGCTGTCGCCTACCTGCGCTTGAGCTGCGACCCAGCGCATGCGTACGCCGTCCCGGCGCGAGCCTTCATAGAGCGCGTCGAGGTTGACGGCGCGTTGCACGGGCACGGGAACAAGCGGCGGCAACGGCATGTTTTCCGGGTTCACGCTGATGAACGGCGGAAGGCCGGGGCGCCGGAAAATAATCACGTCCTGACTGTCGCCGAGCATGGTCTCGAACAGCTTGGGCCGCGCTTCGATTTCCTTGATCGTGTAAAGGTCGTGCAGCAGCGAGCGAAAGTGTTCGACACGCCCGATCAACTGGTAGTCGGCGCGCGTGGACAGCGTGGCGCTGGTCGCGTGATAGAGCGACGCGCCAACCATGCTGACCACCACGCATACGATCAGCGCGAACAGGCAGGTGATGCGCACCACCAGTGAACGCGAGCGCCATAGCGGACTCAATGCGAGTCCCCGGATGCACCGAAGGAATAACCGATGCTGCGCACCGTGTGGATCAGCTTGATATCGAAGGGTTGATCGAGTTTCGCGCGCAGGCGCTTGACGGCGACATCGACCACGTTGGTATCGCTGTCGAAATTCATGTCCCACACTTCCGATGCAATCAAGGTCCGCGACAACGCTTCGCCCTGCCGCTTGCAGAAGAGATGGAGCAACGCGAATTCCTTGTTCGTCAGTGCGATGTCCGTACCTTGGCGTGTCACGCGGCGGCGCAGCACATCGACGTGAAGATCCGCGACCTGGAATACGTCCGACTCCCGTACTACGCCGCGCCGCAGCAACGTGCGGATGCGCAGCACGAGTTCGGTGAACGAGAAGGGCTTGACCAGGTAATCGTCCGCACCCAGTTCAAGGCCGTGAATACGGTCCCGGACGTGATCACGCGCGGTCAGGAAAATGACAGGCAAGTCGCGTTTCGCGCGCAACGCCTGCATGATTTGCCACCCGTCCAGGCCGGGCAGCATCACATCGAGCACGATCAGCTCATAGGGATGCGCCAGCGCCTGATGCAGGCCATCGGCGCCGTTGCGGATCAGGTCGACCTGATACCCGGACTCAGTGAGGCCCTTCTTCAGATAGTCGCCGGTCTTGCGGTCGTCTTCTATAACCAGGATGGTCATACCGGGGGCGCTTCGCTTTGCGTAAGGGGTTGCGTGGGGTTGCGTGCGGGTTTGCGTTAGAAATAAGGTCCATTCTATCCACCTGCCTCGACGCGGGGAAAAGATGACAAAAAAGTCATTAACGCGTCATCCGCCGATCAGCGTGCGGTAGCTAAGATGGAATCCAGACGAGGCCTTCGCGGATCGTGCCTTGGCACCTTGCGGCGTGGTCATGTGCCCATCAAGTCCCCCGAATCCTCAAGTCACAGCATCTTTGCATCCCGTTCGATCCATCCCATCACGAGGCGAGCTTGAATTCATCTTCGACTCAACTTTCGACTCATGTCATAGCCCAGCCCGGCTGGGTTCGCATCACGCACTGGATCAACGCGCTGGCGGTGGTGGTGATGGTGACGAGCGGCTGGCAGGTCTATAACGCTTCGCCGATTTTCCCTTCGCTGGTTTTTCCGTCAAGCATCACGTTGGGCGGATGGCTGGGCGGCGCGTTGCTGTGGCACTTCGCGGCCATGTGGGTGCTGGTCGCGAACTTCCTGGTGTACGTGGGGCTGAACATCGTCTCCGGACGGTTTCGCCGCAAGCTGTTTCCGCTCAGCGTCAAAAGCATCTTCGGCGATCTGCGTGCCGCGCTGACCGGCAAGCTCAAGCATGACGATCTCACGCATTACAACGCCGTGCAGAAGGCTGCGTATCTGGCGGTGATCGTGGACATTGTGGTCGTCATCCTGTCGGGTCTTGCGGTCTGGAAGTCGGTGCAATTCCCCTGGCTGCGCGACCTCATGGGCGGTTACGACAACGCTCGCGTGGTGCACTTCTTCGCGATGAGTTTCCTGGTGGCGTTTTTCGTATTGCACGTGGTGATGGTCGCGCTCGTTCCACGCTCGTTGTTGCTGATGATCCGGGGCCGTTGAACCATGCTGAACAGAAAGAGCGAACTGATTGCGTCGAAGCTTGATGTCGACAACATTCTCAAAGATGCGCGCAATGAACTGAAGGCGCCTGCGCGGCGACTTTTCGGCAAACGCATTTTGTCGCTTGGCGGTCTCATGATGCTGTCAGGCTGCAATATCTCCGACGATAAATCCGTGAACACCGTGTTGCGGACCATGTCGCGTTTCAATGACGAAGCACAGGCCTTCCTCTTCGATCCGAACAAGCTCGCGCCGACCTATCCCGAGTCGATGATCACGCGGCCGTTCCCGTTCAACGCGTTCTACGACATCGACGATGTACCGATCGTCGATGCAGCCACGTATAAGCTGCCGGTTGGTGGATTGGTGAAGGGCAAGAACGTCTGGACGCTTGAAGAGCTGCGTGCGTTGCCGCAGGAAAGCCAGGTGACGCGGCACATCTGCATTGAAGGATGGAGCGCGATCGGCAAGTGGGGCGGGGTGCGTTTCGCCGACTTCCTCAAGCGCTCCGGCGCCGACACCACGGCCAAATACGTGGCGTTTCACTGCGCTGATAACTATTCAACCAGCATCGATATGCCGACCGCGCTGCATGCCCAGACGCTCCTGACGCTGACGTACGACGGCCAGGTCCTGCCGCCGAAGTACGGCTTCCCGATGAAGCTGCGCATGCCGACGAAGCTTGGCTACAAGAACCCGAAGCATATTGTCTCGATCACCGTGACGAACGAATATCCCGGCGGTTACTGGGAGAACCAGGGTTACAACTGGTTCGGCGGTGCCTGAATTTTCTCGCGTCAAATACTAAAACTGGAGCCTCCATGTCTATTGCGTCATCTACTTCATTGCGTTTGAAACTCGGTGTATCGGTTGTTGTGCTCGCGTTTGCCGGCGTTGCATTTGCCCAGGCGCCGGCGGCCAAACCCGCGCGTATTCGCGGCGATATTGTCTCGTTTTCCGGCGATACGCTGACCGTGCATCGTCGCAGCGGCGACACCGTGACAATCGACATGAAGCAGGACACACCGGTCACCGCGGTGAAGAACATCAAGCTCTCCGACATCAAGGCCGGCTCGTTCATCGGTACGGCAGCGACTACGGGTACCGACGGCAAGATGACGGCGACCGAAGTGCTGGTATTCCCGGAAGCGGCACGCGGCACGGGTGAAGGCCACTATGCGTGGGACCTCTCGCCGAACAGCACGATGACGAATGCGAATGTCGACCAGGTCGTGACGGGCACGAGCGGGCGTGACCTGAAGCTGTCGTACAAGGGCGGCAGCAACACGGTGACGGTGCCGGACGGCGTGCCTGTGGTGACGTTCGCGCCGGCGGCGCGCACGGACCTGATCGCGGGCAAAAAGGTGTTTATCGTCGCGACGCCGGTGAGCGGTACGCAGTTTGCGGCGTCGCGCGTAGTGGTTGAGAAGGATGGCGTTGCGCCGCCGATGTAAGGCCTGATTGAGCGGCTTGAGTTTGGGTAGCGGGTTGGGGAAGATGCTTTGCGGCAGAGTGAGTCCCTGGCCAAGTAACGAGAAACCCCGGCAGCCGAAAGGCTGCCGGGGTTTCTCGTTCAACTACCGCACGTTATCGGCGGTGCGGCTGGTTAAAACTCGTAACCGACCTGGGCACGTACGCCCGCATCGCCACTTGACGTCACCGAAACAGCACCATTCGTAGTCCAGCGGTTGTTTTCCGAGCGATGGGTTACGCCCACCGCTGTTGCCGATTGGCCCTTATAAACCGCGCCACCCGCTGCAACAATAGTCTTGCCCGGACCCGAGGGCGTCAGATTGGGCATCGCCATCGCCGCTGCCACGCCGGCATACGCGCTTTTCGAGACTTGGTTGAGCTGGCTCTGCACACCGGCAATACGGCCGTCGGTGTAGTTGTTGGACTGCGTCGCCGCCGCGTTCAACTGGTTCAGGTTCACCGCGTCGGTACCTTGCGTACCGTCTGCGACGTTCGTGACCTGACGCTCGCTGCCTGCTGCACCCACCGACACTGAGTTCGCGCGGTCGGCCACCGAGTTCGCACCCAGCGCCACGGAGTTGTCCGCACTCGCCACTGCGCCCGCGCCCATCGCAACCGCATTGGTACCGGAAGCCGCCGCGTTAGCGCCTATCGCCGTGGCATGCTTGCCGCTTGCCGTTGCTGCTTTGGCAGCGGGGTCAGAGTCCACTGCAATGAGCGGGTTCGACACATTCGCCGCCGCGTTCGCCGCGATGGTCGCCAGGTCACCGATCGCCGCGTTCATTTGAGCGACGTTCACTGCGTCCGCATCGTCTACACCGGCTGCCACGTTGTGGATCGTCGTGCCACCCGGGACGCCGTCACCCATCGTCGCGCTGCCGTAGTTCGCCGAACCGTCGGCGTTGTGGTCGTAGGTCACCACGGCCTTCGTGTTGCCGTTGCTGTCGATCACTCCGGTCGCCTTCAACTGCGCGACGTTCACTGCATCCGTATCAGCTGTACCGGCTGCGACGTTGCTGATCTGCCGTTCGTTGCCGGCCGAGCCGACCGACACCGCGTTTGCACGATCCGCCACCGAATTTGCACCCAGCGCCACCGAGCCATTTGCTGAAGCTTGCGCATTGCCACCGATCGCGACCGAATCCGTGCCTGTTACCTGCGAATCCGGCAGCATCGAGTTCGAGTGGAAGTACGTCATGCCGCCGCCGCTGTTGATGTCTTTCAGCGCGCTGCTCATGGTCGCAATGTTGTCGGTATTCTGCGTGGTACGGCCATCCAGGTTGGTCAGCGCGTCACCCACGTTGCCGAAGGTGTTGCCGCCGATGTCGTACTGCGGCTTCGTCACCGAACCATCCTCATTCACACTCGAGCCGCCGCCCATCGCATCCGCGACGCTTTGGGACACGCCGTACAGCTGCGAGCCGTTCACCGCCTCCGTGCTCGACTCCGACACCCCGCCAGCCGCCACGCCCGTCACCACGCGGTTGCCCGCCGCGCCGGCCATGCTGATCTGCAGGCCGTCCGTCGCAGCACCGACCGTCAGGTTGCGGGTGGTCTGGTCCTGTTGCACCAGGCCCACTTCGCCGCTGTTGAGCTGGTTCGTGATGTCTGTGACCGAGTTTGCAACGGTCGTCACGCGCGAATCGACGTTCGTGATGTCAGTCGCGTTCTTCGCGATATCGGTGGTGTTCTGCGTAACGTTCAGGTTCGTCGTGTGCAGCTGCGAGCCGTTCACTGCATCCGTGCTCGACTCCGACACCTCGCCAGCCGCCACGTGCGTCAGTACCGTACCTGAGGCGCCCCCAAGCGTCACCTTGCCTTGGGTCGCATCGTCGTACGCGACGAACGAGTTCGTTGCGTTGCCGCTCGTGTCGACCGTCAGGCCCGCCGCCTGCAATTGCGCATAGTTGACCGCGCCCGTGCCCTGCTTAGCGGCCGCCACGTTTACAATTTGACGCTCCGAGCCGGCAGCGCCAACAGACACAGAGTTGGCAACGCTTGCAACCGAATTCGCGCCAAGCGCCATGGAGTTAGTGGCGTTGTTGTTGACTTGTGCTTTGTAACCAATGGCAGTCGAATTGTTTGCTCCGGTACCAACATTGGTGGAGGAGCCGATCGCCATCGAACCCAACGAACTAACCGTTGAGGAAGACCCCATCGCAAGGCTGTCTGTCATGTTGGCCGCGATCGATGAGTTCGAACCAACGGCGATCGAGCGCGACGCTCCCGTATTGACTGTCGCGCTGGTGCCGTTAGCCCAGGAGTCATCGGCGAGTGCTTTAGCCTGAGCACCCATTGCGAATGCCGACACCCCTTTAGCTTGGCTGAACGCTCCCACCGCCGTTGCATTGTCCTGACTGGCGATGGCGTTCGAACCCAGCGCTGTCGACTGGACAGCCAGCGCTTGAGCCCCCCCTCCTACGGCCGTTGTATATGTCGAAGTTGAGGCCAAAGCTGCTGTCCCCGCCTGCGCACCATTACCGATCGCCGTCGCTGAACAACCGCTTGCGGACGCCGAGTACCCGAAAGAGCTTGAATAATCCGATACGGCCTGTCCAGGGCACGTCTTAGAGGATGTGTATGCGTTATTACCGACAGCAGTGTCGTTCGCACCGACCGCGACCGCCCCGCTGCCGGACGAAAAACCGTCGGCAAGAGCGAACCCACTGTCAGCGAGCCCGGTCGCCAGCAGAATTCCGAGAAGCGCCTTCTTGCCCCGGCTCTTCCCGCCGCGACTTTTCGCTACTTCCGACGCCGCAACATAAGCTTGGGTGGTTTCATTCCATACGGTTTTATAAGACGTGTTCATGTTTTTATCCTTTGAATAGGCGGCAACTTGCCGTTCGCTGTAGAAGCGGCCCTATCAGGGCATTTCGCCAGTCAGGCGGGAGAGCGGAAGAATTGAGAAATCGACCGTAGAAAAGAGATGAATCCGATCAATTTGTTACTTCTTCCGGCGACAACCCAATGTAATGCTTTCGAATTTAAGACTTAATGAGACAGTTCTTAAATTCTTAAGGACGGAGCAGGTCGTCTATCAGCCCTTTAAACGCGCTTCGAGGCAAGCTTCACAGTCCAAGCCATACGGGCCCAATGCTCAGCCAGTCAGCAATGCGAGAAGGCGAGCGCCGATACACCATGGCCATGTTTTAGATTGGGATAATTCCGAATGCGCGGACGAGTCGAATCATGAAATTGTGGACAAGCGAATATCATCACGAGCTATCAATGCAGAGTTGGCAGTTTCTGGATAGTTTCACGCAATTGAATTTGACTTCGCGCAATTATCTGAATCGGTTTTTTTCATAAATATTGTCGCTCGGTACAAATAGGAATGTCGCAGTCGATATAAAATATCGCCTAAATAATTGCGAAACTGCTAACGCAAAATATGCGAGTTGATACTGCATAACGAAGGTCCGCATGAATCGTGTTCGATTGAGTTGCTAAATGGGCTGATGATTGGAACGATGCGGGATCTCTCGCCGAACAGCACGATGCCGAACGCGAATGTCGACCAGGCGGTGACAGGCACGAGCGGGCGTGACCTGAAGCTGTCATACAAGGGCGGCAGCAACACGGTGACCGTGCGGGACGGCGTGCCTGTGGTGACGTTCGCGCCGGCGCGCACGGACCTGGTCGCGGGCAAGAAGGTGTTTATCGTCGCGACGCCGGTGAGTGGTACGCAGTTTGCGGCGTCGCGCGTAGTGGTTGAGAAGGATGGCGTTGCGCCGCCGATGTAATGGCTTAGTGCGGCGTTAGGCCTGTCCTCGCGCCGCCAGAAGGTCTTCGATCCGCACAGGAAGATTGCGCACGCGTATTCCTGTCGCATGATGGACGGCATTCGTAATGGCAGGCGCAATGCCTGCCAGGCCGATCTCTCCAATCCCGCGCGCACCGAGTGGATTCAGTGCGAAATCCGGATAGTCCAGGAACGTTACGTCCATCTTCGGTGAATCGGCATGTGTCGTCATCACATAGTCGGCGAGGTTGCGATTCAGCGGCGCGCCTGAACGCGAGTCGTAGTGCGTCTCCTCGAACAGCGCCATGCCGACGCCCATCACGATCGCCCCTTCGATCTGGTTCAGACCCGTGCGCGCATTGATGATCTTGCCTCCGTCGATCACGCTCACAACCCGGCTCACACGTAACGGTGCGGTTTCCGGCTGCCACGTGACCTCGATAAAATGCGCGCAATACGAGTGGATCGATACTTTGTCCGCGTCGGCATCTGCCTGGCTCGCAGCGGAACGACCTCTGCCCAGCAGGATGCTGACCTGCGCAGGTGCCAGAATTCGTTCAAATGGCACGCCCGCTCCGGGCGAGGTCCCTTTGTGATAGACCATGCCTTGTTCGAAACCCAGCGCGTCCACCGGCTGCCCCTTGAACGGCGAATTGTCCGCCCCGGCGGCAGTCGCAAGAAGTTGCTGTACGACAGCCTGGGTGGCCTGCGTCACGGCGGGAACGAGCGACGCGGTCACCATCGAGCCACCGGACAATGGTCCCGGCGGCAAACGTGTATCGCCGATTATCACGGAAATCTTGTTGAGCGCGATTCCGGTCAGATTGGAGACCATCTGGGCCAGGATGGTGTAGGTGCCCGTGCCGATATCCTGCGTCGCCGTCGCTACGCGAGCAGTCCCATCCCCATGCAGTTCGACGATCGCTTCAGCGGGTAAGCGCCTCGCTGCCCACGACCCCGCTGCGGCACCCCAACCGACCACCAGGCCATCGCGCCGCATCGAGCCGACGGCAGCGGTGCGGTTCGACCAGCCAAACTTGTCAGCGCCGAGCGTCAGGCACTCCTTGAGGTGCCGGGACGAGAACGGCACGTTCCGGCTTTCGTCCATGGCGGGTTCGTTGATCAGGCGCAAGCGGACCGGATCGACGTTGAGCTTGATGGCGAGTTCGTCAACAGCCGACTCGATTGCGAACAGGCCGGGAACCGCACCTGGGCCGCGCATGGACGTGCTGGGTGCGATGTCCCGGCGCGCGAAGGCGGCAGTCACGCGCAGGTTAGGCGAGCTGTACAGGTAGCCCGTCGCTTCTCCGCAGTTCTCCTTGCGAGTTTCCTGTCGAGCCGTCTGATAGATATAGTCCTGCTGGAACGAGGTGAAGCGCCCATCGGGCGTTGCCGACAAACGCATGCGCTGCTGCGTGCTGGTGCGGTGGCCCACGTTATGAAACATCATCTCGCGGGTCACCACGAGCTTCACGGGGCGCTGCAGATTGCGCGACGCGGCGGCAGCGAGCAACGAATGCGACCATGGAAACAGCTTCCCTCCGAATCCCGAGCCAAGGTATTTCATGATCACGCGCACCTGATCTTCCGGCACGCCGAGCATCAGCGCCATGACCTGCCGCTGGTTGACAATCGACTGGGATGTTTCGTAGAACGTATAGTTTGTGCCATCGAATGCGGCGACAGTCGCGTGCAGTTCGATCGGGTTGTGCGTTTCGATCGGAGTGGTGTAGGTCTGGTCAAGCTTGAGCGCATCAGGCGCATTGGCGAAAGCGGTGTCAACGTCGCCTCGCTGCGTATCGACAGAAGGCGTGTTTTCCGCCGACATCTCCGTGCGCACATCGGGCTGGCTCGTCGAATAGCTTACCTTCACGGCAGCGGACGCTGCGGTTGCCTGCTCGAAGGTATTGGCCACTACTACGGCAAGGTACTGGCCGTAGTAGTAGACGATGTCATCCTCGAAGGGCGGGCGCTTTTCGTCGATTTTCGCATCTGATGCGAAGCCGACACGATAAAACTTGCCGATGTTCTCGCGTGTGAAGACCGCTTTTACGCCGGGCATTTTCGCGGCAGCAGCGGTGTCGAGCCGCGTCACACGTCCCTTGCCGATCGTCGCGCATACGGGCACGGCGTAGAGCATCCCGGGCAAGATGAAATCCGACGTATACGTCGCGAGGCCGCTTACCTTGAGCGGACCGTCGATTCTTTGGAAGTCGCCGCCAATCAACGGCTGCGCTTTCTTCGAAGCTAATTGCATAGTGTTCTCCGCGCCACGCGTTGTCGCGTCAGGCAGTCTGGGTGGCAAACATGAGTGCGTGCTGAATGCAGCGCTTCGCCAGTTCGACCTTGAAGCCGTTCTGGCTTTGCGGGCGGGCTGTCTGAAGCGCGGCTTCGGCTGCCGCACGAAACGCGGCGGCATCGGGTGCGCGTCCGAGAAGTGCCGCTTCCGCCTCGCGTGAGCGCCATGGCTTCACGCCCACACCGCCGAGCGCGATCCTGACGTGGTCGATCCTGCCGGACGATACCGTCACGATGACCGCGGCCGACGCCAACGCAAACTCGTACGAAGCACGGTCACGCAGTTTCAGATAGACGCTGCGATTTCCGGGCATCGGCGCGGGAAGCGTTACGTGGGTGATCAGCTCGCCGGCATTGAGCGACGTTTCGTGTTCAGGTGTAGTGCCGGGCAACAGGAAAAAGTCGTCAATGGCGATGCTTCGTTTGCCCTGCGGACTCTCGATGTGCACGCTCGCCTCGAGCGCCGTCAGGGCGACATTCATGTCCGACGGATTGGTTGCGATGCAGTGGTCGCTCGTCCCGAGGATGGCGAGATTACGGTTGAAGCCGTCGATCGCGGAGCACCCGCTGCCTGGTTCGCGCTTGTTGCAGGGTGTTTGCGTATCGCGGAAATAAACGCAGCGTGTTCGTTGCAGCAGGTTGCCGCCGGTCGTTGCCATGTTGCGCAACTGCGCCGAGGCGCCCGAGAGCAACGCCTGGGACAGCACGGGATAGTGCGTCTTGATCGATGGATGATTCGCGAGATCGGCATTGCGCACCGTCGCGCCTATCGTGACGCCGCCGCCGTCGAGCGTTTCGACCTTGTCGAGCGGCAGGCGGTGGATGTCAATGACCTGTGTCGGGCGCTCCACGTCGAGCTTCATCAGGTCGAGCAGTGTCGTGCCTCCGGCCAGAAAGCGTGTGCCTTGCGTGCTGGCTGCACTGGTCTGCGTCGTTGCCATGTCCAGCGCCTGTTTGACATTGGCCGCGCGCTTGAGCTGAAAGTGTTCCATTCGTTTGCTCCGCTCAGGCTTTCCGGCGAACTTGCTGGATCGCGGACACGATGTTCGAATAGGCGCCGCAGCGGCAGATATTGCCGCTCATCGCTTCCTTGACGTCCTCGTCGCTGTGGCCGTAGGGCTCGTTGAGCAGCGCCACGGCGGACATGATCTGCCCGGAGGTGCAGTAGCCGCATTGGAAGCCGTCATGCTCGACGAAGGCTGCTTGCATCGGATGCAGGTTGCCCGGCCGTCCAATGCCTTCGATCGTGGTGATCGCTTCGCCTTCGTGAGTGGCCGCAAGGCTCAGGCACGAATTCACCCGCCTGCCATCCACGTGGACCGTGCACGCGCCGCACTGGCCGTGGTCGCAGCCCTTCTTGGTGCCGGTGAGGCGCAGATGTTCGCGCACGCAATCGAGCAGGGTGGTGCGTGGATCGATATTCAGTTCATGGAGCGTGCCATTGACGTTCAACCGCACATGAACGTTGCCACTCTCCGTCGGCGCGACGTCGCTTGGCGCGCCGTTCTGGCCTGCGTCGTCGGAATCCGCGAGAGCAAGAGAATGAAGTTGCCCGGTGCTCACGGCGACTCCCGCCGCACCGACGCGTGTCAAAAAAGAGCGGCGTGTCACGCGCTCGAAGAGCGTCGCCGGTTCATCATCAGTAGTGTCTGGTTGCTGAGGCTTGTCGTTCATGTGTCAAATTCCCGTTGAAGCACGGATAGAAGAGGACCGAAATGGTTTTCGGCGTTCTACGCCCAGGTTCGATACAGATGATAGGCAACCGCGGTGGCGTCAAGATGGCCGCGAGATGGCGGGAAGATGGCGCACGGCTCCGAGCCGTGCGTATGCGTTGCCCGATGGGCGTTCTGTAGGGCGGTGGCGACGAGATTTGCTGACTTGGTCCATGGCGGACCTGTGGAGTGCCCGCTCCTTTCCTACCCCCGTTTATCCAGCACTTCCACCGTCGCGATCAGATCCCCGAAATCCTGGACCAGCAGGTTCATCACGAAAGGCAGGACGGTGTTTTTCTCCATCGTTTCGCATGCGTTGTTCGATGCCGTTCTCAGTCGTTCGAACGACGCACGCGCGAGCCGGACGTTCTCGTCCTGATGGCTGTGATCGGCATCGAGTGTGGCGGCCAATGTTTTTGAAGACTCTGCGAACGCGTCGGCGGTGACGTTCAGCGCATCGCGATTGGCCGCACTCAGTCGCCCCGCGAGTTGCGGATCGCCGGCAAAAGCCTGGCCCAGAAACAGCGCGTCCCGATGCAGCCGGGTCAGCATGGGCGCGACCTTGCCGATCACGTTCCCGCGCGTGGGCTTCACCGGCACGATGATGTGCTCGCGGCCCGCTTCAGTGATGGCCTCGTCGAGTGCCTGTTCGGCGGCCGCGCAACGCCGATGCAGAAGTTCGGCTTTGTCCACGTCACCGGGCTTGTGCAGGGTCAGCGTGATCAGTTCGCCCAGCGCGAGGACGATTTCACTCGCGCGGTCATGGGCCATATTGATCGCGCGGTTTGGCATCAGGAACGCGACAAGGAGCGCTGAACCCGCGCCGATCAGTATTTCGCACAAGCGGTCGATCGGCCGTTCGAACGGCGAGCCCAGGCCGCTTGCCGGAACCAGCACAACGACGACGAGCGTGACGCAGGCGAGCCGGAGGGTCGGCCGCCAGGCGGCCAGTGCGGCGAGCGGCAGGAGCGCAATGGCGAACACGATGAGCGGCTGCGCGCCGCGGACGATGGCGAACAAGCCGACCATGCCGATCACGCCACCAATCACCGCACCGACGATCTGGTCGCGGCCGATGTTCAGCGCCTGGTTGAGACTCGGCTGCGTGACGACAACCAGCGTGGTGATGACCGCCCAGTAAAGCTCGGGCAGCGTGGCGAGTTTGGCGACGGCGTAGCTGAGCAGGCAACTGATGAGCGTGCGGGCGAAGCGCCGGAGTTCGGGCGTGGGCGTGAGTTTTTTCGTGAGCACGAGGGGTTTATCGGCTGAATTCCGTCGGGGTTGTCGGGCTCGCGCCTGGCAGCTGGCTTGCCGCCGGCAGCGGTCAGTTTAAGTTCAAACCCGGGGCAATAGCCGACATAAAACCGCCCCCTGCAGCCGCGGCAGCGCCCCGATTCAGAGCCGCGAGCAAAACCCTCGTGATCGCGTTACCATAAATGGTTAATTCACCGGGTTTCGACTGTCGAGAATGTCGACCCGGCCCCGGCGGCAGTTTCCCCAATAACCGCGACCACCACGGACATCAGGAGCCAAGCATGAGCGACAGCACTCTTTCGCGTCATTACCCGAACACGCAGTTGTACATTGACGGCGCATGGCGCGCGGGCAGCCGCGACACCGCCGTCGTCAATCCGGCGACGGAAGCGGAAATCGGCCGTCTCTCGCTGGCAAGCGAACAGCATCTCGCCGACGCTGCCGAAGCCGCCGGACGCGGTTTTGCGGCATGGCGCAAGGTATCGGCATTCGATCGCAGCAAGCTGATGCGCCGTGCCGCGCAGAACCTGCGCGACCGCGCCGAGGAAGTGGCCGCGATCATGACCATGGAGCAGGGCAAGCCGCTGGTCGAATCGCGCATTGAAGTGCTGGGCGCAGCGGACACCATCGACTGGTTCGCTGAAGAAGCGCGCCGCACGTACGGCCGCGTGATCCCGGCGCGTGCCGGCAATGTGCGCCAGATCGTGACGCGTGAGCCGGTCGGCCCGGTGGCCGCCTTCACGCCGTGGAATTTCCCGATCAATCAGGCCGTGCGCAAGGTGTCGGCGGCGCTCGCGGCAGGGTGCTCGGTGGTCCTGAAAGGACCGGAAGAAACGCCGGCAAGCTGCGCGGCGCTGGTTCAGGCTTATATCGACGCAGGGTTGCCCGCCGGCGTGCTGAACCTCGTGTTCGGCGTGCCCGCCGACGTCTCGAAGTTTCTGATCGCGCATCCGCTGATCCGCAAGATCTCGTTCACGGGCTCGACCGCAGTCGGCAAGTTGCTGGCCGCGATGGCCGGCGAGCACATGAAACGCGCCACGATGGAACTCGGCGGCCACGCCCCCGCGCTGGTTTTCGCCGACGCCGACATCCCGCGCGCAGCCAAGCTTCTGGCCAGCGCCAAGTTCCGTAATGCCGGTCAGGTGTGCATTTCTCCGACGCGTTTTATCGTCGAGGAATCCGCTTACGAGGAATTCACGGAGCATTTCGTCGCGACGACGAAGAAGCTCAAGGTCGGCAACGGCCTGGAAGAAGGCGTGCAAATGGGAGCGCTTGCCAACGGCCGCCGCCTGCAGGCGATGGAACGTCTGGTCGCCGATGCGGTGGAACAGGGCGCCAAGGTGCTGACGGGTGGAGAACGCATCGGCCGTGAAGGCTATTTCTTTGCGCCGACGGTGCTCGCCAATGTGCCGATGTCGGCCCGCATCATGACGGAAGAACCGTTCGGCCCAATCGCACCGATTTCGACCTTCAAGTCTTACGACGAAGCGATTGTGGAAGCGAACCGTCTCCCGTATGGCCTGGCAGCGTATGCGTACACGCGCTCGAGCGCGACGTCGGCGGTGGTGGGCGAGGACATTGAAAGCGGCATGGTGTCGATCAACCACCATGGGCTCGGAATTCCGGAAACGCCGTTTGGCGGCGTGAAGGATTCGGGCTACGGCTCGGAAGGCGGCAGCGAAGCCATGGAAGCGTATCTCGTGACGAAGTTTGTGAGCGAGGCGCGGTAAGACGAATAGCAGGTAGCTTCAGGTAAAAACGCGACGCGGCTTCGGCCGCGTCGCTTTTTTTTTGCTGTTAGTTTTCGTCCGGGTTTTTAGGCTGGACCAAGACGCGAAAAAAAACCCGGCCGAAGCCGGGTTCAACGTTCCCGCGCCCTGATCTCAAAAGGGCGCGGTCACCTGCAAAAAGCTACCGCGGAAAAGCGGAAAACTTACGCTGCCAGCAGCGAGCGCAGCACGAACGGCAGGATCCCGCCGTGCTTGTAGTAATCCACTTCAATCGGCGTATCGATACGCAGCAACACCGTCACGCGCTGCTCGCTGCCATCCTTGCGATGGATCACGAGCGTCACTTCCTGCTGCGGCTTGATATCGGACGTAAGGCCTTCGATATCGAACGTTTCTTCGCCCGTGATGTTCAGTGACTGGACGCTGTCCGTGCCCTTGAACTGCAGCGGCAACACGCCCATGCCGACCAGGTTCGAACGATGGATCCGCTCGAAGCTGCGCGCCACGACAACCTTCACGCCGAGCAATTGCGTGCCCTTGGCGGCCCAGTCACGCGACGAACCCGTGCCGTACTCTTCGCCGGCAAACACAATGGTCGGCGTGCCTTCGTCGATGTACTTCATGGCTGCGTCATAGATCGACATTTCTTCGCCGCTCGGCTGGAATATCGTCAGACCGCCTTCCACGCGCGAACCGTCTTCCTTCAGCGGGATCATCAGGTTCTTGATCCGCACGTTCGCGAAGGTGCCGCGCATCATCACGTCATGATTGCCGCGACGCGAGCCGTAGCTGTTGAAGTCGGCTTTCTGCACGCCGTTCGCCTTCAGCCACACGCCTGCCGGCGAGCTTTCCTTGATCGAACCAGCCGGGCTGATGTGGTCGGTCGTGACCGAGTCACCGAAAATGCCCAGCGGACGTGCGCCCTTGACGGCCGGAATGCTGTCGGCCGGCGTCATCGAAAAGTCCTTGCCGAAGAACGGCGGCTCGGCAATGTAAGTGGACTTCGGCCAGTCATACACCTGGCCCGCTTCGCCTTCGATCTTGCTCCACAAGTCGCCGGTCTTCGTGAGTTCGGCGTAGTTCTTGCGGAACGCATCGGCGTCCAGCGCGTACTTCAGCAGCGCGTTGACTTCTTCGCTCGTCGGCCAGATGTCGCCGAGGAAGATGTCCTTGCCGTTCTTGCCCTTGCCGACCGGTTCCGTCATCAGGTCGACCGTCATGTTCCCGGCAATGGCGTAAGCCACGACCAGCGGCGGCGAAGCCAGGAAGTTGGCGCGGATGTTCGGGTGAATACGCGCTTCGAAGTTACGGTTACCGGACAGCACGGCGGCTGCCACGATGTCGTTCTTCGTGATCGCGTCGTTCAGTTCCGGCGTCAGGTCGCCCGCGTTGCCAATACATGTCGTGCAGCCGTACGCGGCCAGCGTGAAGCCGAGCTGGTCGAGGTAGGTCAGCAGGTTGGTCTTCGTCAGGTATTCCGTGACGATCCGCGATCCCGGCGCCAACGACGTCTTGATGTGCGGTGCAACGGTCAAACCCGCTTCCACAGCCTTCTTGGCCAGCAGACCGGCGGCCAGCAGGACGCTCGGGTTCGACGTGTTCGTGCACGACGTGATGGCGGCGATCAGGATGTCGCCGTTCTTCACATCGACCTTGTTCGTGGTCGTGTATTGCTTGTCCAGATCGGCAGCCTTCTTGCCGAAGCCGTTGTCGCTGACAGCCTTCGAAAACAGCTCGGTGAAGTTCGACTTCACATTGCCGATTTCGATACGGTCTTGCGGACGCTTCGGACCCGCCAGCGAAGGCGTAACCGTGCCGAGGTCGAGCGTCAGGGTCTTCGTGTAGTCGATCTCGCCGGCCTTCGGCACGCCGAACAGGTTTTGCGCCTTGAAATAGGCTTCGAACGCCTTGATTTCGGCTTCGGTGCGGCCCGTGCCCTTGAAGTAGTCGATGGTTTTTTCATCGACCGGGAAGAAGCCCATGGTTGCACCGTATTCCGGCGCCATGTTGCCGATGGTCGCGCGGTCCGGCAGCGACAGCGACTTCGTGCCTTCGCCGAAGAACTCGACGAACTTGCCGACGACCTTCTCTTTACGCAGCATTTCGGTAACGGTCAGCACCAGGTCGGTTGCCGTCACGCCTTCGCGAATCTTGCCCTTCAGTTCCACGCCCACCACGTCCGGCGTCAGGAAATACACCGGTTGGCCGAGCATGCCGGCTTCAGCTTCAATCCCGCCCACGCCCCAGCCCACCACGCCAATACCATTGATCATGGTCGTGTGGCTGTCCGTGCCGACGAGCGTGTCCGGGTAATACACCGTGTCGCCGTCGACCGACTTCTTGTGCACGCCACGCGCCAGGTATTCCAGGTTCACCTGGTGGACAATGCCCACGCCCGGGGGCACGACCTTGAACGTATCGAAGGCTTGCATGCCCCACTTCATGAACTGGTAGCGCTCGTTATTGCGCTGGAATTCCAGCTTCATGTTCAGGTCGAGCGCGTCTTTCTGACGGAAGTAATCGATCTGCACCGAGTGATCGACCACCAGGTCGACCGGCACGAGCGGCTCGATTGCCTTCGGGTCCTTGCCTGCACGCTTCGCAACGCCACGCATGGCTGCAATATCGGCGAGCAGCGGCACGCCGGTGAAATCCTGCAGCACGACGCGCGAGACGACGAACGGGATTTCATCGGTACGATCCGCGACCGGCTTCCAGTTCGCCAGTTGCTTGATGTGTTCTTCGCCGATCTTCTTGCCGTCGTAGTTGCGCAGCACCGATTCGAGCACGATGCGGATCGACACCGGGAGGCGTTCGATCTTGACGTTCAGCGCCTTTCCGAGCGCGGGCAACGAGTAGTACTTGCCTTTGCCGGAACCGCTGTCGAATTCCTTGAGCGTTTTGTGGAGATTGTGGGCCATGTTTTTTTCCTTGGTTTAAACGAGGAAATACCTTCGAAACGTGTGATCTAAAAACGGGTGACGAATGCTGACTAAATCACGTACAAATCAACGTATTCATTGACCGGCATTGCTTCGAGCGCTGCCTGATCCAGCGATACCGCGAGGATC